>NZ_OY726394.1:620199-1240399 GCF_963378075.1 Mycolicibacter sp. MU0083
ATCCCACATCGCGTAGCGGTGACCGCCCTCGGCCGGTGTGGTGGCAAGCGGGTGCTTGCGCGGCGCGGTCATCGGGTCACCCCCATCTCCTGCAGGGCGAGTCGCAGCGCCCGCACCGCATAGTGCAGGCGGGATTTCACCGTCCCATCGGCGATCTCGAGGTCGCGGGCGATCTGGGCGGTGCTCCACCCGCGGTAGTAGGCCCGTTCGATCACGGCCCGGTGTTCGGCCGACAGCCCGGCCATCGCGTCGGCGATCAGCATCCGGTCCAGTGCGGTGTCCACCTCGTCCCGGGTGGACTGCTCGGGTGCGCCGGTGGTGTCCAGTGAGGCGACCACGTGACGCGACGTGGCGCTGCGATGTTCGTCGATGATCATGTTGCGGGCCACCGTGCACAGCCAGGCCCGCGGGGAACGACCGGCGTCGGCGGTGACCTCCGGGTGCTGCCAGGCCCGCAACAGGGTCTCCTGAACGACGTCCTCGGCCCGGCCGGCATCGCCGGTCAAGCGCAGCGCGTAACGCCACAGCATGGCCGCATGCTCGTCGTAGAGCGCCTTCATCAAGGCGGCTTCGCGATCCGGCGCGATACCGATCCGAGGCACGGTGATCACCTCCTGCCCAAGGACACGACGCGGAAACCCACCCGGTTCACCGTCGATGCGCAACGTCTCGCCGGATTCAGTCCGGGATCCAACTGCCGTGGAAGCCGTGCGGGACACGCCGCGGCAACCCGACCCGAGCGACGGGTTCGGCATCGAACTGCGCGGCGTCGAGGATCACCAGCTCGCTGCATTCCCGCACCGGGCTGTAGACGTAGCTCAGATACCAGCCCGCCGACTCGTCGGTGTGGCCGGGCGCCGGCGCGAACACCGCCTCATCGGGGGTGCCGGCCGCGCCGTTGACACCGAACCGGTGCACCTGCGCGCCGCCGCGGGCCAGGTCGTAGCGCACCAGGCCGTCGTCGGAGACCGCGACCGCGTACTGGGCGTCGGCGCCCACCAGCCGGTCATCGACGCGGGGGAACTCGATACCGCGGTCATCGAGCTGATCCTCGGTCACCGCCCCGGAATCCAGGTCGATGGTCCAGCGCCACAGTGCCGCCTCGGTCTCGAAATCGCTGCTGTGGCGCCACATCTCCGGGTACCGCACCACCTGCATGACGATCTTGTTCCCGCCGGCGCCGGTCACGTCGAAGGCGTTGGCGATGTGGAAGACGTAGCAGGGGTCGATGTCGAACCAGCACACCGGACCGTAGGGGTCCTCGCGGCGCAGCACACCCAGCCGGGCGCCGTAGCCGTCGTCCCAGCGGTAGGGCAGATCCCGGTCACTGTGCCGGGTGCGGGCCACCCACGGGTCGAACACCAGCGGCAGGTCCATGAACACCACGTGCTCGGCGGTCAACGCGAAGTCGTGCATCAGCGTCAGCCCCGGCACGTCGATGGGGCGCCGCACCGTCAGGACACCGTCGGCGTCGGCCCGGTAATAGTTGACGTGCGGGTCGGCAAGGCCGCCGTGGCCGAAGAAATGCAGTTCACCGGTGACCGGGCAGATCTTGGGGTGCGCCGACATCGGGTCGGCCAACTTCCCGTCGAAGTCATAGACCCCCAGGGTGGCCAGGTCGTCGCTGAGTTCGTAGGGCAGCGAGGTGTCCATCAGCGCCAGGGTGCGCCCGGCGTGCCGGATGACGTGAGTGGTGGCGACGCTGGAGCGCCGGTTGCCGTCGGCGTCGAACCGCCCCGGTGACCGGTCGAAACCCTCGGTGCGCACCCAGCGGTTGCGGTACCAGGCCGCCCGGCCGTTCTCCAGCCGGATGCCGTGCACCATGCCGTCGCCGGTGCACCAGTGCCCGTTCGACCGGCGCGGGTTGGGGCCGTTGCGCAGATACCAGCCGTTCAACTCCGCCGGAATCGCGCCCTGCACCGGAAGGTCGAAGGCGGATAATTCGTCGGGGACCGGCGCGTAGTTGGCGGTGCGGAAGACCGGCATCACCGTCTCCGGCGGCTGAATGACTGCCACCGCGGCGCGGCCCCCGCGGGCCGGGCCCGGCAGGTCGCGCGCCCAGCCGGCGACACCGATCGACGGGGCCGAGGTGGCCGACGTGGCACCCACCAGATCGGTGCACCGGTCACCCGTGCCGGCCACGTCGTCGTGATCGAGCAGTGCGAGCGCGTCGGGCACCGTCGACAGGTCCGAGACCGCGTCGCGGCACAGCGGGCATTCGCCCAGGTGCATCTCGAACGCGAGATGGTCGGCGGCCGACAGCGCGCCCAGCACGTAGGCGGCATCCCACAGGGCGTACTCGTTATGAGACGTCGTCATAGGACCGCTCCCATTGCTTGCAGTGCTGCGTACACGGCTCGAAGACCACTGTGCAGGTGGGTCTTCACGCTGCATTCGGTGATGCCCAGATCGGCGGCGATCCGCTCGGTGCTCCAACGGTAGAAATAGGCCCGACGCAATATCTCGCGCTGGTCGACGGTGAGCTGCGCGATCGCGCCGGCCAGCATGGCGCGATTCGGTGCGGCTCCGTCACCGGCACGGCCCGCAGGCCCGCCGCCGCTGCTGGCGTTGCTGCCGAAATCCATCCCCAACCTCCCGGACGGGATACGAGGCGGCCGCCCGTTCGGTTCACGTCGTTGTGGGGAGGGGCTGGGCCCGGCTTCCAGTGTGCCGCGCCCGCGGCGGCGGGGGTAGCGGGTTTTTTACGGCGCCGCGGTGACCAACGTCAGCTCCCAGGCCGTCAGCCACGGTTTGATCAGCTGCGCCACCGAATACTCGTTGGCCGCTGCGCAGGTCTGCGCCGGATCGGCACCGTCGGCGGCCCCCAGCAGCACCCCGACGGCGTCGACGGCGCCGTCGGGCCGCACCCGGTACACCGGGCCGCCGGAATCGCCGCAGTTGTCGGTCGCGGCGAACCGCACCTTGTTGTCGTCACCGCGGGTCACCGGCCCGCACACCGGTTCCCCGCTGCGGATCCCCAAGTGGCACAGGGTGTCCCCGATGGCCACCCGGCCGGCAAGTCCGGCCACCGCACGCCCGTCGACCTGCGGTGTCAGCGGGATCTTGTCCGGATCGTCGAGGGTGATGAGACCGATGTCGACGTGGTCCCAGTCGCTGCCGCTGTAACGGGTCTCGGTGAAGGTGCCCACCGTCGGGTAGATGCCGCCGTGGCGGACCGACACCGCGCCGGGGCCGCCCGGCTTGTTGCAGTGCCCGGCCGACAGCAGGCCCGGTTGGCCGGTGTCGGTGTGGACCAGGAACCCCGCGGTGCAGCCGGTGGTCTCCGACCCGTCGGCGAAGCCGACCTTGATGCCGACGCCGGGGCCGATGGCCTCGGCGGTGGGCAGCGGGACCAGTTGGCGCACGGCGGGGGCGTGGGTGGCCCACACCAGGCCGGCGATAACGACCGCGGCGGCGGCCACCACGGCCAGGCGCATCAGCAGGGAACGGAGCGGGGGTCGTCGGAGGGCGGCCACTTCGGCAACGGTACCGAGCGCGGCCGGGGCGTGCAGGGGTCGCGTCGCCGCGCCGGCCGGTAGCGGAGTGCACCGGACGGCCAAAAACTGAGTATCGGCCGTGAAAAAACCGTGTCGGCAGTGTGTGCGAGGGGCGCGGGGAGCCTCGAACCGGCCGCCGGCGCGGCCCGCGCGCGATGCCGGATTTCTGGGTAATCGCGCAGGTCACGGGCGGGTACCGACACGGCCGATATTCGGCGCGATGCCGAGACTGGATTTTCTTGTCGACTTATGATGTGGTGTACACCACGTTGAAAAACGTGAGTGACGTCGACCACAGGAGCTGACCGCGATGACTGGCTTTCTGAGTGCCTTGGGTATCACCGCAACCACTGCGACCGTCGGTGCCAGCATGATGGGCCAGGGCACCGTGGCGGTGTGCGTCGGACTGGTGTCGGCGGCGTTCTTCGCCGGCCGGCTCTGCTGATAGCCGTCCCGAACTGAACCCGCGGCCGCGCGCCGTGGCAGTCTCGTCGGCGTGCCCGTCTCGCTTCCCGCGCAGCCCCGCTTCGCCAGCCCATCGGAACGTCACGTCTATCGGGCGTTGATCGACCAGCTCCAAGCCGACGACGTCGTGGTGTCGGGCCAACGCGTCACCGACCATCTCAAAGATCACGAGGCCGATTTCGTCGTCGCGATCGAGGGCGCCGGCATCATCTGTATCGAGGTCAAGGGCGGCGAAGTCTGGCACGACGGTCGCGGGTGGCGTCAGCTGCGGGGGAACCGCCAGTGCGACATCGAACCCGTCCGCCAGGTCCGCGGGGCCTGCTACGCGCTGCGGGACTACGTCGAGCACGACCCGCGCTGGACGCAGGGCCGGCTGCGCTGGGACCACGTGGTGGTGTTGCCGCACGCCGAACTGCCCGACGACTTCGACCTGCCGGACTGTCCGCGCTGGAAGGTCGTCGATCGCAACGAGCTGCCGCAACTGGTGTCCCGGCTGCGGCACGTGCTGATCCGCCAAGAACTGGACCGGCCGCTGCTCACCGATGTGGGCATCGCGCAGTTCCGCACCGTCCTCGGCGGCCGCGGATTGCCCCAGCGTGACGTGGTCGCCCGGGCGTTGGCGAACGACAGTGCCGCCGACGCCCTCACCGAACAGCAGGCGGTGATCCTGGAAGCCATCCGGCTGCTCAATCGCGTCCAGGTGCGCGGCAGCGCCGGAAGCGGCAAGACCTACCTGGCCGTCGAACAGGCGAGACGGCTATCCAATGAAGGCAAACGCGTTGCCCTGCTGTGTTATTCACGCGGGTTGGCGTCCTACCTCAAACGGCTCACCGCGACGTGGAGCCAGCGCCAGCGACCCGCCTACGTCGGGGAGTTCCACTCCCTGGGCGTGGTGTGGGGAGCACCCGACGGGCCGGCGCCGTCCCAGGACTCGGTGCGGTTCTGGGAAGAAGAGCTTCCGCAGCAGATGCTCGAACTGGCGCAGCACCTCGACGACGGGCAGCGTTTCGACGCCGTGGTGATCGACGAGGCTCAGGACTTCGCCGACGCCTGGTGGGATCCGGTGCTGGCATCGCTGCGCGACGACGAGACCGGCGGGCTGTTCGTGTTCAGCGACGAAGGGCAGCGGGTGTTCGACCGGCAGGGCACGCCTCCGGTGCCGCTGGTGCCGCTGGTGCTCGACCGCAACCTGCGCAACACCCGGCAGATCGCGACCACCTTCCAGCCGCTGGTGGACCATCCGATCCGCTACCTGGGCGCCGACGGACCCGAAGTGCGGTTCGTGACGTGCACCCGGGAGTCGGCGGCCGACGTCGGCGACGACCAGGTGGAGCAGCTGCTCGAGGAGGGCTGGCGGCCCGAAGACGTGGCACTGCTGACCACCGGCAGCCGCCACCCCGAACAGGTAGCCCGCCAGGAGCAGGGCAACGAGGCCTACTGGGACAGCTTCTGGGACGCCGAGCAGGTCTTCTACGGCCACGTGCTCGGGTTCAAAGGACTGGAACGCCGAGCCGTAGTGCTCGTCGTCGACGCCAGCGGACCGGTGGAGCGGGCACGCGAACGGCTCTACGTCGGGCTGTCGCGGGCCCGCGACCAACTCGTGGTCTGCGGTGACCGGGATTTCATCGTCGAGGTCGGCGGCCCGGACCTGGCCCACAAACTCGGCATCGGCTGACCCACCGGCCGACGCACCCGCCCGGCGCGCCGCGGCGGCGCACTATCGTCAAGCGATGACCCTCGAGGACCGCCTGACCGCGCTCGAACAGATCGAAGCGATCAAAGCCCTCAAACACCGCTACTTCCGGGCCTGCGATGCCAAGGATCCCGAAACCTTCCGCGCCTGCTTCATCGCCCACGGCGCCGACATCGACTACGGGCCGCTGGGCGGCTTCAGCGGACCCGACCAGGCGGAGAAACTCGCGACCGTGTTCCGGCGCATCGCCCTGCACACCGTCGACGGCAAACCGGTGATCCTGGACATGCACCACGGCATGCACCCCGACATCACCCTCACCGGCCCCGGCACCGCCACCGGCCGCTGGACACTGAAATTCCGGCAGCTCAACATGATCGAGCGCACCGAACGCCTGCTCACCGGTGACTACGACGACGACTACGTGATCGAGGACGGCCGGTGGAAGATGGCCCGCAGTCACTTCCGGCAACTCTGGGCGATCACCCGCCCCCTCGGCGACGCGACGGTGGAGGTCGGCCAGTGAGCACCCGGATCGCGCTGGTCACCGGCGCCAGCCGCAGCGTCGGCAAAGGCATCGCACTGGCCCTGGGCTCGGCGGGCTGGACCGTCTACGTCACCGCCCGCGGCGAGGTAGGCACCGGCGGCCCCCTCGACGAGACCGCCGCGGGCGTCACCGAACGCGGCGGGTGCGGCATCGCGGTGCGCTGCGACCACCGCGACGACGCCGCGATCGCCGCCCTGTTCGCCCGCATCGCCGACGAGCAGAACGGCCGGCTCGACCTACTGGTCAACAACGTGTGGGCCGCGCCCGAAGGCTTCGCCGGATTCACCGAGAAGTTCTGGCAGCGCCCACTGTCGGACTGGGATCCGCTGATCGGGGTCGGCCTGCGCGCCCACTACGTCGCCGCGGTGCACGCCGCCCAGCTGATGGTGCCCCGCGGCACCGGCCTGATCGCCAACATCTCCTCGTTCGGCACCCGCGGGCACCTGCACTCGGTGCTCTACGGCATGTCCAAGGCCGGGCTGGACAAGATGGCCGCCGACATGGCCGTGGAACTGTCCGGCACCGGGGTGAGCACGGTGTCGCTGTGGCCCGGGCTGGTGCGCAACGAAGTCATGCAGGGCTTCATGGACCGCGGCCTGGACAACTTCCAGGGCTATCCGCTGGCCAACGCCGAAACCCCGGAGTTCATCGGCCGCGTCATCGCCGCGCTGGCCGACGACCCCGACATCGGCGCCCGCAGCGGGCACACCCTGATCACCGCCGAGGCCGCACTGGATTACGGCGTCACCGACATCGCGGGCAACCAGCCCGACTCGCACCGGGAACTGTTCGGCGGCGGCCCGCTGTATTAGCGACCCGGGGCGCTACCAGGGACTGGGCGCGTAATCCTTGAGGAAACAGCCGTAGAGGTCCTCCCCGGCTTCACCGCGCACGATCGGGTCGTAGACGCGGGCGGCGCCGTCGACCAGATCCAGCGGGGCGTGGAACCCCTCCTCGGCCAACCGGAGCTTGGTGGGATGCGGCCGCTCGTCGGTGATCCAACCGGTGTCCACCGCGGTCATCAGGATCCCGTCGGACTCCAGCATCTCCGCGGCACTGGTGCGGGTCAGCATGTTCAACGCGGCCTTGGCCATATTGGTGTGCGGATGCCCCGGGCCCTTGTACTGGCGGCTGAACTGGCCCTCCATCGCCGAGACGTTCACCACGTACTTACGCCGGGCCGCGGCCGCCGCCATCGCCGGCCGCAGCCGGCTGACCAGGATGAACGGTGCGGTCTGATTGCACAGCTGCACTTCGAGCAGCTCCAGGGCGTCCACCTCGTGCACCCGCTGCGTCCAGCTGTTCACCGACGCGGTATCGGGCAGCAGCCCGCCGGCGTCCACGGCGATACCGGCGGCGATGCGCTGCGGGGAGGCGCTGCGGGCGGTCAGCGCCAGCTCGGTCAACGCGTGCGGGGTCTGGTGTTCGGCCAGGCTGCCGGCCAGGGCCGCCGGATGGGCGTCGCTGACGTGGTCGAAGGTGATCACGTCCACCAGCTCGTTCGACGGGGTGCGTTCGGCCTCGACCAGGGCGGCATAGGAGCCGGGTGCGCGCCGCACCGTCTGGGCGGCGTTGTTGATCAAAATGTCCAGCGGGCCCTGCGCGGCCACCGTGTCGGCCAACGCGACGACCTGGGCCGGGTCCCGCAGGTCGATACCCACCACCTGCAGGCGGTGCAGCCAGTCGCCGCTGTCGGGCATCGCGGCGAAGCGACGCACCGCGTCGTTCGGGAAACGCGTGGTGACGGTGGTGTGGGCGCCGTCGCGCAGCAGCCGCAGCGCGATGTACATGCCGATCTTGGCGCGCCCCCCGGTCAGCAGGGCACGACGGCCGGTGAGGTCGGTGCGGGCGTCCCGCTTGGCCCGGCTCATCGCGGCGCAGTCCGGGCAGAGCTGGTGATAGAACGCGTCGACCTGCGTGTAGTGGGTTTTGCAGATGTAGCAGGCCTGCGAGCGCAGCAAGGTGCCCGCCGACGCCCCGACAGCCGACGACACCAGCGGAATGCCCTGCGTCTCGTCGTCGATCCGGCCCGGCGCCCCGGTGGCGGTGGCGGCGATGACGGCCTGGTCGGCGGCGGCCACCGCGTCGCGTTTAGCGGTCCGGCGGGCCTTCTTCAGCGCTTTGAACATCCGCCCGGTGGCCCGGCGCACCGCCAGCGCGTCGGGGTGGTCCGGGGGCAGCGAGTCGACCTCGGCGAGCACCTGCAGGCAGGTGGCCAGTCTTTCCGGGTCGATCTCGGTCACGTCTGGAAGGGTATCGGGCCGAGCGCTCGATTAACGATCTGCCCAGATCGACCAATACACTGCCTGACGCAATGAGCGAGAACGCTGTGGAATCCCCGACGGTCGCCACTGCGCCGCAAGCCGCCCGGATCTCCGCCGAAGCAGCCCGCCGCAGAACCTTCGCCGTCATCAGCCACCCCGACGCCGGTAAGTCCACCTTGACCGAGGCGTTGGTGCTGCATGCCAAGGCCATCACCGAAGCCGGCGCCGTGCACGGCAAATCCGGCCGGCGTGCCACCGTCTCGGACTGGATGGAGATGGAGAAGGCCCGCGGCATCTCCATCACCTCGACCGCACTGCAGTTCCCCTACCGCAGCAGCGCCGGCCAGGACTGCGTCATCAACCTGCTCGACACCCCCGGCCACGCCGACTTCTCCGAGGACACCTACCGGGTGCTGACCGCGGTGGACTCCGCGGTGATGCTGATCGACGCCGCCAAAGGCCTGGAGCCGCAGACCCTCAAACTGTTCCAGGTGTGCCGGCACCGCCGAATCCCGATCATCACCGTGATCAACAAGTGGGACCGGCCCGGCCGGCACGCCCTGGAATTGATGGACGAGATCGCCGAGCGGATCGGGTTGCGGCCCACCCCGCTGACCTGGCCGGTCGGCATCGCCGGGGAATTCGACGGGGTGCTGGACCGCCGGACCGGCAACTTCATCCGGTTCACTCGCACCGCCGGCGGCGCCACCGCCGCCCCCGAGCAGCACTTCGCCGCCGCCGACGCCCAAGCCGCGGCCGGCAGCGACTGGGACACCGCGGTCGAGGAGTCCGAACTGCTGTCCGCAGACGGCTCCGACTTCGACCGCGACGGCTTCCTGGGCTGCGAATCGACCCCGGTGCTGTTCACCTCGGCGGCGTTGAACTTCGGGGTGAACCAGCTGCTCGACGTGCTCGCCGAACTGGCGCCCCCGCCCAACGGGGCGACGGACGTCGACGGCGCCCGGCGCGCCACCGATGCGCCGTTCAGCGCGTTCGTGTTCAAGGTGCAGGCCGGCATGGACACCGCCCACCGCGACCGGATCGCGTTCGCACGGGTGTACTCGGGCACCTTCGAGCGCGGTGACGTGCTGACGCACGGCGCCACCGGCAAACCGTTCGTCACCAAATACGCCCAGTCGGTCTTCGGCCAGCAGCGCGCCACCCTGGACACCGCCTGGCCCGGGGATGTGATCGGGTTGGCCAACGCCGCCGTGCTGCGCCCCGGCGACACACTGTATTGCGATGTGCCCGTGCAGTATCCGCCGATCCCCAGCTTCTCGCCCGAGCATTTCTCGGTGGCACGCAACACCGACCCGAGCAAGCACAAGCAGTTCCGCCGCGGCATCGAGCAACTGGACCAGGAGGGTGTGGTCCAGGTGCTGTTCTCCGACCGGCGCGGCGAGCAGGCCCCGGTGCTGGCCGCGGTCGGGCCGATGCAGTTCGAGGTGGCCGCCCATCGGATGGCCACCGAGATGGGTGCCCCGATCTCACTGGAACCGCTGCCGTACCAGGTGGCGCGGATCGTCGACGCCGACGGCGCCGAGATCGTCGCCAAGCAGGCGCTGGCCGAAGTGATGACCCGCACCGACGGGGTGCACCTGGTGCTGTTCAACACCAAATGGCTGCTGCAGGGCTTTGTGCGCGACCACCCCGAGGTGAAGCTGCGCTCCCTGGTGGCCGCCGAAGGCTAACCGCGCAGCCGCACCAGCCGCGTCGTCGAACTCTCGTCCAACTCCACCAGGTCGGAATACGACCGCAGGAAATCGCTGAACGACTTGTAGCCCAGCGCTTTCTCGCTGAACGACGGATCCATCCGCTTCATCTGGGCCTTGACCGCCGAATTGTGCAGCCACTCGCCGTCGTCCTTCTCCATCCCGATCCGCAGGGCGCGGGTGAGTAGTCCGGTCGCGGTGTCCAGCGGATCCGGTTGCGGCTCCTCGGGTTCGGCCTTGGCCTGGCGGCTGCGCTGCTTGGGTTCGGCTTCGGCCGGGGCGGGCTCGACGGCCGGCACCCCGGGCAGCGCGTCGTAGCTGACGAAGTCGTCGCAGGCCGCGGCCAGGGCGCGACTGGTGGAGCCGGCCACCCCGATCCCGACGACGTAGCGGCCCAAGCGTTTACAGCGTTGGGCCAGGGCGATGTAGTCGGAGTCACCGGCCACGATCACCACGTGGGTCAGATCCGGCAGCCGGAACATGTCCTCGACCGCGTCGACGGCCAGCCGGATATCGGCGCCGTTCTTGCCGTAGGCGGCCGCCGGGAACAACTGCACCAGGTCGACCGCGCGTCCCACCAGTTGCGCGCGGTAGCCGGTGTTGACCTCCGCCGACCAATCGGCGTAGGCGCGGGTGAGGACCAGGGTGCCGAACGACGACGCGAAATCGATGATCGCCCCGACGTCCACGGTGGCCCGGGCCAGGCGTTCCGGCTGCTTCGCCAGGCCCTTGGACTTGTCCTTCTGAAAGGAGTTGCGGCCGTTGACCTGGTCATAGCGGGAGATCACGATGTTGTCGAAGTCGAGGTAGACCGCGACGCGGGTGTCGCCGGATTCCGTCATGGGTCCAGTGTGGCCGACCGGGCGGCGCGGCGACAGGGTGGGGGATTCACCCGGCCCGGTACCAGCGGGGGATCAACTCCGGATCCGGCAGCGGGTACTGGCCGTAGAAGCCGTGCGGATCCCCGCGCAGCACTTGGGCGTTCTGCACCTCGGCGCGCAGCCGCAGGGCATCGTGGCGTTCCTGTTCGGCGGCACGATGCGCCGCGTAAGCCTGGATGAGCCAGCGGATCGCGAACACCAGCGCGGCGACCGCCGCGGCGGCCAGGATCAGGTAGCGCAGCCACCACAGCAGTGCCAGCACCACCAGCAGCGCGAAAAGCGCACCGTCGCCCTGGGACCCTCTGCTCTTGCTCATGACCTCACGGTAGGACGGGGGTCTGACAGGCCCGGTCGTCAGCGGCCCGGGGCGATGACCGACAGTCCGAGTTCGGCGGCGGCGGCGAGCAGTCGGGTGTCGTAGGCGACAAACGCGGTCAGATCGGCACCGAACATCGTGCGGGCGGTAGCTAGGTGGATTGCGTGGAGTGAACGCAGCATCGGGTCGGGATATGCCGCCGCAGCGGCCCGAACTACCTCGTTCACCTCGTATCGGGAGACTCGTGCCAGCATTGCCGGGACGTCGACGAGCAACGATGGTTCCGCCCGTCGGATAGCGCGAGGCAGTTCGACCTCGATGAGCGCTGAGGACACCCAGGGCGTTGGCTCCCGTGTGGCGAGCCAATCGACGAGCGAATCACTTTCCGGCTCACGCCGGATGAGCTTCACCAGCGCCGACGTGTCCAGATACAGCATCAGTAGCGCTCGTCATCCCGCATCTCGCGGAGTAGTTCCCCTGCCTCGTGGTCAGTGCGAATCGGGCCCGTTGGGCGAGGCACCGGCCCGCTGACGGTCGCCGGATGAAGCAGCCCAGCCGTGATCATCTCGGTTAGTGGACTGTCTTGGGCGGGGACAAGGCGGGCGATCACCGTTCCCCGCTCGGTGATGTCGAGGGCTTCTCCCCGCTTGACGCGTGCCAGGACGCCGGCGGTGTTCTGATTGAGCTCGCGGATCGGCACCTCGGCCATCCCTGAAGTGTACTACCGTTTTGTACTACAAAGCGTCCGCTGCTCGCGGCCTCACGCCTCCTGCAGTCGCAACGCCAACCCCGAGGCCCGCACCACCCGCCGATCCAGTGCGGCGCGGATCTCCTGCTCGGAGCCGACCACCCGCACCTGATGCTTGGCGCGGGTCACCGCGGTGTAGAACAGCTCCCGGGTCAGCAACCGCGACTCGACCGGCGGCATCAGCACCGTCACCACGTCGGCTTCGCTGCCCTGACTCTTGTGGATGGTCATCGCGTACATGCTGTCGACGTCGGAGAGCCGGCCGGTGGCGAAATCCACCGGGCCCGACGCGGTCGCGATCACCGCCCGCAGGCCCTCGTCGTCGGCCACCACCACACCGGTGTCGCCGTTGCGCACACCCAGTCCGTAATCGTTGGCGGTGACCAGCAGTGGACGTCCGGCATACCACTCCGACCACAGCGGATCCCCGGTCTGATCGGACACCCAGCGGCGCACCTGACGGTTCCAGTGATTCGCCCCGTGCTGGCCGTCGCGGTGCGCACACAACAACCGGTGCTCGTCGAGATTGCGCAGCGCCTCGCCGGCATCACCGAGCACCGCCGCCTGCCGGACCCGCAACGCGTGCGGCACCGCGATCTCGGCCAGCTTCCCGGCCAGTGCGGCCGGGCCCGTCACGTCGATCCACTCCCGGTGTTCGTCGCCGGAGCGCAGCAGGTCGATGACGGTGTCGCCGTCCCCGGCCCGGATGGCTGCGGCCAACTCGCCGATCGACTTCTTGTAGCGGTGCGCGGTCGACAGCGTCGCCACCCGGGTACCGGGCCGGGCCGCCAGACCCTCCACCAGGTCGGCCAGCACCGCCCCGGCCTCCACCGACGCCAACTGGTCGGGGTCACCCACCAGGATCAGCCGGGCGGTCGGCCGGACCGCCTCCAGCAGCCGGGCCATCATGGTCAGCGGCACCATCGACGTCTCGTCGACGACGATCACGTCGTGCGGCAGCCGATTGGCCCGATTGTGCTTGAACCGCGACGAATTCCCGGGCCGCGAACCCAACAGCGTGTGCAGGGTGCTGGCCTGCAACCCGGCCAGCCGGGCCTGATCGATCGGGTCGAGCCTGCCGACCTCACCGGCCACAGCCTCGGTCAGCCGTGCCGCGGCCTTGCCGGTGGGGGCGGCCAGCGCGATCCGCAGCCGCGGGCGTCCGGCCCCCTCGGACCGGTCGGCCAGCAGCGCCAGCAGTCGGGCCACCGTGGTGGTCTTGCCGGTGCCCGGACCACCGGTCAACACCGTGACGGCCTGTGTCAGCGCGATCTCGGCGGCCGCCCGCTGTTCGTGATACTCCGGCGGGAACAGCCGCTCCACCGCGGCCAGCCCGGCCGGCCCGGCGTGCGGGGTGGACAGTGCCAGCAGGTCGGCGCAGACCTGCTCCTCCTCCCGCCAATAACGGTCCAGGTAGAGCAGTCGATCCGCGTAGAAGCGCAGCACCTGCCTGGCCACCAGGGAACTCGCGCGCACCGTCGCCAGCCACGCCGTCGGCTCCGGCCACGGCAACTCCGGCAGCTCGGTGCCGGCGGCCACCGTCGCCAACTCCAGGCAGACCGATCCGGTGCGCAGCGCGCGTACCGTCAACGCCACCGCCAGCGCCACCGTCTCGTCGGATTCGCCGCCCAGCGTGCAGAGCCGTTGTGCGGTATGCACATCCGCGGACTCGAGCACCCCGGCCTCGTTGAACTGCCGCAGCAGGCCGGTGGCCCGGTGTGCCACCCGGCACGACAGCGGATCGATGACGTCGGTGCTCATACGCCCGCCCCCTGATGCAACAGATCCGACAACGCCACCACCAGGGCCGTCGGCGGCCGCCAGCTGAACACCCCGGTGGGCGTGCCGTCGACCGTCGGGGTCGCCGGCCCGCACATGCCGCGCACGAACAGATACAGCACCCCGCCCAGATGCCGATCCGGGTCGTAATTGGGCTGGCGCCATCGCAGGAACCGGTGCAGCACCGCGGTGTAGAGCAGCGCCTGCAGCGGATAGTCCGAATGCAGCATGGCCTCGGCCATCCGTGACGGACCGTAATCGGCCGCCGTCTCGCCGAGATTGTTCGTCTTGTAGTCGACCACCAGATAGCGCCGATCGGGCAGTCGCAACACCACATCCAGGGAACCGGACAGATAGCCGCGCAACGGCTGGCCGCCCAGCGCCTCGGAGAGCAGCCGGTCAGCATACGGCGCGAACGGGTCGGCGGCGTCGAGGTGCGCGCGCAGCAGCGCGCCGACGTCGGCCACCCGCACCGGCGGCCCGGTGTCCGGGCCGTCGCCGCCGGCCAGCGGAATCTCGAAATCCAACTCCCGCAACCGATCCGCGATCCCGACCCGACGCAACGTCACATCGCCGGCCAACGGCCCCAACGGTGTGTCGTGCATCGGCACCAGGGCGGCCGCCAGCACGTCGGCGTCGACGCCGATCGGCCACCACGGCTCGTGCACGCGGACCTGGGCGGCCAACTCCGCGGCCAGGTCCGCGGCGAACGGATCGGCGGTCTCCAGCACCGCATGCACCAGCGAGCCGAAGGCCGCGCCGGCGGGCAGATCGGCCATCGGGGAACGCAGATCCGTGCCGACGCCGACGGCGGCCTGGCTGACGGTGATGTCCTGCGACTCGTCGTCGCGGGCGTGCGACTCGGGCTCACTGCCCACCCCCGCCGGGGTGCCCTCCTGGGCGTGCCGGACCAACGCCGAATACGAGGTGCGCCGCCAGTCGGTGTCGATCCGGCGGTGAAAGTGCCGCACCGCCAGATCCGTCGGCGACGACGGCCGGGGCACCGGGGTCGGGGCGATCACCTGCGAGTGCTCCACCACCGGGCCGCCGACGTCCTGCCAGGCCTCGAAGTGCGCCCACGCCTCGTCGTCGCTGGGCTTGGGCAGGCAACTGGTCGGCACCTCGACACTGCCGTGCGACCGGCCGCGCAGCAGCCGCGACAGCCCGCTGTTGACCTCGTCTTTGCTCGGACCCCACCAGGCCACCACCTGCGACTGCGCCCGGGTCAGTGCGACGTAGGTGATCCGCAGGTGATCCAGGGTCTCCTCGACGTGGTGGAACTGTTTGGCGCGGCCCCGATCCGGGCCCGCAGCGCCGCCGATGTACAGGCAGCGCGTCTCGGTGCCGTCCGCGCCGGGCTCGTGATAGAGCAGGTCGCCCCGGTCGCCGATGTTGCGGTTGAACAGAAACGGCAGATACACCACCGGGAACTGCAGACCCTTGGCCATGAACACCGTCATCAACTGCACCGCACCGGTATCGCTGTCGAGTCGGCGGGTGCGCTCGGTGGCGCGGCTGGTCTGGTCCTCGCACTGTTTGCGCAGCCAATCACGCAGGCCCGGCAGCCCGAGCCGCTCATCGTGGGCGGCCCGGTTGAGCAGCTGGCCGATATGCGCGCAGTCGGTCAGCTGCCGTTCGCCGCCGCGCCCGCTCAGCACCCGACGGCCCATCCCGGCCAGCTTGGCGGCCTCGAACACCGCTGCGATGCCGTGCTGGCGGGCGTGATCGGTCCACTCCCGCAAGGTCTGGGCCACCCGGTCGGTGAGGGCGTCGCCGCCGGCGGCCAGTGTTTCGGCGGTCTCACCGAAGAACATGGTGCAGGCCGCCGCACGCACCAGCCCGCTGCGGTGCGGGGCGTCGAACGCCTCCAGCAGACACAGCCAGTCCGCGGCCGCACCGGTCGCGAACACGTTGGCGTCGCCGGTGTAGACCACCGGAATATCCAGTGCGCTCAACGCATCCCGGCACAGTCGGGCGTCGGGGTGACGGTCGACCAGGATCGCGATGTCACCGGCGGTGATCGGCCGGCCGTCGTAGCTGGCGCCGGAACCGAGCAGGGCGGCGATATCGGCGGCCAGGTCGGCGGCGATGTGCGTGCGCAGCGGATCGATCAGGATCTCTTTGGCCGCCGAGCAGCCCAGCGTGGGCCGGTCCACCACCCGCAGCCGGAACGGCGCGTTGTGCGGTGCGCCGGCCAGGCGCTGCCCGCGGTGATGGGCCTGCACCTGCGGAACCACGATCTCGCGGTGGCCCAACCGGGTGTCGCCCATCACCACCTGCAGGCAGTCGACCAGGTCGGAATCGCTGCGCCAGTTGGTGTCCAGGGTGCGCCGGTCATCGGCGGTGCGGGCCGCGGCCAGATAGGTGTAGATGTCGCCGCCGCGGAATCCGTAGATGGCCTGCTTGGGGTCGCCGATCAGCACCAGCGTGCAATGCCCGCGGAAGGCGCTGTCGATGACCTCCCACTGCACCGGGTCGGTGTCCTGGAATTCGTCGACCATCACCACCGGCCAGCGCCGGCGCATCCGTTCGGCGGCATCGGAGCCGCTGCGCCGCAAAGCATCCCGCAGCAGGGTCAACAGATCGGTGTAGCCGAGGATGCCCTGGCGGCGTTTCCGGTGCGCCAACTCGGCCAGCACCTCGCCGGCGAACTCCAGCCGGACCGCGGCCTCGGTGCCCGGCTCCGGGTCGAGCGGACGCAACTGCGCGGCGGGCTCCTCCACCACCCGGTTGGCCAGCTTGAGCGCCTCCTCCCGGCTGAACGGGGGCGGGGTCTCGTCATGGCCGAAGCGCTGCAGGTAACGGTCGTCGACGATCTCGCCGACCAGGTCGGCCAGGCTCTCCACCAGGGTCAGCGTCTCGTCGGTGTCGCCGGCCACCCCGAGGGATTTCAGGACCAGGGCGCAGAACTGGTGAATGGTGACGATGGTCGCGGCATCGAAATCGGCCAGCGCGTCGCGAAGCCGGGCCGCGCGCTGCCGCAGGACGTCGGCGGACCCGTCACACAGGTGCCGCTCCACGTCGTTGTCCGGCGGACGCTGCCCCGACAGTGCTGCGGCCGCACCGGCCACCTGGGCGCGCACCCGATCACGCAGTTCCCGGCTGGCCAACCGGCCGAACGTGACCAGCAGCAACTGGTCCGGGCGGGCCCGGCCCTCGGCCAGGTAGCGGGTGGCCAGCGCGGCCAGGGTGAACGTCTTGCCGGTGCCGGCGCTGGCCTCCAGCACCGTGGTGGACCCGGCGGCGGGCAGCGGCCCGAGCAGGTCGAAAGGCTGCGTCACAGTGTGCCCTCCCCGGCCAGCAGCGGGGACCACACTCGCCGGGCGAGCGCCCCCAACCGGGTGCTCTCCCCGGTGATCTCCTCCCCGGCGCGGGGAGTGCCCAGCAGTCGATCGAGTGGGGCGTCGGGCCCCCACACCTTGCAGACCGCCTTGTCGGTGTTCTCCCCGAACCTGCCCGTCCAGACGTAGCGGGTCTTCCACAGCGGGTCGTCACCGGAGCGGCGGGCGTCGGCCCAGGCGTAGCTGGTCTTCAACGGCAGCGGCAGCGGTTCACGCCGGCCCGCGTCGTAGATCGCCACCAGCTGGCGCAGTGCCGCCGCCGGGTCGGCGTCGGCGGCGAACAGCCGCTGGCTGATGGGGCTGCGGGCGCCCTTGCCGATGGACAGCGCCGACCAGCCCCGCCCGGGATGCTGCGCGGCCAACGCCAGCAGGGTGATCCAGTCCTGCAGAACATGTTTGGGGGCCAGCTTGGAATAGGTGACCGAGACGGTACGGGTCCCGTAGACGCCGGAGACGGTGCCGGTCAGGCGCCGGCCGTCGCCCAGTTGCAGGTCGATGTCGTAGGCGGCCGGATCGCCCGTGCGGTGCGGGATCGCGGCTTCGGCCAGCGCCCGGGCCTGATCGCGGATCTCGCAGGCGGCCCGCATGCCCAGCCGGGCGGGCGGCAGTGCGCCGCGGCGCCACTCGGCGTTCGCGGCGTCGTCGGGGTGCATGCCGCCGAGCATGTCGGTGAGCATCCGGTCGCCGACCGACCAGGTCTGCAGGGCGTCGATCTCCACCGGCATGGCGTCCTCGACACCCTCGACGTCCCACGGCAACGTGTAATCCAGGGCGCGGAAGAACCCCTTGATCGGATCCTTGAAGAAGGCCAACAGGTCCATCAGTTCCACGTCGCCGGTCGGCGGGTCCAGCAGGGCGGCGAACATCGCCGGCGGGGCGTGCCGGGTCCCGGCGGCGGCCTCGGCCGCGGTCTGCGCGGTCGGATCGAAGCTGAACGGTCCCGGCGTCCCCAGCGCGCCCGGCGTCACATTGCGAATATCGAACGGCTGCAACGGATGATCGATCACGACGTGATCCCGCACCGGTGCGCCGGTGGCGGTGGCCGCGGTGGCGTCCAGGGCGTCGATCAGCTCGGCCAGCGGCACCGCCGGCGGCTGCTGCTTGCCGGTGAGCTCGTCGCAGCCGGTGAACGTGATCACCAGGGTCTCGGTGGCCGCGCAGACCGCATCGAGGAGCAGTTGACGGTCCTCGGCACGCACGTCGCGTTCCCCGGTGTGCGGGCGGCGGGCCAGGGCGTCGTCGCCGTTGACGTGGTCGGTCCGCGGGAACACCCCGTCGTCCAGGCCGACCAGGCAGATCACCCGGTGCGGCACCGAACGCATCGGCACCAGCGTGCAGACCGTCAAACCGCCGGTGCGGAAGTTCGCCCGGGTGGGCCGGCCGGCCAGATCCCCGGACAACAGGGCCCGCACGTCGGACAAGCGCAGCGCGGTATCGGCGTGCGCGCCCGCCTGCGCGAGCACCTCGGTGAGTTCACGCTCCAGCTGACCGGCCTGCCAGCCGTCGTCGGCGCCGACCCGGGTCAGCGCGGCCACCCCGTCGAGCAGCGCCGCCGACCACTCCGACAGCGGCCGTGTCCCGGTGAGCCGGTCCGCGGCGGTCTGCAACCGGTCCACGAACTCCGCCAGCCGCCCGGCCAACTCCACCTGATTGCTGCCGACGTCGTCGAGCGGCAGCGCGGTGCCCAGCCAGGCCCGGGAATCATCGGACATCGCCACCCCGGTCAGGATCCGGTCCAGGCCGAACCGCCAGGTGTTGTGCTGAATCCGGTCCAGCCCGTAGGGCTCCCGATGCTCGGCGTCGAAACTCCACCGGATGTTGGCGTCGCGCACCCAGCCGGTGACGACCTCCAGGTCGTCGTCGGTGAAGGCGAACCGGGCCCGCACCGGCACGGCCTGGGCCAGGTCGAGCACCGTGGTGGCGGTCGCCCGGCTCTCGGCGATGTCCAGCAGGGCGGCGGCCACCCCCAGCAGCGGATTGGTCTGGACGGTGGCCCGGTCGGCCAACTGCACCCGCAGCAGATGCGCCGGGTGGTTCTCCCCGGCCAGCTCACCCAGCCCGAAGCCGGCGGTGATCAGCGGCGCGTAGGCCTCGATATCCGGGCACATCACCAGGATGTCGCGGGGCTGCAGGGTCGGGTCGTCGGCGAGCAGACCCAGCAGCACCTCGCGCAGCACGTCGACCTGGCGGGCCGGGCCGTAGCAGGAGTGCACCTGCACCGAGCGGTCGGCGGCGGCCAGTACCCGCCCGGCCGGGCGCACCTCGTCGGCGGCGATATCCGATTGCAGCCAGCCCAGCAGGGTGTCCGGAGCCGTTGCGGCGGAAAGGTATTCGTCGGAATCCGGATCGGCGGGCAGGCCGCGCTGCAGTTCGCGCAGATCACGCCCCAGGGTGTGCAGCAGCGGGTGGCGAGCGGCGGTGCGGCCGGTGTCGTCGGCGCGCGGGACCGGGCCGTGCACACCGCGCAGCGCCTGCCAGAGCGCATCGGAGGGGTGCGGCAGCCACAGGTGCAGGTCGTGGTGCACGCCCAGCGCCCCGAGCAGCTCGATGTCGGTGCGGGCCAGGCGGGTATGCCCGAACAGGCTCAACCGCGCCGGCAGTGTCGCGGTGGGGGCGGTCCGCAGCCGGGCGAGGGTGTCGCGGTGGCGCACATGCGGGGGATCGATACCGGCCGCGGCCACCAGTGCCCGCCACAACGGCGGCTGCCAGGACAGGTCGGCGTCCAGATCGCCGGTCTCGCCGTTGAGCCAGTCCGCCAGCATCTCGGGCCGCTCCCGCGCGTAGGAGGCGAACAACCGCGCGAGCCGATGCGCGACCGCATACCTGCGGCCGCGGCGCAGCTCCGCCTCGTCGTCGGTGTGGAAGTGGCCCAGATGCCGTGCCAGCGTGGCGCACCACGGCTCGTCGAGGCCGGCGTCGATGACCGCCAGCAGCGGCCAGACCATGGCGTCCGGTGACCACGGGTCGGCCTGCGCGGTGCCGGCGATCTCGGCGATCAGCGACCCCGGGCTACGGAACAGCACCCCGGCGCACACCCCGTCGCCGCCGGCGCCGGCACCCAATACGTGCGACAGGCGCTGCGACAGCCAGCGCTCCACCCCGCGGGCCGGAACCAGCACCAGCTCCCGGTCGAACGGATCCGCGGGCGGGGTGGCCAACAGTGCGCCGAGCCCGGCGACCAGGGTGTCGGTGCGTTCGGCGCGGTGCAGGTGAAGGCCCATCGGGCTCACCATAAACCGCGGTACCGACAACGCGGACTCGTAGGCTGGCCGATGTGAAAGCGGTCAGCTGTAGTAATGCCCGACTCGAGGTCGTCGACCTGCCCAGCCCGGTCCCGGCCCGAGGCCAACTGCTCATCGAGGTGCTGCGCTGCGGGATCTGCGGATCGGACCTGCACGCCCGCCAACACTGCGACGAAGCCGCCGACGTCGCCGCGGCCACCGGATACGACGGCTTCATGCGCTCGGATCAACAGGTGATCTTCGGGCACGAATTCTGTGGCGAGGTCCTCGACCACGGCCCCCGCACCCGCAACGCGCCGCGCCCCGGCACCCGGGTGGTCGCGGTGCCGCTGCTGCGCCGCGGCGACGACGTGCACACCATCGGGCTGTCGGAAGCGGCGCCGGGCGGCTACGCCGAACAGATGATCGTCGAGCAGGCGTTGACGCTGCCGGTCCCCAACGGGCTGTCGGCGGACGCGGCGGCGCTCACCGAGCCGATGGCGGTCGCCTGGCATGCGGTGCGCCGCGGCGAGGTGGGCCGCCGCGACGTGGCGATCGTGATCGGCTGCGGGCCGATCGGCCTGGCGGTGGTGTGCATGCTCAAAGCCCGCGGGGTGCGCGCCGTGATCGCCGCCGACTTCTCGGCCGGACGACGGGCGCTGGCGCAGCGCTGCGGCGCCGACGTGGTGGTGGACCCGGCGGTCGAATCGCCCTACGACACGGCCGCCGGACACGGCCACCTCAAGAGGGCGTCCGACGCCCTGGGGCTGGCGGTGGGCACCGTGGAGAAGCTCTACCGGGCGCGGCTGCCCTGGTGGCACGTCTGGCGGGCCGCCGAAGCCGCCGGCGCCACCACCCCGAAACACCCGGTGATCTTCGAGTGCGTCGGGGTGCCCGGCATCATCGACGGGATCGTCGCCGGGGCGCCGCTGTTCTCCCGGGTGGTGGTGGTCGGGGTCTGCATGGCCACCGACGCGATCCGGCCGGCGATGGCCATCAACAAGGAGATCGACCTGCGATTCGTCCTGGGTTACACGCCGATGGAATTCCGCGACACCCTGCACATGATCGCCGAGGGAAAGGTCGATGTGACGCCGTTGATCACCGGTGGCGTCGGCCTGGGCGGGGTGGCCGGCGCCTTCGACGAACTGGCGGAGGCGGGCAGGCACGCCAAGATCCTGATCGATCCCCGCAGCCCACTGCAGGAGGTGCAGGGATGACCGACATCAAACGCATCGCGATCAGCACCGGCGGGGGAGATGCGCCCGGCCTCAATGCCGTCATCTACGCCGCCACGCTGGCCGCGCAGCAGCGCGGCTGGGAGGTCGTCGGGATCCGGGACGGCTACAACGGCCTGCTGCGGGGCGGGGACTATCCCGACGGTGGGCTGATCGAGCTGACCCGCAACCGGGTCCGCGGGATCATCCACCAGGGCGGCACCATCTTGGGCAGCACCAACCGCGGTAACCCGATCGCCTACCCGGTACAGCAGGCCGACGGCAGCTGGATCGAACAGGACCGCACCGGTGAGCTGCTGGAGCGGTTCGCCGAGCACGGCATCGATGCGCTGATCACCATCGGCGGGGACGGCTCCCTGACGATCGGCAACCATCTGCACGAAGCCGGTCTGCGGTTGGTCGGGGTGCCCAAGACCATCGACAACGATCTGGAATGCACCGTGGCGACCTTCGGGTTCGCCAGTGCGGTCGACTTCGCCTCGGAGTGCATCGACCGGCTGTTCTCCACCGCCACCTCGCACAGCCGGATCATGGTGGTGGAGGTGATGGGCCGCTACGCCGGGTGGATCGCCCTGCACGCCGGGATGGCTTCCGGGGTGCACGCCATCCTGCTGCCGGAGATCCCGTATCGCCTGGAACCGGTGGCCGAGCTGATCGCCGAACGCGCACAACGCGGTTCGACGTACTCGATCGTCTGTGTCGCCGAGGGCGCCCGGCCGGTCGGCGGCGAACGCACCGTGGCGGGCAAATCGGTGGGGCAGGCCGAGCGATTGGGCGGGGTGGGGGCCAAGGTCGCCGCCGAACTCGAGGCGCTGACCGGGCGGGAGTCGCGTTCGCTGGCGCTCGGGCACCTGTTGCGGGGTGGTTCGCCGACGGCGACGGACCGGTTGCTGGGCCTGCGGTTCGGTGCGGCCGCGGTGCGGGCGTTGAGTGAAGGGCGCACGGGGGTGATGGTGGCGCTCAACCCGCCGACGGTGGACTACGTGCCGTTGGCCGACGCCACCCGGCGGCAGAAAACCGTTCCGCTGGACTGCGATTCGATCCAGACCGCCCGTGACGTGGGGATCCGGTTCGGCGACGAGTGCTGATCGCTGGTGCCCCGGGGGTAACCGGCGGGCACACACCCCTATGCCCGGATGGGGCGGACGGGGTTGGCGGGATTGTTGGAGGCCAGTTCTCAGTACCCCAGCGTGAATCCGTGGCGCAGCACCAGATCCGAGGTGACGTCGGCGCGCTCGGCCAGCGGCGAGGACTCCACCTCGAACGCGTCGATGCCGAAGAACGCGTAGTTGGCCGAGTTCTCCGGGGTGGTGCGGGAACGGTAGACGATCGCATCCGGGCATTCGTCGGCCTCGGGCCACCAACGGTGCACCGCATCGGCCAACTGCTGGCAGGTCGCCCACACCTGGTCGTGCTGGCCGGTGCTGATCTGGTCGTCGACGGCCAGGGCGTCCAGATTGCGCTCGGTGCGCAGGTCGAGCACCCGCAGATGCCGCGCGGCGGTCAGCGACACCAGCAGGTGGCCGGCGTGATCGGCCGGGATCATCAGCCCGGTCAGTCGATAGCGCTCCCGGAAGGCCCCCACCGGATCGGTTGCCGCGTAACGGGTCCGGAACGCCCCCGACGGCGGATCGAAACGGTAACGCGGTTCGGCGAACCCGGCCCAGGTCCACTGCCGCGGGTGCTCGGCGTCCAGCCGCCACAAACGCGTCCCCGCGGTCACCCGGCGGCGACGCAGTCCGGTGGGCCGGGCCGACGGCAGTGCGGCCCGGTAGCCGGCCGGTAGTTCAGGCACCGAGTGCGGCGAGCAGGCGACGCGCGGCCGGTGCGGTCTCGGGTCGGCGCAGCCCCTCGGCGATCGAGACGCCACCCAACTCGTCATGGGTGAGCCGCATGATGCGGTCGGCGGCCAGCGGGTCGCCGGTGAACCGGCCCAGCAGTTCCAGGATCTCGGGCAGATCGGCGCGCACCCGGGCGTCGTCGAATTGCCAGGCCGGGAACCAGGTCTGATTGCCCACGGCCGCGCCGACGAGCTTGCCGCGGCTGCGCAGCCGATGCACCGCCTGCGGGGTGCCGAGCCGCAGCAGGGACTGCACCCGCGGGGTGGGCAGTGCGCCGGCGACGAAGTCGTCGATGATCGCGGCGCGGCGCTGATCGTTGAGTGCGTGGGAGGCGATGCGCTCCAACGTGCCCTGCGGTGCGGTGGGCGCCTCCAGCAGCGCATCGAGGACCTGGGCGAATCCGGCGTCGGCACGGGCGCGTTCGGCGACCTGGCGGGCGATCGGTGCGACAGCGGTGGGCATGGCACCATGTTACTCGCCGTTGCGCCGGGTTGAAACAATCGAAACAGATATTTCAGGGGCGGTCACGCCGGCGCGCCAGCACCCGCCACCCCACCGTGACCGCCGCGGCCACCGCGATCGCACCCGCCAGCGGACCGGCGCCCAGCGCGTCGACGCCGTCGGCCAGCCACGACTGCACCGCCCCGGCGGCCTCGACCACCGGATCGTGCGGGTCGGCCCCGGCGAAGTACAGCCGGATCTCGTAGACCCCGTAATAGCCGACGTACAACCCGGTCACCAGCACGATCAGCCCCGCGATGCGGCCCACATACGGCAGCACCCGGCGCAGCGCGGCGGAGGCCGAAGCGCCCGCCAAGGCCACCGCCGACGCCGCGGCCCCCACCGTGATGCTCATCCCCGCGGCATAGGCGACGAACGCCAGCACACCGGTCACCGTCGACCCCTGCCGGAAGGTGGTGCTGATCACCGCCAGAAACGGTGCGATCGTGCAGGACAACGACGCCACCGCGTAGCCGACGCCGTACCCGTACATCGAGCCGAGACGTGCCGTCGGCGTCCCGCTCGCCGCGGTCGGCAGCAGCACCGGGATATCGCGGCCGGACAACAGCCAAAGGCCCATCGCCACCAACAGCACCCCGACCGCCACGGTGCCGAACGGCAGATACCGCTGCGCCGAGGCGATCAGCGGGGAGACGGCCAACCCGAAGATCCCGAACACCGTCAGGAATCCGGCCGACATCACCACGGTGGCCGCGGCCGCCCGGGCCAGGGCGACTGGACGTGACGTGTCCCTGCTCTCGGCGATCACCAGCCCCAGATACCCGGGCAGAAACGCGAAGCCGCACGGGTTCAACGCCGCCACCAGCCCTGCTCCCAGAGCGAAGCCCAGTGCGGCGGTATCGATCACGAATCCGGCAGTGCGGCCAGTCGCCGGTTCAGTTCGGCTTCGGCCAGCGAGCCCGTCACCACCTCGACCCGGCCGTCCGGGCTGATGAAGGCGTACGCCGGCTGGCGGGTCACCCCGAACTTCGCCCAGACCGCGGCATCGGTGTCGGCCAACTCGGTGAACCCGTCGACGCCGTAGCGGGTGACAAAGGCGCGCAACGCCTCGAGCCGATCCTGGGCGCCGACACCGACGAACGTCACGTTCGGGTGCGTCTCGGCCAGCCGGGCGACCATCGGCGCATCCTTCTGACACAGCGGGCAGAACGGCGCCCAGAACCACAGCACCGCCGGCCTGCCGTGCAGGCTCGTCCCGGAGAACGGCCGTCCGTCGAGGGTCTGCGCGGTGAAATCGAGCTGGGCGTCCTCGGCCCGGGTCGGTGAACCGCAGCCGAAGATCAGTCCGATCAGCACCGTCGCCACCACGAACAGCAGGACCGATCGGCCGCGGCCGGAGGTCGAGTCATGGGGCATACCCGGGAGTATGCCATCGAGCTAAGGTCCCTCTATGGCCCGCGGACGACTGGAGCACACCGCCGACATCGCCGCCGCGCCGGACGCCGTCGCGGCACTGCTGAGCGACCTGGCCAACTACGAAGCCCTGCACCCCATGCTGGTGGACGTGCGCCGCGTCCCCGGCGGCCGCGACGGGGCCACCCGCTATCTGGCCCCGCACCGGATGCGGCTGTACGGCATCCCGATCCGCTTCACCTGCCGGGTCGACCTGAGCACCCCGGCGCCCGACGAGATCCGCACCCACACACTGCAGCGGCCCGGCATCGAGATGTGGTCCACCCTGACGATCCGCCCGCACGACGGCGGCACCCGACTGCACGAGCACGTCGACATCCGCGCCCCGCGACTGTTGATGAAGACCGTGCTGCGCGACGGCGGCAGCTCACACGCCGCGATGTGGGAGAACCTGCAACGCTATTTCGCCGGCTGAACCGGGCGGGCATGCTGGAGAGCATGGACCGCAACCAGATCACCGAACAGATCATCGCCGCCCGCCTCGCCAAGGGCCTGAGCTGGCAGGAACTGGCCGACGCGATCGGCAAACCGGTGGTGTGGACCACGTCGGCGCTGCTGGGCCAGCAACCCATTCCCGCCGAACTGGGCCAGACCCTGGCCGGCCTGCTGGGCCTGGACCCGGCGGTGGTCCCGGTGCTGGCGGCGGTGCCGATGCGCGGCGCGGCGGCCACCCCGCCCACCGACCCGACCATCTACCGGCTCTACGAAGCGGTCGGCGTCTACGGCCCGGCGCTCAAAGAACTGATCCACGAGCAGTTCGGCGACGGCATCATGAGCGCGATCAACTTCAGCGTCGACCTCCAACGCAAAGCACACCCGGGCGGTGACCGCGTGGTGATCACCCTCGACGGGAAATTCCTTCCCTACGAATGGAACTCCGCGGACTAGGCGGTATCCGGTGACCGCCGAGCGGGGTGCGGACCCCCAGCCGCCGACCGCCGATCTGGTGCTGTCGGGCGGGGGCGTCCGATTCATCGGGCTGGTGGGTGCGGTGGTCGCGCTGATGGACGCCGGCTACTCGATGCAGCGCATCTCCGGGGTGTCCGGCGGTTCGGTGGTGGGCTCGATCCTGGCGGCCGCCGCCCAGGGCGACCAGCTGACCGGGGCGCAGGTCGCCGAACTGGCGCTGTCGGTGCCGCTGGCCCGCTGGCGCGACGCCGCGGTGCCGCTGCCGCTGGTGGGTCCGGCCTGGGGATTCCTGCGCGACAGCGGCCTGTACCGCGGTGACGTCGCGCACGACTGGATTCGCGGCGAACTGCGCAACCTGGGCGTCCGGACCTGGGGTGACCTGGCCTATCACGGCGACAACCTGCTGGCGGAACGCCGCTACCGGGCGGTGGTCAGCGTGACCGACGTGACCACCGGGCAACTGGTCCGGCTGCCCTGGGACTACCGCAGGGTCTACGGTTTGGACCCCGACGAACAGTCGGTGGCCGACGCGGTGCGGGCGTCGATGTCGGTGCCGTTCTTCTACCGGCCGATGACGCTGACCAGCGCCACCGGCCTGCGCTCCACCCTGGTCGACGGCGGGGTGCTGTCGAACTTCCCGATCGACACCTTCGACCGGCCGGACGGCCGCGCCCCGCTGTGGCCCACGTTCGGGATCACCGTGGTGCCGGAACTGTCCGACGCCGACGCCGGCGCCATGATCCCGGGGCTGGGGCCGCTACGCCTGTTCGGGCAATCGCGACTGCTGGAAGACCTGATCAGCACCTTGCTGGTCGGCCACGACCAGACCTACCTCAACCAGCCGTGGGTCGGGGTGCGCGCCATCAAGGTCTGTCCCACCGACGTCGGGGTGCTCGACTTCGGGGTCTCCCGGGCCCGGCTCGAAGAGCTCTACGACAACGGCTACCGCGCCGCCACCGAGTTCCTGCAGACCTGGGACTGGCCGGCCTACCTGCAAGATTTCCGCGCCTCGCACTACCCGGGCGTCGACCCCGCCACCGACTGATCCGGCTCAGCTGCGGTGCTTGCCCAGTTCGGCGCCGGCGTCGCCGAGGCGCACCGTGATGTCGGTGTTGCCGGCGCCGTCGAGTTGTTCGCGGCCGCGCAACCGGTCCTGGATCTCGCGGGCGGCGCTGTTGATCCGCTCGATCTCGCCGCGGAACACGTCCGGGCGGGTCTCCTTGCTGGCGTAGTGGAAATAGCTCAGCAGGCTGCGCAACAGCTCCAGCTTCTGCTTCTCCCGCCGGGCCAGGTCGTGGGTGGTCATCAGCTCCACGCGCCGGACCGGCGGCAGGTCACCCCAGTCCAGGGTCACCTTGTTCTCGTAGCGGTGTTGCTTGCCGCGCCGTCCGAACCAGCCCTTGGGCGGCTCGGGGCTGTCGGCGTAGCTGACGGTGCCGGTGAACCGCGATTCGATGCCCTCGCCGAGTTCGGCCCGGTCGATCGCCGAGTCCCACACCGTGCGCCACTCCTGGTTCGGCGCCAGCACCGTCAATTCCTCGGGCAACTGCAGGGCGACCACGTCGGCGTAGCCGTCCGAGGCGGTCTCGTAGCGGGCGACGGTGGGGGGCTGGGTGAACGCGAACCGGATGTCGTAGGCGGCGGTCTTACCGAAGTTGCGCACCACCAGTTCGATGACGTGCCAGTCGGCGGCGTGCGGCTCCATGAACATCGCCACATGCGGGCGGGTCTGTTCGGCGGCGGCCCGGCGGCCGCGCTGCAGCTGCCGGTTCAGGTAGATCAGCGCCAGCACGGTGATGACGATGGCCAGCCACGCGGCCCACGCCAGCCACGCGTCCGCCCCGGCGTGGGTGATGTCGTAGAAGCGGTCCTGCACTGATCTCATCGGCAATCCCCTCATCCGCCCATCAGCATGCGCCACCGGTCCAGGCTTGTGGCGCTGAATACATAGTTGGACCGTTTGACCTCGGAGAGCGCGGCGCTGGGATCGGCCGAATACCAGTGGCCGGGAAAGACCGTCGGGTCACCGGGCAGGGCGGCGAGCTGTTGCAGACTGCGGTACATCTCGTCGGAGTCGCCGCCGGGGAAATCGGTACGCCCGCAGCCCTCCAGGAACAGGGTGTCGCCGGCGACCAACCGGCCGTCGAGCAGGAAGCACTGACTGCCCGGCGTGTGTCCGGGAGTGTGCAGCAGCTCGATGTCGATGGCGCCGACGCTGACGCGATCACCGTGATCGTGCGCGGTCAGATCCGTCATCGGGATCTCCGTGACCCGTGAAACCCATTGCGCTTCATGGGTGTTCACGTGAACCGGCACACTGGTCCGCTCCAGTAGCTCGGCCAGGCCTTTGAGCTCGAAGCCCATCATCTTGCCGCCCACGTGGTCGGGGTGGTGATGGGTGACCAGCACGCCGGACAGGTGCATGCCGTCGGCCTCGAGCACGTCGAGTAGGTCGCCGGCGGCGTAGGCCGGGTCGACCACCACGGCGTCGCCGGTCTGGCGGTCGCCGATCAGATAGGCGAAATTGCGCATCTGGGCGGCCATCGGGTCACCGGTCGCGAAATCGCGTCCGGACAGCAGTTGACGGAAATACAGCCGATCGGATTCGGGCACGCCCCCCAGCCTAAAGCAGTTACTTCGGACGGCCTTTGTCATTGCGGTTTGGAGACCACGCGGGCGAGGTTGTAACCTTCTACAGGCTTACAGCGACCGGCAAGGTCGCGGTAGGCGCAGGCCCCCTTAGCTCAGTCGGCAGAGCGTTTCCATGGTAAGGAAAAGGTCAACGGTTCGATTCCGTTAGGGGGCTCGGTGGACGCCAGTCGGTGCGCCGACTAGCGCCGATCGGGGCGGTGTAGCTCAGCTGGTTAGAGCGCACGACTCATAATCGTGAGGTCGGGAGATCGAGCCTCCCCACCGCTACTGCAAGCAATACGACACGTGAAGAAGGACGACTGACGTGGCCTCCAGTACTGATGTGCGGCCCAAGATCACCTTGGCCTGCGAGGTGTGCAAGCACCGCAACTACATCACCAAGAAGAACCGCCGTAACGACCCCGACCGGCTGGAGCTGAAGAAATTCTGCCCCAACTGCGGCAAGCACGAGTCGCACCGCGAATCTCGCTAAGCAGGGGCGTGCCGTGTCGTTGGCAGATCGTCTGGCCGGGGCCAAATACCGCTATCCCGACTTCTACGAGGTAGACCGGGAAAAGATCCGCGAGTACGCGCGCGCGGTCAAAGCGGTCGATCCGGCCAGTCTGGACCTGCGCGCGGCAGCCGACCTCGGTTACGACGGCCTGGTGGCCCCGCTGACCTATATCTCGATCTTCGGGCACATGGCGATCTCCGGCTTCTTCGAGCACTGCGGCGTCACGGTGGATGACGCGCAGATCGTCCAGGTCGATCAGAAACTGGAGTTCCTCCAGCCGATCAAAGAAGGCGACCGGCTGTACTGCGACATCGAGGTCGAATCGATCCGTCGTGCGCACGGCACCGACATCATCATGACCAAGCAGGTAGTCACCAACCACGCCGGTGACATCGTGCAGAGGACGTACACGACGCTGGCGGGCCGCGCCGGCGAGGGAGACAAGGGTTTCACCGATGGCGTTGCGTGAGTTCAGTTCGGTCAAGGTCGGCGATCAGCTGCCCGAGCGGGTCATTCCGCTGTCGCGTCAGGACCTGGTCAACTACGCCGGGGTCTCCGGCGACCTGAACCCGATCCACTGGGACGACGAGATCGCCCAGCAGGTGGGTCTGGACACCGCCATCGCCCACGGCATGCTGACCATGGGGATCGGTGGCGGATACGTCACCTCCTGGGTGGGCGACCCGGGCGCGGTAACCGAGTACAACGTGCGTTTCACCTCGGTGGTGCCGGTGCCCAACGACGGCAAGGGCGCCGAGATCACCTTCACCGGCCGGGTGAAGTCCGTCGACGCCGAGACGAAGACGGTGACGATCGCGCTCACCGCCACCACCGGTGGCAAGAAGATCTTCGGGCGGGCGGTCGCGTCCGCCAAGCTGGCCTAGGCGCGCGGAATGGCGATCAAAACCGATATTCGGGGCATGATCTGGCGCTACCCCGAGTCCTTCGTGGTGGGCCGCGAGAAGATCCGCGAGTTCGCCCGGTCGATCAAGGCCGAGGACCCCGCCTACTACGACGAGGCCGAGGCCGCGAAACTGGGCCACGACGCGCTGCTGGCGCCGCCGACGTTCGTCGCGATTCTGGCCAAGCTGGTGCAGTCGGACTTCTTCCGCCACGTCGACACCGGCTACACCACCATGCAGATGGTCCAGGTGGACCAGGGCTTCACCTACCGCAAGCCGATCAAGGCCGGCGACCGGCTGTACGCCCGGATGGAGATCGCCTCGGTCAACGAGCGGTTCGGTGCCGACATCGTCACGACCCGCAACATTTTGACCAATCAGGACGGCGACGTCGTGCTGGAAGCGTTCACCACGATGATGGGTCACGACGGCGACGATTCGGTCAATCTGCGCTGGGACGCGGAGTCCGGTCAGGTCGTCCGAACAGCCTGATTAGTAACTGGCCGTCGTGGCGAGGTACACTCGGACCTCGGGGTTTTCCCAGCATTAGCGCGCTTTCCGTGAGCGAACGGGGGGCGCGCAAATTGTGTGAGCCGGAGACGGCACACAGGTGAAACACTCGAACCCGGTCGGTTGGTTCCGCCAACCGCGAAGGGGCGTAGCTCAACTGGCAGAGCAGCGGTCTCCAAAACCGCAGGTTGCAGGTTCAAGTCCTGTCGCCCCTGCTGACGTGCCATGGTGGACACTGGACATCATGCGCGGTACGGCAACGAGGTAAGCGCGAAGAACGAAGGAGCATGCGGTGACCGACGAGCTCGACCGTCCCGACGCCGCAGCCGACGGCGACAGCGATGCCGAATCCACCGGTGCCGCTGGTCGTACGGCGGTGGTGAGCCGGCAAGACGGCGACCCGCTGCGCCCCACCGGCAAGCGCTCCAGGCGGCGTGGTGCAGGCGGCGACGGCGATGACGTGGAGACCACGGCCATCGAACTGGACGCCGAAGACGGCGCCAAGGCCAAGAAGAAGGCCAAGAAGGCGTCCGAGGGGCCGTCGCGCAACCCCTTCGTCTTCGTTCTCAACTACCTCAAGCAGGTCGTCGGCGAACTTCGCAAGGTGATCTGGCCGAACCGCAAGCAGATGGTCACCTACACCGCGGTGGTGCTGGCGTTCCTGGTCTTCATGGTGGCCTTGGTCGCCGGAGCAGACTTCGGGTTCGCCAAGCTGATCCTGCTGGTGTTCGGCGAGTGAAGTTATAGGAAGGACTGACAACCGTGACTACCTTCGACGGCGACACGCCCGCGGGCGAGCCGGTCGACGCGACGGACACCACCGACGTTTCCGCTGAGGACTCCGCGGTGGAGGCCGCCGAATCCGCCGACGCCGCTGAGGCTCCGGAGGCCGCTGAGCCGGCCGCGGCAGAACCCGAGGAGGAGCTCGACCCCGCGGTCGCACTCAAAGCGGAACTGCGCTCCAAGCCGGGCGACTGGTACGTCATCCACTCCTACGCCGGGTACGAGAACAAGGTGAAAGCCAACCTCGAGACCCGCGTGCAGAACCTCGACGTCGGCGACTACATCTTCCAGGTGGAAGTCCCCACCGAAGAGGTCACCGAGATCAAGAACGGCCAGCGCAAGCAGGTCAACCGCAAGGTGCTGCCGGGCTACATCCTGGTGCGGATGGACCTCACCGACGACTCCTGGTCGGCGGTGCGCAACACCCCCGGCGTGACCGGGTTCGTCGGCGCCACCTCGCGGCCCACCTCGCTGCCGCTGGACGACGTGGTCAAGTTCCTGCTGCCGCAGGGCGCGGCCAAGAAGCAGGCCAAGGGCGCTGCGGCCACCGCGGCGGCCGCCCACGACGGCGGGCTGGAGCGGCCGGTCATCGAGGTCGACTACGAGGTCGGCGAGTCGGTCACCGTCATGGACGGTCCGTTCGCCACGCTGCCCGCCTCGATCAGCGAGGTCAACGCCGAGCAGCAGAAGCTCAAGGTGCTGGTGTCGATCTTCGGTCGCGAGACACCGGTGGAACTGGCCTTTACCCAGGTCTCCAAGATTTAGTACGTAGGAAAGGAAACACCCTCTCATGGCCCCGAAGAAGAAGGTCGCCGGTCTGATCAAGCTTCAGATCGAAGCCGGCCAGGCCAACCCCGCGCCGCCCGTCGGCCCCGCGCTCGGTCAGCACGGCGTCAACATCATGGAGTTCTGCAAGGCGTACAACGCCGCGACGGAGAGCCAGCGCGGCAACGTCGTCCCCGTGGAGATCACCGTCTACGAGGACCGCAGCTTCACCTTCGCGCTCAAGACCCCGCCCGCGGCGCGGCTGCTGCTCAAGGCCGCCGGTATCGCCAAGGGTTCGGCCGAGCCGCACAAGACCAAGGTCGCCAAGGTGAGCTGGGACCAGGTGCGCGAGATCGCCGAGACCAAGAAGGCCGACCTCAACGCCAACGACATCGAGGCCGGCGCCAAGATCATCGCCGGTACCGCCCGCTCCATGGGCATCACCGTCGAGTAAGACCCCCGTTGATCCTGCACTGACGGCGCAAAAGTGCGAGTAAGCACCGCCGTGAGCGCAGACTCAACGCGAGGAACCCGTGGGAGGGCTGGCTTCGGCCCGTAAACCACAACCAACCATCAGAGATTGGATACACAATGAGCAAGAACAGCAAGGCCTACCGCGCCGCCGCCGAGAAGGTGGACCGCGACAACCTCTACAGCCCGATGCAGGCCGCCAAGCTGGCCAAGGAGACCTCCTCGACCAAGCAGGACGCAACCGTCGAGGTCGCCATCCGGCTCGGTGTGGACCCGCGTAAGGCCGACCAGATGGTCCGCGGCACCGTCAACCTGCCGCACGGCACCGGTAAGACCGCCCGCGTCGCGGTGTTCGCCGTCGGTGAGAAGGCCGAAGCCGCCATCGCCGCCGGCGCCGACGTGGTCGGCAGCGACGACCTGATCGAGAAGATCCAGGGCGGGTTCCTCGACTTCGACGCCGCGATCGCCACCCCGGACCAGATGGCCAAGGTGGGTCGTATCGCCCGCGTGCTGGGCCCGCGTGGCCTGATGCCCAACCCGAAGACCGGCACCGTCACCCCCGACGTGGCCAAGGCCGTCGCCGACATCAAGGGCGGCAAGATCAACTTCCGCGTCGACAAGCAGGCCAACCTGCACTTCGTCATCGGCAAGGCGTCCTTCGAAGAGACCAAGCTGGCGGAGAACTACGGCGCCGCGCTCGACGAGGTGCTGCGGCTCAAGCCGTCCTCGTCGAAGGGCCGCTACCTGAAGAAGATCACCGTGTCGACCACCACCGGCCCCGGCATCCCGGTGGACCCGACGGTCACCCGTAACTTCACAGCTGAATAAGACACCGCAAAAAGCCCCCGTCACGCTGAGCGTGACGGGGGCTTTCTGCTAGCTGTCCGGTGCCTCGACTGTGCGGTCTCATACGCCGACCGGCGGCGTGTTGCGGACGAAACCGCACAGTCGCGGGGAGGGGGAGGCTCAGCCGCCCTGCTTGACGTAGCTCACCAGGCTGACGTCCAGCACCTCGTCGGTGAAGTAGTACTCGCAGCCGCGCAGGTACTTCATGTAGCGCTCGTAGACCTCTTCGGACTGGATCGCCACCGCGTCGGCGTGGTGGGCCTCCAGCGCGTCACCCCAGATCCGGAGCGTCTTGATGTAGTGCGGCCGCAGCGAAAGCGCTTCGGGCACAGTGAATCCGGCCTTCTCGCCGTGGTCCACCATCATCTGGGTGGAAGGCAGCCGACCGCCCGGGAAGATCTCGGTGAGGATGAACTTGATGAAGCGTGCGGTCTCGAAGGTCAGCTTCTTGCCGCGGGCGTTGAGCTCGTAGGGGTGGTAGCTCACGCTGCTCTGGATGGCCATCCGGCCGTCGGCCGGCATGATGTCGTAGGAGTTCTTGAAGAAGGCGTCGTAGTTCTCGAAACCGAAGTGCTCGAACGCCTCGATCGAGACGATCCGGTCCACCGGCTCGTGGAACTGCTCCCAGCCCTGCAGCAGCACCCGCCGCGACCGGTCGGTGTCGATGGCGTCCAGCAGGTTCTGCGAGTAGGCGTGCTGGTTCTTCGACAGGGTCAGGCCGATGACGTTGACGTCGTACTTCTCCACGGCCCGCTTCATGGTCGCGCCCCAGCCGCAGCCGATGTCCAGCAGCGTCATGCCGGGGCGCAGGTCCAGCTTGTCCAGGTTCAGATCGATCTTGGCGATCTGAGCCTCTTCCAAAGACACGCCCGCCGGCTCGAAGTACGCGCAGCTGTACATACGAGTGGGGTCTTGGAACAGCGCGAAGAAATCATCCGACAGGTCGTAGTGGGCCTGGATGTTCTCAAACTTCGGACGCATGTCTTCGGTCCGTGTCGCTTTGTCCACCATGTGTGACTGATTGCCTTCCTGATGAAACCCGCTGCGTGACCGGACGTTATTCGGGGGTTTAGACACGCCGGTCAACTGTTGCAGCTTAGCGGTTCGGAGATGAATCGGTTGACGGGAAATGTAGCCCAGCCGGAACCCACGGCAGGCCGATCCCGGTTACTTCTGCAAGGTGTACTGGTGGACGCTGGTGTTTCCGTTCACGAACAGCTCAACGCAGCCGTTCAGGTACTTGTCGAAGCGGTCGTAGGCCTCCTGCCCCTGCACCTCGATCGCCCGGTCCTTGTTGGCCGCCAGCATCGCGGCCCAGTCCTGCAGGGTGCGCGCGTAGTGCGGCCCGATCTCGTCGTCGCGGGTCACGGTGAAACCGGCCTGGGCGGCGTACTGGCGGGGCAGCCACGCCGACGGCAACTGCCCGCCGGGGAAGATCTCCCGCATGATGAACAGGGTGAACTTGGCCAGGCTCATCGTCATCGGAATGCCCTTGGCCTGCGCCTCGTCCTGTCCGCTGACCGCGGTGATGGTGTGCAGCAGCATCCGGCCGTCGTCGGGCAGCGCGTTGTAGGTGATCTCGAAGAAGTCGGCCCAACGGTCCCGGCCGAAGTGCTCGAACGCGCCGATCGACACGATCCGGTCGACCTTGTCGGTGAACTCCTCCCAGCCCTGCAGCCGCACCTCGATGCTGCGGTTGGTCTCCACCTTCGCGAGCTTGTCGATGGCGTACTGACGCTGCTCACCACTGAGGGTCAGGCCGATGACGTTGACGTCGTACTTCTCCACCGCGCGCTGCATGCAGGCCCCCCAGCCGCAGCCGACGTCGAGCAGGGTCATGCCGGGCTCCAAGCCCAGTTTGCCGAGCGCCAGGTCGAACTTGGCGATCTGAGCCTCGTCGCAGGTGGTGTCCTTGCTGGGGTAGAACCCGCAGGTGTAGCCCATCGTCGGACCAAGAAACAGCTCGTAGAACTCGTTGGAGATGTCGTAGATCGACTGCAGTTCTTCGTACTTCGGTTCCAGTTTGGGCATGGCGTTGATTCACTCGCGATCTGTTCTCAATGAGGGGAGGGCGTGCTCAGACTACCGTTGCTGGATCTGATATCAGAAACACGGTGTGGCGTGGGACACCTTCGCGTCCGCGGCGGGCTACCGGGCGACGGCAAATGTTGTGGTCAGCTCGCTGATCAGCGGATCCCAAAGTTCTTCGGGCAGGTCATGGCCCATGCCCTCGAACAACACCAGCCGGGCCCGATCGATGGCGTCGGCGACGGCCCGACCACCGGAGGGGCGCATCAATTTGTCGGCCAGGCCGTGGATGACCACGGTCGGGGCGGTGATCAGCCGGTCATAGGCGGCCAGGCTGCCGCTGGCCAGGATCGCGCCGAACTGCCGGGCGACGCCCCACGGGTAGTAGCTGCGCTCGTAGGCCTCGGTGATGTTGGCCCGCAGCCGGTCCTCCGGCGTGGGGTATCGGGGGCTGCCGATGATCCTGCTGGCCCGCATCGAGTTGTTGATGATCACCTCGGGCGGGGAGTCCGGCGACGGCCCGGTCAGCAGCGCCAGCAGTGCGCGCGGCGACGGCGGGGGCAGGAAACGCCGGTTGTTGCTGGAGAAGATCACCGCCAGCGAACGTGTCCGCGGTGCGAACCGTGCCGCGAACACCTGCGCGATCATGCCGCCCATCGAGGCACCCACCACGTGCGTCTGCTCGATATCCAGGTGGTCCAGCAGGGCGGCGGCGTCGTCGGCCATGTCTTCCAGGGTGTAGACGCCCGGGCTGGGCTTGCCCAGCCAGAATCGTGCCATCCGGGGAATCAGTGCACCGCCGGCCTGGGCGCGGCCCAGCTTGCTGGACAGGCCGACGTCGCGGTTGTCGTAGCGGATCACCCGCAGGCCCTGCTCCACCAGCTTCTCGCAGAAGCCGGTGCGCCACAGCAGCAGCTGCGCGCCCAGGCCCATCACCAGCAGCACCGGAGGATCTGCGGGGTCACCCATGTCCTCGTAGTAGATGTCGAGGTCTCCCGAGCGGGCGACACCGCTGCGCACGTCCACGGCTAGGCCTCCGGCTCGTCGTTGTGATCGTTGTGCTCTTTGTGCTCACGGCTGACGTCGACCATGAAGTTGGCGAAGTAGCCGGTGAGCGCGGGATCGGACATCATCTGCCACTTCGGCGCCAGCAGCTTCATGTAGCGCTCCACGTACAGGAACTGCTTGCCGATCAGCACCAGCTCACGGGGGAGCTTGACGTCGTAGGCATCGGCCAGCGCCCCGAGCTGCTTGCCGATCTCGGCATAGGACATGTCGCCCAGCGACTTCATGGTCAGCGGGGTGGCGAACGCCTCCAAGTCCTTGGCGGCCTGCCCTTCCGGCTTGACCGTGCCCACCGCGCCCATCAACACCACGATCTTGCCGGCGGCGGCGTGGTCCTTCTTGACCAGCAGGGCGTAGACCAGCTCGCGCAGCAGCCAGCGGGTCCGCGGGTCGATCCGGCCCATGATCCCGAAGTCCAGGAACACCACCCGGCCCTGCTCGTCGACGAGCAGGTTGCCGGCGTGCAGGTCGCCGTGGAACAGGCCGTGCCGCAGCCCGCCCTCGAAGGTGGCGAACAACAGCGCCTTGACCAGTTCGGTGCCGTCGAATCCGGCCTTGCGGATGGCCGGCGCGTCGTCGATGCGCACCCCGGAGACCCGCTCCATGGTCAGCACCCGCTCGCTGGTGTAGTCCCAGTGCACGTCGGCGACCTTGATGTTGCGTCCCAGCGGGGAGGCGTGCAGGTGCGACACCCAGGTCTGCATCGACTGCGCCTCGATGCGGAAGTCCAACTCCTCGGCCAGGTTGTCGGCGAAGTCGGCGACCACGTCGCTCGCCGACAGCCGGCGGCCCAGCTTGGCCAGTTCGATCAACTGCGCGAACCGTTTGAGGATCTGCAGGTCGGCGGCGACCCGGCGGCGGATCCCCGGCCGCTGGATCTTGACGACGACCTCCTCGCCGCTGTGCAGCGTCGCGAAGTGCACCTGGGCGATCGAGGCCGACGCGATCGGGGTCTCGTCGAATTCGGCGAACAGCTCCTGCGGTTCGGCGCCGAGCTCCTCGATGAACAGTTGGTGCACCTCGTCGGCGTCGGCGGGGGGCACCGCGTCCAGCAGTCCGCGGAACTCCCGGGACAGCGGTTCGCCGAACGCGCCGGGACTCGAGGCGATGATCTGGCCGAACTTGACGTAGGTGGGGCCCAGGTCGGCGAAGGTCTGCGGCAGTTCGCGGATCACCTTCTGCTGGATCTGGCCGGGCCCGAGCAGTCGGGTGAAGACCCGGGTGACGGCGCGGGTGAGCTGCCAACCGGTGGCGCCGATGCGTGCGGCTTCGACCGGCAACGGCACCCGGTCGAGCCGGGCCACCTGGCGGGGTGGGGTCGAACTCATGGCTGCAGTCTGCCAAATCGGTGCCAGAAGTTCGTCGCGAGTGTGCGCGGTTGTACGCCGGGGGCGGCGTGTCTCTGAGCAAACACGCCCGCTCGCCAGGGGAGGTTTGGGAGGTTGGTGACATGAACGGTGGCGCCATGCGAATCCTCGAGGCCGAATCGACCGAGAAGTTCGTCGGGCCCGCCGATGCGCCCGTGCAACTGGCCCGGGTGACCTACCGGGACGCGGCCGAACCGACCCCGATCCGCATCGACGGCGACGGGCTGGCCGGGGAGGTGCTCGCCGCACCGGGCAGCGGCACCGTCGAGGTCCCGGTGACCGTCGCCGACCCGGTCCCCGGTGCGCAGCGGGCCGCGCGGGTCAACGGCACCGACTTCACCTTCACCGTGGCCGAACCCGGCTGGACGATGTTCATGATCGGCCACTTCCATTACGACCCGGTCTGGTGGAACACCCAGGCCAACTACACCAGCGTGTGGACCGAGAACCCGCTCGGCGCGTGCCGGCAGACCAACGGCTTCAACCTGGTGCGCGACCACCTGGACTGGGCCCGCGAGCACCCCGAGTACAAATTCGTCCTCGCCGAGGTCGACTACCTCAAGCCGTACTGGGACACCCATCCGGCCGATCGCGCCGAACTGCGCGCGCTGATGGCCCAGGGCCGGGTCGAGGTGATGGGCGGCAGCTACAACGAACCGCAGACCAACCTCACCGACGCCGAGACCACCATCCGCAACCTGGTGGCCGGGATCGGATTCCAGCGCGACATCATGGGCGCCGATCCGGCGACGGCCTGGCAGCTCGACGTCTTCGGTCACGACCCGCAGTTCCCCGGGCTGGCCGCCGACGCCGGACTGTCCGCCAGCGCCTGGGCGCGGGGACCGTTCCACCAGTGGGGGCCGATGGCCGACGGCGGCGACCCCACGCGCATGCAGTTCGCCTCGGAGTTCGAATGGATCGCGCCGTCGGGCCGGGGCCTGCTGACCCACTACATGCCGGCGCACTACGCGGCGGGCTGGTGGATGGACGCCCGAGAAACGCTGGCCGACGCAGAAGACGACGTCTACCGGCTGTTCACCGACCTGAAGAAGGTCGCCGCCACCCGCAACGTGCTGCTGCCGGTGGGCACCGACTTCACCCCGCCGAACCGGTGGATCGTCGCGATCCACCGGGACTGGAACGCCCGCTACACCTGGCCGCGGTTCGTCTGCGCGGTGCCGAGTGAGTTCTTCGCCGCGGTGCGTGCCGAACTGGACCGGCGCGGCGCGACACCGTCGCCGCAGACCCGCGACATGAACCCGATCTACACCGGCTGCCACGTCTCCTACGTCGACACCAAGCAGGCCAACCGGGCGGCCGAACAGGCGGTCCTGGGCGCCGAGCGGTTCGCGCTGTTCGCCGCCGCGCTCACCGGGGCGGCCTACCCGCAGGCCGCACTGGCCAAGGCGTGGACGCAACTGTCCTACGGCGCCCACCACGACGCCATCACCGGATCGGAGGCCGATCAGGTCTACCTGGATCTGCTGACCGGCTGGCGCGACGCCTGGCAGTTGGGCGCCGATGCCCGCGACACCGCGCTGACGGTGCTGTCGGGACTGGTGGGAGGCGACGCCGACGGGTCGCGCGCGGTGGTGTGGAACCCGGTGGCCCACGACCGCGCCGACGTCGTCACGATGCGGCTGCGCACGCCGCTGCCGGGCGGGGTGCGGGTGGTGGCCGACGACGGCACCGCACTGCCCGCCCACGTCGAGCACGGCGGCCACACGGTCAGCTGGCCGGCCCGGGTACCCGCCCTGGGCTGGGCGAGCTACCGGCTGATCCCCACCGACGAGGCGTCGGGCTGGCAACCGATACCGGGCACCGTGATCGGCAACGAACACCATCGGTTGACCGCCGACCCGGCCCGCGGCGGCGGCATCACCTCGTGGCGGCACGACGGGCGGGAGATGATCGTCGACGGCGGCCTGGGCAACCAGCTGGCCGTCTACGACGAATACCCCAAACACCCGCAGTCCGGCGAAGGGCCGTGGCATCTGGTGCCCAGCGGCAACCTGTTCACCTCCGAGGTCGCCACCGGCGTGACCGTGCAGGCCTACCGGGGTCCGCTGGGTGAGCGACTGGTGGTCTCCGGGCGGATCCGCGGCGTACTGGCCTACACCCAGACGCTGACGCTGTGGCACGGCGTGGACCGGGTGGACTGCTCCACCGTCATCGACGAGTTCACCGGAGCCGACCACCTGCTGCGGCTGCGCTGGCCGTGCCCGATACCCGGCGCCATGCCGGTGGCCGAGGTCGCCGACGCCGTGATCGGCCGCGGCTTCGCGTTGCTGCACGAGCCCAGCGGCCGATCGGTGGACACCGCGCAGCATCCGTGGACCCTCGACACCCCCGCGCACCGCTGGTTCGGCCTGTCCGCGACCGCGAGGATCGACGTCGGCGACGGTGTCCGGGCGATGTCGGTGGCCGAGGTGGTCGCCCCCGGCGGGCCGGCCGCGCCGCGCGAGTTGATGGTCGCGTTGGTGCGTGCCGGCGTGACCGCCACCTGCACGCACGACGACGGGCCCCGCTATGGCGACCTCACCGTCGACTCCAACCTGCCCGACACCCGCATCACCCTGGGCGGCCCCGAACGCAACGCCTTCACCCGCGCGGTGCTGGCGGCCGCGGATCCCGCCTATGCCGCCGAGCTGCAACGGCGGATCGACCGGGACGGCCACGCCCGACTGTGGGTGCCCGCGGAGCAACCGCTGACCCGGGTCTGGGTTCCCGGCGCGGACCTGACCGGGCCGCGCGCCCTGCCGGTGCTGGTGATCGCCGCCCGCGACGACGACGGACTGGCCGCCGCGATCGCCCGGCTCGTCGACGATTTGGCCGACGCGCAGATCACCGTGGACCAAGAGGCCCCCGCGGGCATGCAGCCGTTCGAAGCCCGCACCGTCGCGGTGCTCAACCGCGGCGTCCCCAGCTTCGCGGTGGATTCCGCGGGCACACTGCACACCGCGCTGCTGCGGTCCTGCACCAGCTGGCCTTCGGCGGCCTGGGAAGACCAGCCGCGCCGCACCGCGCCCGACGGCAGCGCCTTCCAGCTGATGCACTGGACGCACACCTTCGACTACGCGCTGGTGGCCGGCGACGGCGACTGGCGCGCGACGGGCGTGCCGGCCCGCAGCGCCGAATTCGCCGACCCGCTGCGGGCCGTCCCGGTCACCGGCGGCGCCGGGCCGTTGCCGCCGCGCGGTTCGCTGCTGCGGGTCGACAGCGCCGGCGGGGTCGGGCTGGGGGCACTCAAGCCGACCGGTAACCCGTTGCTGAGCGGCAGTGCCGCCCCCGTCGATCCCACCACCGCGACGCTGCGGCTGGTGGAGACCGACGGCGCCGACACCGCCGTCACCCTGCGCAGCGACCTGGGCCGGGTGCGCGTGACGGGCCGCGCCGACCTGCTCGAGCAGCCGGTGGCGCATCCGCAGCCGGGCCGGCTGCACGGCTACGAGGTCGCCACCGTCACCGCGCGGCTGGACATCGAGCCGGTGGTGCCCGGCGGCCCGGTAGCCGGGCTGGCCCCGGAAGCCGAGGCCGCCCAGCCGCTGTACGCCCGCTACTGGCTGCACAACCGCGGGCCCGCGCCGCTGGGCGGAATGCCGGTGACCCCGACACTGCAGCCGCATCGGGTCGACGCCACACCGGGCGAGTCGCTGAGCCTGCAGCTCGGGGTGGCCGGCTCGGCTGTCGACGCCGAACTGTGCGGCGAGGTGACGTGGCACTGCCCGCCCGGCTGGGCGGTGACGCCGGGGCGGCAGCCGGTGCGCCTGGCGGCCGGCGATCACTGGAGTGTTCCGGTGGCGGTGACGGTGCCCGCCGGCACCGCGCCGGGACTGTATCCGCTGCGCGCCCGGCTCGACCTCACCGGCGACCTGCCGCCGTCCTGGCGCCAACCGGTCGAAGACGTCGCCGTGGTGCGCGTCGGCGACCCCGGTGACGACCGGCTGCTCTACCTCGACGACCCGTCGGCGGTCGAGGTGACCGCGGGCCGCTCGGCGCGGCTGACGGTCACCGTCGGCACCGACGCGCACGCCGACCTGGCGGTCGAGGCGCACCTGGTCAGCCCGTGGGGCACCTGGGAGTGGGCCGGGCCGCCGGCGGTGGGCGCGGTGGTGCCGGCCCGCGGCCGGGTCCCGGTGAGCTTCGAGATCGCCCCGCCGGTGTGGGCGCGGCCCGGCACCTGGTGGGCGTTGGTGCGGGTCGGTGGGGCCGGCGCGCTGGCCTATTCGACGGCGGTGCGCATGGCGGTGCGCGCGCCCGGCACGGAGGGGCTCGACTGATGGCGGTCGTTCTCGCACTCGATGTCGGTGGCACCAAGATCGCCGCCGGTCTGGTCGACGCCGACGGCGCGCTGCGCCACGCCACCGCCAGGCCCACCCGGGGTGATCAAGACGCCGAGGTGGTGTGGGCGGTGGTGGCCGGGTTGATCGACGAGGTGCTGGCGCGCGCCGACGGCCCGGTGGACGCCGTCGGGATCGGCTCGGCGGGGCCCGTCGACGTCGACGCCGGCACGGTCAGCCCGATCAACATCCCCGGCTGGCGCGGTTTCGCGCTGCGCGAGCGGGTGGCCGCCGCGGTGCCGGGGGTACCGGTCCGCCTCGGCGGCGACGGCGTCTGCATGGCACTCGGGGAACACCGGTACGGAGCCGGGCGCGGCACGCGCGCCATGCTGGGCATGGTGGTCTCGACCGGGGTCGGCGGGGGACTGGTGTTCGACGGGGAGCCGTTGCACGGCCGCACCGGCAACGCCGGCCACGTCGGGCACGTCGTCGTCGATCCCGACGGCCAGCGGTGCAAATGCGGTGGCCGCGGTTGTGTGGAGACCATCGCCTCCGGCCCGGCGATGGTGCGCTGGGCGCTGGCCAACGGCTGGGCGCCCGCCGGGGCGAACGCCGACGCCAAGCTGCTCGCCGAGGCCGCCGAAGCCGGCGACCCGGTGGCGCTGCAGGCCTTTCGCCGGGGCACCGACGCACTGGCGGTGATGATCGCCTCGGTGGCCGCGGTCTGCGACCTGGAACGGGTGGTGATCGGCGGGGGAGTTGCGAAGTCCGGAGAGCTGCTGTTCGCCCCGCTGCGGTCCGCGCTGGCCGAACGTGCCCGGATCGACTTCCTAACCGGGCTGCGGGTGGAGCCCGCCGCGTTGGGTGGCGAGGCCGGCCTGGTGGGTGCCGCGGTGCTGGCCACCCTGGGCTGAGGCCGGTTAGTAGGTCGGTGTCGTCGGGCGACCGGGGATGTCGATGTTCACTGCGCGGCCCCGAAGGTCCGGCCGGGTATCCAGCGCAGCGGGACGTCGAGGGCGTCGTACAGGCCGGGATCGGCATCGACGAGCCAATCGAGGGCGCCGACGATGCGTCCCACGGCGGTGGCGTTGCCGCCCTCGGAGCGGTTGCCGTTCTCGGTGGCCTCGACGGTCACCTGCAACCGGGGGCTGCCTTCGATGATGACGCGGTGGGCGCCGTCGTCGCCGGCCGGCGGTTGCGGCCAGTCGGGCGCGCAGGACGGGTGAATGCGGGTGACGTGTTCGATGACGATGCGCGGCTCACCGTCGACGATGCCCTGGACCTCGAATCGGACGGCGCCTTGGGTTCCCGCCTCGAAATCGCCCATCGCGGCGGTCGTGACGGTGGTGTCGAGGGCGCGGCGTTCGACGTGCTCGCGTACGTCGTCCAGTTCGACGCCCAGCGCGCGGGCGATCAGCCGGACCTGGCCTCCCCACACCATCGCGGGGACGGTCGCCATCAGCATCGGCGGCTGGTAATCCAGCGGATGTCCCATGCCGACCAGGTGGCGGACGGAGTCCGGCTGGTCGTAGGTCGTGTAATCGAAGATCTCTTGGCAGCGGATCCCGTCGACGCGGGCGACCAGTCCGCTGACGAGCAGCGGCAGGATGTCGTTGCCCCAGCCGGGGTCGATGCCGGAGACGAACAACGACCCGCCGCCGTCGGCGATGGCCTGCTCGACCGGGGTGCGTATTTCGGGTGGGGCGCTGCGGTAGTCGTAGAGGGCGTAGAGCGACGGTGTGACGACGGCGGCGCCGGCGCGGATCGCGCGGCAGACGTCGGCCAGCGCGTCGTCGGGACGGATGTCGCCGGAGGCGGCATAGACGACAGCGCGGGGTCCCGCGGCGAGGGCGGCTTCGGCGTCGTCGGTCGCCGTCACTCCGACTGTGCGCCCGAGTCCGCCGAGGTCGCCGGCATCGCGGCCCACCTTGGCCGGGTCGTGGACGACGACGTGGGCGAGTTCGAGTGCGGGATGGGCGGCGACGGCGCGGATGGCCAGCCGTCCGACGTTCCCGGTACCCCAGACCAGGGTCGGAATAGTGGCGTTCATCACAGCAGCCTAGCAAGCGATTGGTTGGCTCACGGGAGCTGAAGGGACCCGCCCGGGGTGTGCGGTCAACGGGACAGGTGGATGCGGCCCCAGTCGCACAGTGCCTGCAGCACCGGCCCGAGCGTCGCGCCGTAGGCCGAGATCGAATAGTGCACGCACGGCGGCACGGTGCCGGCATCGTGCCGGTCGATGATCCCGTCGTCGACCAACTCGCGCAGATGGCGGATCAGCATCCGCTCACTGATCCCCGGGATGCTGCGCCGCAGCTCCGCCGTGCGCATCGGCCCATCGCTCAGCCGCCACAGGATCGTTCCCTTCCAGCGTCCGTCGACCACCGAGAGCGCGGCATCTATCGGGCAGGCACTCGCCACATTTTTTGCCACCGTCATCGCAGCTCCCAGCCCCGCAGGTACGCTGACAAAGTTGTCAGTACCTTGTTTTTTGTCAGCATAGCGCGGAGGGTGGCGCCATGGTGACGAATCTCGCGGCGATGGCCATGGCAGTCCTGGGCCCGATGGTGGGGGTGGAGTTCGCGGTAGCCGCGGTGCTGCACCCGATCACGGGTCGCCTTCCCGACGACGGCTTTCGGTCCGTGCGAAGCGAAAGTGCGCGACTGCTGGGCAAGGTGATGCCGTTCTGGTACATCGCGTCTTTCGTGCTGCTGGTGGCCGCGGGCGTGACGACGCGCAGTCGGCTCATCGGGGCTGCCGCGGCATTGCTGGTGGTGGTGATCGTGACTACCGTCGCGGTGCTGGTGCCGATCAACAACCGCATCGCGGCATGGTCGGCTCCCGGCGACGTCTCCCGGGACCTCGCGGCACGCTGGGATCGCCTGCACGCATTGCGGGCCGCGGTGCTGGTGGTGATCTGGGTGCTGCTGGCCATGGGGTGAATTGGGGCGGGTGCGCGTTTTGGCTGATCGGCCCTCGCCGGGCTATGGTGTGTGACGATCCACCGAAGACCGTCGGTTGCCGAGTAATCGGCTGAAGGTCCGGGAAACATCCCGGCGGCCCACGCAGGAGGACGAGGCGCCGGCCCAGCCGGCATATCCGCCCCGACCGCATCCTGCGTCGGGGCGTTCGTTTTTCCCGGGTGGCTCGCTTGAGACAAGTACTAGCCACACCGAGGAGGTATGCATGGCGCGGGCTGACAAGACCGCCGCCGTCGCGGAGATCGTCGAGCAGTTCAACGGCTCGACCGCCACCGTGATCACCGAGTACCGCGGTCTGACGGTTGCGAACCTGGCGGAGCTTCGGCGCTCGCTCGGCGACTCGGCAACCTACGCGGTGGCGAAGAACACCCTGGTCAAACTGGCGGCTGCGGAAGCCGGCATGGAGGGGCTCGACGAGCTCTTCGCCGGCCCGACCGCGATCGCGTTCATCAAGGGTGAACCGGTCGACGCGGCCAAGGCCATCAAGAAGTTCGCCAAGGACAACAAGGCGCTGATCGTCAAGGGCGGCTACATGGACGGCCGCGCGCTGTCCGTCGCCGAAGTCGAGCGCATCGCCGACCTGGAGTCGCGCGAGGTGCTGCTGGCCAAGCTGGCCGGTGCCATGAAGGGCAACCTGTCCAAGGCCGCCGGTCTGTTCGCCGCTCCGGCGTCGCAGATGGCTCGCCTGGCGGCTGCCCTGCAGGAGAAGAAGCCCGCCGAGGCCGCACCGGCCCCCGCGGCCGAAGCTCCCGCCGAGGCCGCGGCCGAGGCTCCCGCCGAGACCGAAGCTGCCGAAGCTCCGGCCGACGCCGCCGAATAATCCGGCACAACCCCAAACCCAACTTCCCTAACCGGAATCAGAAAGGACCGAAATCATGGCCAAAATTTCCACCGAAGAGCTGCTCGACGTCTTCAAAGAGATGACCCTGCTGGAGCTCTCGGAGTTCGTGAAGCAGTTCGAAGAGACCTTCGACGTCACCGCTGCGGCTCCGGTCGCCGTCGCCGCCGCCGGTGGTGCCGCCCCCGCCGCCGCTGAGGCCGGCGAGGAGCAGTCCGAGTTCGACGTCATTCTGGAGTCGGCCGGCGAGAAGAAGATCGGCGTGATCAAGGTGGTCCGCGAGATCGTCTCCGGCCTGGGCCTCAAGGAAGCCAAGGACCTGGTCGACAGCGCCCCCAAGCCGCTGCTGGAGAAGGTCGCCAAGGAGGCCGCCGAGGACGCCAAGGCCAAGCTCGAGGCTGCCGGCGCCACGGTCACCGTCAAGTAATTCGTTTTACGGTCGAAACCCCCGGAACCGCGAGGTTCCGGGGGTTTCTGCTATTCGGGGGCGGGTAGGGCCCGGGCGCCCGCCGCGGCCAGCGACTGCGCGGCCCGCTCCGGGGTGTCGCCGAGTGCGGCCAACAGGCTCAGGGTCATCGGGCTCAGCACGTGTGCCGCCGCGGTGAGGCTGTCGGTGTCGTCGCCGAAGAACCCGGCCAGCTCCAACATCATGAAGCCGTGCATGACCGTCCAGAACTGCGCCGCGGCGGCCACCACGCCGGCGTCGTCGGTCACCGTGAGTCGGCCGGCCGCCATCGCGCGCTGTACGCCGCGCACCACGTGGGCGAAGCTGGGCACCTCGAGGTCGATCTGGGCGGTACCGAGGGTGAGCATGTTGTGGGCCGGGGCGTTGATGCCGTGCGCGCTGGTGCTGCCGAACATCAATCGGTACAGGTGCGGTCGGCTGATCGCGAAATCGCGGTAGGCGATCCCGGTGGCCAGCAGATCCGCCACCGGGTCCTCGGTGGGCGTCAGCGTCAGCGCCACCTCGAACTGCCGCAGGCCCTCGTCGGTGACCGCCGCGATCAGCTGCGGCATTCCGCCGAAATGCGTGTAGACGGCCATGGTCGAGGTGTTCGCGGCGGCGGCGATCTTGCGGGTCTGCAGGGCGTCGGGCCCGTGCTCGTCGAGCAGGTCCAGTGCCGCGGCCAGCAGATCATCGCGAACCGTCCGCGCGGGTTGCGACGTCACGGTTGCCATCGTCGCACAGTCGGCGTACTGTCCTCATAACGATGAAATAACAACGTTATGGGAGGTTCGCATGACCATCGAGACCACCCGCGCGTCGTCGCCGGGGAACCCGTACCTCGAAGACGTCCTCGCCCCCGTCGGCGCCGAGGTGACCGTCACCGAACTGCGCGTCACCGGCACGATCCCGGACTACCTCGACGGCCGCTACCTGCGCAACGGGCCCAACCCGGTCGCCGCGGTCGATCCCGCCACCTATCACTGGTTCACCGGTGACCCGATGGTGCACGGCGTGGCGCTGGGGCAGGGCCGGGCGCACTGGTACCGCAACCGGTGGGTGCGCACCCCCGCGGTCTGCGCGGCACTGGGCGAACCACGGCCGGAGCGCATCGACATCCGCGCCGGAATGCAGTCCGTCGGCCCCAACACCAACGTGCTCGGCCACGCCGGGAAGACGCTCGCCCTGGTCGAGGGCGGGGTGGCCAACTACGAACTCACCGAGGACCTCGACACGGTCGGTACCTGCGACTTCGACGGCACCCTGGCCGGCGGCTACACCGCGCACCCGCACCGCGACCCCGCCACCGGCGAGCTGCACGCGGTGTCCTACTCCTTCGCCCGCGGCAACACCGTGCAGTACTCGGTGATCGACACCGCCGGGCGGGCCCGGCGCACCGTCGACATCGAGGTCACCGGCTCGCCGATGATGCACGACTTCTCGCTGACGGAGAAGTACGTGGTGGTCTACGACCTGCCGGTCACCTTCGATTCGGCACAGGTCCTGCCGGCGAGCATGCCGCGCTGGCTCAAGGCCCCGGCCGGACGGGTGCTGAGCAGGCTGGTGGGACGGGTGCGGGTGCCCGACCCGGTCGTCGCGATGGTCAACCGCGACGATCGGCCCGCCGCTGGGCTGCCCTACGCCTGGAACCCCGGCTACCCGGCCCGGATCGGGGTGCTGCCGCGGGAAGGGGAGCCGAAGGTCCGGTGGTTCGACGTGGAGCCCTGCTACGTCTTCCATCCGCTCAACGCCTACTCCGAGGTCTCGCCCACCGGTCAGGAACTGCTGATACTCGACGTGGTGCGTTACGACAAGGTGTTCGACGCCGACCGCCGCGGTCCCGGCGACGCCCCGCCGGCACTGCACCGCTGGACGATCAACCTCGACACCGGCGCGGTCAGCACCGAGGGCCGCGACGACCGGCCGCAGGAGTTCCCCCGGATCAACGAATCGCTGCTGGGGGCCAAACACCGCTTCGGCTACGCCGTCGGCATCAACGGCGGCTTCGTCGGCGGGGACCGGACGCCGATGTCGACCGCGCTCTACAAACACGACTACCGGACCGGTACCAGCATCACCGCACCGCTGGATCCCCGATTGGTGCTGGGGGAGATGTCGTTCGTGCCCAGGCCGGGGGGCCCGACCGAGGACCCGGCCGAGGACGACGGCATCCTGATCGGGATGGGTTACCACCGCGGCGACGACGAGGGCCAATTGGTCATCCTGGACGCCGCCACCTGTGAGGCGGTGGCCACCGTGCACCTGCCGCAACGGGTTCCGATGGGCTTCCACGGCAATTGGACACCTGTCGACTGAGGCGGACCGACGATACACATCGCACCTGTGCGCTACAGTGGCCCAAGCCACAAGCCAGTCGTGGCATCACCAGACGTTGCGGAAGGACCTCACTAATGGGTGTCGCCATCGAGGTACAGGGGCTTACCAAGTCGTTCGGAGCGGCCCGAATTTGGGAAGACGTCACCATGACCATTCCCAAGGGCGAGGTCAGCGTTCTGCTGGGACCCTCCGGTACCGGTAAATCCGTGTTCCTGAAGTCGTTGATCGGCCTGCTGCGCCCCGAGCGCGGCTCGATCACCATCGACGGCACCGACATCCTGCAGTGCTCCGCCAAGGAGCTCTACGAGATCCGCACCCTGTTCGGTGTGCTGTTCCAGGACGGCGCCCTGTTCGGGTCGATGAACATCTACGACAACACCGCCTTCCCGCTGCGTGAGCACACCAAGAAGTCCGAGAAGGAAATCCGTGACATCGTCATGGAGAAGCTCGAGATGGTCGGTATGCCCAACGACGGCTACAAGTTCCCCGGCGAGATCTCCGGCGGTATGCGCAAGCGTGCCGGCCTGGCCCGCGCCCTGGTCCTCGACCCGCAGATCATCCTCTGCGACGAGCCGGACTCCGGTCTGGACCCGGTCCGTACCGCGTACCTGAGCCAGCTGCTGATCGACATCAACGCGCAGATCGACGCCACCATCCTGATCGTGACGCACAACATCAACATCGCCCGCACCGTGCCGGACAACATCGGCATGCTGTTCCGCAAGGAGCTGGTGATGTTCGGGCCGCGCGAGGTGCTGCTGACCTCCGACGAGCCGGTGGTGCGCCAGTTCCTCAACGGGCGCCGGATCGGCCCGATCGGCATGTCCGAGGAGAAGGACCAGGCGACCGCCGCGGCCGAGGAAGCGATGATCGCGGCCGGCCAGAGCGACGGCGGCGTCGAGGAGATCGAGGGCGTGCCGCCGCAGCTGAGCGCGACCCCCGGCCTGCCGGAGCGCAAGGCCGTCGGTCGGCGTCAGGCCCGGGTGCGCGAGATCCTGCACACCCTGCCGCCCAACGCCCAGGCCGCCATCCGCGACGAGCTGGAGGGCACCCACAAGTACGCGGTGCACGAGTTCCCCGCGGACGAAGAGGCTCCCACCGCGTCCCTCCCGACGTCCCAGGGCTGAGCCCGCGCCTCGACGATGCCGGTTCCAAGCCGTGTCAGCTCTTGACGGACGGACGTAAACGGTCCAATCTGTTCAGCAGCACACGTGCGGGGAGTCCGGCGGAGGCCGGGTCGGCATCGGACAGGGGCCCCCGGTCGCGGCAGTTGAGGATTGCGTGAGCCTGCGCTATTGTTGGACGTTGCGCTGGCTTCCTCCTGCCCATCCCTTACCCGCATCTGACACCGCAGTACCAGCTTGAGTCGCGTTTGTTGGCTCGTTTCAGGCTTGTGACGCCGTGTTTTGGCTGTGCGTGAGACCGGACAGAGCGTTCGCCAGCCGAACCAACGGTCGATATTCGCAGCGAACGGGGCCCGGTGAGAACCGGAATCCGCTGGCCGCATTAGGTGCTGGAAGGACGCATCTTGGCAGTCTCCCGCCAGAGCAAGACGAACCAGAATTCTCCCAATAGTTCCGTCCCCGGGGCCCCGAACCGGGTCTCCTTCGCCAAGCTGCGTGAACCCCTCGAGGTTCCGGGTCTGCTCGACGTGCAGACCGACTCGTTCCAGTGGCTGATCGGGGCGCCGGAATGGCGCGAGAAGATGACGCAGCAGACCGGTGCCGCGCCCAAGGGTGGTCTCGAGGAGGTGCTCGAGGAGCTCTCCCCGATCGAGGACTTCTCCGGCTCGATGTCGCTGTCGTTCTCCGACCCCCGGTTCGACGACGTCAAGGCCGCGGTGGAGGAATGCCGCGACAAGGACATGACGTATGCGGCGCCGCTGTTCGTCACCGCGGAATTCATCAACAACAACACCGGCGAGATCAAGAGCCAGACGGTGTTCATGGGTGACTTCCCGATGATGACCGAGAAGGGCACCTTCATCATCAACGGCACCGAGCGTGTCGTCGTCTCCCAGCTGGTGCGTTCGCCGGGCGTGTACTTCGACGCCAACATCGACAAGTCGACCGAGAAGACGCTGCACTCGGTCAAGGTGATCCCCGGCCGCGGTGCCTGGCTGGAGTTCGACGTCGACAAGCGCGACCTGGTCGGCGTCCGGATCGACCGTAAGCGCCGCCAGCCGGTCACCATCCTGCTCAAGGCGCTGGGCTGGACCTCCGAGCAGATCCGCGAGCGGTTCGGCTTCTCCGAGATCATGATGTCGACGCTGGAGAAGGACAACGCCGCCAGCCCCGACGAAGCGCTGCTGGACATCTACCGCAAGCTGCGTCCGGGCGAGCCCCCCACCAAGGAGTCCGCGCAGGCACTGCTGGAGAACCTGTTCTTCAAGGAGAAGCGCTACGACCTGGCGCGGGTCGGCCGCTACAAGATCAACAAGAAGCTGGGCCTGACCGCCAACCCGGGTGAGTCGCAGCCGACCACGCTGACCGAAGAGGACATCGTGGCCACCATCGAGTACCTGGTGCGTCTGCACCAGGCCGCTCAGGACGGCGTCTCGGTCACCATGACGGTGCCCGGCGGCGTCGAGGTTCCCGTCGAGGTCGACGACATCGACCACTTCGGTAACCGCCGGCTGCGTACCGTCGGCGAGCTGATCCAGAACCAGATCCGGGTCGGTCTGTCCCGGATGGAGCGCGTGGTCCGCGAGCGGATGACCACCCAGGACGTCGAGGCCATCACGCCGCAGACCCTGATCAACATCCGCCCGGTGGTCGCCGCCATCAAGGAGTTCTTCGGCACCAGCCAGCTCTCCCAGTTCATGGACCAGAACAACCCGCTGTCGGGTCTGACCCACAAGCGTCGTCTGTCGGCGCTGGGGCCCGGTGGTCTGTCCCGCGAGCGGGCCGGCCTGGAAGTCCGTGACGTGCACCCGAGCCACTACGGCCGGATGTGTCCGATCGAGACCCCGGAAGGCCCGAACATCGGTCTGATCGGGTCGCTGTCGGTGTATGCGCGGGTCAACCCGTTCGGGTTCATCGAGACGCCGTACCGCAAGGTCAACGACGGTGTGGTCAGCGACGACATCGAGTACCTGACCGCCGACGAGGAGGACCGCCACATCGTGGCGCAGGCCAACTCGCCGCTGGAGGCCGACGGCCGCTTCACCGAGGAGCGCGTGCTGGTCCGCCGTAAGGGCGGCGAGGTCGAGTACGTGTCGTCGTCCGAGGTCGACTACATGGACGTCTCGCCGCGCCAGATGGTGTCGGTGGCCACGGCCATGATCCCGTTCCTCGAGCACGACGACGCCAACCGTGCCCTGATGGGTGCCAACATGCAGCGTCAGGCGGTTCCGCTGGTGCGCAGCGAGGCGCCGCTGGTGGGTACCGGCATGGAACTGCGTGCCGCGATCGACGCCGGCGACGTGATCGTCGCCGACAAGACCGGTGTCATCGAAGAGGTGTCCGCCGACTACGTCACGGTGATGGCCGACGACGGCACCCGGCAGACCTACCGGATGCGCAAGTTCAACCGGTCCAACCACGGCACCTGCGCCAACCAGCGTCCGATCGTCGACGCCGGGCAGCGTGTCGAGGCCGGCCAGGTGATCGCCGACGGTCCGTGCACCGACAACGGTGAGATGGCCCTGGGCAAGAACCTGCTCGTGGCGATCATGCCGTGGGAGGGTCACAACTACGAGGACGCGATCATCCTGTCCAACAGGCTGGTCGAGGAGGACGTGCTGACCTCGATCCACATCGAGGAGCACGAGATCGACGCCCGCGACACCAAGCTGGGCGCCGAGGAGATCACCCGGGACATCCCGAACGTCTCGGACGAAGTCCTCGCCGATCTTGATGAGCGCGGCATCGTCCGCATCGGCGCCGAGGTCCGCGACGGTGACATCCTGGTCGGCAAGGTGACCCCCAAGGGTGAGACCGAGCTGACCCCCGAGGAGCGGCTGCTGCGGGCGATCTTCGGTGAGAAGGCCCGCGAGGTCCGCGACACCTCGCTGAAGGTGCCGCACGGCGAGTCCGGCAAGGTCATCGGCATCCGGGTGTTCTCCCGCGAAGACGACGACGAGCTGCCCGCCGGGGTCAACGAGCTGGTGCGCGTCTACGTCGCGCAGAAGCGCAAGATCTCCGACGGTGACAAGCTGGCCGGCCGGCACGGCAACAAGGGTGTTATCGGCAAGATCCTGCCGGTCGAGGACATGCCGTTCCTGCCGGACGGCACCCCGGTCGACATCATCTTGAACACCCACGGTGTGCCGCGTCGTATGAACATCGGTCAGATCCTGGAGACCCACCTGGGCTGGATCGCCAAGACCGGCTGGAACATCGATGTGGCGGCCGGCGTGCCGGACTGGGCCGAGAAGCTCCCCGAGGAGCTGTACTCGGCCGGCCCGGACACCCGCACCGCGACCCCGGTGTTCGACGGCGCGCAGGAAGAGGAGCTGCAGGGGCTGCTGTCCTCGACGCTGGCCAACCGCGACGGCGAGGTCATGGTCAACGGCGACGGCAAGGCGATGCTGTTCGACGGTCGCTCCGGTGAGCCGTTCCCGTACCCGGTGACCGTCGGCTACATGTACATCCTGAAGCTGCACCACTTGGTGGACGACAAGATCCACGCCCGCTCCACCGGCCCGTACTCGATGATCACCCAGCAGCCGCTCGGTGGTAAGGCGCAGTTCGGTGGCCAGCGCTTCGGTGAGATGGAGTGCTGGGCTATGCAGGCCTACGGTGCGGCGTACACGCTGCAGGAGCTGTTGACGATCAAATCCGACGACACCGTCGGGCGCGTCAAGGTCTACGAGGCCATCGTCAAGGGCGAGAACATCCCCGAGCCGGGTATTCCCGAGTCGTTCAAGGTGTTGCTCAAGGAGCTCCAGTCGCTCTGCCTCAACGTCGAGGTGCTGGCGAAGGACGGTGCGGCGATCGAGCTGCGCGAAGGTGAGGACGAGGACCTGGAGCGGGCTGCCGCGAACCTGGGAATCAACCTGTCCCGCAACGAATCCGCTTCGGTCGAGGATCTCGCGTAGTTGTCCTGACCCTCGACTAGTTATTGGCTACTAAACCCGCAAGGGGAAAGGGAGTTACGTGCTCGACGTCAACTTCTTCGATGAGCTCCGCATCGGCCTGGCGACCGCGGAAGACATCCGGCAATGGTCCTACGGTGAGGTCAAGAAGCCGGAAACCATCAACTACCGCACGCTCAAGCCGGAAAAGGACGGCCTGTTCTGCGAGAAGATCTTCGGACCGACTCGCGACTGGGAGTGCTACTGCGGCAAGTACAAGCGCGTGCGCTTCAAGGGCATCATCTGTGAGCGCTGTGGCGTCGAGGTGACCCGGGCCAAGGTGCGTCGTGAGCGGATGGGCCACATCGAACTGGCCGCCCCGGTCACGCACATCTGGTACTTCAAGGGTGTGCCGTCGCGGTTGGGCTACCTGCTCGACCTGGCGCCCAAGGACCTCGAGAAGATCATCTACTTCGCGGCCTACGTGATCACCAGCGTCGACACCGAGATGCGCCACAACGAGCTGTCCACGCTGGAAGCCGAGATGGTCGTCGAGAAGAAGGCCGTCGAGGACCAGCGCGACGCCGACCTGGAAGCCCGCGCCCAGAAGCTCGAGGCCGACCTGGCCGAGCTGGAGGCCGAAGGTGCGAAAGCCGATGTGCGCCGCAAGGTTCGCGACGGCGGCGAGCGCGAGATGCGTCAGCTGCGTGACCGTGCCCAGCGTGAGCTGGACCGCCTGGAGAACATCTGGGACACCTTCGTCAAGTTGGCTCCCAAGCAGCTGATCGTCGACGAGACCGTCTACCGCGAGCTGGTGGACCGCTACGGCGAGTACTTCACCGGTGCGATGGGTGCCGAGTCGATCCAGAAGCTGATCGAGACCTTCGACATCGACGCCGAGGCGGAGTCGCTGCGCGACATCATCAAGAACGGCAAGGGGCAGAAGAAGCTTCGCGCCCTCAAGCGTCTCAAGGTGGTCGCCGCATTCCAGCAGTCGGGCAACTCCCCGATGGGCATGGTGCTCGACGCCGTGCCGGTGATCCCGCCGGAGCTGCGGCCGATGGTGCAGCTCGACGGTGGCCGGTTCGCCACCAGCGACCTCAACGACCTGTACCGCCGGGTCATCAACCGCAACAACCGCCTCAAGCGACTGATCGACCTCGGCGCCCCCGAGATCATCGTCAACAACGAGAAGCGGATGCTGCAGGAGTCCGTCGACGCGCTGTTCGACAACGGTCGTCGTGGCCGGCCGGTCACCGGTCCGGGCAACCGTCCGCTGAAGTCGCTGTCGGATCTGCTCAAGGGCAAGCAGGGCCGGTTCCGGCAGAACCTGCTCGGCAAGCGTGTCGACTACTCGGGCCGTTCGGTCATCGTGGTCGGCCCGCAGCTCAAGCTGCACCAGTGCGGTCTGCCGAAGCTGATGGCGCTGGAGCTGTTCAAGCCGTTCGTGATGAAGCGTCTGGTCGACCTGAACCACGCGCAGAACATCAAGAGCGCCAAGCGGATGGTGGAGCGGCAGCGTCCGCAGGTGTGGGACGTCCTCGAAGAGGTCATCTCCGAGCACCCGGTGCTGCTCAACCGTGCACCCACCCTGCACCGCCTGGGTATCCAGGCCTTCGAGCCGCAGCTGGTGGAGGGCAAGGCTATTCAGCTGCACCCGCTGGTGTGTGAGGCCTTCAACGCCGACTTCGACGGTGACCAGATGGCCGTGCACCTACCGCTGAGCGCCGAGGCGCAGGCCGAGGCCCGCATCCTGATGCTGTCGAGTAACAACATCCTGTCGCCGGCTTCGGGTCGGCCGCTGGCCATGCCGCGTCTGGACATGGTGACCGGTCTGTACTACCTGACCACCGAGATCGAAGGTGACACAGGCGAGTTCACCCCGGCCACCAAGGACTCCGCGGAGACCGGTGTGTACTCCTCGCCGGCCGAGGCGATCATGGCCGTCGACCGCGGTTCGCTGAGTGTGCGGGCCCGGATCAAGGTGCGTGTCGACCAGCTGCGGCCGCCGGCCGAGCTGGAGACCGAGCTGTTCGGCGAGAACGGTTGGCGCCCGGGCAACGCCTGGACCGCCGAGACCACGCTGGGCCGGGTGATGTTCAACGAACTGCTGCCCACCGGGTACCCGTTCGTGAACAAGCAGATGCACAAGAAGGTTCAGGCCGTCATCATCAACGACCTGGCCGAGCGCTACCCGATGATCGTGGTCGCCCAGACCGTCGACAAGCTCAAGGACGCCGGCTTCTACTGGGCCACGCGTTCGGGTGTCACGGTCTCGATGGCCGACGTGCTGGTGCCGCCGCGCAAGAAGGAGATCCTCGACTCCTACGAGGAGCGTGCCGACAAGCTGGAGAAGCAGTTCCAGCGTGGTGCCCTCAACCGCGAAGAGCGCAACGAGGCGCTGGTGGAGATCTGGAAGGAAGCCACCGAGGAAGTGGGTCAGGCGCTGCGTGACCACTACCCGAGCGACAACCCGATCATCACGATCGTCGACTCCGGTGCGACGGGTAACTTCACCCAGACCCGGACGCTGGCCGGCATGAAGGGTCTGGTGACCAACCCCAAGGGTGAGTTCATCCCGCGTCCGATCAAGTCCTCGTTCCGTGAGGGCCTGACCGTGCTGGAGTACTTCATCAACACCCACGGTGCCCGTAAGGGCTTGGCGGACACCGCTCTTCGTACCGCTGACTCGGGTTACCTGACGCGTCGTCTGGTCGACGTCAGCCAGGACGTGATCGTGCGCGAGCACGACTGCGGCACCGAGCGGGGCATCATGGTCGAGCTGGCGGAGGTCCAGGCCGACGGATCGCTGATCCGCAACCCGTTCATCGAGACCTCGGCGTACGCCCGTACGTTGGCGGTCGACGCGGCGGACGCCAAGGGCAACGTCGTGGTCGAGCGTGGCCACGACCTGGGCGACCCGGCGATCGAAGCGGCGCTGGCGGCCGGTATCTCGCAGGTCAAGGTGCGTTCGGTGCTGACCTGCGCCACCGGTACCGGCGTGTGTGCCACCTGCTACGGCCGCTCGATGGCCACCGGCAAGCTGGTCGATATCGGTGAGGCCGTCGGCATCGTCGCCGCGCAGTCCATCGGTGAGCCCGGTACCCAGCTGACCATGCGTACCTTCCACCAGGGTGGTGTCGGTGACGACATCACCGGCGGTCTGCCGCGTGTGCAGGAGCTGTTCGAGGCGCGTATCCCGCGCGGCAAGGCGCCGATCGCCGACGTCGCCGGACGGGTGCAGCTCGAAGAGGGCGAGAAGTTCTACAAGATCACGATCGTGCCGGACGACGGTGGCGAGGAAGTGGTCTACGACAAGCTCCCCAAGCGTCAGCGCCTGCGGGTGTTCAAGCACGAGGACGGCTCGGAGCGGTTGCTGGCCGACGGTGACCACGTCGAGGTCGGCCAACAGCTCATGGAGGGCTCGGCGGACCCGCACGAGGTGCTGCGTGTGCAGGGCCCCCGCGAGGTGCAGATCCACCTGGTCAACGAGGTCCAGCAGGTCTACCGGGCCCAGGGTGTGTCGATCCACGACAAGCACATCGAGGTGATCGTCCGGCAGATGCTGCGCAGGGTGACCATCATCGACTCGGGTGCCACGGAGTTCCTGCCCGGTTCGCTGACCGAGCGGGCCGAGTTCGAGACCGAGAACCGTCGGGTCGTCGCCGAGGGCGGCGAGCCCGCGGCGGGCCGTCCGGTGCTGATGGGTATCACCAAGGCGTCGCTGGCCACCGACTCGTGGTTGTCGGCGGCCTCCTTCCAGGAGACCACCCGCGTGCTGACCGATGCGGCGATCAACTGCCGCAGCGACAAGCTGCAGGGCCTGAAGGAGAACGTGATCATCGGCAAGCTGATCCCGGCCGGCACCGGAATCAACCGGTACCGCAACATCGCGGTGCAGCCCACCGAGGAGGCCCGGGCCGCTGCGTACACGATCCCGTCCTACGAGGATCAGTACTACAGCCCGGACTTCGGTGCCGCCACCGGTGCCGCGGTGCCGCTGGACGACTACGGGTACAGCGACTACCGCTAGTCACAGACGAGAGAAGCCCCGGGGTGTGCCCCGGGGCTTTTCTCGTCTCCGCCTCCCGCCGGGAGGCGGAGACTTGTTGTCGGTGGCTGTGGTCTACTTCTTCGTCGGTTGTCCGATCAGGTGGTAGTCGACGAGCAGCTTGCCGACCTCGTTGTCCTGAAACTTGTTGTACAGGCGTTCGCGCAGGAAGTGCGGGCCGGGCAAGTCGATCTCGGCGCCGTCCCGCAGCCGCGATGTCGCATTGAGCAGGTGCCGGACGTCGTAGGTCGAACCGAACACCTCGGGGACGGCGCGCTCGATGTCGAGCAGCGTGTACACCGCCTCCATCGGGGTGCGCACCGAGTACTCGGTGGTGAAGATGCAGTCGCGCGTGGGACTTTCGGCGAACTGGCCGATGAAGGCGAAGTTGACGGAACCGGCGGGCACCACGTCGGGACGATCGCCGGCCTGCCGCGGCATGAAGAACGCCGTGACGTAGGGCATCATGCACGGGACCGCCTTGGCGCCGGTGGCGGCGAGCTCGTCGATCTGATTCGGTGGTACGCCCATGTGGTACAGCCACTCGCGGGTGATCTCCTCACCGGTGCACTCGGAGATCGACTTTTTGACGTAGTCACCGGGAACATCGGAGATCAGCGCGTACACCCAGACGACGATGTGCTCCTTCGGCTGCTGCTTGAAGTGCGGTTGCCGGTTGACGGTCCAACTCATCAACCAACTCGAATCCCGCGCGGTGACGATGCCGCCGGTTACCACCTTGCCGCTGAACGGATCGCGCTTGCAGATCTTGCGGATGTACTCCGGGATGCGTTCGTCCAAGGTGGTGACGGTGCACGACTCCCACTTGGTGGCGTCGATGTCACCGGCGAACACGTCGGGACGCCCGAAGGCCGGATCCTTCGCGGCGATGGTGCGCCACAGATCCCAGGCCGGGGCGGGCCCGCGGTTGGTCTTGGCCGGAGTGTGATGGTCGCCCTCGTCGGAGTTCTCGGTGAGTGATCCGATCGTGATGAACAGCAGGTCGTCGTCGGACAGCGGGGTGGACCCCCGCTCGCCGTTGCTGACCCAGTGGATGGCGGTGGCCCGCTTGCGGGTGCCGTCGATGTCGAAGTCAACGTCGGTGACGGTCGTCGAGAATCGGAAGTTCACGCCCTGGTCGAGCAGCCAGGTGTAGAGCGGCAGCACCAGTGACTCGTATTGGTTGTACTTGGTGAACTTCAGTGTCGACAGGTCGGGCAGGCCTTTGATGTGGTGGATGAAGCGGTGCAGGTACAGCTTCATCTCCAGCGCGCTGTGCCACTCTTCGAAGGCGAACATGGTGCGCCAGTACAGCCAGAAATTGCTCGCCAGGAACTCTTTGCTGAAGAACTCGTTGATCTTGACGTTCTCCATCTCCTCGCGGGTGGCAAGGAAAGCTCTGACCAGGTCTTTCTGCGAGGCGTCGTCCATATCGAACTTGCCGTCGGTGTGGGCGTCCCGGCCCTGCTTTTCCGTGACGCGGCACAGCGAGAAGTTCGGGTCGTCTTTGTTGAGCCAGTAGAACTCATCGAGGACGCTCGCCCCCTCGACCTCCAGTGACGGGATCGACCGGAACAGGTCCCAGAGACACTCGAAGTGGTTCTCCATCTCGCGCCCACCGCGGATCACGAAGCCCTTTTTCGGCTCTTTTATGCCGTCGAGTGCACCGCCCGGAAGGTCGAGCTCTTCGAAGATCGTGATCTTGTCGCCGGCCATCTGGCCGTCGCGGATCAGGAAGGCAGCCCCGGCCAGTGACGCGAGGCCCGATCCGACGAACCATGCGGTCTTGTCATCGACCCCGGCTGGTTTGCGCGGCCGTGCGAATGCTTCGTAGTTACCGGCATCGTGACGCATGTATCCCCTTAAATGAGGTTCGGTGATATTTCGGGACGTGCTGGCGCTGTCTACGACGTGTAGTCGTAGAAGCCGTGGCCGCTGGACTGACCGAGGCGACCCTTGTCGATGTAGTTCTCCTTGAGCCACGCCCCGAGCTTCTGCTGGTCGGCGTCGCCGGACATCATGATGTTGTACGGGGTGTTGAGCCCGATGATGTCGTAGATCTGGAACGGCCCGAGCGGCGAACCGGTCGCGATCTTCCACACCTGGTCGACGGCCTGGGGGTCGGCATAGTCGCCGGCGGCGAGCTCTGCGGCCGCCGCCAACCAGGGCACCAGGATCGAGTTGAGCAGGTAGCCGGCCTTCTCCTTGTGCATCGGAATCGGCACCATGCCGATCTCGGTGGCCGTCTGCACCGCGGTGTCGAACGTTTCCTTGCTGGTGTTCGGCGTGCCCATGATCTCGCAGGTGTTGAACTGCCAGACCCGGTTGGCGAAGTGCATCGCCAGGAAACGGTCTTCTCGCCCGCTCGACGGGGCGATCTGACTGGGCAACAACGTGGAGGAGTTGGTGGCGAAGATGGTGGCCGACGGTGCTACGTCGTTCAGCCTGGCGAAGGTGTCTTCCTTGATCTTGGCAACCTCGGGAACGGCTTCGATGACCAGGTCGGCTTCACCCGCTGCCACCGCCAGATCGGAGGTGAACGACAGCCTGCCGAGCGCGGCGTCGACCGACTCCTGTGTGGCGCCGGGAATTTCGGCGAGATAGGTCTTCGCCAGTTCCGCGGCACGTTCCTTCGCCTTGACCAGAATATCGTCGTTGATGTCGTAGGCGGTGACGGTCTTGCCGTGGTAGGCGGATTGGAAGGCGATCTGCGATCCGAGGACACCGGTGCCGAGAACTGTGAGGTGTTTAACGTTCGTCATGGTAGAGATGATCCAATCACAGGAGCGTCCGCAAACCGTCCGGTACAACGAAAACGGTTTTCCGGCACAACAAAAAGGGGTCCTAGGTGTCGGCCAGAACAACCTCAAACGAATCGACTACCTATGATGTGATCGTCGTCGGCGGCGGATTCGCCGGCGTGGCCGCCACGAAATTCCTTGGCAAAGCAGGCGTGCGGACATTGCTGATCGACCGGAACAACTATCAGCAGTTCCAGCCGCTGCTGTATCAAGTTGCCACGGCGCAACTTCCGGGCACCGACGTCGCGGCGCCGTTGCGCACCTTGTTCCGTCGGCACAAGAGCGTCCGTGTGCTCACCGCCGAGGTGACGGCGGTGAATGCACGTGATCGCTCGGTGACGCTCGCGGACGGGACCGCCTATTCGTCCCGGATTCTGGTGCTTGCCACCGGCGCTGAAGTCAACTTCTTCGGCACGCCGGGCGCCGCCGAATACAGCTACCCGCTGTACTCCCTCGATGACGCCACCAGGCTGGGGTCCGCCCTCGTTGCCGAGCTCGACGATCGAGACGCTGCACTCGCCGACGGCACGACCACCGAGCCCCGCAGCGTGGTCGTGGTCGGCGGGGGTCCGACCGGCGTCGAGACTGCGGGCGCCATCGCCGAAGCGCTCAAGAGGGTTGTACCGCATTACTTTTCCGACCAGGTGGCTCAACAGTTCTCGGTCCACCTCGTCGACCTCGGACCGACCGTGCTGGCGCCGTTCTCGGCGAAGTCGCAGGCCTACGCGCACGAGAAACTGGACCAGCTCGGTGTCCGGTTCCACCTCAAGACGGGAGTCAACGAGATCCATGAGGACCATGTGGTGCTCTCGGATGGATCAACGCTGATGGCAGATACCGTCATCTGGGCGGGCGGACTGAAGGCGCAGTCGGTCATCGGCACCGCCGGGCTTCCTACCGGCCGCGGCGGACGCCTCGATGTGAGCCCCGACCTGACCGTCCCCAACGCTGAGGGTGTCTATGCACTGGGGGACTCCGCCAACATCCCCGACGGAAACGGGCAGAGCTTGCCACAGCTCGGCGCGGTTGCCATGCAGGCCGGCAAGTGGGCGGGCAAGAACATCGTCGCCGACCTCAACGGCCAACCTCGCACGCCCTTCAACTACGTCGACAAAGGATTCATGGCGATGATCGGCCGCGGGGCGGCAGTCGCCGAACTCGGCACGGGCCGAAAGCAACTGGACGGCCCACTGGCTTTCGCGAGCTGGCTCGCCGTCCACGACGCCCTGTTGCCCAGGTGGGCGCAGCGCACCGACGCGGTTGCCAACTGGTCGCGCGACTACCTCACCAACAGTCGGTCGGCTTTCATGGTCGGCACCGGTGAGTCAGGGCAAGGGGTTTCGGATCGCTAGGGATGCCGAGTGGCGATCAGCGTGATAGGAGATGGGTCGTGGGCGAACGCATCCGGATAGGTGACTGGGCCGGCGGCATTCCCGACCAGCCCGCCAGCGTTCCGTCGGTGCGCATCGGACGGCGCTGGTTCAGCACGCTGTGGCTGCTGCCGTTGACCGTGGTGACGCTGGTCCTCGGCGTTGCCATTGCGCATCATCTGCGGCAGTACGGCTGGATGCAGGAGTTCATCCTGCGCTATCCGGGCACGGTGGCTCCCCGCGGGCAGATAGAACCGGGACTGCCGGCCTGGCTGCGCTGGAGTCATCTTTTCAACCTCGTTTTCATGATGTTCATCATTCGGGCCGGCCTGCAGATATTGGCGGATCATCCGCGGCTGTACCTGAACCCCGGCAGCACACCGGGAACCGCCTGGCTGCGGTTGCGCGGCCCCATCCCGCCGGATCGACTACACGCCACCGATCCGACGAAAGAGTGGACTGCCAAGGACGATTCGGTGTCGCTGCCAGGCTGGGTGGGACTGCCCGGTGTCCGGCACACCATCGGTTTGGCCCGCTGGTGGCACTTCACCTTCGATGGACTGTGGCTGCTCAACGGGGCGTTCTTCTACATCATGTTGTTCGCCACCGGCCAGTGGCGCCGCATCGTCCCGCAGACGTGGGACGTGATCCCCCATGCGCTGTCCACCGCGGTGCAGTATCTTTCCCTGGATTTTCCCGTCAACGACGGCTTCCAGGCCTACAACAGTCTGCAGCTGATCGCCTACTTCCTCACGGTGTTCGTCTTCGCTCCGCTGGCATTCATCACCGGCATGCTGCAGGCCCCGGCGGTCGCGGCGCGGTTCGGATTGGCGAGCGGGCCGGCCAACCGGCAGGTCGCGCGGTCGCTGCACTTTCTGGTCCTGGTCTGGATGATCGTCTTCATCCTGATGCACACCGTGATGGTCTATGCCACCGGCTTCGTCGGCAATCTGAACCACATCGTGTTCGGCACCGACACCGAATCCAACCGGGCGCTGGTGATCTATCTCGTCGTCATGGCGGTGATCGTCATGCTGTGGTTGGTGGCTTCGCCGTTCACCCTGCGCCACCCGCGGCTCGTGCAGCGTGTCGGGCGGCGCGCCGTTGGGTGGATCAAGGGCCTCATGGAATGGATCCACCCCCGGGCGACCTACACCGAGCAGGACATCTCGCCGTACTTCTGGACCAACGGCGCGTTGCCGACCTCTCCGGAGTACCGCCGGCTGCGGGACGGTGGTTGGCGCGATTACACCCTGCGGATCGGTGGTTTGGTCGAGAACCCGATCGAACTGAGCTTTGCCGAGCTGCTCGCGATGGACAAGCATGAGCAGATCACCCAGCACTACTGCATCCAGGGCTGGTCGGGCATCGCCAAATGGGGTGGGGTGCGGATGTCGGATCTGCTCGATATCGTGCGACCGCTGCCGTCGGCGCGCTGGGTGGTCTTCTACTCGCTGGCCGACGGCGCGGAGGCGGGCAAAGGTCGCTACTACGATTGCCATCGGATCGAACACATGCGTGACCCGATGGCGTTGCTCGCCTACGAGATGAACGGTGAACCGCTGACCGAGACCCACGGCGCCCCACTGCGATTGCGCAACGAGGTGGAGCTCGGTTTCAAACAGGTCAAATGGGTCGGCGAGATCGAGTTCGTGGAGACATTCGCGCACATAGGTCAGGGCCACGGCGGCTACAACGAGGATCAGGAGTTCTTCGGCTATCGGATGCCGATCTGACCGTCCGCCACGCTGTGCGCGGACGATAGGCTGGCCGCCGTGTTGATCGGATCCCATGTGCGCCCGCAGAATCCGTTGGCCGCGGCCGAAGCCGAGGGTGCCGACACGGTACAGATATTCCTCGGCAACCCGCAGAGCTGGAAGCCGCCGAAACCGCGTGAGGACGCCGCAGTGCTGCGGGCGGCGACACTGCCGATCTACGTCCACGCGCCGTACCTGATCAACGTCGCCTCGCCCAACAACAAGGTGCGTATCCCGTCGCGCACCAACCTGCAGCAGACCTGCGACGCCGCCGCCGATATCGGCGCGGTGGCGGTGATCGTGCACGGCGGACACGTCACCGCCGATGACGACGACCCGCAGGCGGGCTTCGTGCGGTGGCGCAAGGCGCTGGACCGACTGGAGACGACGGTGCCGGTGTATCTGGAGAACACCGCCGGCGGCTCCCACGCGATGGCCCGGCACTTCGACACCATCGCCCGATTGTGGGACCACATCGGCGACACCGGCGTCGGGTTCTGCCTGGACACCTGCCACACCTGGGCGGCCGGCGAGTCCCTGCCCGACGCCGTCGAGCGGATCAAGGCGATCACCGGGCGCATCGATCTGGTGCACTGCAACGACTCCAAGGACGCCCCGGGCTCGGGGCGGGACCGTCACGCCAACTTCGGCACCGGACAGATCGACCCCGACCTGCTGGTCGCCGTGGTCAAGGCGGCCGGTGCACCGGTGATCTGCGAGACCTCCGAGGAGGGGCGCAAAGACGACATCGCGTTCCTGAAGGAGCGGGTGGGCTGACCGAGACGACCGTCGTCCGGCATCGCGGTGAAGCCGTTCCGAGTTAACGACCTGGGCCGTCGATTCTGCTACCGGTGTCCGCGCCACCGACCCTGAAACATTCGTTATGTCTGTTTTTGGAGTTAATGGGTGACAATCGGTTGGTTCTGTGGCACTATTTGTTCAGGCGCCGCGACCGCGGAGGCCGCCCACACGTTCAGGGGTCGGAGGGGCGACAATTCTGAACGAAACCGTCGTGGCCCGGCGGGAGTGAGCAGCCTTTAGGCCGGCGCCGAACAGACGACGGCGGTTACGACCCGGAACCTCCCGACCCCGGGCCGTAACCGCCGTTTCTGACTGTCCGGACACACCTCGGTTACACGCATTGTGCATACGTGGATGATCTGTAATAGTCGGATTATGGCCGACACGCACATCGTCACCAATCAGGTACTTCCCCTGGAAGGCTATAACCCCGCGTCGTCGCCGGTGCTCATGGAGGCCCTCGTTCGTGAAGGCGGCGAATGGGGCGTCGACGAGGTCACCGACCTCGGTGCGCTCTCCGGTTCGCCACAGGTGCAACGCTGGGGCGATCTGGCCAATCGGAACCGGCCGGTCCTGCATACCCACGACGTCGTCGGCAACCGGATCGACGAAGTCGAGTACGACCCGTCCTACCACGAGCTGATGCGTGCCGCGATCGCCCACGGCCTACACGCCGCGCCGTGGGCCGATCCCCGACCCGGCGCGCACGTGGTGCGCGCCGCCGGCACCGGGGTGTGGACCGCCGAACCGGGACACGTCTGCCCGATCTCCATGACCTACGCCGTCGTGCCCGCACTGCGCTACAACGACGAACTCGCCGAGACCTACGAGCCGCTGCTCACCAGCCGAGTCTACGACCCGGTGCTCAACGTGCCGACCGCCAAGGCCGGCATCACCGCGGGCATGTCGATGACCGAGAAGCAGGGCGGCTCCGACGTGCGCGCCGGCACCACCCAGGCGGTGCGCAACGCCGACGGCAGCTACACCCTGACCGGGCACAAATGGTTCACCTCCGCGCCGATGAGCGACGTGTTCCTGGTGCTGGCGCAGGCGCCCGGCGGCCTGAGTTGCTTCTTCCTGCCTCGGGTGCTGCCGGACGGCACCCGCAACCGGATGCGGTTGCAGCGTCTCAAGGACAAGCTCGGCAACCACGCCAACGCCTCCAGTGAAGTCGAATACGACGGCGCGACGGCATGGCTGGTCGGCGAGGAGGGCCGCGGCGTCTCGGTGATCATCGAGATGGTCAACCTGACCCGGCTGGACTGCGCACTGGGTAGCGCCACCAGTATGCGGATGGGCCTAGCCCGCGCCACCTATCACGCCCAGCATCGAAAGGCGTTCGGCGCCTACCTGATCGACCAGCCGTTGATGCGCAACGTGCTGGCGGACCTGGCGGTGGAGGCCGAAGCGGCCACCATGGTCACGATGCGGATGGCCGGTGCCACCGACAAGGCCGTCCGCGGCGACGAACGCGAGGGACTACTGCGCCGGATCGGCCTGGCCGCCACCAAGTACTGGGTGTGCAAGCGGGCGACCCCACACGCGGCCGAGGCGATGGAATGCCTGGGCGGCAACGGCTACATCGAGGACACCCTGATGCCGCGGCTGTACCGCGAAGCTCCGCTGATGGGCATCTGGGAAGGCTCGGGCAACGTCAGCGCCCTGGACACGTTGCGTGCCCTGGCTACCCAGCCCGCCTCGGTGGCCGTGCTCTTCGACGAGCTGGCCGGCCCGGCCGGTCAGGACCGCCGGCTCGAGCAGCACGTCACCTCGTTGAAGAGTCAACTCGCCGGCCTCGGCGACGACGCCGCCGGCGCGCCCTACCTGGCCCGCAAGATCGCCGAGGACATCTGCCTGGCGCTGCAGGGCGCCCTGCTGGTGCGCCACGGTCACCCGGCCGTCGCCGAGGCGTTCCTGGCGACCCGGTTCGGCGGCCGCTGGGGCGGCGCGTTCGGCACCATGCCCGCCGGACTGGATCTCGGGCCGATCATCGAACGGGCCCTGGTCAAGGGCTGAGCCGCGGGCCTATCGGAGCCGACCGAAAGGTAGGGGAGACGTTGCGACACCACATCGCCCCGGTTGAATTCGACAATCTCCGGACGATGACCTACGAGGTCGCCGACCGGGTCGCCCGAATCACCTTCAACCGCCCCGAGCACGGCAACGCGATCACCGCCGACACGCCCCTGGAGCTGTCGGCGCTGGTGGAGCGGGCCGATCTGGACCCGAACGTGCACGTGATCCTGGTGTCCGGCCGGGGCGCCGGATTCTGCGCCGGCTTCGACCTGGGCGCATACGCCGAAGGCTCGTCGTCCGCGGGCGCAGAGAACTACCGCGGCAGCGTGCTCGACGGCAACACCCAGGCCGCCAACCACCGCCCCGACCAGCCGTGGGACCCGATGATCGACTATCAGATGATGAGCCGCTTCGTGCGCGGCTTCGCCTCGCTGATGCACGCCGACAAACCGACGGTGGTCAAGATCCACGGCTACTGCGTGGCCGGCGGTACCGACATCGCCTTGCACGCCGACCAGGTGATCGCCGCCTCGGATGCCAAGATCGGCTACCCGCCGACCCGGGTGTGGGGTATCCCGGCGGCCGGGCTGTGGGCGCACCGGCTCGGCGACCAGCGCGCCAAGCGACTGCTGCTCACCGGGGACTGCATCACCGGTGCCCAGGCCGCCGAATGGGGCCTGGCGATCGAGGCGCCCGACCCGGCCGAACTCGACGAACGCACCGAACGCCTGGTGGCGCGCATCGCCGCCATGCCGGTCAACCAGCTGATCATGGCCAAACTCGCGCTCAACACCGCGCTACTGCAACAGGGTGTCGCCACCAGCCGGATGGTCAGTACCGTGTTTGACGGGGTGGCCCGACACACCCCGGAGGGGCACGCGTTCGTCGCCGATGCGGTGACACACGGGTTTCGCGACGCGGTGCGCCACCGCGACGAACCGTTCGGGGACCACGGCCGACAGGCCTCCGGAGTTTAGGACTACAGCCGATGCCAACCACACCAGTGCGTATGACAGCCCGTTCCGTGGTGTTGTCGGTACTCCTGGGTGCCCACCCCGCCTCGGCCACCGCGGCCGAATTGATCCGTCTCACCGCAGATTTCGAGATCAAGGAGACCGCTCTGCGGGTGGCGTTGACCCGGCTGGTCGCCGCCGGGGACCTGGTCCGCTCGGCCAGCGGCTACGGGCTCTCCGAGCGGCTACTGGCACGTCAGCGCCGGCAGGATGCCGCACTGAACCCGCAGGCCCGGCACTGGGGTGGCGCGTGGCTGGCCGTGGTGATCACCAGCATCGGCTGCGATGCGCGTACCCGGGCGGCGTTGCGCGCGGGCCTGTCCGAGCGGCGCTTCGCCGAACTGCGTGAGGGGTTCTGGATGCGCCCGGACAACATCGACGTCGAGTTGGGCCCCGACCTGAGCGCCCACACCCGCCTGCTCACCGCGCGCGACGAGCGGCCCGCCGAACTGGCGGCCAAGCTGTGGGATCTGGACGAATGGTCGCGGGTCGGCCACGAATTGCTCACCGCCATGGCCGACGCCGAGGACGTGCCGGGCCGGTTCATGGTCGCCGCGGCGATGGTCCGCCACCTGCGCCGCGATCCGGTGCTGCCCCCCGAATTGTTGCCCGCGGACTGGCCGGGTTCCCAGATCCGCCGCCGGTACGGGGAATTCGCCGACGAACTGACCTCGCGTCGCGATTCGGCCCGGCCGCTGGTGGCGACGTGACCGACGCGGTACGGGTGGAGCGCAGCGGTCCGGTCACCACGGTGATCCTGGACCGCCCGCACGCCCGCAACGCCGTCGACGGCCCCACCGCCGCCGCACTGTACCGCGCCTTCGATGAATTCGACCGCGACGATTCGGCATCGGTGGCGGTGCTGTGGGGAGATCACGGAACCTTCTGCGCGGGAGCAGATCTCAAAGCGCTCGGTACGCCGAATGCCAATCAGACGCACCGCAGCGGGCCGGGGCCGATGGGGCCGACGCGAATGATGTTGTCCAAGCCCGTGATCGCCGCGGTGAGCGGGTACGCGGTGGCCGGCGGACTGGAGTTGGCGCTCTGGTGCGACATGCGGGTGGTCGAGTCCGATGCGGTGTTCGGCGTGTTCTGCCGGCGCTGGGGCGTGCCGCTCATCGACGGCGGCACGGTGCGATTGCCCCGGCTGATCGGCCAGAGCCGCGCCATGGACATGATCCTCACCGGTCGGCCGGTGGATGCCGCCGAGGCGCAGGCGATCGGGCTGGCCAACCGGGTGGTGCCCACCGGGCAGGCCCGCGCGGCGGCCGAGCAACTGGCCGGTGAGCTCGCCGAACTGCCCCAGGGCTGTCTGCGCGCCGACCGGCTGTCGGCCCTGCGGCAATGGGGGATGAGCGAATCGCAGGCGATGGACCAGGAATTCAAGAGCATCGAACAGGTGTCGCACGAGGCGTTGAGCGGTGCCCGCCGATTCTCCGCCGGGGCCGGCCGACACGGTGCCAAAGCCTGAGCGGTAACGCCCGGGGCCGCCGGACCGGCGCGCTCAGCGCTTGTCGACGACGGTGTTGCTCGACCCGCGATCGTCGACCGTCGGGTCACCGCCACGGTAGGTGACCGAGTTGTGAAAACCGGTGAGGGTCAACTTCTTGGCGATGTGGTCCACGGTGATCCGGTTATCGGCGCCCATCACGCTCACCGCCTCGCAGCGGCCCCGCACCGTCAACGTGTTGTTCGAGCCGGCCACATCCAGCGACTTGCCGTCGGCGCAGTCCACCGCGGCGGTGGTGCCGAACGATTCGTAGCTGATGGTGTTGGCGAATCGCCCGTCGTAGTTCTTCGACAGCCGCGCAGATCGGTGCGGTGCCTCCGATTGGCAGCCGACGGCGACGATCGCCAGCAATGCCAGGCCGGCGGCCGAGAACGAGCGGAGGCTCAGGCGGTGACCGCGGCTCACGCCGGTACGCGTTGGAGCCGGTTGGTCATCCCCAGCTCGCGCCCGCGGTCGAACAGCAACGGGTCACCGTTGTGGTAGTAGACGGTGGTGTCGTTGCCGTAGACGGTGACGTCGTTGAGGATGGTCTCGGCGATCACGGTGTTCTGCGAACCCTGGGTGGTCACCGCCCAGCAGGTGCCCATCGCGTGCACGGTCAGGTTCACCCCGTTGATGAACAGCGTCCCGCCGTCGCAGTCCAGCGTGTGCGTCTCGTGGACCCCGTAGATGTGGATGTCACCGGGAACGGCCCCCGCGCTCGCGGCGCTCCCCAGTGAACCGGCGGCAAAGCCCACCAGCACGGCAGCCAACGCGGTCCATTTCATCTGCGGGCCCCTCTCGCGGACGTGATTTCGGCAAAGCTTACGTCGCGCCCGCTGGCGCGTACCCGGGTTCCCCCACTAATCGGTCGATTAGAGTTCTTTGCTGACCTCACGATCCGGCCCGAACCACTTGAGGAAGGCGTAAGCCATGTCAGCTCGACCAGACCCGCCTGCCGCGGGCGGTCGCTCGCGCGCCAACGGCAGATCCGGTGCGCGCCAGGTCAAGCTGAGCCGCGACGGAATCGTCAACGCCGCACTGAACTTCCTGGATCGCGAGGGCTGGGACGCCCTGACCATCAACGCGTTGGCCACTCAACTGGGCACCAAGGGGCCGTCGCTGTACAACCACGTGCACAGCCTCAGCGATCTGCGTCGCGCCATGCGGATGCGGGTGATCGAGGACATCCTGGAGATGCTCACCCAAGTCGGCCAGGGGCGCGAACGCGACGACGCCGTGTTGGCCATGGCCGGCGCCTACCGCAGTTATGCCCACCACCATCCGGGTCGCTATTCGGCGTTCACCCGGATGCCGCTGGGTGGCGACGATCCGGAGTACACCGCGGCGGCGACCCGCGCCGCCGCACCGGTCATGGAGGTCCTGGGGTCCTACGGACTCGAAGGTGAGCGGGCGTTTCACGCGGCCCTGGAGTTCTGGGCGGCCATGCACGGATTCGTCCTGCTGGAGATGACCGGTGTGATGGACGACGTGGATACCGACTCGGTATTCAGCGACATGGTGCGCAGGCTGGCGTCGGCGATGGACAGTCGCACCGGGTAGTCGCTCGGCGGCGATGCGCGGGGTGATGACGGGCGTGGAAGTGGCCGCGTCGTCGCGCTTTGACCTGCCGGAGTCCGGGCGGGTATTGTGGTAGCTCGTGCCTGGCCACCGAGGCGCGTTTGGTGACATAACGCGCGCGCCTGGCCTAATTCGCGTGTCCATTATGCAGCGGAGAAATCCGAAGCGGTGCATGCGACACGCCCGACCGCGGGGTAAGCGGTGGGGCGCAGAGCAGGTTTTACGAGAGTTTTGAACAGCGATACAGGAAGCCGGTAGATGCCAACCATTCAGCAGCTGGTCCGCAAGGGTCGCCGCGACAAGGTCGCCAAGGTTAAGACCGCGGCCCTCAAGGGCAGCCCGCAGCGTCGGGGCGTGTGCACCCGCGTGTACACCACCACTCCGAAGAAGCCGAACTCGGCGCTTCGCAAGGTGGCCCGCGTCAAGCTGACCAGCCAGGTGGAGGTGACCGCCTACATCCCGGGTGAGGGTCACAACCTGCAGGAGCACTCGATGGTGCTGGTGCGTGGCGGCCGTGTGAAGGACCTGCCCGGTGTGCGCTACAAGATCATCCGCGGCTCGCTGGACACCCAGGGAGTCAAGAACCGCAAGCAGGCCCGCAGCCGCTACGGCGCCAAGAAGGAGAAGAGCTAATGCCGCGCAAGGGCCCCGCACCCAAGCGTCCGCTGGTCAACGACCCGGTCTACGGATCGCAGCTGGTCACCCAGCTGGTCAACAAGGTGCTGCTGGACGGTAAGAAGTCGCTGGCCGAGCGCATCGTCTACGGCGCCCTGGAGCAGGCCCGCGAGAAGACCGGCACCGACCCCGTCGTGACGCTCAAGCGCGCCATGGACAACGTCAAGCCGGCCCTCGAGGTCCGCAGCCGCCGCGTCGGTGGTGCCACCTACCAGGTGCCGGTCGAGGTGCGCGCCGAGCGCTCCACCACGCTGGCGCTGCGCTGGCTCGTGAGCTTCTCGCGGGCCCGCCGGGAGAAGACCATGATCGAGCGCCTGGCCAACGAGATCCTGGACGCCAGCAACGGTCTGGGTGCCGCCGTGAAGCGGCGCGAAGACACCCACAAGATGGCCGAGGCCAACCGGGCGTTCGCGCACTACCGCTGGTGATCCCGCCCGGCGAATCTGCCGGGTACCCAGCGACAACCAGCAATTGAAGTAACGACTAAGAGTGGGAAGACTGCTGTGGCACAGGATGTGCTAACCGACCTGAACAAGGTCCGCAACATCGGCATCATGGCGCACATCGATGCCGGTAAGACCACGACGACCGAGCGCATCCTGTTCTACACCGGCGTCAACTACAAGCTCGGTGAGACGCACGACGGTGCGTCCACCACCGACTGGATGGAGCAGGAGCAGGAGCGCGGCATCACCATCACCTCCGCCGCGGTGACCTGTTTCTGGAACCAGAACCAGATCAACATCATCGACACCCCGGGTCACGTCGACTTCACCGTCGAGGTGGAGCGCTCGCTGCGGGTGCTCGACGGTGCGGTCGCCGTCTTCGACGGCAAAGAGGGCGTGGAGCCGCAGTCCGAGCAGGTGTGGCGGCAGGCCGACAAGTACGACGTGCCCCGGATCTGCTTCGTCAACAAGATGGACAAGCTCGGTGCGGACTTCTACTTCACCGTGCGCACCATCGAGGAGCGTCTCGGTGCGCGTCCGCTGGTGATCCAGCTGCCGATCGGTGCCGAGAACGACTTCGAGGGCATCGTCGACCTGGTCGAGATGAACGCCAAGGTGTGGCGCGGCGACACCAAGCTCGGTGAGTCCTACGAGACCATCGAGATCCCGGCCGACCTGGCCGACAAGGCCGCCGAATACCGGACCGCGCTGCTGGAGACCGTCGCCGAGACCGACGAGGCACTGCTGGAGAAGTACCTCGGCGGTGAGGAGCTCTCGGTCGAGGAGATCAAGGGCGGCATCCGCAAGCTGACGGTCACCTCCGAGCTGTACCCGGTGCTGTGCGGCAGCGCGTTCAAGAACAAGGGTGTCCAGCCGATGCTGGACGCGGTGATCGACTACCTGCCGTCGCCGCTGGACGTCGAGTCCGTGCAGGGCCACGTGCCCGGCAAGGAAGACGAGATCATCAGCCGCAAGCCCAGCATCGACGAGCCGTTCTCGGCGCTGGCGTTCAAGATCGCGGTGCACCCGTTCTTCGGCAAGCTGACCTACGTCCGGGTGTACTCGGGCAAGGTCGACTCCGGTGCGCAGGTGGTCAACTCGACCAAGGGCAAGAAGGAGCGGCTGGGCAAGCTGTTCCAGATGCACTCCAACAAGGAGAACCCGGTCGACACGGTCTCCGCCGGCCACATCTATGCGGTGATCGGCCTGAAGGACACCACCACCGGTGACACGCTCTGCGACCCGAACAAGCAGATCGTGCTGGAGTCGATGACGTTCCCGGCGCCGGTCATCGAGGTGGCCATCGAGCCCAAGACCAAGAGCGACCAGGAGAAGCTGGGCCTGGCCATCCAGAAGCTGGCCGAAGAGGACCCGACCTTCAAGGTTCACCTCGACCAGGAGACCGGCCAGACCGTGATCGGCGGCATGGGCGAGCTGCACCTGGACATCCTGGTGGACCGCATGCGCCGCGAGTTCAAGGTCGAGGCCAACGTCGGCAAGCCGCAGGTGGCCTACAAGGAGACCATCCGCAAGAAGGTCGAGAAGGTCGAGTACACCCACAAGAAGCAGACGGGTGGCTCGGGCCAGTTCGCCAAGGTCCTCATCGACGTCGAGCCGTTCACCGGTGAAGACGGAGCGACCTACGAGTTCGAGAACAAGGTCACCGGTGGCCGCGTCCCCCGCGAGTACATCCCCGCGGTCGACGCCGGCGCCCAGGACGCCATGCAGTACGGCGTGCTGGCCGGCTACCCGCTGGTCAATATCAAGGTCACCCTGACCGATGGTCAGTACCACGACGTCGACTCCTCCGAGATGGCGTTCAAGGTTGCCGGATCGCAGGCGCTGAAGAAGGCCGCCGCGGCCGCTCAGCCGGTGATCCTGGAACCGATCATGGCCGTCGAGGTCACCACGCCCGAGGACTACATGGGCGACGTGATCGGCGACCTGAACTCCCGCCGTGGTCAGATCCAGGCCATGGAGGAGCGCAGCGGTGCGCGTGTCGTCAAGGCGCAGGTGCCGCTGTCGGAGATGTTCGGCTACGTCGGAGACCTGCGGTCGAAGACCCAGGGCCGGGCGAACTACTCCATGGTGTTCGACTCCTACGCCGAAGTGCCGGCGCAGGTGGCGAAGGAGATTATCGCGAAGGCAACGGGCGAGTAAGTAGCTTCGCGCCCGTGCCGCTACGGTGGCACAAACCAAAAAAGATCAATCCTGCTGTAACCCAGCACCAACAGTCCTAGGAGGACATAGAAGTGGCGAAGGCGAAGTTCGAGCGGACGAAGCCGCACGTCAACATCGGGACCATCGGTCACGTTGACCACGGCAAGACCACCACGACTGCAGCGATCACCAAGGTTCTGCACGACAAGTTCCCGGACCTGAACGAATCGCGTGCATTCGACCAGATCGACAACGCACCCGAAGAGCGTCAGCGCGGTATCACGATCAACATCTCCCACGTGGAGTACCAGACCGACAAGCGCCACTACGCGCACGTCGACGCCCCGGGTCACGCCGACTACATCAAGAACATGATCACCGGTGCGGCCCAGATGGACGGCGCCATCCTGGTGGTCGCCGCCACCGACGGCCCGATGCCGCAGACCCGCGAGCACGTGCTGCTGGCCCGTCAGGTCGGCGTCCCCTACATCCTGGTGGCGCTGAACAAGGCCGACATGGTCGACGACGAGGAGCTCCTCGAGCTCGTCGAGATGGAGGTCCGGGAGCTGCTGGCTTCGCAGGACTTCGACGAGGACGCCCCGGTCATCCCGATCTCGGCGCTCAAGGCGCTCGAGGGTGACCCGAAGTGGGTCAAGTCCGTCGAGGACCTGATGCAGGCCGTCGACGACTCCATCCCGGACCCGGTGCGTGAGACCGACAAGCCGTTCCTGATGCCGGTCGAGGACGTGTTCACCATCACCGGTCGTGGCACCGTGGTGACCGGTCGTATCGAGCGTGGCGTGATCAACGTCAACGAAGAGGTCGAGATCGTCGGCATCCGCCCGGAGACCACCAAGACCACGGTCACCGGTGTCGAGATGTTCCGCAAGCTGCTCGACCAGGGCCAGGCCGGTGACAACGTCGGTCTGCTGATCCGCGGTATCAAGCGTGAGGACGTCGAGCGTGGCCAGGTTGTGGTCAAGCCCGGCACCACCACCCCGCACACCGAGTTCGAGGGCAGCGTCTACATCCTGTCCAAGGACGAGGGCGGCCGCCACACGCCGTTCTTCAACAACTACCGTCCGCAGTTCTACTTCCGCACCACCGACGTGACCGGTGTGGTGACCCTGCCGGAGGGTACCGAGATGGTGATGCCCGGTGACAACACCGAGATGAGCGTGAAGCTGATCCAGCCGATCGCCATGGACGAGGGTCTGCGGTTCGCCATCCGTGAGGGTGGTCGTACCGTCGGCGCCGGCCGCGTTACCAAGATCAACAAGTAGGTCAAGCTTTACCCAAAAGCCCCCGGCGCCTGGTGCGTCGGGGGCTTTTTGCGTGCGCCGGACCGGCCACCTAGAACACGTTCCAAATCCAACTGCTAGCCTCGTCGGGTGAGCGAGAGTCAGAATCACAATCTGCAGGGCAAGGTGGCATTCGTCACGGGTGCGGCGCGCGGCCAGGGCCGTTCGCATGCCATCCGATTGGCGGCTGCCGGTTGCGACATCATCGCCGCCGACATCTGCGCTCCGGCGTCGGATTGCATCACCTATCCGGCCGCGACCCCCGAGGAATTCGCCGAAATGGTGGCCGGTGTCGAGGCGCACGGCCGCAAGGTGCTTGCCCGGCCGGTCGACGTCCGCGACGACGCGGCGTTGCGCCAACTGGTCGACGACGGCGTCGAGCAGTTCGGCCGCCTCGATGTGGTGGTGGCCAACGCCGGCGTGCTGAGCTGGGGCCGGCTCTGGGAGCTCACCGACGAGCAGTGGAACACCGTCATCGACGTGAACCTGACCGGTACCTGGCGCACCATCCGGGCGGCGGTGCCGCACATGATCGAGGCCGGCAACGGCGGGTCGATCGTGATCGTCAGCTCCTCGGCCGGCCTGAAGGCCACCCCCGGCAACGGGCACTACGCGGCCAGCAAGCACGGCCTGGTGGGCCTGACCAACACGCTGGCGCTGGAGGTCGGTGCGCACGGCATCCGGGTCAACTCGATCCACCCATACTCGGTGGACACCCCGATGATCGAGCCGCACCTGATGGCCCAGATCTTCACCGAGCGGCCGGATTACATCAATTCCTTCCCCCCGATGCCGCTGCACCCGCAGAACTTCATGACCACTGACCAGGTCTCCGACGTCGTGGTTTGGTTGGCGGGTGCGGGTTCTGGAATCCTGACGGGAGTCCAGATCCAGGTCGACAAGGGCGCGCTCAAGTACTGATCGCCCCCGGCCGGAAGAAATCAGGGGGATCGTGGTGCCCGACAAGGGGATCGTCATTGTCGGCGGCGGCCTGGCGGCTGTGCGCACGGCGGAGGAATTGCGGCGCGAAGAGTACTCGGGACCGATCACGATCGTCTCCGACGAGACCCGCCCGCCCTATGACCGGCCGCCGCTGACCAAAGAGGTGCTGCGCGGCGAGCGGGACGAGACCACGCTGGAGCCGCCGGAGTTCTACGCCGAGCACGACATCACCCTGCGGCTGGGTTGCGGCGCCCGCGGCGTCGACACCGCGGCGCAGACCGTGACGCTGGCCGACGGCACCGTGCTCGGCTACGACCATCTGGTGATCGCCACCGGCCTGGTGCCGCGACGCATCCCCAGCTTCGGCGACCTCGACGGCATCCGGGTGGTGCGGTCCTTCGACGACAGCCTGGCGCTGCGCGCCGACGCCGCCGCGGCGGGCCGCGCGGTGGTGATCGGCGCCGGCTTCATCGGCTGCGAGGCGGCCGCCAGCCTGCGCAAGCTGGGCGTGGAGGTGGTGCTGGTCGAACCGCAGCCGACCCCGCTGGCGTCGGTGCTGGGCGAGCAGATCGGCGAGCTGGTGGCCCGGCTGCACCGGGCCAACGGTGTCGACGTCCGCAGTGGAATCGGCGTCGCCGAGGTCCGCGGCAGCGGGCGGGTGGAGACCGTGGTGCTCTCCGACGGCACCGAACTGGCCGCCGATCTGGTGGTGCTCGGCGTCGGCTCGCGGCCGGCCACCGAATGGCTGGACGGCTGCGGCATCGACCTGGACAACGGGGTGCTGTGCGACGCCGCCGGGCGCACCAGTGCGGCCAACGTGTGGTCGGTCGGTGACGTGGCGTTCTGGCGCGGTCGCGACGGGCACCAGGTGCGCGTCGAGCACTGGAGCAACGTCGTCACGCAGGTGCGGGTGATGGTCCCGACGTTGCTGGGCAAGGAGTCCCTGCACGACGTGGCGGTGCCGTCGTACTTCTGGAGCGACCAGTACGACGTGAAGATCCAATGCCTGGGCGAGCCGGAGCCCACCGACACCGTGCACCTCGTCGAGGACGACGGGCACAAGTTCCTGGCCTACTACGAGCGCAACGGGGCGTTGGCCGGTGTGGTCGGCGCGGGTCGCCCCGGCAAGGTGATGGGCGCGCGCGCCAAGATCATCGCCGGCGCCCCGATCGCCGAGGTCCTCGCCCCGTAGCCGTTCGTGCCGTGAGCGGGCGTGTCTGCTCAGCGACACGCCGCGTTCGGTGTACAACCACGCACGCTCGTCCCCGGTGAATCCGTCGAAACCTCTCGATCTCTACATGGAGAACGCTATTCTCCATTCAGAGATCGAAAGGTGCAGGCAATGGGTGAAGCGCACGGTCCCCGTCCCGACGAGGCCGCCCTGGGCCGCTGGCTCGACGCCAACGATGCCCCCGGCCACGGCGAACGGCCGGTCCTGGAGTCGTTGACCGGCGGCTCGCAGAACACCCTCTACCGGCTGCGCCGCGGCGACGCCACCATGGTGCTGCGGATGCCCGGGGCGCGGGCCGACGCCGCCCGCATCGACGGACTGCGCCGCGAGATCCGACTGGTGCGCGCACTGTCGGGCACCGACGTCCCGCACGCGCAGTTGATCGCCGCCGACGACACCGGCGAACTCCTCGGTGCACCGTTCTACGTGATGGCCGAGGTGCAGGGCTGGAACTCGACCGGCAACGCCTGGCCGGCGCCGTTCGACACCGACCTGCAGGCCCGCCGCGGCCTGGCCTTCGAACTCGTCGAGGGCGCCGCCCGGCTGGGCCGGGTGGACTGGCGGGCCCAGGGGCTGGAAGGATTCGGCCGCCCGGACGGATTCCACGAGCGGCAGGTCGACCGGTGGCTGGCCTTCCTGGACAGCTACAAGGTGCGCGAACTGCCCGGCCTGGACGACGCCGCGGACTGGCTGCGCCGCAACCGGCCGGCGCACTACACCCCGGGCATCATGCACGGCGACTACCAGTTCGCCAACGTCATGTACGGCCACGGCGCCCCGGCGAAACTGGTCGCGATCATCGACTGGGAGATGACCACCATCGGCGACCCCCTGCTGGACCTGGCCTGGGCGCTGCTGGGCTATGACGGCGAAAACCCGCGCACGCAAGGCTATTACGCCGACCTCAACGGCATGCCGACCCGCTCGGAGCTGCTGGAACGCTACGAGCAGGTCAGCGGGCTGTCCACGGAGAACATCGACTACTACCTGGTGCTGGCCAACTGGAAGCTCGGGATCGTGCTGGAGAAGACCTACGCCGCCTCGGTCACCGGCGATAAGGTCGACCCGAAGATCGCCGCCGCGATGGGTCCGATGATCCCGCAGTTGATCGCCGCGGCCGCCGATCTCGCGCGCTCGCTGCCCACGAAGGGGGCCTGAGATGGGTTACGCCGACACGCTGTTCGACCTGACCGACCGGGTGGTGCTGGTGACCGGCGGCAGTCGCGGCCTGGGCCGGGAGATGGCGTTCGCGGCCGCCCGGTGCGGCGCCGACGTACTGATCGCCAGCCGCAAACTCGAGGCCTGCCAGGCCACCGCCGCCGAGATCGAAGCCGAGACCGGACGCACCGCCATGCCCTACGCCGTGCACGTCGGCCGCTGGGACCAACTCGACGGCCTGGCCGAGGCGGCCTACCAGCGCTTCGGCCGGGTCGACGTGCTGGTCAACAACGCGGGCATGTCCCCGGTCTACGACAAGCAGACCGACGTCACCGAGAAGATGTTCGACGCCGTGGTCAACCTCAATCTCAAAGGGCCGTTTCGGTTGTCGGCGCTGATCGGGGAGCGGATGGTGGCCGCCGGGCGGGGCTCGATCATCAACGTCAGCACCCACGGCTCGATCCGCCCGCACCCGTCGTTCATCCCCTACGCCGCCTCCAAAGCCGGCCTGAACGTGATGACCGAAGCACTGGCGCAGGCATTCGGGCCGACGGTACGGGTCAACACCTTGATGCCGGGCCCGTTCCTGACCGACATTTCCAAGGCCTGGAACTTCACCGAAGCCGACAACCCGTTCGGCCAAGCCGACCTGCAGCGGGCCGGCAATCCCCCGGAGATCATCGGCGCCGCACTGTTTTTGATGTCGGACGCCTCCAGTTTCACCACCGGATCGATCGTGCGGGTCGACGGCGGAAGCGCCTAGCCCGGACCTGAAAGGAACACGACCATGGCATGGGACTTCTCCACCGAACCCGAATTCGAAGCCAAGCTCGACTGGATCCGGAACTTCGTCCGCGACGAGGTCGAACCGTTGGAGGTGCTGTTCCCCGGCTGCGAATTCCTGCCGCTCAACGACGAGCGCCGTCGCATCGTCGACCCGCTCAAACAGCAGGTCCGCGACCAGGGCCTGTGGGCACCGCACCTCGGCCCCGAATTGGGCGGCCAGGGATTCGGGGCGGTCAAGCTGACCCTGATCAACGAGATCCTGGGCCGCTCCACCTGGGCGTCGATCGTGTTCGGCACCCAGGCCCCCGACACCGGCAACGCCGAGATCCTGGCCCGCTTCGGCACCACCGAGCAGAAGGACACCTACCTGGCCGGGCTGCTGTCCGGGGAGATCTTCTCCTGCTTCTCGATGACCGAACCGCAGGGCGGATCCGACCCGCGGGTGTTCACCACCAAAGCCGTGCGCGACGGGGATGACTGGGTGATCACCGGGCGGAAGTACTTCTCCTCCAACGCCTCGGTCGCCTCGTTCTTCATCGTGGTGGCGATCACCGACCCGGACGTGCCGGTGCACCGCGGCGCGTCGACCTTCCTGATCCCGGCCGGCACCCCCGGCCTGGAGATCGAAGCCACCCATCACCTGGTGGGCTCGCACCCGCACGAGGCCGGTCATTCGCTGGTGCGCTACGACAATGTGCGGGTGCCGGCCGACGCCATCCTCGGCGAACCCGGGCAGGGCTTCCTGATCCTGCAGAGCCGGTTGGCGGGCGGGCGCCTGCATCACGCCATGCGCTCGATCGGGGTGGCCCAGCGGGCCATCGACATGATGGCCCGGCGCGCCAAAAGCCGTTTCACCCAGGGCAGTTCGCTGGCCGATAAGCAACTGGTGCAGGCCTTCATCGCCGACTCCTATGCCGAGCTGATCCCGTTCCGGCTCACCGTGCTGCACGCCGCATGGCTGATCGACTCCGGCGATGAGAAGGCCGCCCGCGCCGAGATCGGCGTCTGCAAGATCCTGGCATCACAGGTGCTCAAGTCGATCGGGATGCGCGCCATCCAGGTGCACGGCGCGATGGGCCTGACCGAACAGTTGCCGCTGACCAACGTGCTGCTCGGCGGGGTGGCGCTGGGCCTGGCCGACGGCCCCACCGAAGCCCACAAGGTGAACCTGGCCAAACTGCTGCTCAAGGACTACGAGGCCGAAGACCCGGAATGGCCCAGCGAGTTCATGGAGACCCGCATCGAAGCCGCCCGTGCCAAATACGGTGACCGACTCGACCGGATCCCCGCGCTGCCATGACCACCCGCGCCGCCGACGATGCAGAACGAAGTGATGAGGAGGAGGGGCGCCATTAACAGAGTCGCCGCCGCGGTGCACCGCGCGCTCGACGACCGGCAACGCGAAGCCACCGCCGAGGTGGAGCGCATCCTGGCCGCAGCCGTCACCGTGCTGCAGCGCAGCGCCCCCGAACCGCCCCGGGTGTCCGACATCGTCGCCGAGGCCGGCACCTCGAACAAGGCGTTCTACCGCTATTTCGCCGGCAAGGACGACGTGATCCTGGCGGTGATGGAGCGCGGCGTGGGGATCGTGGTGTCCTACCTGGAGCATCAGCTGTCCAAGGAGTCCACGCCACAGGACAAGGTCGCCCGCTGGATTCGCGGCGCGCTGGCACAGCTGTCCGAACCGCACCTGCTGAGCCTGAGCCGCGCCGCCAGCACCCAGCTGGCGGTCAGCGCCGACCGGCGACTGTCCGATGACGACATCCTGGCCCCGATGCGTGATCTGCTCACCGAACCGATCGCCGCGCTCGGCGGTGACGACCCCCGCCGGGATGCCGATCTGGTGTTCGGCGCTACGTTGACGGTCATGCGTGCCTACCTCAACACCGGCCGGCGGCCCCACCGCGCCGATGTGGATCACCTGGTGACGTTCTGCCTACGCGGGCTGGGGGCGGCCTGATGCGCGCCATCGTCTGCGAGCAGTACGGCCCGCCGGAGGACCTGGTCCTGAAAGAACTTCCGGACCCGACGCCGGCGCCGGGCACCCTGGTGGTGCGGGTGCGCGCGGCGGCGGTCAACTTTCCCGACGTGCTGTTGATCGACGGCAAGTACCAGCTGAAGATCCCGGCGCCGTTCACGCCGGGCAGCGAGTTGGCCGGTGACGTGATCGCGGTCGGGGACGGGGCGCCGTTTCAGGTCGGCGACCGGGTGGTCGGCACCTCGTTCGTCGGCGGCTTCGCCGAGCAGGCCCTGGTGCCCGCCGCGGCGGTCAACGCCATCCCCGACGGCATCGACTACGCCGCGGCCGCCGGTTTCGGCGTCACCTACCGCACCGCCTATCACGCGCTGCGTTCGGTCGCCCAGGTCCGCGCGGGCGACTGGGTGGTGGTGCTGGGCGCCGCCGGCGGCGTCGGGCTGGCCGCGGTCGACCTGGCGGTGGCGATGGGCGCGAAAGTCCTTGCCGCGGCCTCCAGTCCCGACAAGCTCGAGGTGTGCCGCGAACGCGGTGCGGCGGCGACGGTGGACTACGACCGCGAGGACCTCAAGACCCGGATCCGCGAGATCACCGGCGACGGTGCGCAGGCGGTGCTCGACCCGGTCGGCGGGACCTATGCCGAACCGGCACTGCGCAGCCTGGCCCGCGGCGGCCGGTTCATCACCCTGGGTTATGCCGCCGGCTCCATCCCGGCGATCCCGCTGAACCTGGTGATGCTCAAGGGCATCACCGTGCAGGGCATGGAGATCCGCACCTTCGCCGACGATTTCCCGGCCGAGAACGAACGCGACCTGGCCGAGCTGCAGCAACTGTTCGCCGACGGAACCGTCAGCCCCTACATCGGGGCGCGTTTCCCGCTCGCCGAGACCGCGGCGGCGCTGCGCTACGTCGCCGACCGCAAGGCCGTCGGCAAGGTCATCATCGACGTCTGACCCACACCAGGGTGTTGTCGCTGGTCACCCCGGCATCGGTGTTCCTCGCCGACAACGTCAGCCGGTCACCGTCGACCCGGGCCCGCCGCAGCTGAGGTGTCTTCAGCAGCTCCGGCAGGATCGACATGCTGACCCGGTGATGCACCGTTGCGGTGTCCTCGTCGACGTCGAACGGGCCGCCGTAGGCGATGTAGCCCGGCATCGGCGCGTCGGCGTCGCCGGTCAGCTGTGCCGACATGTACCCGTCGGCGGTGTAGAGGATCAGCCCGCGCGGGGCGGTGCCCAACGGGTGCGTCACCGCGCCCGTCGAGACGTCGCGGGACTCCATCGACACCAGCTCCCAGCCGCCCAGCAATGCCTCACGCAAGGTACCCATCAGGGCATGATGACCGTGCGTTGCACCGGCTCGGCGGCCGCCTGCCGGCTGCGCAGGCCGCGGTGCAGTGCGGAGAGCAGCACATCGCGGGTCTCCCGCGGATCGATGAGCTCATCGAAGCCGAGCTGGTGCGCGGAGTGATACGACGCCTGCAACTCGGTGTCGCGCAGCTTGGCCGCCAAGTCCTCCTCGGCGTGCGAAGCGGCGCTCAACGCGGCCGCACTCATCGCGCCCATCGTCGCACCCGGGTAGGCGAACGTGGCGACCTGCGAGTCGAATCCCAGCAGCGACATCACCATCGACCCGAAACCGTAGGCCTTGCGCAGCGTCAGGTGCAGCTTCAGCGTGGTCGCCGCGGTCTGCGCGGCGAACATCCGCGCCCCGGCCCGCAGCACCCCGGCCTGCTCGGAACGGCTACCGGGCAGCATGCCCGGGTTGTCGGCCAGGAACACGATCGGCAGGTGGAACGAATCGGCCACCGTGATGAAGTGCGCGGCCTTGTCGGCGGCGTCGGTGTCGATCGAACCGGCCAGCACCTGCGGCTGGTTGGCCACCACCGCCACCGGATGCCCACCCAGATGGGCCAGCGCGCAGATGATCGCCTTGCCGAACCGCGGCTGCACCTCGAACCAGTCCGGCCGGTCGAAGATCACGTCGAGCACCTGCCGCATGTCGTAGACCCGGCGGTTGTCGCGCGAGACGATGTCGAGCAGTTCCGGGGTGGGCCGGGACTCGCTGTCGTCGTCGCTGTCCAGCGCACTCGGATACGACCACGCACTGGACGGGAAATAAGACAGGTACCGGCGGATGTCGTCGAGCACCGCTGCGTCGTCGGCGCCGAAGTTGTGCACCACGCCGCTGGTCAGGGCGACCTCGGGGCCGCCCAGGTCCTCTTTGGAGATGGTCTCGCCGGTGGACTCTTTGACCACCGGCGGGCCCGCGGTGAAGATCGCGCCGTGCGGGCTCATGATCCGGAAATCGCAGACCGGGCCGACCAGTGCGCCGTGGCCGGCCGACGGGCCGAGCACCGCGGCGACGGTCGGCACCTTGCCGGAGCACTGCGCCTGCATCAGCAGGTCGGTCGGGGTGCGTCCGTAATGCTCACCGGTGGGCCGGAATCCGGCGCCCTCCAACAACATCACCATCGGGATCTTGTCGCGCAGGGCCAGCTCGGCGATCCGGTAGCGCTTGGCGTTGCCGCCGGGACCGATGCTGCCGGCCAGCGTGGTGAAGTCCTCGGCGCCCACCATCACCGGGTTGCCGTCGATCAGCCCCGAGCCGGTCACGATGCCGTCGGCGGCGATCTGCCCGCCGACCATGGTGCCCAGTTCGCGGAAGCTGCCCGGGTCCAGCAGGTGCGCGATCCGGGCGCGGGCGTCGAGCTTGCCCTTGGCGTGGTGTTTGGCGACCCGCTCGGGGCCGCCCATGGCCCACGTGTGCTGTCGCCGCTGGTTCAGATCCTCCAGCGTTTCCTGCCAGTCCCGGGCGTTCGTCATCTGCGGCGACCTCTTTCGTTGACCATACTGAAATTCTTACTGTAACGTCTCTCGGCATGGCTGGAGGCGGCTGCCCGGGATCGGTCCGGTGTGTCAGTTCCGTTGCGACGGTGGGTGCTCGGTGACTTCGGCAGGCCCGATCCCGCGGCATCCGCAGGACGTCACGCGCGAGTGGTTGAGTGCGGTGTTGAGCGCACGAGGTGGCCCGGTGCAGGTGGCCTCGGTCGACGTCGTTCCGGTCGGCACCGGCCAGACCGGAGCCACCTACCGGGTGGCGGCGCGCTACGCCGACAACCCCGACGGCCTGCCCGACAGCTTCGTGATCAAACTCCCTGCGGGCGACGACTCGGTCCGGGACCGGGTGGTGCTGGGGTACCGCAGTGAGTGTGCCTTCTACGCCACGGTCGCCGACGGGGTGAAGATTCCGATCCCGCAGTGCTTCCACTGCGAGATCACCGACGACGCAACTCAGTACGCGTTGTTGCTCTCCGATCAGGCGCCCGCGGTGCAGGGCGATCAGATCGCCGGCTGCGGCGAACGCCAGGCCCGGCTGGCGGCGACCGCCCTGGCCGGACTGCACGCACCCACCTGGTGCGACGAGCGGTGGCTGACGTTCTCCGGTCTGGCGATGACCCAGCTCGACGAGGCCGGCGCCAAGGGCATGGGCGACATCGCCCGGATGTGCGCCGAGCAGACCGTGCAGCGACTCGGCGCCCAACTCGGCGACGACGACTGCGCGACGCTGACCGCCGCCCTGGACGTCATCACCCCGTGGGTGTCGGCGCCGCTGGGCCGGTTCGCGCTGATCCACGGTGACTACCGGCTGGACAACATGCTGTTCAGCCCCGACGCCGACCGGATCTGGGTGGTGGACTGGCAGACCCTGGGCGTCGGGCTGGCGGCCCGGGACCTGGCCTTCTTCACCGGCACCAGCCTGGCCTCCGAGCTGCGCAAAGAGATCGAAGCCGACCTGGTCGCCGACTATCACAGCGCACTGCTGGGCCACGGTGTCACCGGATACGACCGGGAAACCTGTTGGCAGGACTACCGGTTCGGCATGCTGCAGGTGCCGTTGATCTGTGCGCTGGGCCTGGTGTTCGCCGCCGGCACCGATCGCGGCGATGACATGTTCGTCACGATGTTGCGGCGTGGTTGTCAGGCCATCCGGGATCTGGGCACGCTGGAGCTGGTCGGCGAACTGACCGGTTGAGATCCGGTGCGCACGCGCCGCGGAAGGAGAGGTCTGGGTCTTGATGGACGCGCAATCACAGGAGCAGGCCTCGCCGCGGCCGCCCGAAGGCGACTGGCTCGGGACGCCGTACCTGACGTTCAAGCGTGAGGGGCCGATCGCGGTCTGCACGCTCGATCGCCCCGAGGCCCGCAATGCGATGACGCCCGCGATGTACTTCGGCATCCGATACGCGGTGGGCCGGGTCAATCAGGATCCGGATCTGGCCGGGTTGCTGATCACCGGCACCGGCGACGTCTTCGCCCCCGGCGGCGACATGGGCGGCGGCGGCGCGGACAACTGGCTGACCTTCGGCGCCGCGCTGGGCATGGACGCCACCCCGTTCGAGACCCTGCGCACCTCGATCAAACCGGTGGTCTCCGCGGTCAACGGGCTGTGCCAGGGCGGCGGGCTGCAGATTGCGCTGTGCAGCGACATCGCCGTGGTCAGCGACCGCGCCACGTTCCGCGTTCCGGAGCTCTACCGCGGTATCGCCGACACCTACTACAGCCAGATGCTGGCGCGGGTGATCGGCCCGGTGCGGACCCGGGATCTGATGTTCACCGGCCGCACATTCGGGGCACAAGAAGCCCTCGAATGGGGCATGGTGGCACGGGTGGTCCCGCACGAAGAACTGGCCGACGCCGCCCGCGAGGTGCTGGCGCAGTGCTGCCGCACCGCACCGGACGCCCGCACGGTGGTGAAGTCGAGTCTGGACGCCTACCTGGGTCTGTTCGACCGGATCGGGATGAGCGCGAGCCTGGGCAAACCGGAGGCCGTCGAGGGGTTCCGCGCGTTCAAAGAGCGCAGGTCACCGGAGTGGGTGCACCCGGATCTGCGGATCGACGGCCGGTTGTGAGAACGGTTCGTCCCGATGCTTGCACCAGATGAGAATGGGTGTGCAAGAAAACTAGAATCAGGTATCGCAGAATCCACGAATCGGATAGGATTCGCAGGCACTGACTCGGGAGGAGCCTGCCGTTATGGCGATCAAGGAATTGATCCGCTGGTCTCCGCAAGCGGCGACCGCGCGACTGGCCGGCCCGATGGAGGCGGTCGGCGGACTCTTCTCGATGTCGGTGGACGCCGTCAAGTTCTTGTTCCAGCGCCCGTTTCAGGGCCGCGAGTTCATCGAGCAGTCCTGGTTCGTCGCCCGGGTCTCACTGGCGCCCACCCTGCTGGTGGCCATTCCCTTCACCGTGCTGGTCAGCTTCATCCTGAACATCCTGCTGCGTGAACTCGGCGCGGCCGACCTGTCCGGCGCCGGCGCGGCGTTCGGGGCGGTCACCCAGGTCGGCCCGATGGTGACCGTGCTGATCGTGGCCGGCGCCGGCGCCACCGCGATGTGCGCCGACCTGGGATCGCGCACCATCCGCGAAGAGATCGACGCGATGGAAGTCCTCGGCATCAACCCGATACAACGGCTGGTGACACCCCGGATGCTGGCCGCCGGACTGGTGGCGTTGCTGCTCAACAGCCTGGTGGTGATCATCGGCATCCTCGGTGGCTACGTCTTCTCCGTCTTCGTCCAAGACGTCAACCCCGGCGCGTTCGCCGCCGGGATCACCCTGTTGACCGGAGTGCCCGAGCTGATCATCTCCTGCATCAAGGCGGCCCTGTTCGGGCTGATCGCCGGCATGGTCGCCTGCTACCGGGGCCTGACGGTCTCCGGCGGCGGCGCCAAAGCCGTCGGCAACGCGGTCAACGAGACCGTGGTGTACGCGTTCATGGCGCTGTTCGTGGTCAACGTGGTGGTCACCGCGATCGGCATCAAGATGACGGCGCGCTGAGCCATGGCACTACGAGGACTGCAGGCGGTCTACCCGCGCGTCGCCCAAGAGATCCGGCGGCCGATCGCGGCGATGGGCCGCGTCGGCGACCACACCATCTTCTACGGCAAGGCGATCGCCACCACGCCGTTCGCGTTCGCCCACTACCGCCGCGAGGTCATCCGACTGATCGCCGAGATCAGCATGGGCACCGGAACCCTGGCGATGATCGGCGGCACCGTGGTGATCGTCGGCTTCTTGACCCTGGCCGCCGGCGGCACGCTGGCCGTGCAGGGCTACAGCTCGCTGGGCAACATCGGCATCGAGGCGCTGACCGGATTCCTGGCGGCATTCATCAACGTGCGCATCTCGGCCCCGGTGGTGGCCGGGATCGGCCTGGCGGCGACCTTCGGTGCCGGTGTCACCGCGCAGCTGGGCGCCATGCGGATCAACGAGGAGATCGACGCACTGGAGTCGATGGCCATCCGGCCGATCGCCTACCTGGTCAGCACCCGGATCGTGGCCGGGCTGGTCGCGATCGTGCCGCTGTACGCCATCGCGGTGATCCTGTCGTTCGTCGCGAGCCGGTTTACCACGGTCTTCCTGTTCGGGCAGTCCGCGGGCCTCTACGACCACTACTTCCGGACGTTCCTCAACCCCATCGATCTGCTGTGGTCGTTCCTGCAGGCGTTCCTGATGGCGATCACGATCCTGCTGATCCACACCTACTTCGGCTATTTCGCCGCCGGCGGGCCGGCCGGGGTGGGTGTCGCGGTGGGTAACGCGGTGCGGACCTCGCTGATCGTGGTGGTCTCGGTGACGCTGTTGGTCTCGCTGTCGGTGTACGGGGCCAGCGGAAACTTCAACCTCGCCGGGTAGTTCTGCGGATGCATCCGACCTGTTCTCGATAGTGGTATTGGCATTCTCATTTATTGCAAGTACCGTATCCATCGATGAGCGAGCCAGTGCAGACTTCCTCCGGGATCCCGCTGAAAGCGGTGTACGGACCCGACGACCGGCGTGAAGAGCCGCCGGCGCCCGGCGAGTACCCGTTCACCCGCGGCAACTTCGCCTCCGGCTACCGCGGCCGGTTGTGGACGTTTCGGCAGTACTCCGGCTTCGGCACCGCCGAGGAGTCCAACCGGCGCTACCAGTACCTGCTGAGTCAGGGCGGCACCGGCCTGTCGGTGGCCCTGGACCTGCCCACCCAGTGCGGCTACGACTCCGACGACCCCGAGGTGGGCGAGGAGGTCGGCCGGGTCGGGGTGGCCATCGACACGCTCGCCGACGCCGAGATCCTGTTCGACAAGATCCCGCTGGACAAGATCAGCACCAGCTTCACCATCAACGGCACCGCCGCCATCCTGCTGGCCTTCTACGTGGCCGCCGCCGAGCGCGCCGGCGTATCGCGGGACAAGCTCACCGGCACCATCCAGAACGACATCCTCAAGGAGTACGCCTCCCGCGGCACCTGGATCTGGCCGCCGGAGCCGTCGCTGCGACTGATCGCCGACACCATCGAGTTCTGCGCCGCCGAAGTGCCCCGGTTCAACGCGATCTCGGTGGCCGGCGCGCACTTCCGCGACGCCGGCGCCAACGCCGTGCAGGAGATGGCCTTCACCCTCGCCGACGGCGTCACCTACTGCGACACCGTGGTGGAACGCGGCCGGATGAGCATCGAGAAGTTCGCCCCGCAGGTCTCGTTCTTCTTCTACACCCACGGCGACTTCTTCGAAGAGGTCGCCAAGTACCGGGCCGGCCGACGCCGCTGGGCCACCATCGTGCGGGAACGCTACGGCGCCTCCAGCGACAAGGCGTCGATGTTCCGGTTCGGCTGCGTGGCCGGCGGTGCGTCGCTGTTCGCCCCGCAGGCCCAGAACAACCTGGTGCGGGTCGCCTACGAGTCGATGGCCGCGGTGCTCGGCGGGGTGCAGTCGATGTTCACCGCCGCCTGGGACGAGCCGTTCGCCCTGCCCAGCGAGGAATCCGCGACGCTGGCACTGCGCACCCAGCAGATCCTGGCCTACGAGACCGGGGTGACCCGGGTGGCCGACCCGCTCGGCGGGTCCTACTTCGTCGAGGCGCTCACCGACGCCACCGAAGAACGCATCATCGAGATCATGACCGACCTGGAGAACCACGGCGGCATGGTGCGCGCCATCGAGGACGGCTACCTGCAGGGCCTGATCGCCGACGAGGCGTTCAAGATCCACCACGAGATCGAGTCCGGCGAGCGCCCGATCGTCGGCGTCAACAAGTTCACCTCCGACGAACCGGCCCCGGAGATCGCCACCTACGAACTCGACGCCGAAGGCCGCGACACCCAGCTCAAGCGGCTGGCCCGGGTCAAGGCCGAACGCAACGCCGACGACGTCGCCGCCACGCTGGCGGCACTGTCGCGCGCCGCCGAGGGCGACGCCAACCTCATGCATCCCCTGATCGACTGCGCCAACGCCTACTGCACGGTGGGTGAGATGGTCACGGCGCTGAAGAACGTCTGGGGCGAGTTCCAGCAACCGGTGGTGTACTGATGACTGCTTCTGTTAGCCCGGCCCGTGTCCTGGTGGCCAAGCCCGGCCTGGACGGCCACGATCGCGGCGCCAAGATCGTCGCCCGCACCCTGCGTGACGCCGGCTTCGAGGTCATCTACACCGGCATCCGCCAACGCGTCGAGGACATCGTCTCCACCGCCCTGCAGGAAGACGTCGCCGTGGTGGGGCTGAGCATCCTGTCCGGCGCGCACGTCGCACTGACCCGGCGCATCGTCGAGGCGCTGCGTGCCGCCGACGGCGGCGACATCGCGGTGGTGGTCGGCGGCACCATCCCGCAGGGCGACGTCCCCAAACTTCTGGAAGCCGGTGCGGCGGCGGTCTTTCCGACCGGTACGCCGCTGGAGGATCTGGTGACCGGGGTTCGTCAGGCGATCGAGAAAGCGGAGGCGGTCTAGTGCGGCTTGGAGTGATGATCGGTGCCGAGCGCGGCGACATGGCGCGCAAGGTCAAGAAGCTGATCTCCGACATCGAGTGGGCCGATTCCGCGGGGCTGGCCACCGCGTGGATGCCGCAGGTGCCCGACGACTTCGACCTGCTGAGCATGGTCGCGCTGATGGCGTCGCACAGCACCCGGATCGAACTCGGCACCGCGGTGGTTCCGCTGCAGGCCCAGCATCCGATCGCTCTTGCCCGCCAGGCACTTTCGGTGCACGCCATCTCCGGTGGCCGACTGGCGCTGGGCGTCGGGCCGTCGCACCACTGGATCATCCGGGACATGCTCGGGCTGCCCTACGACAAGCCGGCCTCCTACACCCGCGACTATCTCGAGGTGCTCAACGCGGCGCTGGCCGGTCCGGGACCGGTGGACGTGGAGAACGACCACTTCACCGTGCACAACCCGACCGCGCTGGGCGCCGACACCAAGATGCCGGTGCTGGTGGCCGCGCTCGGCCCGGTGATGCTGCAGATCGCCGGCGAGCACGCCGACGGCACCTCGCTGTGGATGGCCGATGAGAAGGCGATCGGCGAGCACATCGCGCCCAAGATCAACAAGGCCGCCGCCGAGGCGGGCAAGCCCGCACCGCGGATCGTGGCCGGCATTCCGGTCACGCTGTGCGCCAACTCCGAGATCGAGGCCGCGAAGGACCGCGCCAACCGCATCCTGGCCGAGGCCGAGACCTCGCCGAACTACCAGCGACTGCTGGACCGCGGGTCGGCCCGCGATGTCGGCGACCTGTGCGCGGCCGGCGACGAGGAGTCGATCCTCAAGCGGTTCAAGCAGTTCGCCGACGCCGGGGTGACCGACCTGTCGGTGCGGCTGCTGCCGATCGGGGATACCCGCGACGAGCTGATCGCCTCGAAGTACCGCACCCGCGAGGTGATCGCCGAACTCGCCAAGGCGGTCTAGGTGAGCGGACCGCTCGCCGGGATCCGCATCCTCGAAGTCGGGGTGATGCTGGCCGGCCCGTACGCCACCATGCTGCTGGCCGACCTCGGCGCGGAGGTCATCAAGATCGAACCGCCCGGTGGCGAGATCTCCCGGCAGGTGGGGCCGAGCTATTTCGCCAGCCTCAACCGCAACAAGAAGAGCATCCGGCTGGATCTGACGTCTGCGGACGGCCAGGCGCGGCTGGGGGAGCTGGTCGCGGAATCCCATGCGCTGCTGGTGAACATGAAACCGTCGGTGATCCGCCGGCTCGGTCTCACCTATGACGCGCTGAAGCGGCACAACGAGAAGATCGTCTGTGTCGCGTTGACCGGATTCGGTCTCGACGGTGGCGACGAACCGGCCTTCGACTACGTGATCCAGGCCGCCACCGGGATCGCGGCCATGACCGGGGATCCGGACGGCCCGCCGACGCTGCCGGGGTATTCCTCGGCGGACAACTCCACCGGGCTGACCGCGGCGCTGGGGTTGCTGGCGCAGATCGTCAGCGGCCGCGGCGGGCAGGTGGAGGTGTCACTTCTGGATGTGATGCTCTCGCAGCTCAACTATCGGGCGTCGGCGTATCTCAACGACGGTGTGGAGCCGCAGCGCTACCCCAACGGGGCGCACTCCTATTACGTTCCCGCGCAGCTCTTCCCGACCTCCCAAGGCTATCTGGCGTTGTTCGTCACCCATGACGGGTTCTGGAAGGCCTTCGCCGGTGAGGCCGGCATCTCCGGCTTCGAGACGATGGCGCAGCGCGCTGAGCGACGTGACGAGGTGCTCGAGGTGGTGACCGCCGCGCTGGCATCTGACACCGCGGCAGGCTGGGAACGACGGCTGCGGCCGCTGGGTATTCCGGCTGCCGCGGTGCGCACCCTGCCGGAAGCCTTGAAGGAACATCCCGAAATGGTCGTCACCGCAGGAGATTTCCGGTTGGTGGGCAGCGCGATCCGGGTCGCGGGGTATGAGCCGGTGTATGAGCCGCCGCCGGAGTTGGACGACTGAGGGCTTCCGTCAGACGTGCACGTTGCGGTTCACGGGCCGCATTCGTCGCAGATGCCGGTGAGCGGTAACGCCATATAACAGGTGGGACAGGTTTTCGCTTCGCGTCGGACATCGTCAGATCGTTTGGCCCCGGTGCGCACCTGATTTGTCGGATGCAGCAGGTACCAGGTTCCCTTCCGCGAACTGGGGCCGCGGCCGGCGCCGCTACCGGCGAAGCGGATGACTTCATCCTCGGATAGAAAGCCATTCGTGTACCCGTAGTAGATGTGCAGATCGGGCAGGCCGTTTCGCCGTATGGCGCGCACGTACGGCTTGTCGCCACCGATCACCGCTTGATACTCAGATATCCCGGCGGCCGTGGTCACTCGCTCAATCAGATGGTGGTTCTCTACCGGAATCCGCGCCTTGCTCAGCGCTCCGACGAGGGAGTCGGCTTGGTCGTCTGTTGTGGTCATCGTTGTTCGAGGATAAGGCGGAACACCGAAAGTTCGATGGACTGCACGGACGCGGTCGGCGAGGACAGCCACTCATCCGCCGCGGATAGCCGCCGTCACTTCATCGGCTGTCATGTGCAGGCTGCGATTGCCGGCCACGTCATCGATCTGGATCGAAACCGCTATGCCGCTACGGTATTGGGTGCGCATGACATCGCGCACCCAATACCGTGACCGGTGGCTCAGACCGTGACGATGCTGGCCGACGCCGTACCCGGCGCGCCGTAGACCTGCGCGAAGCCCACCTTCGGGTTACCCGGGACCTGGCGCTCACCGGCCTCGCCGCGCAGCTGGCGCACCAGTTCGTGCAACTGCCGCAGGCCAGAGGCGCCGATCGGCTCGCCGTTGGCGATCAGCCCGCCGTCGGTGTTGATCGGAAGGCTGCCACCGATTTCGGTGGCCCCGTCGGCCAGCAGCTTCTCCTGGTCGCCGTCGGCGCAGAACCCGCACTCGGCCATGTGGATGACCTCGGCACCGGCGTCGGTGTCCTGCAACTGCGCCACGTCGACGTCCTCGGGCGAGATGCCGGCCTGCTCGAAGGCGGCGCGGGCGGCGTACACCGTCGGCGCCACATCCTCCTCGATCGGGGCGGAGGTGGCGTGCACCTCGTAGGCGCCGAAGCGGCGCGTGCGGATCTCGGTGGCCTTCAGATACACCGGCTTACCGGTGAAACGGTGCGCGATGTCGGCGCGGCACATGATCACCGCCGCGGCACCCTCGTCGGGCGCGCAGAACATGAACTGGGTCAACGGATAGTTCAGCGCGGGCGATTCGAGGATGGCGTCCTCCGACATCGGCTTGCGCCGGAATGCGTTGGGGTTCAACGCACCGTTGCGGAAGTTCTTTGCGGCGACCTTGGCCAGCGTGCGCTGCGAGATGCCGTGGTCGTGGATGTAGCGGTTGGCCTTCATCCCGAAGAACTTCGTGGTGACGAACTGGCCGTTCTCGGCGTACCAGGCCGGCAGCGCCAGCTTGGCCGGGTCGTCGGTGAACGCGCCGCGGGGGTGCTTGTCCATGCCGATCGCGATGCCGATCTCGTATTTGCCCGACCGGATGTTGTCCGCGCACACCTGGGTGGCGGTGGCCGCGGTGGCGCACGCGTTGAACACGTTGGTGAACGGGATGCCGGTGAGTCCGACCAGTCGCGTCACCGCGTCGGGGTTGGAGATCTCATAGCTGCCGCCGACCCCGAACTGGATGTCCTGCCACTGCGCCCCGGCGTCGGCCAGCGCCATCTGGATGGCCTCGGCGCCCATCTGCATCGCGGACTTGTCGAATCGGCCGAAGGGGTGCAGCCCGACGCCGATGATCGCCACATCGTTGTTCGCTACCGTCATGTTTTGGGTCTCCTTAGACGGGCTGGAATGCCCAGGTGAGAATCTCGGTCCCGTCGTCGTCGACGTAGAACGGCACCATGGTCAGCTCGACGTCCATCCCGAACTGCAGCTTCTCCGGGTCGGATTCGGTCAGGCGGGCCTCCACCTGGACCACGTCACCGAGCCGGACCAGCCCGACTCCGTAGGGGGCGAAGCCTTCGGCGGTCTCGCCGCCGGCGTAGGGCAGCTTCGGCACGAAGCCCTGGGTGGTCCACGCGGTCAGGGTGCCCTGGCGGGGCAGCAGCTGGTCCTGCATCTTCGCGCCACTGCAGCGCGGGCAGTAGTCCTGGCGGGGCCAGACCGTGAACTGGCAGTCCGAGCATTGGCTGCCGATCAGGGCGAGGTTCTCGTCGGGCCAGTTGGTGACGGTGGGGTCGAGGGGCTTACGCATCGGCGACCCCCGCCCGGGAAGAAGGCGCACAGAAAGTGGAAATCACATTCTCGATTAGAGCATACGTGCGTACTCCAAGGGAAGCGGTGGGCGCGGTGAGCGCGTTCGGGGGAGGGGCATGCCGGGTGCGCGAGGGTGCGCAGAATGCCAGTTTTGCGCGGCGTGTCGTGTGCAAACACGCACGCTCGCGCTAAGGGGCTAAGGGGCTAAGAGCTAAGGGGCTAAGGGGCTACTTGGCCAGGCCGTGGGCGCAGAAGTCCCACACCTCATCTGCGGTGATGGGGTGAGCTGCCGGGTCCTCGGACTCGGCGCTGGACTGCGCGACGAACATCACGGTCTGCATGGTCATCGCCGCCATCCGGCGGGCGTTGACGCCCTTACGCAGCTCGCCGGCCTCGTCGGCGGCCTCCATCAACTCGGTGAGCAGCGTCAACAGTGGCGTGAACGCCACCCGGACCTCGGTGGGGTGCGACACCAGCAGGCGCGGCGCGAAGTCGGTGAACAGCGGGCGCTTGGCCGACGGGTCCGGCCGGGAGAGCTCGAAGAGCAACTCGACGGCCACCTTGAGGCGCTCCAGCGGTTGGGTCTGGCCCTCGGTGGCCGCGCGGATCTGGTCGGAGGTGCGCACCAGCGCGTCCTCGAACAGTGCCAACAACAGTTCATGCTTGCCGTTGAACTGCAGGTAGAAGCTGCGCAGCGACTGCCGGGAACGCTCGACGACCTCTTGAACGGTGAAGTCGGTGCTGCCCTTTTCGATGATGATGGCCTGGGCTGCGTCCAGAAAGCGCTGAACGCGCTGGGCGGCCCGCAATCGTGCGGTCTTGATCGACCGCTCGACCGCCCGCTGCTTCCAGACGGGCTCTTCTTCCGGGTTACTCACCAGCGGCTCCGACGGTTGCCTTTTTGGGAGAACACGAATGCACCCTACCGGAGAACCGGACCGCAACTGCGTCGGCTCACGAGCGACTGCCGTCCCAATGTGGAAGATGGTAACTTCCCAAAGATGAGAAGATGCTTCTCGTCAATGATCGGTGGCGCGGCGAATCGCGGTATCCGGAGGTCGGCGTGCAACTGACCTTCGACGCCGACGTCGAGGCGTTCCGGCGCGAGTTCGTCGCCTTCCTCGATGCCAACCTGCCCGCCGACGCCGAGATGGTCGAGCGCCCGCGGTCGACGGCGTCGATCCCGCCGTGGGCCCGGGACTGGCAGCGCCTGCTGTTCGACAACGGCTGGCTGCTGCCCGGCAATCCACCCGAATTCGGCGGCCGCAACGCCACCCTGCTGCAGCAGTACGTCCACCAGGTCGAGTTGGCCAAGCGGCGGATCTACCACAGCTTCAACCCGCAAGGGGTCGGCATCATCGCCGCCTCGCTGATCTCCTTCGGCTCCCCCGAGCAGCAGCAGCGCTGGGCGGTGCCGATCCTGCGGGCCGAGATCACCGCCGCGCTGGGCATGAGCGAACCCTCGGCGGGGTCCGACCTGGCGTCGCTGCGTACCCGCGCGGACCGGGACGGCGACCATTTCGTGGTCAACGGACAGAAGGTCTGGACCTCCGGGGCGCATGACGCCGACGTGCTGCTGGCCTTCGTGCGCACCGATCCCGACGCACCGAAACACCGCGGCATCAGCGTGCTGCTGATCCCCACCGACCTGCCCGGTGTCCAGCGTCGCCCGTTCGCCTCGGCCTGCGACCGGACCGACCTGGATTTCAACGAGGTCTTCTTCACCGATGTGCGGGTGCCGGCGGAGAACCTCGTCGGCGACCTCAACGACGGCTGGCGGGTGGCCAACGGTTCGCTGGGGCATGAGCGGAACATGCTGTGGCTCAGCTTCGCCGACCGGCTCGACGACCTGCTCGAGGATTTCCGTCCCGACACCGAACTGGACCGCGACGCCTACGCGACGCTGGCCATGGACGTGACCGCGCTGCGCCTGCTCGGTTCGATCGCGCTGGCCCGCGCCTCCCGCGGTGCCGAGGACGTGCCCGCGCTGTCGGTGCTCAAACTGCTCGGTTCCGAAGCGGTGCAGTCCGCATCCGAACGCGCCCTGGACGCCGTCGGCCCGGCCGGCCTGGCGCATCCGATGACCACGGCACCGTATGTGGCGATGAACCTCGACGCCCACGCCGGCAGCTGGTTCGACCGCTATGTGCGCACCTTCGCCGGCACCATCGCCGGCGGCACGTCTGAGATCCAACGCAACATCATCGCCCAGCGACTGCTCGGCTTGCCCCGCAACTGATAAGGACGCCCATGTACATCGAATACGAGGTCGCCGACAAGATCGCGACCATCACCCTGAACCGCCCCGAGGCCGCCAACGCCCAGAACACCGAACTGCTCGACGAACTCGACGCCGCCTGGACCCGCGCCGCCGATGACGATGACGTCGCCGTCATCGTGTTGCGCGCCAACGGCAAACACTTCTCGGCCGGTCACGACATCAAGGGCGGCGGCCCGGTCCCGGACAAGATCACCCTGGAGTTCATCTACAAGCACGAATGCAAGCGCTACCTGGAGTACACGCTGCGCTGGCGCAATGTGCCCAAGCCTTCGATCGCCGCGGTGCAGGGCCGCTGCATCTCCGGCGGACTGATGCTGTGCTGGCCGTGCGACCTGATCATCGCCGCGGATGACGCCCAGTTCTCCGACCCGGTCGCGTTGATGGGCATCGGCGGAGTCGAATACCACGGGCACACCTGGGAACTGGGCCACCGCAAGGCTAAGGAGATGCTGTTCACCGGCCGCGCCATGACAGCACAGGAGGCCGAGCAGACCGGCATGGTCAACCGGGTGGTGCCGCGCGACGAGCTGGACACCGAGACCCGGGCGCTCGCCGAGCACATCGCCACCATGCCGTCCTTCGCGCTGCGCCAGGCCAAGCGCGCGGTGAACCAGACCATGGACGTCCAAGGTTTCCACTCGGCGATCCAGTCCGCGTTCGACATCCACGAGACCGGCCACGGCAACGCGCTGTCGGTGTGCGGCTGGCCGATCCTGGTCAACCTCGATGAGATGAAGGGCCAGGTCAAGTAGGGCTGCCCACTGCACGACGCCAAAACTTGTCGTACCCCGGTGGCATGCTCTGAGTATGTCCTCGATAGCGACTTCGGCTAACGCGAAAGCGTCTCCCGCCGAACGTCTTGACGCGTTGTTCGAGGAACTGTCGCAGTTGTGTGGGCAGCGCAATGCCATCGATGGCCGCATCGTCGACATCGTCGCCGAGATCGACCACGACGGCCTGTGGGGCGCCACCGGAGCCCGCTCGATTGCCGCCCTGGTGGCCTGGAAGACCGGCAGCTCACCGGGCAACGCCCACGCGATCGCCGCCGTGGCACACCGCACACCGGAGTTCCCCCGCTGCACCCACGAGCTACGCGAAGGACGCCTGTCCCTGGACCAGGTCGCAGTCATCGCCGAACGCGCCGCCGACGGCTCCGACGACCACTACGCCGAACTCGCCTCGGTGGCCACCGTCTCCCAACTGCGCACCGCGATCAAACCCGAACCCCGCCCCGACCCCGGCCCCACACCCGACCCCACACCGGCGATCAGCAAAACCAGTGACACCGAATACGACACCTGGCGCATCCGATTGCCGCACCCCGAATCGGCCATGCTCGACGCCGCCCTGCAGTCCCACCGCGACGCCCTGATCACCACCTGGAAACACGACCTCGACGCCGGTGCGGACAGCACCGGGCAGCACCCCCCGATGCCCACCACCATCGACGCCTTCCTGCGGTTGATCGAAAGCGGTTGGGACACCGAAGCCAGGCGCCGCCCCCACGGCCAACGCACCACCGTCGTCGTGCACGTCGACGCCGACACCCACCTGGCCGGCCTGCACCTGGGCCCGCTGCTCTCCGATCCCGAGCGGCAGTACCTGACCTGCGATGCCACCTGCGAAGTCTGGTTCCAACGCCACGGCCGCGTCATCGGCGCCGGCCGCAACACCCGCACCGTGGGCCGGCGACTACGCCGCGCCCTGGAACACCGTGACCGCACCTGCGTGATCCCCGGCTGCGGAGCCACCGCCGGCCTGCACGCCCACCACATCGTCCACTGGGAAGACGGCGGCCCCACCGACCTGTCCAACCTGGTCCTGGTCTGCCCCTACCACCACCGCCAACACCACCGCGGCCTGATCACCATCACCGGCCCCGCCGACCACCTCACCGTCACCGACGACAACGGCCACCCCCTACAACCGGGATCTTTGGCCCGAACACCCACCACCCCACCCCCGGCAGTCCCGCCCTACCCCGGCCCCACCGGCGAAAGAGCCGACTGGTGGTGGTACCCACCCTTCCAACCCCAACCCCCACCCACAGTCAACTAGGCAGCCGGTGCCCGCGGTTCAACCGAGCCGTTCCCGCAACTCCCGCTTGAGCACTTTGCCGTAGCTGTTCTTCGGCAACGCATCGACGAACTCGTAGCGCTTCGGCCGTTTGAACCGCGCGATGCGCTCCAGCAGGTGCGCATCCAGTTCGGCGGCCGACGCCTGCCCGACGACGAAGGCCACCACGATCTCGCCCCACTCGGCATCCGGCGCGCCCACCACACCCGCCTCGACGACCCCGGGATGGCTCAGCAGCGCCTCTTCGACCTCACGCGGATAGATGTTGCTGCCGCCGCTGATCACCACGTCCTTGGAGCGATCCCGCAGGGTCAAGAATCCGCGTTCGTCGAATGCGCCCTTGTCGCCGGTGAACAGCCAGCCGTCGCGCAGCGCCTCGGCGGTGGCGGTCGGGTTGTTCCAGTAGCCGCTCATCACCACATCGCCACGACAGACGATCTCGCCGACCTCGCCGACCGGAGCGCGGCTGCCGTCGTCGCGCAGCACCGCGACCTCGACGCCGGACCGCGGCCAGCCGACCGACCCCAACACCGCGTCGTCGCCGGCATGGTCGGCGCGACTCATGCCGGTGATCGTCATCGGCGCCTCACCCTGCCCGTAGAGCTGAGCGAACACCGGCCCGAACGCGGCCATCGCCCGCTTGAGATCCCCGAGATACATCGGGCCGCCGCCGTAGATGATCGAACGCAGGTTGGCCGGGCGCCCCCGCCCGGTCGCCACCAGTCGAGCCACCATGGTCGGCGCCAGAAACGCGGAGGCGCCCGGGTGGTGCTCGCACAGGTCGAGGAACTCCGAGGCGTCGAAAGCGTTGGAGGCCGGCACCACCTGCCGGGCCCCGCGCAGCACATACGGCGCGATGTAGAGCCCCGATCCGTGCGACATCGGGGCACCGTGGATCAGGCTGCAGTCGGCGTCCGGGTCATCGAGATCGGCCAGGTGTGCCAACGTCATCGCCGCCAGGTTGCGGTGGGACAGCATGGCGCCCTTGGAACGCCCGGTGGTGCCGCTGGTGTAGAACAGCCACGCCGGCCGGGACGGGGCCGGGTCGGGATCTGCGGCGGGCGGACAGGTGAAGCGCGCCAGATACCCGGTGCTGTCCAGGGTTTCGATCCGAACGCCGAGATCGGCCAGGCCGGGTGCCAGCTTCGGTGAGGCGAAGATCAGCGCCGCCCCGGCGTCGTCGACGATCTGGGCCATCTCCCGCGGGTGCAGCTTGTAGTTGAGCGGCACGACGACACAGTCCGCCGCCCAGGTGGCGAACATCAACTCGATGATCTCGGGCCGGTTCTCGCTGGCGATCGCGATCCGCGCACCGGGCGGTACCGACTCCCGCAGGGAGGTGGCCAGCCGCCGTGCCCGATCCGCCAGCTGGATCCAGGTGTGCAGTAACCGTTCCCCGTGATACACCGCGCCGCGGTCGCCGAACCGGGCCGCGGCCTGATCCAGCAGCGTGAACAGATTCACGGCTGCACCCAGTCCGATTCCAGTGCGAACTCCGAAAGGTACTTCGTCGAACTCCAACCGCCGTCGACGACGATCGTCTGGCCGTTGATGAACGAGCCCGCCTCCGAGCACAGGAACGCCACCGTGCCGGCGATGTCGTCCACCCGGCCCAGCCGGGGATAGGGCGTCATCTCGGTGTTGATCTTGCGGAATCGACTGTCGGTCAAGCGTTGTTCGACCATCGGGGTCACCGTCACCCCGGGCGCCACCGCATTGCAGCGGATGCCCTGGGCGCCGTACTGGCAGGCGATGTGCGTGGTCAGCGCGGTCAGCCCGCCCTTGGCCGCCGAGTACGCGCCGCCGCGCAGCCCACCCACCACCGCGAACGTGGAGGTGATGTTGATGATCGCCGAACCCGGTGCCATGTGCGGCAGCACATCGCGTGCCAACCGGAACGGCGCCCGCAGCATCACGTTCAGGAAATAATCGAGGCTCTCGTCGTCGGTCTCGTGCAGCGGCTTGGGGCTACCGATACCGGCGTTGTTGACCAGGAAATCCACCCGGCCCCAGCGCGACAGCGCGGCGTCGACGATGCGTTGCGGAGCAGCCGTGTCGGTCAGGTCGACGGCCACGGTCGCGATCCGGTCCGGGTCGGTCCCGGAATCGACCAGTGCAGACACCAACCCGGCCAGCCGATCCTCGTCGCGTCCGGTGGCCACGACCGCCATCCCCGCCTCGGCCAGCTTTGTCGCACAACCGAATCCGATCCCGCTACTGGCACCGGTCACGATCGCCACCTGCATGGTCTACTCACCTACCTTCGCCCGGGACAGCTCCGCCCGGATCCGCTGTTTGACCACCTTGCCGGCGTCGTTCTTGGGCAGCGTCGCCCAGATCAGCACCTGCTCGGGGGCTTTGAACCGTGCCACCCCGTGCGAGCTCAACAGGGCGCGCAGGTCGTCCACGCCGGGGGCGGCGTCGCCGGCCGGCACGATCACCGCGCAGGCCCGCTCCCCGGTACGCGCATCGGGGATCCCGACCACCGCGACCTCGGCGATCTGCGGGTGCGTGATCAAGATGTCCTCGACCTCACGGGCGGAGATGTTCTCCCCGTTGCGGATGATTACGTCCTTGACCCGACCGGTGACCAGCAGATAGTCGTCGTCGACCCACCGTCCCAGATCTCCGGTGGCGAAGTAGCCGTCGGCGTCGAAGCAGTCGCGCGCGTCCTCGGCGCGCAGGTACCCCAGCAGCATCTGCGGGCCGCGGACGAAGATCTCGCCCTCGCCCGGCGGGGCACCGGAGTGGGGCACCAGCTTGATCTCGGCGATCCCGGCCCGGCCGTCGGTCTCCGCGGCGTGCGCAAGATCCTGTGGGTCCAGGCAGCCGACCGTGGTGACCGGCACCTCGCTGGACCCGTACACCCGGGTGACGACGGCGGACCGGAAATAGTCGGCGGCCTCGCGGATCAACGACGCCGGCACGGATGCCCCGCCGCAGATGAAGACTTTCAGGTCCGGCAGGTCGGTGCCGGCCGTGCGGGCGGCGGCCAGCAACTGGGCCAGGAACGGGGTCGCCCCCGCCAGATGTGTGCAGTGTTCGGCGCGCATCAGCGCCACCGCGGCATCGGCCTTCCAGGTGTCCATCAGCACCGCGGTGGTGCCCAGCAACAGCGGCGCCTCGAATGCGTAGATCGAGCCGCCGATATGGGCGATGGGGGAGGGCACCAGAAACCGGTCACCCGGTTCGATCAGCCAGTGCTGCCCGAGTTGGCCGATCAGCGCGTCGATCGAACGATGGCTGTGCAGAACACCTTTGGGATGGCCGGTGGTGCCGGAGGTGTACAGCAGCAGCCGGACTGCGTCGGGGTCCAGCGTCGGCGACGCCGCGGCGGGCGACTCGGCGTCCAGCAGGGCGCGGTAGTCGGTGTGTGCGGTCCCGGGCCCACGCACCACCACGACCTCGGGCGGATCGGCCAGACCCGCACACACCCGGGTCAGCATTCCGGCATAGTCGTGGCCGCGGAACTCGCCCGGTACGAACAGCATTCGGCTGGCCGAGTCGGCGAGGATGAACGTCAGCTCCGCGTCGCGCAGCGACGGCAGGATCGGGTTGACCACCATCCCGGCCCGCGTCGCGGCCAGATATACCACCGCGGCCTCATGCCAGTTCGGCAGCATGAACGACACCACACTGCCCGGCCGCATCCGGGTCAGCATCGCCTGCGCCAGTGCTGCCGCGCGGTCGGACAGCTCCCGGCAGGTCAGCCGGATATCGCCGTCGACCACAAGCACCCGCTCGGGGTCGCGGGCGACGGCGCGGGCCAGGGCATCGGCCAGGGTGTTCACGGCCGGGATGTTCCCGTCACCCGGTGCAGTGTCATCGAATACCGGTAGTCGTCGCCGGCATGGGTGTTCACCGTCACCTGCGCGATCTCGCCCTCGGAGGTGGTGTAGCTGCGTTGCATCTGCAATCCGGCGGTGCCCGGCTCGACGGCCAGTGCCGTCGCCAGTTCCGCGCCGACGATCACCGCCCGGATGTGCTGGCGTACCTCGATCACGCTGACCCCGAACACGTCCTCGATGAGCGGGAAGATCGGGCCGGAGTGCCGTGCCAGCAGGCGGCCGACGCCGGCGAACGCCCGGTTGATGTAGTACTCGGTGCGGCAGATCGGCGCGTCCTGCCCGGCGGTACGACGACTGCCGCGCACCGCCAGCCATTCGGTGCCCACCGGCAGTCCGGTGCGGGCGGCGTCCTGGGCGTCGAGGGTGACCATGGCGTTGGATTCGATCTGGAACTGGGCGCCGGCGGCGAAGGCCACCAGATCGTCGATCGACACCACGTCCTGGGCGTAGCAGTTGGTCGCGGTCCGCGGGATCACCACGGTGCCCGCACGCGGGCGGGAGACCACCAGGTTGTCCTCCCGCAGCCGGCGCAGCGCCTCGCGGACCGTGTAGCGGCTGACCTCGAACCGATCGCACAGTTCGTGTTCGGTGGGCAACTGCGAGCCGACCGGGTAGACCCCGTCGGCGATCTCCTTGCGCAGTACCCGCGCGACCCGCAGGTAGCGGTGGTCGGTCACGGTCCGACCGGGTGCAGGGCCAACACGCTGCCGTCGCCGTCGGCCGAGACGAACAGGGTGCCGTCGTGGCCGCGGGCGATCCCGGCGAACGGGCCCTGCGGTCCGGAGAACGGCGGCATCCCGCGCAGGGGTTTGGGGGTTACCCCCGGCGGCGGCCCGATCGGTAGCCCGCCGGCGATCTCCTGCCGCACACCGGATTCCAGGTTCACGGCCAGCACCCGCCGGGTGCCGGCATCCACGACGTAGAGGGTCCGGCCGTCCAGCAGAATGCCTTGCGGCCGAACGAATCCCTCCGCCACCGGCGATACGCCCGATCCGCCGATCCGCACCACCCGGCCGGCCCCGGATTCGGCCACCAGATAGGAACCGTCGCCGGCCCCGATGTCCGAGACGATCCCCACCGGACCGGCCAGGCCGCCGGCCAGCACCTGCACCGCGCCGTCGCGCAGGCCCAGCACCCGCCCGGTGCCGAATTCGGTGACCGCCACCCCGGCGGGCCCCGCGACCACCCCGTAGAGCTGGTCGAAACCGTCGGCGAGCACCTCCATCGTGGCCTGTGCCGGCAGGTAGCGGCTGACCTGACCGCCGGAGGTGGCGACGACGAACTCGCCCGGACCCACCGCGGTCACGCCCCGGATGAAACCCGGATAGCCGGGGCTGAACAGCATGCCCTGCGTCTCCAGCCGACCGCCGTCGCGCACCGCGTAGAAGTAGGTGCCGTCGGCGACGTAGAGGGTGCCGGTGGCGTCCACGGTCAGATCCAGCGGCCAGTTCAGCCCGCCGGGCAGCACCGTCGTGGTGGCACCGCCGGCCCCGACCTCGGTGATCTCCCCGGTGAAGTTGGAGACGAATAACCGGCCGTCGGCGAAGGTGCAGTTGTCCAGGCCGGGTGTCAGCTGTGCGAGCACGGTCGCGGCGCCGCTGCGCGGGTCGATGCGCAGCACCTGGCCGCTGGCGGCCTGGGTGGAGACGATGAAACCGTCGGCGCCGAACTTCACCGAGTCCGGCACGCCCAGATCGCCGGCGACCCGCTGCGGGGTGGCGTCGGCGGCCAGCGGGTCGATCCGCCAGATCTCGTTGGCGGTCATCACCGGGAAGTACAGCAAGCCGTCCGGACCGACCTCCATCGCGTTGGGCGACGGCAGGTTCTCGGCCAGGATGCGCTGCGCGCCGGTGGCCCGGTCCAGTTCCATCAACCGCCCGCCGTCGCGGCATTCGCCGACGAACAGTCGATCCTGATACACGGTGATGCCGTTGGCGCACGGCAGGTCGTCGCGCAGCACCCGGCTGCGGCCGGAGGCGTCCAGCGCGCTGACCCGGGCGTCCATCACCTCGGTGGCGTACAGCGTGCCGTCGGCGTCGAACGCCACATCGTCGGGTGCCACCACGTCCCCGCCGCGGGCGCTGACGACGGCCAGTTCACCGCTGGCCACGTCCAGGGCGCTGATCTGGCTGCCGGTCACCTGCGCGACGTAGACCCGGCCGTCCGGGCCGGTGCGCAGGCCGTTGGCGCCGAACAGCCGGCTCGGTTCGGTGACCCGGTCCAACCGCCAGCCGGGCGCGATCGAGGCGGCGCCGGCCACCTCGCGGGGGAGTGCCACGACATCAGTCATGACTCCGGACGCTATCAAGCGCGGTTAGTCCAGACAATAGCCGTCGCCGATGCGTCGCCTCGGCCTTGACGCACGAATAAGTGCTGCGGAATAGTGTTCTGCAATACGCAGAACGGAGTATTTTGTCCGAACAAATGATGGCGGTCGGTGCCAGGACCGACGCGGAAGCCCCGGCCCCCGGGCCGCTGAGCGGCATCCGGGTGGTCGACCTGACGACCATGGTGATGGGCCCGTACTGCACGCAGATCATGGCCGACATGGGCGCCGACGTCATCAAAGTCGAACCGCCCGAAGGCGATGCCACCCGTTACATCTCGGCCGGCCCCGCACCGGACATGAGCGGGGTGTTCGTCAACGTCAACCGCGGCAAACGCAGCGTGGTGCTGGACCTGCGCACGCCCGAGGGCCGCGCCGCGATCACCGCGCTGATCGGCGGGGCGGACGTGTTCATCCACTCCATGCGCGCCAAGGCGATCGCCAAACTGGGCCTGGGCTACCCCGAGGTGGCCGCACTCAACCCGGGCATCGTCTACACCAACTGCTACGGCTACTCCCGTCGCGGCCCGGCCGCCGACCGGCCCGCCTATGACGACACCATCCAGGCCGAATGCGGACTTCCCGCGGTCCAGGAGCAACTCACCGGACGCGCCGACTACGTGGGCACCATCATGGCCGACAAGATCGCCGGACTGACCGCGCTCTACGCCACGATGATGGCGCTGTTCCACCGCGAACGCACCGGTCAGGGCCAAGAGGTCGAGGTCGCCATGTTCGAGACCATGGCCTCGTTCATGCTCGTCGAACACGCCAACGGCGCGCTGTTCGACCCGCCGCGCGGACCGGCGGTCTACCCGCGCACCGTGGCACCCAACCGCCGGCCCTATGAGACCAGCGACGGCCAGATCGCCGCCCTGATCTACAACGACAAGCACTGGAACGCCTTCATCGGTGCGGTACAACCGGAGTGGGCTTCCGAGCAGTACGCCACCCTGGCGCAGCGCGCCCAACAGATCGACACCATCTACGGGCTGGTCGCCCAGACCATGAAGGAACGCACCACCGCGCAGTGGCTGGCGCTCTTCGAGGAACTGGAGATCCCCGCCGCCCCGCTGAACACCCCGGGCGCGCTCTTCGACGACCCGCACCTCAACGCGGTCGGACTGTTCGAGACGGTGGACACCGCGCACGGGCCGGTCCGCTTCCCCGGCGTGCCGACCTGGTTGTCGGCGACCCCGGGCCGGGTGGCCGGCGGCGCACCCGAACTCGGTGAGCACACCTCGGCGGTGCTCGACGAACTCGGCCTGGGACGGGACAGCGCATGAGTCTCGACTTCGACATGGGTGCTCGCGCCGGCGAACTACGCGCCCGGTTGCGGGAGCTGATCACCGCGGAACTGCCCGAGAGATTCCCGGGCGCGTTCACCGACGATCCCGACGATCTTGCTGCCGCCCAACGGTTCTGCCGGGTGCTGGCCGAACAGGATCTGCTGTGCATGTCCTGGCCGCAGGAGTTCGGCGGTGCGGCCGCCTCGGTGTGGGAGCAGACCGTGGTGCGCGAGGAGATGTGGGCGCACCACGAACCGCGTGGCGCACAGTACATGGGGGTGAACTGGGTCGGGCCGATCATCATGCGGCACGGCACCGAAGAACAGCAGCGCCGGCACCTGCCGCCGATCGCGGCCGGCGAGGTGATCTGGTGCCAGGGCTTCTCCGAGCCCGAATCCGGCTCGGACCTGGCGTCGCTGCGGACCACCGCCCGCCGCGACGGCGCAGACGGCTGGGTCATCAACGGCCAGAAGATCTGGACCTCCTACGCCACCATGGCGCAGTGGTGCTTCCTGCTGGTGCGCACCACCAAAATCGGCGAAGGGGCCGTCACCAGAAAACAGCAGGGCCTGAGCATCTTCCTGGTCCCGATGGACGATCCGGCCATCACCGTGCGGCCGTTGGGCACCATGATGGGCCCGCACCACCTCAACGAGGTGTTCTTCGACGACCTGCGCGTCACCGACGCCGACCTGCTCGGCGAACTCGACGCCGGCTGGTCGATCGTGGCCGACGTGATGGCCTTCGAACGGGTGGGCATCGCCCGCTATGCGCGCTGCGAACGCCTGCTGGCCGCCGCGCCGAACGCCCTCGGCGCGCGCTGGGACGACCTACCCGGTGAGCTGACCGCCCGCTGGGTGCGGATGCTCACGCACTGCCGGCGCGCCCGGCTGATGGCCTACCGGGTGGTGGCCCTGCAAGCCGGCGGCCGGATCACCCCCGGCGACGCCGCCGCCTACCGGATCGCGGTGACCCGGCTGGATCAGGAGAGTGCCGAAGTGCTGATGGAGCTGGCCGCCGAAGCCCCCGACGAGCCCTCGGCGCAATGGTTTCGCGCCGAGGTCGACGACCACTGGCGCTACTCGCAGGCGGCCACGGTGTCCTCGGGCAGCATCGAGATGCAGCGCATCCTGCTGTCCCGCGCCCTGCTGGCGGCGCCGCGATGAACCTCGAACTCGGCGATGAAGCGCAGGAATACGGACGCGAAGCGGTGCGGGCGTTCGAAGGTGCCGGCGGTGACGAACTGGTGCTGCGCGCCGACGCCGACCCGGCCGGACGCGAAGACCTGATCGGCCCGCTGCTGCGTGAACTGGGAGCCTTCGAGCTCGCCCCCCGCACCGACGCCGACGAACTCGAGGCCGCCGCCGCGCTGTGCCGCGCCGCCGGCTACTGGGCGCTGCCGTACCCGGTCGCCGAATGCCTTTCCACGCCGGCGGATCTGGACGTCGACGGATTGATCGTGGTCGCCGACCACGCGCCGGCGGGTCCGGTGGCGGGGCTGTCCAAGCGCTGGGCGACCGTCACCGTGTCCGGCACGCGCAGCACGGTGCTCGGACTCTCGGAGCCCCGGCCCGCCCTGGTGGCCGGCCTGGAGCTGGCCGAACTCGACCGCGACGGTGCCGGTGACATCGCGCTGGCACTGACCCTGCCGAGCTGGACACTGCTCGGAATGCTGGACCGGGCCATGGATCTCACCATCGCCCATGTGCGGCTGCGCGAACAGTTCGGTCAGGCGCTCTCGACGTTCCAGGGCGTGCAGTTCCAGCTCACCGACGCCGAGGTGGAACGCGCCGGGCTGGACATGCTGGCCACCTACACGCTGTGGAGCATCGCGACCGGGCGCCCCGAAGCCGCCGACGACGCGCTGGCACTGCGGATGGCGGCGCTGGAAGCCGCCGAGGTGGTGTTCCGGATCTGCCACCAACTGCACGGTGCCGTCGGATTCTGCGACGAGACCGCACTGTCCTGGCTGTCGCGCTACAGCCAGCCGCTGCGCCGCCTGCCGTACGGCTTGTCGGCCACCCGCGACCTGCTGGCCCGCCGCGTCGGGCACACCGGACTGACGGGACTGTACGCATGAACTACGACCTGCCGCCGGAGATCACGGTGACCGGTGACGGCCCGGTCCGCACCGTCACCATCAACCGGCCCGACGAACTCAACAGTGTCAACGCCGCCCTGCACTGGGGATTGGCCAACGTGTGGCGGCAACTGGCCGCCGACAAGCAGATTCGGGTGGTGGTGCTCACCGGCGCGGGGCGGGCGTTCTCCGCCGGCGGCGACCTGAACTGGATCACCACCTTCCTGGACGACGAAGCCGCCCGCGACGAGTCCATCCGCGAAGGCGCGCAGATCGTCGAGGAGATGCTGCGGTTCCCGCTGCCGATCATCGCCGCCGTCAACGGGCCCGCCGTCGGGTTGGGCGCCAGCGTGGCGGTGCTCAGCGACATCGTGCTGATCTCGCAGACCGCCTACCTGGCCGACCCGCACGTCGCGGTCGGGCTGGTGGCCGGCGACGGCGGCGCCGCACTGTGGCCGCTGCTCACCCCGATCCTGCGGTCCCGCGAATACCTCTACACCGGCGACCGCATCGACGCCGCCACCGCCGTCGAACTCGGTCTGGCCAGCCGTGCGGTGGCCCCCGACGAGCTGCTGCCGCAGGCACAGCAGCTGGCGCAGCGACTCGCCGCCCAACCACCGGAAGCCCTGCAGGGCACCAAACGGGTGGTCAACATGTATCTGTCGCAGGTGCTGGGCGGTCCGCTGCAGGCCGGCTTCGCCGCCGAGGTCGCCACGATGAAATCCGACGAACATCGGCAGCGGCTGCTGGCCTTTCACGAACGGGCCAACCGGCGATGATCGACACGCGTGCGACCTCCGACTTCCGCGCCCACGTCCGCCGGTGGTGCGCCGACAACATTCCCACCGACTGGCGCCGCGCCCAGACCGGCGTCGGCGAGGCCGAATTCGTCGCCTTCCAGCGCGACTGGTTCGCCACCCTGCACAGCGCCGGATTCGCGGTCCCGCACTGGCCGGCCGAATGGGGCGGCGGCATGTCGGTGGCCGACCAGGCGGTGCTGTATCAGGAACTCGCCGCGCACGACGCGCCGCGGCTGGTGCTGGCGTTCGTCGGCATCCACCATGCGGCGGCCACGCTGCTGGCGGCCGGCACCGAGGAGCAGCGCCGACGGCATCTGCCGGCGATCCTCGACGGCGAGATCTGGGTGCAGGGTTTCTCCGAGCCGGAAGCCGGCTCCGACCTGGCGTCGCTGCGCACCACCGCGCGCCGGGTGGGGGACGGCTATGTGGTGAACGGGCAGAAGCTGTGGGCCAGCGGCGCCGCGCACGCCCAGTGGTGCCTGCTGCTGGCCCGCACCGACCCGGACGCCCCCAAACGCAAAGGCATCTCCTATTTCCTGCTGGACATGGCCACCCCCGGGGTGCAGGTGCGCCCGATCCGCAACGCCGTCGGCGACCAGCACTTCTGCGAGATCTTCCTCGACGACGTGCTGATCCCGGCGCAGAACCTGATCGGCGCGGAGAACACCGGCTGGCAGGTCGCCCAGGCCACCCTCGGCGCCGAACGCGGTCTGACCATGCTGGAGCTGGCAGAACGGTTGGGCTGCGCGGGATTCCGCTGGCTCAAGCAGGCCGCCCCCACCGACGACCCGGTGGTGGCCGACCGGCTGGCGCAACTGGAGATCGAGATCACCGCGCTGCGCAGCATGTGCCGCAACCTGGTGCAGGGCGCCGAAGCCGGCACCGCCGGGCCTGCGGACGCCTCGATCGTCAAGCTCTACTACAGCGAACTGCTGCAGCGGCTCACCGACTTCGGTGCGGAGATCGGCGGGCTCGACGCCCACACCGTGCTGACCAAGCCGCTGTCCAGCGGGTGGGAATCCGGCTCCTGGGTGCTGGACTTCGTCGGCTCCTGGGAGTGGACCATTCCCGGCGGGTCCAGTGAGATCCAGCGCAGCATCATCGGAGAACGCGGGCTCGGACTGCCCAGAGAGCCGAGCATGCCATGACCGCAATCGATTTCACCGAACTGCACGACGACCTGCGGGCGGTTGCCGCCGACGTGCTGGCCCGCGATCGGGTCGACTGGGCGACGCTGGTCGAGGCCGGCTGGGTCGGGTTGGAGGTTACCGACGCGCTCGGCGGGGCCGGTGCGACTTTCGCCGAGACCGCGCTGATCTGCACCGAACTGGGCCGCGCCGCCGCGGCCACCTCCTACCTGGGTAGTGCGGTACTGGCGGTCGGGGTGCTCAACGGGCTGCCAGACGGCGAGGTGCGCGACGGACTGCTGGCCGACGTCGCCGCCGGCAGCGCCCGGGTGACCCCGGTGCTCGGGGGAGCGTTCACCGTCGACGCCGAACGACGGCTGAGCGGGCACGCCGAATTCGTGCCGGACGCCGACGGCGCCGACCGGCTGCTGGTGATGGCCACCGATGCGACCGGCGCCGAGGTGGTGGTGATCGCCGACGGACTGGCCGTCACACCGCAACCGGTACTCGACGAGACCCGCCGGGTCGCCACCGTGTCCGCCGCCGCGGTCCCGGTGGCCGCCGACGCGGTGCTGCGATGCGCCGGCGGAGGGCAATCCGTGTCGAACCGGGCGGCCATCGCGGTGGCCTGCGACAGCCTGGGGCTGGCCGAAGCGATGCTGGACAAGACGGTGGCCTACGCGGGCACCCGCGAACAGTTCGGCCGGGCCATCGGCTCGTTTCAGGCCGTCAAACACGCCTGCGCCGACATGCTGGTGCGCATCACGGTGGCCCGCACCCTGGTGCACGACGCGGTCGCCGCCCTGGTGTGCGCCGACGCCGACGCCGATACCGCGGTGGCCATGGCCAAGTCCTACACCTGCGCAGCAGCGGTCGACGTGGTCGGCAAGGCACTGCAACTGCACGGTGGCATCGGCTACACGTGGGAGAGCGGCATCCACGTCTATCTCAAGCGCGCCAGCTTCAATCGGTCGCTGTTCGGGTCACCGGCAGCGCACCGCCGACGTCTTTCGCAACGCTATTAGAAAGCACAACAAGGAGTTTCGACTATGGGTGTACCTGTTTACCGCCGGATCCTGGAACTGTTCGAGGCCGAGGGCGTCAACACGATCTTCGGCATCCCCGACCCCAACTTCGTGCACATGTTCGTCGAGGCCGAGCAGCGCGGCTGGTCGGTGGTGGCGCCGCACCACGAGGAGAGCGCCGGATTCATGGCCGAGGCCGCCTCGCGGATGACCGGCCGTCCCGGGCTGTGCATCGGCACGCTGGGGCCGGGTGTGGCCAACATCGCCGGGGCGATGATGTGCGCCAAGGTGGAGAACTCCCCGGTGATCTTCCTCGGCGGCCAGCGGGCCCGCATCACCGAACGCCGGGTGCGACGCGGCCGCATCCAGTTCGTCCGCCAGGAAGAACTCTTCACGCCGTCGGTCAAATACAGCGCCTCGATCGAGTACGCCGACCAGACCGACGAGATCGTGCACGAGGCGATCCGCCGGGCCATGTCCGGCACCCCGGGCCCGGCCTACATCGAGTACCCGTCGCACGTCATCCTCGAAGAACTCGACGTCGCCGCCCCGGCCGAACCGCACCGCTACCGGTTGGTCAACCAGCGTGCCGGTGCCGCCGAGGTCGCACAGGCCGCCGAGCTCATCCGCAACGCGGCCAGCCCGATCCTGCTGGTCGGCCACGGCGTACACACCTCGCGCAGCGCGGCCGCGGTCGCCGAACTGGCCGAGCTGATGGCCTGCCCGGTGATCCAGACCTCCGGCGGCACCGCGTTCATCCCCGGCCTGGAAGACCGCACCTTCCCCTACGGGTTCTCCACCGCGGCCGTCGAAGCGGTCGCCGGCTCGGATGTCTGCGTGGCGCTGGGCACCGAACTCGGCGAACCGGTGCACTACGGCACCACCCGGCACTGGGCGGACCGCAACGCCGACCGCAAGTGGATCTACGTCGAGCAGGACCCGCTGGCGATCGGGGTGAACCGGCCGATCGATGTGCCGCTCGTCGGCGATCTGCGCGGCATCGTCCCGCAGCTGGTCGAAGCGCTCAAGGGCAGCCCGCGTGCCGCATCGGTGGACCTGGACCGGTGGGTCAAACAGGACGCCGACCAGCTGGCCGAACTCGCCGACACCGCGCCGTCCGGGCGCAGCCCGGTGCACCCGGCGCGCTACGTCGTCGAGGCCACCAAAGCATTCCCCGCCGACGGCATCATGGTCCGTGACGGCGGCGCGACGGTCATCTTCCAGTGGACCTATTCGCAGGCCAAGCCGCACGACGTGATGTGGAACCAGAACTTCGGTCACCTGGGCACCGGGCTGCCCTACGCCGTCGGCGCCTCGGTGGCCGAGGGCGGCAAGCGGCCGGTGATGCTGCTGACCAGCGACTCGGCCTTCCTGTTCCACATCGGCGAGCTGGAGACCGCCGCCCGACTGGGTCTGCCGCTGGTCTGCGTGGTGGGCGTGGACCACCAGTGGGGCCTGGAGGTCGGGGTGTACAAGCGCACCTTCGACCAGCCGTCCCCGCAGCCCGGCGTGCACTGGGGCAAGAACGTGCGGTTCGACAAGATCGCCGAGGGCATGGGCGCCCGCGGCGAGTACGTCGACGACGAAGCGCAGATCGGGCCGGCCATCGAGCGGGCCTTCGCCGCCGGCGGGACCGCGGTCATCCACGTGGCCATCGACCCGAAGGCCAACTCCGAGGAGATGCCCAACTACGACGAATTCCGCACCTGGTACGCCGAGGGAACCCAGTAAACGAGAATGTTATTCTCGTTTCCGACTAATCGCGTGCATGAGGTGATGGACTGGAGGAAACCATGTCCGGCGGAATGAACTTCGGGCTGACCGAGGACCAGCAACTGATCCGGCAGTCGGTCGCCGAGTTGGCGTCCAAGTTCGACGACCACTACTGGATGGCCAAGGACCAGGCGCACGAATTCCCGCAGGAGTTCTACGACGCCATCGCCGGCGGCGGCTGGCTGGGCATGACCATCCCCGAGGAGTACGGCGGCCACGGCCTGGGCATCACCGAGGCCACCATCCTGGCCGAGGAAGTGGCGCGCTCCGGCGGCGGCATGAACGCCGCCAGCTCGATTCACATGTCGATCTTCGGCATGCAGCCGGTGGTGGTCTTCGGCTCCGACGAGATGAAGGCGGAGACCCTGCCCCGCATCGTCAGCGGCGACCTGCACGTCTGCTTCGGCGTCACCGAACCCACCGCCGGACTCGACACGTCCCGGATCACCACCTTCGCCAAACGCGATGGCAGCGACTACGTCGTCAACGGCCGCAAGGTGTGGATCTCCAAAGCACTGGAGTCCGAGAAGATCCTGCTGCTGACCCGCACCGAATCCCGCGACGACGTGGAGAAGCGCGGCGGCAAGCCCACCGAGGGACTCACGCTGTTCCTCACCGACATCGACCGCGACCACGTCGACATCCGCCCGATCACCAAGATGGGCCGCAACGCGGTCTCCTCCAACGAGGTGTTCATCGACGATCTGCGGATCCCGGCCGAACACCGGATCGGCGAAGAGGGCAAGGGCTTTAACTACATCCTGCACGGGCTCAACCCGGAACGGATGTTGATCGCCGCCGAGGCGCTCGGCATCGGCCGGGTCGCACTGGACCGCGCCGTCAAATACGCCAACGAGCGGGTGGTCTTCGACCGGCCGATCGGCATGAACCAGGGCATCCAGTTCCCGCTGGCCGACTCGCTGGCGCGGCTGGATGCCGCCGAGCTGATCCTGCGCAAGGCCACCTGGCTCTACGACAACGGCAAGTCCTGCGGCCGGGAAGCCAACATGGCCAAATACCTGTGTGCGGATGCGGGTTTCGGCGCCGCCGACCGGGCGTTGCAGACCCACGGCGGGATGGGCTATTCGGAGGAGTACAACATCTCCCGGTTCTTCCGGGAGTCGAGGTTGATGAAGATCGCCCCGGTCAGCCAGGAGATGATCTTGAACTTCCTCGGTGCGAACGTCCTCGGCCTCCCGAAGAGCTACTGATGGCCGGCTACTTCGATCTGAGCGGGCGCGCTGCGGTGGTGACCGGTGCGGCCGGCGGCATCGGTTCGGCGGTGGCGGCCGCACTGGCGCAGGCCGGGGCGGCGGTACTGGTCACCGACGTCGACCCGGACGCGGCCGCGGCGGTCGCGGCACAGCTCACCGCGGCCGGGCACCGGGCGGCCTCGGCGGGACTCGACGTCACCGACCGCGGCTCGGCCGACGCCGCTGCCGCGGCGGCCGCCGAACTCGCCGACGGCAAGATCCACATCCTGATCAACAACGCCGGCGTCACCCGCCCGGCGATGTTCGACAAACTCACCGAGGAGTCGATGCGACTGCTGCTCGACGTACACACCGTCGGCGCCTTCAACTGCACCCAGGCCGTGCTGCCCTATGTCCCCACCGACGGCACCGGGCGCATCGTCAACGTCACCTCGGCGGCCGGGCTGACCGGCACACTCGGGCAGGTCAACTACTCGGCCGCCAAAGCGGCGCTGATCGGCTTCACCAAATCGCTGGCCCGCGAACTGGCCACCAAGCGGATCTGCGTCAACGCGCTGGCGCCGCTGGCGGCCACCCCGATGACCGAGACGATCCGCACCAATGAGAAATTTGCGGCCAACATGATGAACCGCATCCCGATGAAACGCTGGGCCGAGCCGGCCGAGGTCGCCGGCGCGTTCGTGTTCATGGCCTCCGATGCCGCCTCGTACGTCACCGGGCAGGTACTGCCGGTCGACGGCGGCATGGTGATGTGATGGCGGCGCGGCAGAGCGCGCCGTTGGCCGGTGTCACCGTGGTGGCCCTGGAACAGGCGGTCTCGGCACCGATGTGTACCCGCGCCCTGGCCGATTTCGGAGCCCGGGTGATCAAGGTGGAGAACCCCGACGGCGGCGACTTCGCCCGCTACTACGACGACGTCGTCGAGGGCCAGGCCGCACACTTCGTCTGGTGCAACCGGGGCAAGGAATCGCTGACCCTGGATCTGAAGAGCGACGCCGGCCGCGACGTGCTGCACCGGTTGCTGGACCGCGCCGACGTGCTGGTGTCCAACCTCGCGCCCGGCGCCACCGCCCGACTGGGGCTGTCGGTCGAGCAGATGGCCGTCCGGCACCCGAACGTGATCGCCGTCGAGATCGACGGCTACGGCGCCGGCGGCCCGCTATCGCACAAACGGGCCTACGACCTGCTGGTGCAGGCCGAATCCGGGGTGTGCTCGGTGACCGGAAATCCCGGCGCCCCGGCCAAACCCGGCCCGCCGATGGCCGACGTCACCACCGGTCTGTATGCGGCGCTGTCGATCATGGCACTGCTGGTGGAGCGCAGAAGCGCTGATGCACAAGCCGATTCGCCCGCGCCGTCGGTGACCGTCAGCCTGTTCGACACCATGGCCGAGATGATGGGCTACCACCTGACCTACGCCCGGCACTCCGGCATCGACCAGCAGCCGCTGGGCATGAGCTCCCCGGCGGTGGCCCCCTACGGCGCCTACCCGACCGGCGACGGGCACACCGTGGTGCTGGGCACCACCAACGACCGGGAATGGCAGCGGCTGGCCCGGGAACTGTTGGGCCGCAACGACCTCGCCGACGACCCGCGCTTCACCGGCAACGCCGACCGGGTGGTCAACCGGGCCGTCCTGGACGAGGCGATCGCCGCCTGGTGCGCGCAGAACACCCTGGCGCACATCCAGGATGCCGCCGATGCCGCCGGGATCGGCAACGCCCGCTACAACACCCCCAGCGATGTGCTGGCGCATCCGCAGCTGTCCGAGCGGGACCGGTGGGACACCATCGACACCCCGAACGGCCCGATCCCGTCGCTGCTCCCGCCGCCGGTGATCTCCGGCTACACCCCACCGATGGGGGCGGTCCCCGGCCTGGGCGCGCACACCGACACCGTGCTGGGCGAGCTGGGTTTCACCGACACCGAGATCGCCGCCCTGCACGGACAGGGCGCGGTCGGGAAGGCCGGACACCGATGACCGCCGACGAACCGGTGCTGCTGCGCACCGACCGCGACGGGGTGCGGACCCTGACCCTGAACCGGCCCGCCCGCAAGAACGCGATCAACCCGGTGCTGTGGCGCCAACTGCGCGACGCACTGCGGGCCGCCGCCGACGACCCCGACCTGCGGGCACTGGTGATCACCGGCGCCGGCGGCGCATTCTGCTCCGGCGCCGACATCGGCACGCCCGACGAGGTGCACCCGGTGGAGAAGCTGCGGCGGCTCTCCGATGTGGCGCTGGCTCTGCACGAGCTGACCATCCCGACCATTGCGAAGGTGGCCGGCGTCGCGGTAGGGGCCGGCTGGAACCTGGCGTTGGGCTGCGACCTGGTGGTCGCCACCCCGGAATCGACGTTCTGCCAGATCTTCTCCAAACGCGGGCTCTCCATCGATCTGGCCGGCTCCTGGCTGCTGCCCAAACTGGTCGGCCTGCAACAGGCCAAGCGGCTGGCCCTGCTCGCCGAGACCATCGACGCCGCCGAAGCCCAGGCGCTGAACCTGGTGACCTGGGTGGTGGGCGCCGGGGAGATCGACGGCTTCGTCGACGACCTCGCCGCACGCTTGGCCGCCGGCCCGCCGCGGGCGCTCGCGCAGACCAAGGGACTGCTCAACCAGGGCGTCGATGCCACCTTCGCCGAAGCGCTGGCCAACGAATCACGGGCCCAGATCGTCAATTTCGCCGGCACCGATGCCGCCGAGGCCTACGCGGCGTTCGCCGAGAAACGCGCGCCGCGCTTCACCGGCGGATGGCCGCCGAAGACAACGAGATCGGAGTAGACAGATGCGAGCAACGGTGATCGTCGGGGCCGTCCGCACCCCCGTCGGCAAGCGCAACGGCGGACTGGCCGGCGAGCACGCCGCGGACCTGTCCGCGATCGTGCTCAACGAACTGATGGAGCGCACCGGCACCGACCCCGACGGCGTCGACGACGTGATCTGGGGCTGCGTCTCACAGGTCGGCGACCAGTCCTCCAACGTGGGCCGGTACGCGGTGCTGGCCGCCGGCTGGCCCGAGCACGTCCCGGCCACCACGGTCAACCGGGCCTGCGGCTCCAGCCAGCAGGCGCTGGATTTCGCCGTGCAGGCGGTGATGTCGGGTCAACAGGACGTGGTGGTCGCCGGTGGGGTGGAGGTGATGAGCCGGGTGCCGTTGGGGGCGGCCCGCGCCACCGGGGAACCCTACGGACCCAAAGCCCTTGCCCGCTATGACGGTTTCGTGTTCAACCAGGGCATCGGCGCCGAGATGATCTGCGAACAGTGGGGTTTCGACCGCACGCAGGTCGATGACTATTCCGCGCGTTCGCACTCCCGGGCCGCCGCCGCCCAGGACGCCGGGGCGTTCCGCGACCAGATCGTGCCGGTGGCCACCGAGGGCGGCGTGGTGGACGCCGACGAGGGCATCCGCCGAGGCACCACCGTGGAGAAGCTGGCCGGGCTCAAGCCATCGTTCCGCGACGACGGCATGATCCACGCCGGCAACGCCTCGCAGATCTCCGACGGCGCCGCAGCGCTTTTGGTGATGAGCGAGGAGGAGGCCGCCCGCCGCGGGCTGACCCCGCTGGTGCGCTACACTGCCGGCGCGGTGACCGGTGCCGACCCGGTGCTGATGCTCACCGGGCCGATCCCGGCCACCGCCAAGGTGCTCAAGCGTGCCGGACTGGGCATCGACGACATCGGGGTCTTCGAGGTCAACGAGGCGTTCGCGCCGGTGCCGATGGCGTGGCTGGCCGACACCGGTGCCGACCCCGCGCGGCTCAACCCGCTCGGCGGGGCGATCGCCCTGGGGCACCCGCTCGGGGCATCGGGGGCGGTGCTGATGACGCGGATGATCCACCACATGCGCGACAACGGGATTCGCTACGGCCTGCAGACCATGTGCGAGGGCGGCGGCACCGCCAACGCCACCATCGTCGAACTGGTCGGTTGACCCGACCGCACCGCTAGGGAGACAGCGACATGCGCCGCGATCTGTTCACCGACGACCACGAAGCGTTCCGGGAACTGGCCCGTGACTTCATCGAGAAGCACGTGGTGCCCGAATACCCCGGCTGGGAGAAGGCCGGCCGGATGCCGCGGGAGGTCTTCGAGCACCTCGGTTCACTCGGGATGCTCGGCGTGGCGATCCCCGAGGAGTACGGCGGTGGCGGCACCGACGACTACCGCTACAACGTGGTGCTGCAGGAGGAAGCGGCGCGCGCCCTGGTCACGCTGTCCACGGTGCGGACCCAACTCGAGGTGATCCTGCCGTACTTCCTGCACTACACCAACGACGAACAGCGGGCGCGCTGGTTCCCCGGGATGGCCGCGGGCAAGCTGCTGACCGCGATCGCGATGACCGAACCCGGCACCGGATCGGACCTGGCCGGGATGCGCACCACCGCGGTGCGCGACGGCGATCACTACGTCCTCAACGGGGCCAAGACGTTCATCACCGGCGGCATCCAGGCCGACCTGGTGATCGTGGTGGCCCGCACCTCCACCGACCCCGACAACCGGCGGGCCGGGTTGACCCTGCTGGTGGTCGAGGACGGTATGCCCGGATTCGAGCGGGGCCGCGAACTGGACAAGATGGGCTGCAAGGTCCAGGACACCGCCGAGTTGTCCTTCACCGACGTCCGCGTCCCGGTGGCCAACCGGCTCGGCGAGGAGGGGGAGGCCTTCCGGTATCTGGGGCACAACCTGGCCCAGGAGCGGCTCACGGTGGCGGTCGGGTCGGTCGCCCAGGCCCGGTCGGCGCTGCTGGCCACCATCGACTACGTCAAAGAACGCAACGTGTTCGGTTCGCCGGTCGCGTCGTTCCAGAACACCAAGTTCGAACTCGCGGCGGTCTCCACCGAGATCGAGGCCGCCCAGTGCCTGCTCGACAAGGCGGTCGCCGAGCACGTCGAGGGTGTGCTCTCGGCTGCCGACGCCGCCCGCACCAAACTGTTCTGCACCGAGATGCAGGCGAGGGTCATCGACCGTTGCCTGCAGTTGTTCGGCGGTTACGGATACATGATGGAGTACCCGATCGCGCGGCTGTACACCGACGCCCGGGTGGCCCGGATCTATGCCGGGACCAGCGAAGTCATGAAGATGATCATCGCCAAGTCGCTCGGTCTGTAAGGCTTTGTGAAGCCGTAACGAAAAATTCTTCGATGAGACCCTTGTCACAACAGCCCTAACCAACCTACTGTGTGTTCACTTGGTTGGTTGATCGAAGGAGTCCGGTGACCTCACCCCGGCCGTACGCCACACTCCTCGCCAAAGGCGAGGACCGCAGGCAGCGGATTCTGTTGGCGGCCGAACACCTGCTGTCGCGCAACGGCTGGCGCAACACCTCGCTGGCGCAGATCGCGCGCAACGCCGGCGTCAGCGCCGCCGGACTGCTGCACCACTTCGCGTCCAAGGAGCACCTGCTGCACGCCGTGCTCGACGCCCGGGACGCCGACGACGACATCCACGCCGACCGCAGCGGTGACCTCATCGAGGAGATCCAGCGGGTGGCCCAGCGGTTCACCCGCGCACCCGAACTGGTCGGCACCTTCACCGTGTTGCTCGCCGAGAACGTACTGCCCGAAGCGCCGCTGCACGACCGGATGCTGAACCGGTACCGCGCCGCGCTGGAGATCGTCGCCGACCTGATCCGGCGCGGCATGGACGACGGCCGGTACCGCACAGACATCAACGCGACCGCCAAGGCCGCGGAGATTATCGCCTTTATCAATGGAATGGAGATGTCATGGCTGCTGGATCCATCAATTCCCCTGACCGAAGTGTTCGAGGGGTACGCGGAAACGCTGGCTCGCGACTTCGCGCCGCAGGTGGAGGGCGCGCAGCTGTGAGCGAGGCGGGGGAGCAGGACATGCGCTACCGGTTCGACATCGTCGGGCGCAGCGTCGTCGACGTGGTGATGGCCGCCGGCGGATGGCTCTACGACCGCGCCACCGCGGGCTGGGATGTCACCGTGATGATCGACGGTGCCGAGGACACCCGACCGTTGCAGATCCTGGGGGCCAAGGTGCTCGACCTGGCCTCGGTGCTCACCCAGTGGGAGCACTGGCCGCACCCGCAGACCATCGCGGTCTGTTCGGAGATGTTCGACGGCCACGCCCGGATCCGCCAGGGCGTTATCGACGCCCTCGAGCACAGCGAGACCGAGGTGACGCTCTGGGGTGACGTGCCCGCCGAACTGCACAGCGACGTCGACGCCCGCCATCACCGGCTCAGCGCCGCCGCCCGCGCCTTCAAGGCGCAGGCCCTGCGGGCCGCCGGCATCGACCCGACCGCCTCGCAGGCCTGGGACGCCCACATCGAGACGTTCCGGTGTGGACCGGCCGCGGGTACCTCGGTAGCCGCCGACCTGAGCCCGGCCAGCTGAAGCGGGCCGGCGACACCACGACCGACATGACGGCCGATCCGCTGGCACGCTCCCTGGTGCTGGTGACCGACTACCGGGTGCCGGACCCGGCCAGGGTCTGGCCGGTGCTGCAGCGGTCCCGCGAGGCCATGGCCCACCTGGGTGCCCACCGGGTACTGGTCTACACCTCGACGGTCGATCCGGGCCGGGTGCTGGCGGTCATGGCGCTGCACGCCGAGCAGCCGGTGGTCGACATCCTGCGCGACGAGGCGTTCATGGCCTGGTTCGACGCCGTCGGCGTCAGCGACATCCCCGCGGTGTTCGCCGGGGAACTCGTGGAGCGCATCGACCTGGCCGACCATGACCCCACCCAACCGCCGGCGGTCGTGGTGGCCGCGGTCGCCGAAGTCGCCGACACCCGGGCGCTGCGCGCCCACGTGCATGCCACCGAGGAGCACTTCGTCGCAGCGGGCATCCGCAAGGTGCTGATCTTCCAGGCCTTCGACAACCCGGGCGAGGTGTTCATGCTCCAAGAGGCCACCGAGGAGACCGGTGCCGGTCGCTGGATCGACGAACCCGCGTTCGCCTCCGACTGGATCACCAGGGCCGGCGTCGGGATCTACCCACCGGTGTTCGTCGGCCGGCTGGCGCACCTGATGCGCATCGACGACGAACCCGAACCCGAACCCGCCGGCGAACCGGCGAGCTGACTCCGGTTAGTCGCTGGCCGGCAGCGGCTTGGCTTCCTTGATGCTCAGCGGCACGGTGCCGACACTGAGCGTCCCGGCGCCGGCCTTGGTCACCAGCACCTCGGCGCCGGCGTCGTCGACGTAACGCTTGCCCATCACCGCACCGGCGGAGAACTCCGGATCCAGCACGGCGTCGCCGGCGGCCTCGGAGTCCAACGGCACCATCGGGGCGCCGCCGGCCCGCAGGTCATCGAGGCTGTCGGAGGTCTTGACGACGATGACCTGGGTGTCGCACACCTGGCTCTTCAGACGGGTACCGGACTTGATCATTGCGCCCCTTCGGCATTCACGGTTTGCAGTTCTTCGTCGAGTTCAGCGACCAGCTCGCGGCGGAGCACTTTGCCGGTCGGGGTGGTCGGCAACTCCGACCGGAAGACGATCCGGTCCGGGGTGCGCGATCCACGCAACTGCTCCCGAACATACTCGCGCAACACGGCGGGATCCGGCGACGCACCGGGCGCCGGCACCACGCACGCGACGATGATCTGCCCCCACTCCGGATCCGGCGCGCCGACCACGGCGACCTCACGGACCTCCGGGTGCTCGACCAGCACGTCCTCGATCTCGGCGGGGGCGATGTTCTCCCCGCCCCGGATGATGGTGTCGTCGGAGCGCCCGACGATGAACAGATAGCCCTCGTCGTCGAGCACCGCCAGGTCGCGGGTGGGGAACCAGCCGTTCGCGTCGAGCACCGATCCGATACCGGTGTACTTGCCCGACACCTGCTCGCCGCGCACATACAACTCACCGGGCTGCCCCGGCTCCAGCACCCGGCCCTCGTCGTCACGGATCTCGGCCTCGATGCCCGGCACCGGGCGGCCGACCGACCCCAGCCGCTTGCGCACGGCCTCGTCGTCGGAGGCATAGGCGTCCCGGTGGTCGTCGGGGGTCAGCACCGCGACCGTCGAACTGGTCTCGGTCAAGCCGTAGGCGTTGACGAAACCCACCTCCGGCAGCAGATCCAGCGCCCGGCGCACCAGCGGCAGCGCCACCTTGGAGCCGCCGTAGGCCAGGTTGCGCAGGCTCGGCAGCGGGGTCGGGCGGGCCTCGAGTTCGGAGACGATGCGCTCCAGCATGGTCGGGACCACGGTGGCGGTGGTGACCGACTCGGTGGTGACCAGCCGGATCCATTCCGAGGGACTGAACCGGCGCAGATAGACCATCTTGCGGCCGGCGTAGAGGTTGCTCAGCGCCGCACCGACACCGGCGATGTGGTACGGCGGCACGCAGATCAACGCGGCATCGCTCGGGTCGGCGGAACCGAACTCGACGGTGCCGGTCACGTAGCTGGTCAGGTTGTTGTGGGTCAGCTCAACGGCTTTGGGCTTGGACGTGGTGCCGGAGGTGAACAGCACCACCGCCACGTCGTCGGGGTCCGGCCACTGCACCGCCGGGGCGGTGGTCCGGGCGCGGGCGCAGAAGTCCTCGGAGTCGACGACCGCGACCCCGATGTCGCCGACGACATCGCGGTACTCCTTGTCGACCACCACCAGCGGCTGGGGTAGGCGCTCGATCAGCTCCCGCAGCGCCTGGCCGCTGAGCCGGTAGTTCAGCGGTGCGAAGGCCCGCCCGGCGCGTGCCGAGGAGAACAACAGCAACGGCAGCATGTCGCCGCCCATCCCGACGTAGGCCACGCTGCCCGCGCCGGTCTCCTCGATGACTCCCGCCCCGGCGTCGGCCAGGGCGTTGAGTTCGGTGGTGGTGTAGCGCGCCGTCTCGGAGACCACCGCGACCCGGTCCGGGTCGGCGGAGACCGCCATCTCCAACAGCAGCGAGATACTCACCGTTGCGCCCTCAAAACCGACATGAGAACGACATTATCATTTTCCGGTAGTTTCGCTATCGTGCGGGCCGCGGCGAATCCGCCGCTGGGTACGCTGACGGGCGACATGATCGCCACGGTCGACCTCGACGATCCCGATTCTCCCGCCGCCGCGGTACCCGGCGCCGGGATCGTCATCGCGACCGGAACCCGGTTCGACACCGCGCACGCCCGGCACCTGCTGTCACGAGTCACCTGCACCCTCACCGAGACCGACACCACCGATCCCCGGGTGATCACCGTCGCCTCGGTACCCGACGCGCTCGCCGAGATCACCGAGCGGTGCCGGCAGTGGCCGCAGGCGTCGGCGATCTGCGACGACGTGCTGCGTGCCGTGGACCCGGCCGCCCCGGCCTTCGCCGGGGTGATCACCGAATCGCTGGCCTACTCGGTGCTGCAGGCCGGCCCGGAGTTCGCCGCCTGGCTGGCCGCCCGCGGCCCGGCGTCCGTGCCGGCGGCCGCCGAGCCCATGCTGCTCGACCGCGATGGCGACACCCTGCACCTGCGGTTCAACCGCCCGCAACGCCACAACGCCTTCGACAACGCGACCCGGGCCGTGCTGCTCGACGGACTGGCCGTGGCCGCCGCCGACACCGCGATCGATCAGGTGGTGCTCAGCGGGATCGGCCCGTCGTTCTGCAGCGGCGGCGACCTCGCCGAGTTCGGGAGCTTCACCGACGTGGCCGCCGCACATCTGGCCCGCACCCGGCACAGCCCCGCGCTGGGGTTGGACGCGCTCACCGCGCGACTCGGGGCCCGCTGCCGCGCCGAGATCCACGGACAGGTGCTGGGCAGCGGCCTGGAGATGGCCGCCTTCTGCGGGCGGGTGACCGCGGACCCCGCCACGGTGGTGGGCCTTCCCGAACTGAGCCTGGGCCTGATACCGGGGGCCGGCGGCACCGTCAGCGTCACCCGCCGCATCGGCCGGTGGCGCACCGCGTATCTGATCCTGTCCGGCCGCACCCTGGACGCGCAGACCGCGCTGGACTGGGGCCTGATCGACGAGATCGCGGTCCTTAGATGATTCCGGCGGCGGTGCGGGCCCGCGCCGAGCAGACACTGCGCCGCTTCACCACGGCGACCGGCGTCGCCGCCGACGCCGGGCAGCTGTTGGCCGGGCGGGCGGCGCTGCTGGGCTGGGCGAGCCGCGGGCGGGTCTCGGCCGGGGGCGCCACCCGACTGCTGGCGGCGGCCGACGGATGGTGGGCGCTGACGCTGTCGCGGCCCGACGACCTCGAAGCGGTACCCGCCCTGATCGAAGCCGACTGCACCGAACCGTGGGCGGGCGTCGCCGCGTGGGCGGCCGGGCGGCGCGCGGTCGAGGTGGTCGCACGGGCCCGCCTGCTCGATCTGCCCGCCGCGGTGCTGGGCGAGACGGTTGCCGCGGCACCGGTGATCCGGCGGGTGGGTGCGGCCGGGCCGGGCGGTTCGCTGCGCGGGGCACTGGTGGTGGACCTGACCTCACTGTGGGCCGGGCCGCTGTGCGGGCAACTGTTGGCCCGGGCCGGAGCGACCGTGGTCAAGGTGGAGAGCCCGTCGCGCCCGGACGGCACCCGCAACGGTCCGGCCGCGTTCTTCGACTGGATGAACAGCGGGAAACTTTCCTGCGCACTGGATTTCGATCGGGATCATGCGATGCTGGCCCGGCTTCTGGCCGCCGCAGACGTGGTGTTGGAGGGGTCGCGGCCGGCCGCGCTGGCCCGTCGTGGACTGGGTCCGCTGGACGTTGCGGACCGGCCCGGACGGGTCTGGCTGCAGATCACCGCCCACGGTGCCGACTGCGGCTACGTCGGGTTCGGTGACGACGCCGCGGTCGCCGGGGGACTGGTGGACCGAGACGGTGGCGGCGACCCGGTGTTCTGCGGCGACGCGATCGCCGACCCGCTGACCGGGATCGAAGCGGCTGCCGCCGTCGCCGATTCGCTGGCCCGCGGCGGCGGTGAGCTGATCACCCTCGCCCTGGCCGAGGTTGCAGCCGAATACACCGCCCTGCCCGCGATCTGCTCGACGGCGCAGCCCGCGGTGTCACCGCCGCGGGTCACGGCGCCGGGCCCGGTGCTGGGCGCCGACAACGCCCGGATCGCTGAACTCCTAGCGCGGGCGGGCGCCCCGTGCTGATCCGGCGTGCGGTCCTGCCCGGCGGGTCGTGCGTCGACATCCGGCTCGGCGACACCATCGAACAACTCGCCCCGGCGCTGGCCGCCCAACCCGGCGAAGACGTCGTCGACGCCCACGGCGCCACGGTGATCCCCGGCCTGCACGACCACCACGTGCATCTGCGATCGGCTGCGGCCGCACTGGAATCGGTGCGCCTGGGTCCACCGCAGGTGCGGACCCTCGACGAACTGGCCGCCGCGCTGCGGGCCGCCGTGCCCGACGCCGACGGTTGGGTGCGCGGCTACGGCTACCACGAATCGGTCGCCGGGGAACTCGATGCCGCACTGCTGGAACGGCTTTCGCCGCAGATTCCGGTGCGCGTGGCGCACCGCAGCGGTGCGCTGTGGGTGCTCAACACCACCGGGCTGGTCCGTGCCGGCCTGACCGACCGCCCGGACGGGCGACTGCTGCGTGCCCACGGCGATCCGGCACCGGCACTGCCGCCGCGCGAACCCCCGTTGGCGGTCTGGAGTCGGCGACTGGCGGCCTACGGCGTCACCGGCATCACCGAGGCCACCCCCGGGCACACCGACGCCGACATCGCCAGATTCGCCGCGGCCCGCCGGAGCGGAGAACTGCTGCAGCGACTGCACTGCCTGGCACCCGCCGGTACCGCCGCAGCGCCCGGAGTCAGCATCGGGCCCGTCAAGATCATCCTCGACGACGACCGACTGGACCTGGAAGAATTGACAGAAGCGTTGTCTGGCAACCATTCTCGGGGTCACGGCGTGGCGGTGCACTGCGTCACCGACGCCCAGTTGACCGTCGCGATCGCCGCCTGGCAGGCCGTCGGCACCCACCCGGCGGACCGCATCGAACACGCCGCGGTGGTACCCGAGGACCGGCTCGCCGACCTGGCCGCGCTGGGCATCACCGTCGTCACCCAACCGAACTTCGTCGCCGAACGTGGCGACGAGTACCTGGCCGGCATCGCACCCGAACACCACCACGAACTGTGGCGGCTGGCGTCGTTGCAGCGCAACGCGATTCCCGTCGCACTGTCCACCGATACCCCGTTCGGCGACGGCGATCCCTGGGCAGCCATGCGTGCCGCGGTGCACCGCAGCACCCCCGGCGGTGCGGTCCTGGGGCCCGGCGAGCGGATCGCCGCGAGCGCCGCGTTGCACGGGTTCACCGGGTGGGCCGATCGGCCCGCCGTACCGCGCCGCGTCGCCGTCGGGGAACCCGGTGACCTCTGCCTGCTCGACGGTGACCCGGCCGCCCTCGGCGCCGCTCCGGTGCGGCTAACCGTTGTCGCCGGTGCCGTGGTGCACGACGGTCGGTAGCCTGGCTAGATAGTTTGCGAACAACGGGAGAGGCATCGATGACGCGTTCGGACAGTGACAGCTGGGACCTGGCATCCAGCGTGGGGGCGACGGCGACCATGGTGGCCGCGCAGCGCGCCCTGGCCACCGCGGGACCGGACAAGCTGATCGACGACCCGTGGGCGGCGCCGCTGGTGCGCGCGGTCGGCATCGACTTCTTCACCCGGATGGTGGACGGCGAGATCCCCGTCGTCGAAGGCGGCGAGTTCGACCCGGTCCGGATGGGACACGGCATGGGGGTGCGCACCCGATTCTTCGACGAGCACTTCCTGTCCGCGACTCGCGGCGGCATCCGCCAGGCGGTGATCTTGGCCTCCGGCCTGGATTCCCGCGCCTACCGACTGGACTGGCCGGCCGGCACCGTGGTCTACGAGGTCGACCTGCCGGAGGTGATCGACTTCAAGACCAGCACGCTGCGTGACCTGGGTGCGCAGCCGACCGCCGAACGCCGCACCGTGGCCATCGACCTGCGTGACGACTGGCCCGCAGCGCTGAAGGCCGCCGGCTTCGACCCGCAGGCGCCGACGGTGTGGAGCGCCGAGGGCCTGCTGATCTACCTGCAGCCCGACGCCCAGGATGCGCTGTTCGACACCATCACGTCGCTGAGCGCCCCGGGTAGCCGGGTGGCGTGCGAGTTCATCGGCGACACCACGGTGTTCTCCGGCCCGGAATGGCGTGCACACCGGGAGAAGATGGCCGCACTGGGCGCCGAGGTGGAGATCGGTGATCTGGTCTATCACGGCGACCGCAACCACATCCCCGACTACCTGACCGCCGCCGGCTGGACGGTGACCGGCACTCAGGTCCGCGACAAATACGCCGAGTACGGACTGGAGTACGGCGACGACGATCTGGCGGTCGCCTTCGATGACATGACCTATTTGAGTGCCGTTTTGGCGGGCCCCGCGGTATGAGACGGGTCACAGCGATCGGGCCCGACGACGCCGGAGAACGGACGGTGGTGTGGTGCCCCCAGCAGGGCTCGAACCTGCGACCTGCGGATTAAAAGTCCGTAGCTCTACCAACTGAGCTATAGGGGCCGTGCTCGAACAGGATACTGCCCGCCGGATCGGGTCGCGCTCGGGACCGGGTTTGAGGATTCGGCCTCTTGTGCCCTAAGCTAACCAAGCTCCCAACGTGAAACGTTGTGAGTGCCTCGGAGAGATTCGGTTCTGGCCCCCATCGTCTAGTGGCCTAGGACGCCGCCCTTTCACGGCGGTAGCACGGGTTCGAATCCCGTTGGGGGTACTCGCAAGCGGCGGTAACGCCGGGAGTGAAGCAGTACAAGCAAGGCCCTGTGGCGCAGTTGGTTAGCGCGCCGCCCTGTCACGGCGGAGGTCGCGGGTTCAAGTCCCGTCAGGGTCGCTTTTTATTACGGCGAGGCACCTGGTGCCTTCCGGCCAGGTAGCTCAGTTGGTACGAGCGTCCGCCTGAAAAGCGGAAGGTCGCCGGTTCGATCCCGGCCCTGGCCACCACGTTCTACCTGCATAGACACGGGTTATGCACTCGGTTGTCGGTTTGATTCGTCCGGTTCTTGTCCGGTCCTCGGTGGGTGAATCTCAGTCGCGTGAAGCTGATCGAGGTTGGTTGCGACCTGATCCAGCTCGTCGGAGTAGAGGTCGCTGTAGATGTTCGCGGTGACGGTCGGTGTCGAGTGGCCCATCGTTTTCTGTACGTAGCGCAGATCCGCGCCGGACTTTCTGGCCAGGCTGGCGTAGGTGTGGCGCAGGTCGTGGATCGTCAGGGGTGCCAAGTCGGTCTTCTTCAGTGCTTTGTTCCAGTGCGTGTGCCTGCGCCAGTTGTTCGATCGCAGTAATGCCCCGTTGGGTGAGGTGACGGCCGGCTCGTCGGGAGCCCGCCCGCCGATGCGCGTTTTGAGCATGTCGACGACGACTTGGGGGAGTGGGATAGTTCGGATTCCGGCGCGAGTCTTGGGCGGCCCGATGATGATGTGCCCTTCGACTTCGGGCGCGGCACGTCGGACGTAGAGCCGACGAGCGATGAGGTCGATGTCTTTGACGCGGAGGCCGACGAGCTCGGACCAGCGCAGGCCGGTGTAGGCGAGGATGGTCACGACGTCGCCTTGGTCGCCGCACGCGATGGTCAGGGCCTGCACTTCCTGTGCGGTGAGGTAGCGGTGGCGTTCCCGCTCGGGAATACGGCCCGCTGAAACGCCTGCGGCGGGGTTGCGGTGGATCCGGCCGTCCTGGTGAGCGACGTCGAGGATCGACCGCAGGAGCCGCAGCGTGGACACCTTTGCCCACGGCCCGACCGTGAGCCCGTCAACGAAAGCCTGGACTTCAGCCCGGGTGATCTCATCAACCGGTATGTGGCCGAACCGGGCCGCGATGCGCAGTTCCCAGTGCTGGGTGTAGCCGCTCCACGTCTTCGGTGACACCGCGGGTTTCTTGGATTCGGAGAACTGTGCCCAGATCCGATTCAGTGGGGTACGGCCGAGGCGCGGGTCGAACCGGCGGGCACCGAGTGCGGCCTCGTTGTCTCGTTCGGATTTGAACGCCTTTGCCTCCCGCAGTGTCGGGAACGTGGCGGACGTTTCAACCCAGCCGGACAGCGCGTCCGGATCGCGGATCAGGTACCGCACTTGGTAGCGGGGCTCTCCGGCCGCGTTGAGGCGCTTTCGGATGCCGCGCGGGGTGTTGCCGGCCATTACCGGCGCACCTGCTTCAACCAGGACCGAACTTCAGCGCAATCCCAGCGGCGCACCCGCTCCGACAGGGTGTAGCAGGGCGGACCGATTTGTTCGCCGGTGGTTTCCCGGAGCGCGGCCCAGCGGTTGAGCGTGGCAGCGGAGACCCCCAAGAGCGCTGACACCTGATCGACGGTGAGCAGCTCTGGGAAGCCGCCGGCGGTGACGAGAGCTTCCCGGATGCCGTGAGTAACCATCTCCATCACCTCGGCGGCTGCGATCCGGTGGTTTGCTCGCGGAGTGCGTCGAACCAGGCCAGGGTGGCCGCCAGTCCGGCTGCGACATCGTCTTCGCCGCGAGTGATTCCCCACAGGGTGAATGCCCAGGTGGCAAGGGCGAACTCCGTTGTTGCGAAGCGGCGCGACAGTTCGGTCTGATCGTCGAGGACCAAGGCGACTCCGAGAACTTCGCCTGTGGACCAGTGACTCCGGTACTGGTCCCAGCCGTATCGGCGGACGAGCTCGGCTCGGTGCCGAAGATCATCAGCTCGGCGCGCCAATTGATCCTGGTCGGGTGGCTCGAAGATTGGCCCGTCGTCACTCATGGCGCTGTCCTTCCTCGGTAGTATGCGTCCGCCCGTATTTCTGTGCGGTAGAGCTGATTTGGTTGTCAGTCCAGAAGTCAGATCGCACCTTGGTTACCTGCCCGTCCTCGTCGATGACGTAGCCGGTCCCCGGATCGTTCGGGCTGATGCGGTGGGCTGGCGCGACGTCGGCGAGCCCGTCGCCGAGCACCATGGCTACCTCGTCACGGGAACGGAGCCGGAGCGCAATCGTCTGGGTGAACAGTCCGCGCATCGGCAGGATCTCTTTGCGCGGGTCCTGCATGAAGGCGACTACCACAATGCCGAGTCCCCGGCCCTTGGTCAGAATCCGAGACAGTGAGCCTGCTACCTGTTTCTTGAGGTTCGCATCGGTCATGTGGGCCGTCAGGCCGGCCAGCTCGTCGATCAGTAGGACCAGCAGCGGATTGCCAGCGGTCGGCTTATGAGCGCGCGCCGTGCCTGCCATCTGATTGCCACGCTTGTCCATGACTTCTTCGAGCTTCTGGAGCAGCTGTGCGGCCGCGGCCTCGGTCGTCGCAACGGTGGTGAAAAGCGGTGAACCGATGGCGACTCCGATCCCGTACTTCAGGTCGATGGCTAGCAGCCGCACTACGCCTGCCTTTACCGCCGGGCCGAATCCGCCGGCGATGCCCCAGAAGATCGAACCCTTGCCCGAACCGGAGCAGCCGACGGTCAGCGTCTGGCGTTCTGCGATCCGTAGGTTCCAGGGCGATCCGTTCTCACGTCGCCCCAGATCCACACCGGTCGTCGCTATCCGACTTGTCGGGACAGCGGTTTCTACCGTTGAAAGGTGGGGGCGCATAACGAATTCCATGCGCACCGTCGCAGGCGAGACCACCGTTGCCCGCGCCGAGTGAGCGCGTAGGGCGTCGCGGATTGCTGGGACCGCTCTTTCGAGGTCATCGACCGTCTGACCGGTCCGAGTGCGCACCGTGATGCGAAGGCAGTGGCTGGAAGTGCCGACACCCAGCACACGCGGGTGGGTCCACTTCGTGGTGGTTGTCGTCTTGCCATCCGCGGTCTTGCGGGTGACTTGTTCGGAGGCCGACAACCCGCAGGCTTTGGCCACCCTGGACCAACCGAACAGCGGCCAGAGGCGCCACCGCATCCGCCGCGCAGGAGCGGCGAAGTGCTGCTCGTAGGTGTCTGGCGAACTCAGGCGCCAGGCGACGGCGGCCAAGGCGCCAAGGCAGACGATGACGATGGACCAAATCACGCCGGTGATGACCAAGTGCGTGAGGTGATTGATCAAGTCGATCAAGTCGACCCCGCGCCCGGGATACGGGTCGGCGGGTACTCCTGGATCAGGCGCAAAGGGATTCATGCTGACGCCTTCCCCACTGTCGGCGCGCTCGCCTTCTCCGTGTCGGCTGCCATCGCGGAGGCGCGGAACGACCACGCGATGCGGCCGGACTCGCTCGACCGGTCGACATACGGCAGCACGGACAACCCCTCGAAAACCACCGGGGTGAAAGGCATTCCGCTGTTGTTCGGCGGGCACACCGGCTGGGTTGGTCCGACGAACTTGACGGTGACCGTGCGTGTTCGCTTGCTTGCTGCCGGGTCGCCGTCGAGGACTTCCACCTGCCAGAGCGGCTGGCCGGATTCGCGGTCGGTCGCCTGGACTCGGTTGTCCTTCGTGGACCGGTCGTAGTCGATCACGGCTGTCACGTCGGAGACCAGGAACGCCTTGTGGGGGAAAACCTGCTGGTGGGGCACTGTGAGCCACTTCGGTACGGACATGGTTGGCCTTTCTGCGTTGGAACTGCTCTAGACAAGTTCAAGATACATAGTCGTCTAGAGGACCGCAACGGTTATGGCCGGATCGAGGAGGGTTTCGTGGTTCAGCGGGCGGAGAAATCGTATTCGAGCAGGTATGCGGACGCGACCTTCACCGTGTCGCAGACTTCGACGGCCACGTCATTGGTGTCGTATGCGGTGCGGACGACCGTCAGCACCGGAACACCCGGTCCGAGCTCCAGCTGCCGGCGTTCCTCGGGCGTGGGCATCCGGGCGCCGACTTCTTCGGTGAAGCGGGCCAGCGCGTGGCCACTGTCTTCCAGTCGGGCGTAGATACCGCCGGGGCCGGTGTCGACCTGCTCGATTTGGGTGCCGTCGGCGAATGCTGCCGGTATGTACGACACCGCGGTCTCGACCGGCCGCCCGTTGGCCAGATAGCGCCGTGACCGGACTACGACCTCGTGGTCGGTCGGTATGCGAAGCCGCTCAGCCACAACCGAATCCGGCTTCTGCCGTCCCACCACGATGTTGTCGACTTGTGGCGTGTAGCCGGACTTCTCCGCTTCGACGCTGAAGGCTGCCTTGCCTTCCGTGCGGTGTTTTCGGGCGAAGCGATCCGATGCCAGGCGTCGGATCGGGGGAGTTGGCCGCACGAAAACGCCCCGGCCGTGTTCCGAGACGACAAGTCCTTCGGCGCGAAGCTCTTGGACGGCCTGGCGCACAGTCATGCGGGCTACGCCGAAGTGCTCGATCAGCGCGGTCTCCGAGGGCAGTCGCTCCCCGGGGGTGAGTCGGGCGGCGCGGATCGCCTGCCGCAACATGCCCGCGATCTGCCGGTACGGCGGCGTGTCCGCTGCACGGTCGATCTGTCCAAGTTCCAGCACCCGCAGACCTTCCCTTACACGTCTAGACGACTAGCCTATAGAACGAGTCTGTCGGTGTCACTCCTGACGGCGTCGAACAAGGGAGATCCAGCGATGACAACCATGCCCAAACATTCGGTCAGTGTGGCCGGCGTCGTCGTGCGCCAGGATGGCCGCGTCCTGGTGATCCGGCGCGACGACAACGGCCACTGGGAAGCGCCTGGGGGCGTGCTCGAACTCGACGAATCATTCGAGACCGGCGTGAAGCGCGAGGTGCTGGAAGAAACGGGGCTCAAGGTCGAGGTTGAACGGCTCACGGGTGTCTACAAGAACCTGACCCGCGGAATCGTTGCGTTGGTGTACCGCTGCCGGCCTACTGGCGGTGAACCGCACGCGACCGACGAGGCGCGGGAAATCCGTTGGATGACAACGGAGGAAGTGCAGTCTGCGATGGTGCCGGCGTTCGGGGTGCGGGTCCTGGATGCGTTCGGTGAAGGCGTACCGTCACGCGCCCATGACGGAGTTGAGCTGCTGAGTTCGTGAGCGCGTTACCGGGCACGTCATCCGTATGTCGACTACCTTGGGGGTTCTTATCCGGGTGTCGGCGCATCTCGTTACTGACAGCTGGGAGTAGACATTGCTCGGCAGCCCCGCATAGTAGTTACCCGATGAAGGAACCACGTTGAGCGCCCCATACGTTTCTATCAAGCGATTAGTGGATAACTCTCTGGCCGCGATGTTGGCTGCTGTCGAAGTCTATAACAAACCGCAAATGTCGTACCGCGACGAGGTGACGGTTATATTAATCGTGAACGCTTGGGAATTAGCACTGAAAGCAACATTGCGTCAGAAAGGGCGTTCAATCTTTTATGGGAAACAGCGGGGTGAGCGCTATCGATCGATCGGGATCGATGACGCACTTAACCGGGTTAACTCGGCCGGCCTGTGGCCTGATGGTGTAGACGGCCCTGCGGTCACGGCGAACGTCAAGGCATTGACGGAATACCGTGACCGCGTTATTCATCTCTACAACGCTCAGGGGTTAGGCGCTGTCATCTACCCTTTCCTGCAGCAGAATGTTTTAAATTATCGAGACTTCGTGCTTGCGAAGTTCAAGAAGGACTTGGCCAACTCAATGACGTGGCAGTTGCTACCGCTCGGGGCGACAGCTCCTGCGGATGCGGTGCAATTCATGAAAGTTGATAAGAGTGCAACGATGGTTGCTGAGGTTCAGGAGTTTATCGACGAACTGCGGAAATTCATGGACGATGCAGAAGCGTCCGCTGCCGATATGGTCCGCGTGGCGACGGTCTATGACATCAACATGCAATCGGTCAAAAATTTGACGAGCGCTGACCTTGCCGTTGCGATTTCATCTACCGCTGATGGTCAGGTGGTATTACGAAAGACCGACCCGAACTTAACGCATCCGTTCAGTGCTACAGAGCTGCTTGAAAAGGTTAACAAAAAGCGTTCCGGAAGACCTCTAACCATGTATGATTATCAGGCAATTTGCTGGAAAGAATCCCTTCGGGAAAAGGTGAAATATGCCTGGAAGCATAGTAATGCCGCTACGCACGTGTGGTCCGGAGATGCGGTTACCTATCTAGTATCGATCTCAGACGAGAAATATGATCAAATGCGTGCTGAATATAAGAATAGATCAACATGACTCACCCGGAATTGCTTGTCGCTAAAGGGGGCTACTCCTCACGTGCGACGACTGTGTCGTACAGGCCCAGGTGGCTGAGCCCCTCGTGACTGTCGATCCCGGTGTAGGACAACGACGAATCCTCGTAGCGGCGGAACGCGAACACGGCTTGGTTCATATGGGTGCTGTTGAAAACGTTGAGAGAAACCAGCAGATGGAAGTCGTCCACGCTCAGGCCGGTGACCGTCTTGAACAAGCCGGGTTCTAGCTTGGTAATGACGTCCTTGAGCGTGTTCTCGCGGAAGTCGGTGAGGTACATGAAAGCCGGGATTCGAGTCGCGAATTTGACCAACTTCTCCTGGATCAACTTGCGCTTGGATTTGTACTCTCTCTCCTCGGCGGTGAGTTCTCGCTTCTCCGCCGCGGTGATGTCATCGCCCTTATCCTTCTTGGTCGCTTTGACCTTCTCGCTCTTGTTGATCACAGTCTCGAACACGTCTTCGCCGAGCTTTCGGAACCCCTCTATCCGCATGATCGCCTCTAGCGCCGCCGGGTTGTCGAGGATCTTTCGAAGCGTGTCGTTGTCGACGTTGACCAGCAGGGCCGATTCCCATTTGCGGGCGAGCAGCGTCGCCGACGTTCCCGTCATCGCGGTGTCGAGAATGGCGCCCGCATCCAACTGCGTCATGTGAGAGCCGTCGAAAGCCAGCACCGGCAGGAAGCTCACCAGTTCTTTCACGGCGTCCTCAGGGTTGGCGGCGTCTGGTGACAGGCCGGCGCCGTACTCGGCGATCTGGCGCAGTGCCCGGGTTGGGGCGAAGTCGAAGACGAAGCACACCGGCTTGAGCGACTCCTCCAGGTTGGGGTCGTCACCGTTCGGATTCTTGATCGACCACGGAGATTGCACCCGGAACGCGGCCTGGAAATAGGTCTCCGGCGAATGCAGGTTGCGCAGCATCAGGATCGATGACCACTGCGGGACTGTGACCCCAGTAGTCAGCTTCCCGCAGGACAACGTGATGGTTTTCGAATCGTGCCCGCTGCCGATCGCCTCGCGCACCGGCGGTAGCGCCGCCAAACCGACACCTGCGCCCTGGCCGGCGACGACGAGCACCTTGTAGTCATGGAAGAACACGTTCTGCTTCTCGGCCAGCAGATTCGCCATCGCATGACACGCCGCCACTGACGGAAGAAACCAGAACGAGTGGTTCAGGTATGGCAGCAGGCGGACGTCGGAGTATGGGAACGGCGGCTTCTGCGCTCCTAACTTCAGGTTGTCGACCTGGGTCGCTGAATAGGCGCCGCGGATGATGTCGAGCCACTTCTGGACTTCGTCCTTGTGTTTGAACTCAGCGACCGCACCAGTGCCGCCCGCGACAAAGAACTCGTTCAGGTCGAACTCGTCGAACTCACCCTGAGTCGCGATGGCCAGCAATTCATCAGGCATCTGGTAGGTGAGCAGCCGCATCTCCGGTAGCGCACCGTACGGGTTCCACTCTCCCGGATGTGCCTGAGCCCATTCCTGTTTCGCGCGTTGCTCATCCGTGTAGGTCCAGTTGAAAATCTGTTCCTCGATGAACTCGCCAGTCGCCAGCGCCCGGAACGGTGTGCCGGACAGGTACAGATAGGCCTTGGTAGTGATGGGAAGAAACTCGGCTTCGCTTTCGCCGAGCTCGTCCAGCTCCTCGTTGACAGCATCCAGCCCGGCCGCATGGAACTGAGCGGCCGTCTCTTTTGCGGCCTCGGATGCATCCTCACCCCCGAACAGCTCCTGAGCACTGTCCCGCCACGCACCGAAGTGGTACTCGTCGAAAACGACGAGATCCCAGTTGGTTTCGTGTAGCCAGGTGTTCTTAGCCTTGATGTTGCCCGCTTGATCCTTGCCCAGAAGGTCCTGGAAGGAACCGAAGTAGACGAGCGGGCGGTCCTTGTCGGCCGTGGTCGGATCCCCGCCGGTTGCTTTCGACAGATACTGCCAACCGTCGAAATCGACGTGTGATTCGAGGTCCCGCTGCCAGGCGTCCTCCACGGCTGGCTTGAAGGTGACCACCAGGATTTTCATCGCGCCCAGCTTCTTGGCCAGCTGGTAGGTGGCGAACGTCTTGCCGAATCGCATCTTGGCGTTCCACAGGAAGCGCGGCGCGGCATTGGTGTCTTCTGACCAGATCGACTGGAAGTAGGCATGGGCTTTGTTCACCGCAGCGGACTGCTCAGGTCGCATCGCGAATGTCTCGTGGTGCGTGCCGGTGAGTTGCTGGCCGGTGCGCAACTCGGTGATCACCGTCGCCACGTCGTTGACGGTGCACTGCATCCACTCCAGCTGCGGGTTGGCGAAGCCCTTGGCTTTGAGCCGGGCCCGCACTTGATGGTCGCTGAACGTGGAACCGTCGTCACAGTCGGCTGACTCGTCGAGGAGAATTGTGTAGTTCTCGATCGCCGCGGTTTTCAGCTGCTGCTCGATGCGGGTCTTCACGTCGAGCGTGGTCTGGCCGATCTTGAGAAGACCGGCATGGGCGTCGTCCTCGATCGAGTATGCGTAGATCCGCAAACGTGCTTCGGGTTTCTCCGGTAGAAGTTCTTGTTCGGACTTACTCATCCGACAACTCCATCGGTCGCACCACCTTCTCGATGAAGGCGATCTCATCCTTGGTGATGCCGTACTTCTCGTAGAGCGCCTCGTCCGTCCACTTCTGCGTCCAGTCTTGAGTGGGCACGAACGTGTAGACCTTGCGCGTGACGTGTTGGGACGGCTTGTGAAGAAGAATCAGCAGTCGGGTAAGTCGGCATGAGAGGTAAGACAACACGCTCTCCGCCTCCTCATTTGACTCAAACGGCCCGATGCAGAGGTAGGTTTCCGAAGAGATGCTGCCGGGCTCCCCGACAAACGGTGTACTGATGATCCGGTGCGGATAGGTGTCCTTGTTGCCTGTTCCCGGGGCCGCGTAACTTATGAATACCTTCCACTTATCGACCAGTTCGGTGCCCGTAGTTATAGACGCCCGTGGGGTATAGCCCGTGCCGCCGTTCTGATAAATCAATAGGTCGGCGTTACGTTTACTGGCCTTACCTTTAAACGTCGTATCCAGGCCGAAAGGCTTTCGTGCGCTGACCAGTTGTTCGAAGCTCTTGTCCTCAGGCAGTGACAGCGACTCGGATTGCGCTGTCTCCACGGCGACAACCTTCTTGAGGATCGACAACCCCTCATTGAACCGGATAAACACGTCGGCGCCCTCTTCGAGCAGAGGCCGCACGACCGTGGACGGTGCGTCGTCTTTGAAGTTCGTGGTGACGCGGCATTCGCCAGGATTATCGCGGTCCCACAGGAAGTAGCAGATACCACCTTTGAGGCCGACCCCCGGGAAGACGTCCGATGCGTTCAGATAGTCGTCGATGGAGCGCACGCGGTCATCGCTCAGCATGGACTCTCGGAAATCATCGAGACCCTTGCCGCCGGCGAACCAGCGGGCTGGGATAACCATCGACAGAAGACGTGGGTTGAGCTGCTTGGCCTGCTCGACAAATTTGTTATAGATGGGCGCCGCACTGGTGCCGTACCCGCCGTCGTCGAGCTGGTAAGGCGGGTTGCCGATGATCACGTCGAACTGCATGTTGTCTCCGAACAGCTCGGCGATCCGAGCGTTGATGTCGTCGGTGTGGATGAAAGCGTAGGCGTGCGTTTCCAAACCTTCGTCGCGGTCGAACGCGACCTGGCTGGCCCCGCAGTGCGTGCATTTTCCGTTGATGCCCTTGCGGACCGGGTTTCCTTCCGCGTCCGCGGTTTCGACGAACTCGGTGGCTCCGGACCAGGTGTGCTTGAGGGGCTCGAACCAGATGTTGCCCGCCTCCGTGGTGAAGGACTTGGCAACGGAATGCTTCCCATTGGCCGACTTCGAGCAGTAGACGCTGCGGCGAGCGATCAGGGTGGTGAGTGCAGTGATCCCGATGCCGAAAACCTGCTTGGTCAGAATGTGGTCGACGCGCTCCTGAATGTCAGGGATCTCGTCCTTCAAGCCGTCGGTAAGGCGCGCAGTGATCTCCCGCAGAAACACGCCGGACTTGGTGAATGGGTCCAGAAACGTCAGCGACTTGTCGGACCAGATATTGTCACCCGCGTTGCCGTCAGCCCATGCTTCCGCGATCCGGTCCAGCATCCGGTTGGCAAGTTCGGGCGGGGTCGAAACCTCGTCGTTGGAAAGGTTCGCGATGCAGGTCAATACGTCTGGATTCCGGTTGCGCAGGCTGAATGCGGCATGATCAGTCATCGGTGCCGCCCCGGCTAGCGATGTCGGCGACCGACAGAGTTCCGTAGGACTTAGTGGGAGTGAAAACCTCGTGCTTGCCGGGGTCTCCGAAGAGGGTGTCCTCCTCGCGGAAGGACGACATCTGCGCCATCGTGTCAAAGCGAAAGTCCCGCCGATGAAAGCGTCCCTTCCCCAGATACGACCACTCGGCGAAGGCGATGGGCTGCGACCTGGCTCCCCGTGTGGTCATCGACAGCGCATCGCCATGCACGACGTTCACGGTGAGGACGGCCTTCGCCGCGGCGTGGAACGGGTCCCCCTCGGCGATGCGGAGGTCGGCGGCGAAGACCTCCAGCAGATTCTGGCGGCACTCGGCGACGTTGTCATCGAGCAGCTCGATGCCGTATATCGACATCAGCGCCAGCAGCGCCTGGTTGCGCCACTCGAAGCCGCTTTGGCCGTAGCGCGCGTGAACCGACGCCAGCTTGCGCTTGAGCACGGGGACAAGGAAGTTGCCCGAGCCGCATGCGGGCTCAAGAAATCGGGAGTCGACTCTTTCTGATTCGGCCTTCACAAGGTCGAGCATCGCGTCAACCATCCACGGCGGTGTGAACACCTCGCCGTGGTCGGCCATGCGCGCTTTCGACTTCACCAGGTTCACGGCGAAAGCTTAATGAGTCGAGGCACTGAAAGGGTGTAGGTCCGCCCATGCCGCTAAGGCTGCGCCAAGTAGCCAGGCCGGCGGCGGCGGTGTCACCTGCGTCTGGCCTGGGCGCGGGCCGCGCTGTGTATCGCGGCGAGGAATGGTGCGTCTTCTTTCCGGACGGACGGCGAGAGCTGGTCGTAGGGGCGGATCGACTCGTGGTCGGGTTCACTGCGGGATTTCCACGCGGACCAAGCGTCGTGCACGTCGGCTCCCTGGGTGTCTTCGCCCTTGGCTCGCATCAGGACGGCGTAGAGGACGAACAGGTCGCTAGAGTCCTTGGGCACGTGGGTGCCCTCGGGTAGGTAGCTCTGAATCAGTTCAGCGTCGGCGTCGAGGTAGGTCATCCGAGCAGTCTGCCGATCAGCAGGGCAATGTACAGGCATCCGAAGACGATCGGCACGACGCGCTCGACGCCGCCCAGCTCCCGAAAGGATCTTGCGATCCGCCCCGTGCGGCAGGTGCAGCCGTCACGGCTCAGCTCAGCCCACTCGTCCGTGTACGGCTTGACCGGCAGGTGCTCGGCCTCGATGTGGTTGATCACCGCAAATTTGGCCGAGTTCAGTCTCCGGTAGACGCGCAGCAGGAGCCACCAGCACACGGATACGGCCACACCGGCTGCGCAGACGGCGATGAACTGAAGTGTGGAGTCGGGTTGCTCACCCGAGAGGCCCACGACCGCGACGAGTGTGGTGTTCACGGTGAGGAAGAATGCGTTGGCCAACGCGCGCCGCGCGGAAACGCGGTCCGCCATTTCGACTGTGAGCTTGTAGATGTCCAGTACCCGCGGGTCCGGCAGGTCGTCGCTTGGTCCGCTCATCGGCCGCCGTTCACCAGCTTCTTGAGGTTGTCCCAGGTCCACGTATACATCTTGTCGGTGGACCGCGCGGTGGTCGGCTTGGTGTTGCCGCCATCGCGGTATCCCGCCAGGAGAAAGTAGTCCACCCCCTCGTCTTGGGCAATCCCGAGTTCGGCGCCGACGCCTGTTGCGGTGTGGGTGTGCCTCCCGCAGAGAACGATCATCAGCCCACTCGCACGGATACGGCGCCGGGCCTCGTCGCGCCACGTCGGGGAGGCCGTCTTTATCGACCAGTCATGCACCTCGAACGGTGAGTCGGAGTGCTTCGACTGGCCGATCAGCAGGTCCTTCAACCGTGCGTCGTTGTCGTAGTCGAAGCTGATGAAGGCTCGTTGCACCACGTTGTGATCTCCCTCTGGCTCGAACTCCCGGCCTACCGCAAGACACTGCCAGAGGCCGCCGACAAGTTGCGGAGCGTTCGGTGTGCTCAGGCCAGTTACCGCAGCGTGTCCATCTCGATGATGCCGCCAAAGCCAAGTTCGTCGAGTGCCCGGATCACTTCGCTCGAAGGGATACCGCGATAAAACGGTGCCGCGGCCGGTCCGGCATCCGTCGACGGTGATTCGCCGCAGTCCTCGACCACAAGGCCGATCACGCGGCCGTCTTGCGCGACGATCGGACCACCGCTGTTGCCAGGCCGCGCGATGGCCGAGTACAGAAAGATCTTCTGGCGGTCGGGGATGGTTGCGGCTGCCGGGTTGACGACTTCTCCGCGCTGCACCGTGATGGCCATCTCCGCCGTCATCGGCACCCGCGGATAGCCGAACACGTAGACTTCGTCGGCCCAGTCGGGGTCCCGGAACGCCATGCCGGCGAGCCGCGGTAGGTACATGCCGTCGGGCATGTCGAACTTGATCACGGCGACGTCGAGCGTGGGATGCGCGCGAGCGGTCCCCGAGCAGTTCACCTGAGCCGCGTCGGCGTGGTTGCGTGACGGGTAGATGGAAAGACCTGAGCTGTTGCCTGCGAGGCCAGTCAGGACGTGCTTGTTGGTGATGACGTGGCTGTGGTCGACGACGAGGCCGGTGCCCCAGCTGTCGACCGGGTTGCCCTCGACATCGTGGCCGGTGAGTTGAACTGTCACCGCGTTGTAGCTCGGGATGATGAGTTCAGCGCCGAACACCTCGGATAACCACAGGTTGCCGCCAAGCTGGCCATTCGAGGCGCCGCCCTGGGAGATGTACTGCTGGCCCATGATCGGCATTTGCGGGTTCCAGCCGAACGGCAACAGTAGCCCGGCGCGTTCCATCGCACTGAGGAGGCGGTGGAGGGTAACCGCCTCGCCGGCGGCGGGGAGGCCGAGGCTATGCAGGTACTTCGAGAAGTCGGCGACGGACCATGGTTCAAGGGGCACGGTCTTCGGCGGCCCGCCAGCTGGATCGGTGGGTGAAGGTTCGGGCTTTCCGATCGCCGCCGCCATCGCGGGGTTGTGGACCAGCCCGAAGAACTGGTGGGCACACATCGCGACGTTCACACGCCATGCGGAAGTGCCAGGCTTTAGGTCAGCCGGCGTGTGCTGCCTTGGCGTCGCGGATTCCTCGTGGTCAGCGCTGACGTGTGGCATGGTCCATGACGCTAGCCGCGGTGGGGACGGTTACAGCCATGCAGGCGGCCATGTCACGGCGGTTGTGAATGCCGGCAGGTCCGGTATGATGGGCACCGGAACTCCGAAAGGATTCTGTGAGCCGCAGCCCCGCCCTAGGCGGGGCTGTTGTGCATCTACGGCCAGAGGTTCCACACGCATCTTTTTGGCGCGACGATTTCCGCCAAGTCTGCGTCGGCCTGCCGCGCCAGCGGATTGGTGATGCCAGAGCGCCGCATCCTGAAATTGAGCTACGACACCAGGTCAGCGGCTTGGAGTAAACGGCTGTGCTTGGACGGCGCGAAGTGGAGCGCATCCACGCCTCTGTCGATTTTGGAGGTGTACGGGCTGAGCGTTCCGAGTCGCTGAAAGTGCCAGTAACTGGCGCGCAGGGTGTCCGCTTGGTCGATCTCGTCGGCGATGGCCAAGAAGTGCGTGCTCTTCCCCAACGCCATGCCGTTCAACGACTGACACAGGAAGTCGAGCGCCACCCGGTGTGGATGCCACGCCGCCGACCCGTACCGGGCCTTGTGCTTCGGGATGTCGATTCCGCGAAATGCCAGTTCCAGCCCGTTGCAGGCCGCGATGGCTTCGAGGGCGTCGGAGTAGACCTTGATCCGGGCGCGGATCATCTCCTTCATGCCTGACCAGTCGCCTTTCCCGCCGCGGATGTGGCTTCCGTGAAGCTCGGCATCGGGAGAAACGCCGTAACTGCTCGCGGCGTCGGAAACGACTGTGTCAAGGTCGCTTTGAAGCTGCAGAGCGTTGTCAGCAGGCACGACGAGCGCGGTGAGCCAGTACTCGACCTTGTCGTACGACTCGTCGATGTAAGCCAGAAGCACGGTTCGGAGCGTACTGCTCTATGCGGACGCGATTGCGCGGGCAAGCTGGGCGGCGAAGCCCGGCCCATCGTTGACCAGCGCGTATCCGCCGGCCAGGCCGCCTTGATTGCAGACGGTTCGTCGTCGCCGGACTCTCCGATGAGTCGTTGCGCCGGTATCCCGGTTGACACGCGGTACCAAGCGAACCGCCATACGCGGCACCAAGGCCGTGGGGAACCGGCTGGCCGTGTCGCCGTATACCGCCTGGTTGCGTGACCAGCGCCGCACGATCCGACGAGCGGTCAGATACGCGTCCTGGGCGACCTCCACGACGGCGACGGCCTTCTTGAGTCCGTAAACACCCCAGAACCGGCCGGGACCGTGACCGGGCTGCCGCCACAGTTCAGGCACGATGTGCTGATACTCCTTGTCGCCGTCCATGTTTGGCGAAGAGTGTTTGGTGAAGTAAATCGCCAGGCGTTTGGGATCGCAGGCGCGCAGTCCATTGCGCACGTCGATGGCAGTGCCGGCCAGCCGATGCCGCGCCTTCTGCTCCGGGTGAGGGTGGTCGACGACCTGCGCCCACGCCTCGGACAGCCATTGAGCGAAGCCGCGACCCGAGCAGCCCGGTGACATCGGCGGCGCCATCCACAGGTGAATATGCGGTGCGCCGCGTCGCTGAAACTCCAGCTTCCAGATGTAGCGCGCCGATTCTCCATATTCGCGCTGAAAGCGCTTGCGCCACAACACCATGTGTCGTTTGACACTTGCCCCATCCGGGGCGACGGCCTCCCAGTCGCCGGGATAGGTCAGCGTGATCATCGCCGGCACCCGCCCGGATTCCACGAGCGGGGTGTAGTCGAGTTCGGCGAAGGTGCGACACATCGTGGCACGCGACTTGCGAGACCATTCGGTGATCGACCGGCCAGGCGGGTCAGCTTCGCCCCGACCGGACTTGATGCGGTCTTCTTCGACCGCCGCGTCGAACCGGTGCCGATCCACCTCGCGTTCGGCCGATTTTTCGGCGCGGACAGGATTGGTCCAGCTCAGCCGGACCACGCCAGGGCCGACCGTGATCCGGAACCGCGCGGATTCAGGTTCCACGCCGAGGCGGTCGATGCCGTGCGCCCACGGCGCCGCCGGCTCGAAGAGCGCTGCCGCCGAGGTGACCATCTCGGGGCTCGGGAACCGCAGCCTCAGAGCATCGGCGGCCGACCAGTCTGTGGCGTCACCGGACTCGGCGTCGTCGCGGACACTTTTGGGACATATAACAAGCCCGGGAGTCCCAGCCGGAACACGACCTCCGCCGCTCCCGCCTCCCGGCCGGCTGTCGCGCCCTGCGGCCTGGCGGCCTCGGACGCTCGCGGCCTCCCGGCGTCCGCGGCTACGGCCGTGTTCCGGCTGGCCGTTCGGGTGATTGCTGGCCAAACGGTGGACCGCCGTGCCGTAGTGGGTGTCGTGCCCGCCGGTCGATCCGGTGATTCTGGGCATCCGGTACCTGCTCCCCGGGAGCCCGCGGCGCGCGCGTCACCAAGTGACGAGCGAAGAAGAGCTCCCTGTCGGGAGTGCAAGCACAGTGTCCGGTTTATGTCCGTTCGCCGGACAGGCCGAGTACGTCAGCCCTGCTCAATGCGGCGCATACGACGCACAGAGGCAGATAAACCGCAGGTCAGTAGCTATCCCGTCCGCCTGAAAAGCGGAAGGTCGCCGGTTCGATCCCGGCCCTGGCCACTTTGAGGGTGACGGCTCACCACCGCCGAACTCGACGATCATGGTCGGGCGGTTCCCGATACTGCAGATGCTTCTCGGTACGTAGAACGCCGGTCGGCGTTGGCTCCCCGTTCCCACGGCGCTACACCCATAAACTGAACCACCGTGCGACAACCAGTCATTCGACGGACATCGGCGATGGCCGCGACGGCGGCTGTTCTGATCGCAGGCGCCGCGATGCCGACCGCCTCCGCAGTCAATGACAAGCTCCAGCTCGGCGGCGGCGCCGCGCTCGTGCTGCACGACGACGTGCTGTGCACCCTGACCGCCATCGGCCACGACAGTGCCGGCCGGCTGATCGGATTCACCGCCGCGCACTGCGGGCCGACCGGATCGTCGGTGCTCGTGGAGGGTGCCGAAGACCACGGCCCGGTCGGGACGGTGGTGGCCACCGACGAGGGCCTCGACTACGCGGTGCTCGAGCTCGATCCGGCCAAGGTGAAACCGATCGGCGACTACGAGGGCTTCGGGATCTTCGGGATGGGTCCCGTCGAACCCGAACCCGTCGAACCCGAACCCGCCGAACCGCAGACCGGTGACACGCAACCCGCCGCAGCAGACGCGCCCGCCCCGGACCCGGCGGCTGCTGAACCCGCGCCGGCCCCGGAACCCGTACCCGCCCCGGAACCCGTCGACGCCGAACCGCCCGCCCCGGAACCTCCTGCGGCCCAACAGATCTGCAAACTCGGCCGCGGCACGGGCCTGAACTGCTACGACCTGGGTCCCGGCGGGGTGGACACCGCCGGCGAAGACTGGTGGAAACCCGGCGACGACGGGGCGCCGGTCACCGTCGACAACCTGATCGTCGGCATGGTCCACGACGCCACCGTCCCGGCCGGGCCGCTGGATCAGCTGGGGCCGGGCATCGTGATGTTCAAGGCGATCCTGGCCGACCTCAACGCCAAGGGCGGCCCCGGCGCCGGGTTCGGCCTCGGCTGAAGCCTTAGCCCCGCAACGTCTCCGGGCAGAGCTCGGCCTGCGCCGCGGCGATCTGGACGTCGGCGGCCGCGGGACTGTAGTAGAAGGTGTTGGTCAACTGGCGCACCAGATCGCCCGGCGAGACCCCGGCGCGGTAGGTCCCGGTGTGGCCGTACATGCGTAACTGGGCACAGATGTAGTGCCCCGAGGTCACCTTGACGTGATCGGCGACCGGGATCGCCACCCCGGAGGCATTGACCCGGGCCAGATAGCTCGCGTCATCGGCGGAGGCGGTCGGCGCGGCGGCCAGTGCCGCGGCAGCCAGCAGGACAGCGGCGAAACGGGCGTTCACATGCATGTCCACCATGGTGCCACCTCCCGAGCGCGACGAAAATCCCCGCGCGGGACCCCACGCATGGTTAGGGTTTCAGCCATGGCAGTCAAGGATTCCCGCGAGGTGGTCATCGAAGCGAGCCCGGATGAGATCTTCGACGTCCTCGCCGACGTCGAATCCGTTCCGTCCTGGTCACCGCAGTACGAAAAGGCCGAGGTGCTCGACACCTACGACGACGGACGTCCCCGCCGGGTGCGGATGCGGATCAAGGCGGCGGGCCTGACCGACGAACAGGTCGTGGAATACAGCTGGACCGGCGACAGTGTCGGCTGGACGTTGGTGTCGGCCGGTCAGCTCAAGGCCCAGGACGCCAAATACACGCTGACCCCGCAGGGCGACAAGACCAAGGTGCGCTTCGACATGGCCGTCGACCCGTCCATCCCGCTGCCGGGGTTCCTGCTCAAGAGCACCCTCAAAGGCGGCATGAAGACCGCCACCGACGGGCTGCGCACCCAGGTGCTCAAGGTGAAGAAGGGCCGCTGATTTCGCTCGTCGTGAATCCCCGCCGTCGGCGGTGCTCGGCGCTACTCTCGATCTAATGGCTGTTCGAGCATCGCGGGAAATCGTGATCGACGCGCCGGCGGAGACCATCCTCGACGCGCTCGCCGATGTGTCCGACTGGGAGTCGTGGTCACCGGTACACAAGCGGGTGGAGGTCCTCGACGAATACGAGGACGGGCGTCCCCATCATGTCCGGGTCACCATCAAAGTGCTCGGCCTGGTGGACAAGGAGATCCTGGAATACCACTGGGGTCCGGACTGGATGGTCTGGGACGCCAAGGCGACCGCGCAGCAGCGCGCCCAGCACGTCGAATACACCCTGACCCGCGAAGGCCCCGACAGCACCCGGGTGCGCTTCGACATCACCGTCGAGCCGTCGGGGCCCATCCCGGAATTCGTGGTCCGGCGTGCCAGCAAACTGGTGTTGAGCATCGCCACCGAGCGGCTGCGCGAGCGCATCATGGGCGACGGGGCCACTAGCCAGGCGTGACGGGGCCCTCGCGCAGCACCTCCAGGCGTCGCAGTGCCTCGTCGATGGTGTCCTCGGGCTTGACGAAGGTGAATCGCACCAGGTGATTCCAGACCTCGGGAGCGGTCGCCTCCGGGGCGGGCACGCAGAACGCCGACAGTGGAATGGCCGCGACCCCGGCCCGGTGCGGCAACTCGGCGCAGAACGCGGTGCTGTCGTCATAGCCGAGCGGGCGGGGATCGGCGCACAAGAAGTAGGTGCCGAAACTGTCGTGCACCTCGAACCCGACACCGCGCAGGCCGGCGCTGAGTCGGTCGCGGCGCGTCTGCATGGTGGTGCGCAATTCCTCCACCCAGGCGTCCTCGGTGTTCAGTGCCAATGCCACCGCGGGCTGAAACGGTGCCCCGCCGACATAGCTCAGGTACTGCTTGGCGGCCCGCACCCCGGCCAGCAGCTCCGCGGGACCGCACGCCCAGCCGATCTTCCAGCCGGTGCAGTTGAACATCTTCGCCGCACTCGAGATGGTGACGGTGCGCTGCGCCATCCCCTCGAAACCGGCCAGCGGCAGGTGGGCCCGGCCGTCAGAACCCGGGTAGACCAGATGCTCGTAGACCTCGTCGGAGATCACCAGCAGGTCCGCGTCCACCGCGATGCGCGCGATCTCGGTCAGCTCCGCCTCGGTGAACACCATCCCGGTGGGATTGTGCGGCGAGTTGACGATCAGCGCCTTGGTCGCCGGGGTGATGGCCGCCCGCAGGGCATCGACGTCCAGGGCGAACCCGCGGCCGTCGGGCGCCAGCGAGACGCTGACCCGCCGCGCCCCGGCCATGGCTACCGCCGGGGAGTAGGAGTCGTAGAACGGTTCCAGCAGCACCACCTCCGAGCCGGGCTCCACCAGGCCCAGCACCGCGGCCGCGATGGCCTCGGTGGCACCCACCGTCACCAGGACCTCGGAGTCGGGGTCGTAGTCGATCCCGTACTTGCGTGCCCGCTGCCCGGCGATGGCCTCGCGCAGCGCGGGGATGCCCGGCCCGGGCGGGTACTGGTTGACGCCGTCGGAGATCGCCGCCCGGGCAGCTTCGAGCATGGCCGCCGGTCCGTCCTCGTCGGGGAACCCCTGGCCGAGATTGACCGCGCCGATCCGGGCGGCCAGCGCCGACATCTCAGCGAAGATCGTGGTGGCATAGGGCTCCAGCCGAGAGACCATCCGCGCTGTCATGGGAACCGAGCCTAAAGCGGCCCCGATCAGGCCGGGGGAGGGGCCGGGATCGGGGCCGCCAGGTAGACCAACCATCCGGTTGATAGGCAATCCTGTTAGGCTGCAAATCCGGGGACTACGCTCCGAGCAGACGCAATCGAAAAATTCGCATCGAACACCAATCTGAAGAGGAATCAGCCATGTCCGAAGAAGCCTTCATCTACGAGGCCATTCGCACCCCGCGCGGTAAGCAGCGCGGCGGCGCGCTGACCGAGGTCAAGCCGATCAGCCTGGTCGTCGGCCTCATCGAGGAACTGCGCACCCGCCACCCCGACCTGGACGAGGGCCTGATCAGCGACGTCATCCTGGGCTGTGTCTCGCCCGTCGGTGACCAGGGCGGCGACATCGCCCGCACCGCGGTGCTGGCCGCCGGCATGCCCGACACCGTCGGTGGCGTGCAGCTCAACCGGTTCTGCGCCTCCGGGCTCGAGGCCGTCAACACCGCCGCGCAGAAGGTGCGCTCCGGCTGGGACGACCTGGTGCTGGCCGGCGGTGTGGAGTCGATGAGCCGGGTGCCGATGGGCTCCGACGGCGGCGCGATGTTCTCCGACGTGCCGTTCACCTACGACAACTACATCGCCCCGCAGGGCATCGGCGCCGACCTGATCGCCACCATCGAGGGCTTCTCCCGCGAGGACGTCGACAACTACGCGCTGCAGAGCCAGCAGCGTGCGGCCGCCGCCTGGTCGGGTGGCTACTTCGCCAAGTCCGTCATCCCGGTGCGCGACCAGAACGGCCTGGTGATCCTCGACCACGACGAGCACATGCGCCCCGAGACCACCCTGGAGGGCCTGGGCAAGCTGCGCACGGCGTTCGACGGGATCGGCGCGATGGGCGGCTTCGACGACGTGGCGCTGCAGAAGTACCACTGGGTCGAGGGCATCAACCACGTGCACACCGGCGGTAACAGCTCCGGCATCGTCGACGGTGCCGCCCTGCTGCTGATCGGCAGCGAGAAGGCCGGCGCCTCGCAGGGCCTGACCCCGCGGGCCCGGGTGGTGGCCACCGCCACCACCGGCGCCGACGCGACGATCATGCTGACCGGTCCCACCCCGGCCACCGTCAAGGCGCTCGACCGCGCCGGGCTGACCGTCGACGACATCGACCTGTTCGAGCTCAACGAGGCGTTCGCCTCGGTGGTGCTGAAGTTCCAGAAGGACCTCAACATCCCCAACGAGAAGCTCAACGTCAACGGTGGCGCCATCGCGATGGGTCACCCGCTGGGCGCCACCGGCGCCATGATCACCGGAACCATGGTCGACGAGCTTGAGCGTCGCGGTGCCAAGCGTGCCCTGATCACGCTGTGCATCGGCGGCGGCATGGGCGTGGCCACCATCATCGAGCGCGTCTGAGAGGGTTTGTAAAAAATGGCAGAGAACACCATCAAGTGGGACAAGGATGCCGACGGCATCGTCACGCTGACCCTGGACGACCCGACCGGGTCGGCCAACGTGATGAACGACCACTACCGCGAGTCCATGCACAACGCGGTCCAGCGTCTGACCGAGGAGAAGGACTCCGTCACCGGCGTGGTCCTCACCAGCGCGAAGAAGACCTTCTTCGCCGGCGGTGACCTCAAGGCGATGATCCACGTCGGCCCGGACGACGCCCAGGCCGTCTTCGAGCAGTGTGAGGGCATCAAGGCCGACCTGCGTGCCCTGGAGACCCTGGGCAAGCCGGTCGTCGCCGCCATCAACGGCGCCGCGCTCGGCGGTGGCCTGGAGATCGCGCTGGCCTGTCACCACCGGATCGCCGCCGACGTCAAGGGCAGCCAGCTCGGCCTGCCCGAGGTCACCCTGGGCCTGCTGCCCGGTGGTGGCGGTGTCGCCCGCACCGTGCGCATGCTCGGTATCCAGAACGCGTTCATGAACGTGCTGGCCCAGGGCACCCGCTTCACCCCGGCCAAGGCCAAGGCCGCCGGCCTGATCGACGAGCTGGTCGGCAGCGTCGACGAGTTGGTGCCCGCCGCCAAGGCGTGGATCAAGGCCAACCCCGAGGGCGGCGTGCAGCCGTGGGACACCAAGGGCTACAAGATGCCCGGCGGCACCCCGGCCAGCCCGGCGCTGGCCGCGATCCTGCCGTCGTTCCCGGCCCTGCTGCGCAAGCAGGTCAAGGGTGCCAACATGCCCGCACCGCGGGCCATCCTGGCCGCCGCCGTCGAGGGCGCGCAGGTGGACTTCGACACCGCCAGCCGCATCGAGAGCCGCTACTTCGTCTCGCTGGTCACCGGCAACGTCGCGAAGAACATGATCCAGGCGTTCTTCTTCGACCTGCAGCACATCAACGGCGGCGGCAGCCGGCCCGACGGCATCGAGAAGACCCCGATCAAGAAGATCGGTGTGCTCGGGGCCGGAATGATGGGCGCCGGCATCGCCTACGTGTCGGCCAAGGCCGGCTTCGACGTGGTGCTCAAGGACGTCTCGCTCGAGGCGGCCCAGCGCGGTAAGGGCTACTCGGAGAAGCTGGAAGCCAAGGCACTCGAGAAGGGCCGCACCACCGCCGAGAAGTCCCAGGCGCTGCTGGACAAGATCACCCCGACCGCCGACGCGGCCGACCTCAAGGGTGTCGACTTCGTGATCGAGGCCGTCTTCGAGAGCCAGGACCTCAAGCACAAGGTCTTCCAGGAGATCGAGGACATCGTCGAGCCCAACGCGCTGCTGGGCTCGAACACCTCCACCCTGCCGATCACCGGTCTGGCGACCGGCGTGAAGCGCCAGGAGGACTTCATCGGGATCCACTTCTTCTCGCCGGTCGACAAGATGCCCCTGGTGGAGATCATCAAGGGCGAGAAGACCTCCGACGAGGCGCTGGCCCGGGTGTTCGACTACGTGCTGGCCATCCGCAAGACCCCGATCGTGGTCAACGACAGCCGCGGCTTCTACACCAGCCGCGTCATCGGCACCTTCGTCAACGAGGCGCTGATGATGCTCGGTGAGGGCGTGGAGCCGGCCAGCATCGAGCAGGCCGGTCTGCAGGCCGGTTACCCGGCGGCCCCGCTGCAGCTCTGCGACGAGCTCAACCTGGAGCTGATGCAGAAGATCGCCATCGCCACCCGCGAGGGTGTCGAGGCGGCCGGCGGCACCTACGAGCAGCAGCAGAACGAGGTCGTCGTCGAGAAGATGATCGAGCTCGGTCGCCCGTCGCGGCTGTCCGGTGCCGGTTTCTACGAGTACGTCGACGGCAAGCGCTCGGGTCTGTGGCCCGGCCTGCGGGAGACCTTCAACTCCGGCTCGAAGCAGATGCCGCTGCAGGACATGATCGACCGGATGCTGTTCGCCGAGGTGCTGGAGACCCAGAAGTGCTTCGACGAGGGAGTGCTGACCTCGACCGCCGACGCCAACATCGGCGCGATCATGGGCATCGGCTTCCCGGCCTGGACCGGTGGCACCGCGCAGTTCATCACCGGCTACCCCGGTGGCAAGGCTGCATTCGTGGCACGGGCCAAGGAACTGGCCGCCACCTACGGTGACCGGTTCAACCCCCCGGCGTCGCTGCTGTAGCTGCGCCGATGACGACGGCCCGCTTCGCCCGGCTCCGCCGCGCTTGCGACCGTCGTTAGTCTGGAGACGTGGAATCCCCCGAAGCCCCGCGGTTTCGGGGGATTCTGCGTTTTCTGGACCGCGAGGTGAGCCTCGGGGCGCTCATCGAAGCCGGGCTGTGGTTCGGCCTGGTCTACGTGATCGCGGGCGTGGTGTGGCTGTTCATGCACCCCGACGGGGTCGAACGCCTGCAGACCCAGGCCGAACGGCAGTACGGGATACCGCCGTCCAGCGTCTACGAAGTGGCGACGGTGACCTCGGTCGCGCTGTGGCCGGTGATGCTGCTGCTGCCCGCCGACGTCTGTACCCGCTGAACGCCGCCGGTCAGTCCCGGCGGGCCAGCAGATAGTGCCGCACCGGCTGTCCGCTGCCGGCCGGCAGAAAGCTCGGTTCGTCGGCGGCCGCCACCAACTCCCACTTCGGCGCGAACAGCCGCGCGAGCTCGGCCTCGTCGATACCGCGGACCCCGAACAATGCGCCGGGAACGACGCCGATGATCAGCATCCGCGACTGCGCCGTGGTCACCGCATCGACCGACCGGGCGTAGGCGATGCGGTCCTTGTCGTTCATGCCGTGGATACAGCCGCTGTCGATGACCAGCGCGAAGTCCCCGCCGACGTCGGCGGCAGCCAGCTCGGCGATGTCGGCGCACACGAAACGGACCGAGACCTTCCCGGCGTCGGCCTTGTCGCGGGCGGCCTCCAGCGCCCGCGGGGCGAAGTCGACGCCGGTGACGGTCCAACCGTTCTGCGCCAGGTAGATGGCGTCGTCGCCGGTGCCGCACCCCAGATCCAGGGCCGTGCCCGGCGGCAGCGCCATCTCGGGGCCGCCCTCGACCAGGTTGCGCAGTCCGCGGGCCAGGGCGTGGCCGTCCCAGGGGGTGAACCCCGCCCGATACATGGCACGGAACAGCTTCTGCCTGGCGGTCATAGTGGCTAGATCGCGCCCATGTCCGACGACAGCCAGTGCTCGGGACGCAGGCGGATGACCACCTGATCACCCAGCTTCAACGCGAACTGCAGGTAGCGTTCGGCGCGTTCGGCCGGCAGGTAGCGATGTGCCAGCTCGATGTGGTGGTCATCGGTGCCGGGCTCGATGCGGCTGACCGCCCCCTCCACGCTGACGTAGCGCAGGGTCGGCTCGGTGCGCTCCACCATCAGCGAAAACCGGCCGGCCGCCCGGATCAGCTCCGCTTTGCGTGCGTTCGCCGCGGTCAGCACCCAGGGCTCGCCACCGGGGGAGTACTGGTACCACATCGGTACCGTCAGCGGCCCCCGGTCCGGCCCGGCGTGCACCGATAACGCAGCGATGTGTGGTTCGGACAGAAACAGCTCGCGCTCGTCGACGGACATTGCCATGGATTCGAGGCTAGCGGCAACGGCCGTCGGGAGCCGTTCGCCATGCGGGCGGGGGTCGCCCTAGATTGCCGGACCCAGCAGGTCGTCGGCGTCGCGGATGATGTAGCCGTAGCCCTGCTCGGCCAGGAACCGCTGCCGGTGCGCGGCGTATTCGGCGTCCAGGCTGTCGCGGGCGACCACCGAATAGAACACCGCGCCACCACCGTCGGCCTTGGGTCGCAGCAGCCGGCCTAGTCGCTGCGCCTCCTCCTGGCGGGACCCGAAGGTGCCCGAAACCTGCACGGCCACCGACGCTTCCGGCAGGTCGATGGAGAAGTTGGCGACCTTGGACACCACCAGTGTGGAGATCTCACCGCGGCGGAAGGCGTCGAACAGCTTCTCGCGCTCGGCGTTGCGGGTGGACCCTTGGATCACCGGGGCGTTCAACTGCTCGCCGAGCTCGTCGAGCTGGTCGAGATAGGCGCCGATCACCAGGGTTTGCTCGCCGGGGTGCTGTTTGAGGATCGAGCGCACCACCGCGATCTTGGAGTGCACCGTCGAGCACAGCTTGTAGCGCTCCTCGGGCTCGGCGACCGCGTAGGTCATCCGCTCGCTCTCGGTCATGGTGACCCGCACCTCGACGCATTCGGCCGGCGCGATCCAGCCCTGCGCCTCGATGTCCTTCCACGGCGCGTCGTAGCGTTTCGGCCCGATCAGACTGAACACGTCGCCTTCGCGGCCGTCCTCGCGGATCAGCGTCGCGGTCAACCCCAGCCGCCGGCGTGACTGCAGATCGGCGGTCATCCGGAACACCGGCGCGGGCAGCAGGTGCACCTCGTCGTAGACGATCAGGCCCCAGTCGCGGCTGTCGAAGAGCTCCAGATGCCGGTATTCGCCCTTGGTGCGCCGAGTGATCACCTGATAGGTGGCGATGGTGACCGGTCGGATCTCCTTGCGCTCACCGGAGTATTCGCCGATCTCGTCCTCGGTCAGTGAGGTGCGCGCCACCAGTTCACGCTTCCACTGCCGGCCCGAAACGGTGTTGGTCACCAGGATCAAGGTGGTGGCCTTGGCCTTGGCCATCGCCGCGGCGCCGACCAGCGTCTTGCCCGCGCCACAGGGCAGCACCACCACCCCGGACCCGCCCGACCAGAACGAGTCCACGGCCATCTCCTGATAGTCGCGCAGCTGCCAGCCGTCGGGCCGCAGCTCGATCGGATGCGCCTCGCCGTCGACGTAGCCGGCCAGATCCTCTGCGGGCCAACCGATCTTCAGCAACATCTGTTTGACCCGGCCGCGCTCGCTGGGGTGCACGAGCACGGTGTCGTCGTCGATGCGGGCACCGAGCATCGGGGCGATCTTCTTGTTGCGCAGCACCTCCTCGAGCACCGCCCGATCCAGGCTGACCAGCGTCAGGCCGTGCGCCGGGTGCTTGACCAGCTGCAGGCGCCCGTAGCGGGCCATGGTGTCGACGATGTCGACCAGCAGCGGCTGCGGCACCGCGTACCGGGAGTAGCTGACCAGCGCGTCGACCACCTGCTCGGCATCGTGCCCGGCGGCACGGGCGTTCCACAACGCCAGCGGGGTGACGCGGTAGGTGTGCACGTGCTCGGGAGCACGCTCGAGTTCGGCGAACGGTGCGATGGCCGCGCGCGCGGCGCCCGCCTGCTCGTGATCGACCTCCAACAGCAGAGTCTTGTCGGACTGGACGATCAACGGGCCGTCTGTGCTCATGGGTTCATTATCCGGAGAGCTCCGACACCGTGCTCGGCGCTACGACTCTTCGGGCGCCGAGGACACCGAGGTGATCCGGTGGATCGAGAACTCCCGCATCTGCCCCGACGCCGCATCGAACGCCACCAGCTTGCCGCCCAACACCTGGGTGGGCGCCACCTCCCGCTGGGTGGCCACCCCGGCGGCATCGACATAACCGATCAGCACCGTGGCCCGTTCCATCGCCGCCCGCCGCAACATGATCATCGCGGTCACCGGCTCGAGCCGGATGTTGTCGAACGGCGCCGAGGTCACGGTCCGCAACACCCGGACCAGGGAATGCAGGCTGTCGTCGCCCGGCGCGGTGGGGGCCCGGCCGCCGCGGCGTTCGGCCGGGGTGTGCACCCGCATGCCGCGCCGCTTGATGTCGACGATCGTTCCGGTGGCGTCCTCGGCGGCCGGGGCGAAACCGGCGTCGCGCAACGCGCCCAGCACATCGGCGATCGGGGCCTGGGCCACCGCCACCGTGGGGGCCAGCAGCCGCAGGCCCAGCGTCTCGGCGGCCGGCACCGCGACCGCCTGCGCGAGCAGCACGGGATCCTCGCAGCGCACGAAGGACGCCGCCAATCCGATCCGCAGCTGCCCGTGCCGGCGTGCGACGTCGTCGATCAGATACCTGAGCCCCTGCGGCACCGGGGTCTTGGAATGCTGCTCGAAGAACGCCTGCAGCCCGGCACCGGTGCGGCCCGCATCCAGCGCGGCCCGGATGGTCTGCTCGGAGACCCGGTACACCGTTGCCGCACCGGCTGACTCGACCGTGGCGACGACGCCCAATTCCTCGGCGAGTTCCCGCTTCAGCGGCCCGGGCACCACCACGGTCAGATCCGCCTGCACCAAGAAATGATCGATCGGCTCGGGCAGGGCCTTGGTCATGGCGGCCACCGCGGCGGCGTTGCCGACCTCGGCCAAGGCGTCCGGCGATGCCGGCGCGCCGGCCAGCAGGACCCGCCCCGGGGAGCTGATCGCACCGCGGCCCAGCACGCCGAGCGCGTGGGCCTCGTCGAGCAGTTCGGCCACCGGCCCCGGCTGCAACCGGTTGGCCCACCGCGGCCGGCGCCAGACCAGGGCCCGCGAGGCCGTCACGGCGTCGACGCCGGCGCCGGCGGGCAATTCGGCCAGCATGCCCAGCAGCAACCGGCGGTCCAGCGGGGCGGCGGTGGAGAACAGTGGTGTCGACAGTGCGGCCCGGGGCTTGCCGTCGGGGCCGCGACTGCCGATCAGGCCCGGCCGGGCCGCCAGCTCCAGCCAGGTGGACGCCAGCAGGTACCAGCGTTCGGCGGTGGACTGTTCGGCGAACCGGTCGGCGAGCACCGTCGGCGCCCAATACGGCCCGTCGGCGTCGGGCCAGTCCCGTTCGTCGACGCTGGAAGGATCGGGGAAGTCCGCCGCGATCAGCCGGGCGGTCGCGGCCAGCTCCAGCAGCAGACCCAGTCGGGTTTCGTCGATGCCGGTCGTCTTCGCCAGCCGCTTGACCTCGCGAATCCCGAGCCCGCCGCCGCGCAGCTCCGGTGCGGGGCTCTCGCCCAGGCAGGCCAAGACCACATCGAGCTGACGCAACACGTCGAGCACGGCGCCGGCTGCCGTCGCATCGACGTCGGCGGCGGTGGTCTGCGACACCACCGGGTCGGGTGCGTACAGCGTCAGCGGGCCGGGCTGTTCGCCGCGCAGCACCTGCCCGACGATCCGCGGCAGGATCACCGTCTCGTCGTCGACGCGCCGCAGCAGACCCGCGGCCAGCAGCTGCGGTACCGGCCGTTCCGGGGGCGCATCGGGGGCGGCGTCGCGGGTGCGTCCGATCGGCGAGCCGGTCAACAGTTTGTCCAGCAGGTCGCGCTGTGGCGCGTCCAGATCGGTGATGGTCTCCCCGAGGGCGGCGATCTGCGCGTCGTCGTACCCGGTGTCTTCCCGGGTCACCTGGCCCGGGAACCACGGCAGACCCGCACCCGCCTCGGCGACGATCCGCAGCACGCCGTCCGGCTCGGGCGAACCCCAGCACAGTGCCCGTTCGATCAGATCGGCCACCGCCTCGCGCACCGCCTCGGCGCGGGCACGGTCCCCCAGCAGGGCCAGCAGATCCCCGAGCGATACCCCGCTGACGTCGGCGTGCAACTCCAGCAGGGCATCGAGGACGGCCAGCCGCAGAAAGTCCAGCTCGTCGGTGGCGGCGCGCACCGACTGGCGGGCCTGAGCCCGCGCCGCCAGCGCGGCGATGCTGCCGGGCGGCGGTTGGGCAAGGTCGGGTCGCAGCTTGAGTAGCCGGATCAGATCTTCGTCGGGAAGGTCGGCCAGCCACGATCCCAGCGGCACACCCCGGGCGCGTTCGGTCATCGACGACCAGCGTAAGGCCCAACCGGTGAACGCCGTCGATTGCGACCTGTCAGAATGGGTCCGTGGCTGGAAACCAGGACAAGAAGAATCACTACGTCGACAACGGTTGGCCTCAGACCGACGGCGAGCCGGCCGTCAGCGAGCTGCGTACCGACCGCACCGGCGCCCTGTCGCCGTTCGGGGACCTGGAGTTCCCGCTGCCGGCCGAAGAGCTGCCGTACCTGCATCCGGTCACCGTCGTCAACCGGTAGGCGGTGACGCCGTGACCGGGCCGCTGTCCCACCTCGACGAGCGAGGCGCGGCCCATATGGTCGACGTCGGTGCCAAGGCGACCACCAAACGTGTTGCGGTCGCCGGCGGAGTGCTGCGCACCACCGCCGAGGTGATCCGACTGATCTCCGACGGTGGGCTGCCCAAAGGCGACGCACTGGCCACCGCGCGGGTGGCCGGCATCATGGCGGCCAAACGCACCAGCGATCTGATCCCGCTCTGCCACCAACTGGCCCTCACCGGGGTCGACGTGGACTTCGTGATCGGGGAGGCCCGGATCGACATCACCGCCGCCGTGCGCACCACCGACCGCACCGGGGTGGAGATGGAGGCGCTCACCGCGGTGAGCGTGGCCGCGCTGACGCTCTACGACATGATCAAAGCCGTGGACCGCGCCGCGGTCGTCGACGACATCCGGGTGCTGAGCAAGGACGGCGGCCGCACCGGGGCCTGGGAGCGCGGATGAGTGCCCGGACCGCGAGGGTGATCATCGCCTCCACCCGGGCGGCGGCCGGGCAGTACAGCGACCGCACCGGACCGATCATCGCCGACTGGTTGGTGCAGCGCGGTTTCGCGCCGGTGCAACCCCAGGTCGTGCCCGACGGCGAACCGGTCGGTGTCGCATTGCGGGCCGCGGTGGCCGACCGGGCGGATCTGATCATCACCTCCGGCGGAACCGGCATCTCGCCGACCGACGACACCCCGGCCCAGACGGTGGCCGTGCTGGACTACGAGATCCCCGGACTGGCCGACGCCATCCGCCGATCGGGGCTGCCGAAGGTGCCGACCTCGGTGCTGTCCCGCGGCGTGTGCGGAGTCGCCGGCCGCAGCCTGGTCGTCAACCTGCCCGGATCGTCCGGTGGTGTGCGGGACGGGCTCGGGGTACTGGCCGACGTGCTGGAACACGCCCTCGACCAGCTCGCCGGCGGAGACCACCGATGAGCGGCCCCGACGCGGTGGTGCTGCGCGCCGCGGTCACCGCGGATCCCATCGTGCTGGCCGAACACGAGGAGTTGGTGGGCCACCGGGCCGCGGGTGCCATCGTCGGATTCGTGGGAATGATCCGCGACCACGATCACGGTCGGCAGGTGACCCGGCTGGAGTATTCGGCGCATCCGTCGGCGCAGCAGGTGATGGCCGAGGTGTTGGCCGAGATCGCCGAGCGGGCGGTCGGGGTCCGCGCGCTGGCGGCCAGCCACCGGATCGGTGCGCTGCACATCGGTGACGCCGCCCTGGTGGCCGCCGTGGCGGCCGATCACCGCCGGGAGGCGTTCGAGGCCTGCGCGCTGCTGGTCGACACCGTCAAGGAGCGGCTACCGGTGTGGAAGCACCAGTTCTTCGCCGACGACACCGAGGAGTGGGTCGGCTCGGCCTGATCGGCCGGTACCGACGAAAAAGCGGGGCCGACTGTGTCGAACAGCCGGCCCCGCTTTTCTCGTTGTCTGTCAGACGACCCGGTTGGGCTGCTGCGCGAACGCGGCCAGCGCGTCGTTGCCGCTGATGTTCTCCGCCTGGACGGCCTGCCACAGCTGCTGGTGGAAGCCGACCGCAACGGCGTCGCGGTTGCCGTCCTGCCCGGGAGCCGGAGCGGGAGCGACCTCGTCGCCCGGGGCCGGTGCTTCGGGAGCCGGGGCGTCGAAGGCCGGAGCCTCGGGTGCCTCGGGAGCCGGAGCCTCGGGCGCCGGGGCCTGCGGGATCCACCACGGGGCCTCGGGTGCCGGGGCGGGTGCCTCGGGGGCGGGGGCGTCGAAGGCCGGAGCCTCGGGAGCCGGAGCCTCCGGGGCGTCGAAGGCCGGGGCCTCGGGTGCCGGGGCCGGTGCTTCGGGGGCGGGGGCGTCGAAGGCCGGAGCCTCGGGCGCGGGAGCCTCCGGGGCCGGCGGCATCCAACCGGCCGGAACGACCGGCGCGGCACCACCCTCGGCGGGCGCGGGAGCCTCCGGGGGCGGCGGCATCCACCACGGTGCCGGCTCGGGAGCCGGGGGCGGGGCCATCGGGTTGTCCAGGGCTACGGCGTCGCCCGGGGCGTCGGCCGGCGGTGCCTCCGGAACGTCACGCTGCGTCGGGCCGGACAGGCCACGACCGCAGACCGGCCAGGCGCCGCGGCCCTGGGTCGCGAGCACCTTCTCGGCGATCGCGATCTGCTGCTCGCGGCTGGCCATGTGCGCCGACGGGGCGTACTTGCCGCCGCCGTGGCCGCTCCAAGTGCTCGGCGCGAACTGCAGCCCGCCGTGGTAGCCGTTACCGGTGTTGATGGCCCAGTTGTTGCCGGACTCGCACCTGGCGACCCGGTCCCACTCGTCATCGGTGGCTGCGCCCGCGTGCCCGGCAAGGGCGAGGCTGCCGCCGCCGATCACGGCGCCCGTGAAGGCGATCTTGGCGATGTTGACGTTCGACTGGGTGGGCTTGCGATGCCGTCCACTCATACGGTGGTGAAATCCTCTCTGTCTACGCCTGCGAGGTCAGCGTCGGGTTCGGACAGGGGGTCTGCCCGGCCGTGGCGCACCGCAGTGCGTCCTCGGCTTCACCCCAAGAGGCCGGAAAACATGGCCTCAGGGCCGCTCTCGGCGGACCCGGTGGGTCCCCCGCCTCCATCCATCAGGATTTGGTGGTTCCCCGTCCGTTGGATGGAGCTCGGCGCTACGGGCGAGGAAGGATGAATCGATGGAAAGATTTTCGATACACCCGGAGATGTACGGTAACCGTTCGCATCTGCCGCGTCATCCTCGACGCGGTTAGGTGTTTTCATCGCAGGATCTTCTTATACCACCAGGAATCGCGGGCATCTGCGCAGGTCAGAGACGCCTCCATCAACCCGTTGCCGCGCTGTTACCGTTTCGTTATGTGACGCAGATCATGCCCTGTGGGCGGGTTATCCGCCGGATTCGATGCGGCGGTCCAGCTTCGCCTCTCCTTCGTCGAGGCTTCCTAACCGCCGGCGAACGGGGGCAGCACGTCGACGGTCTCGCCCGGCCGCAGGGCCGCCGTGTGGTCGCGTACCGCGATCCCGTCGCGCAGATAGGAGCATCGGCTCAGCACCGCGGCCAGTCGCTCACCGCGGCCCGCGAGCAGTTCGGTGAGGGCACCGATCCCCGCACCGGACGGCAGGCTGACGGTCTCCGATTCGATTCCGGCCGCCGCCTGCGCCGCGGCGAAATAACGGACCGTCACCGCAACCCGGGTGGGGTCGTCGATCTGTTGGGTCATGGATTCATCCGCCTATCGCACTCATCGGCCGATCCGGCTGGATGAAATCCGGATCGTTGATGCCGTGTCCGGCCTTCTTGGTCCACATCGCGGCGCGCCACGCCTGCTCGATGGTGTCGTCGTCGGAGCCGTTCCGCAGCAGGGCACGTAGATCGGACTCCTCGGTGGCGAACAGGCAGTTGCGGATCTGGCCGTCGGCGGTGAGCCGGGTGCGGTCGCAGTCGCCGCAGAACGGACGCGATACCGACGCGATGATCCCGAAGCTGCCGGCCGGGGTGTCGGCACCCTCGTCGACCAGCCACACCTCGGCCGGAGCGGACCCGCGCGGCCTCGGATCGGGCCGCAGGGCGAACCGGGCCCGCACCGTCTCCAGCAGTCGGTCGACGCTGAGCCCCGCGTCGCGGTTCCAGGCGTGGTCGGCGTCCAAGGGCATCATCTCGATGACACGCAACTGGTAACCGTGCTGCAGGCAGAAGCGCAGCAGGTTGACGATGTCCTCGCCGGTGATCTTCGGATCGAGGACCGCGTTGACCTTGATCGGCGCCATCCCGGCCTGCGCGGCCGCATCCAGGCCGGCCAGCACATCGGGAAGTCGGTCCCGCCGGGTGATCTCGGCGAAGTGGGCGCGGTCGACGGTGTCCAGGGAGACGTTGATCCGGTCCAGTCCGGCCGCCACCAGGGCGCCCGCGCGGCGGGCCAGTCCCAGGCCGTTGGTGGTCAGTGCGATCTCGGGGCGGGGCCGTAGGGCGGCGGCGCCGGCCACCACGCGCTCGAGATGGCGGGCCAGCAGTGGTTCCCCGCCGGTGAAACGGATATCGGTGATACCGAGCCGGGTGACGCCGATATCCATCAGCCGGATCAGCTCGTCGTCGCCGAGCAGGTGACTACTGGGAATCCAGTCCAGGCCCTCCGCGGGCATGCAGTAGGTGCAGCGCAGGTTGCAGCGGTCGGTCAGCGAGATGCGCAGGTCGGTGTGTACCCGGCCGAAGGTGTCCACCAGCGGCCCCGCGGTCGGCATCGGCCCGGCGACCGCACTGCGCACGGCGTCGTCGAACGCCTTGCGGGCAGCCTGCTTGTCCGCCGCGTCCGCCTGAGGCGGTGTCGCGGGTAGACCCGGGTCCCTCAACGTCATGTCCGTATCCGATTCGGTCGGCCGGGGCGGGACCGATCGATTTCGTTGTCCGGTCCAGCTCACCTCCGGCGGCTCGACCAGCCTACCGAGTAAACCTGGGTGTTTTGTGGGTAGCTCGCCGAGTAAGATCGGAAGCCGACGCGTCCTGCGAAGGCGGGACGCGTCCTTATGTGTCCCCCCACCGTTATCAGCAAGACAAGCAGGTGAGACCAGTGCCGACCGGCAAGGTGAAGTGGTACGACGCCGCGAAGGGCTTCGGCTTCCTATCCCAGGAAGAAGGCGAGGACGTCTACGTCCGTGCCTCGGCTCTGCCTGCCGGTGTGGAGGGCCTCAAAGCGGGGCAGCGGGTGGAGTTCGGTGTCGCCGCCGGACGGCGCGGACCGCAGGCGCTCACCGTGAAGCTGATCGACCCGCCGCCGAGCCTGTCGCGGACCCGTCGTGAGGCGGCCCCGGCCGCCGAGCACCGGCACACCCCGGACGAACTGCACGGCATGGTCGAGGACATGATCACGCTGCTGGAGGGCACCGTGCAGCCGGAGCTCCGCAAGGGCCGCTACCCCGACCGCAAGACCGCCCGGCAGATCTCCGAGGTGGTCAAGGCCGTCGCACGCGAACTCGACGCCTGAAGTCGGGCCGCGATAGGCGGCCGGTGGCGCATCATTGAGCCATGGGTTCCTATCGGGCCGAGGGCGGCGAGTTCACCCGCGACACCCGCTACATCGACAGCCGGATCACCGCCGACGGCCGGGACGGATATCCCGTCGAGCCGGGCCGGTACCGGTTGATCGTGGCCCGGGCCTGCCCGTGGGCCAACCGGGCCATCATCGTGCGCCGCCTGCTGGGGCTGGAGAACGTGCTGTCCATCGGTTTCTGCGGGCCGACCCACGATGCCCGCAGCTGGACCTTCGACCTGGATCCCGGCGGGGTGGACCCGGTGCTGCAGATCCCCCGCCTGGCCGACGCGTACTTCAAGCGCTTCCCGGACTACCCCAAGGGCATCACCGTCCCCGCCGTCGTGGACGTGCCCACCGGGCAGGTCGTCACCAACGACTTCGCCCAGATGACCTTGGACTTCTCCACCGAGTGGACCGCCCACCACCGCGACGGGGCGCCGCAGCTGTATCCCGAACCGCTGCGCGCCGAGATCGACGAGGTGGCCCGACGGATCTACACCGAGATCAACAACGGCGTCTACCGGTGTGGTTTCGCCGGCACCCAGGAGGCGTACACCGCCGCCTACGAGCGGCTGTTCACCGCGCTGGACTGGGTCGGCGAACGACTGTCCCGTCAGCGCTACCTGGTGGGCGACACCATCACCGAGGCCGATGTGCGGCTGTTCACCACACTGGTGCGCTTCGACGCCGTCTACCACGGTCACTTCAAGTGCAATCGGCAGAAGCTATCCGAACTGCCGGTGCTGTGGGCCTACGCCCGCGATCTGTTCACCACCCCGGGGTTCGGCGACACCGTCGACTTCACCCAGATCAAGCAGCACTATTACATCGTGCACGCCGACATCAATCCGTCCCGGATCGTTCCCGGCGGGCCCGACCTGGCCAACTGGCTACTGCCGCACGGCCGCGAAGCCCTCGGCGGCACGCCGTTCGGCGACGGCACCCCGCCCGGCCCGGTGGTGGCCGCCGAACGGGTGCCCGACGGGCACGGGGTTCAGCCGGCCCGCGACTGACGGTTCCAGGGCAGGTCCACCGCCCACACCGCGTGCGGGATCGGGAATTCCGTGCCGGTTTCCAGGTCGACGACCCAGGTGAGCAGTTGCACCTCCATGCGGCGCAGGCGGCCGCGCTCCGGGTCGACGGTGGGTACGGTGACCGCCAGCGTTCCCGGCGAATACTGTTGGTGGGTGTCGTATTTCGGGTTGTCGTAGAGCCGCAGCAGCCACCACGGCGCCCGGCCGACGGCGTCGCCCACGGCCAGCTGAATCGGATGGCGGGCATCGGGTGCCAAGGTGCCGGTTTCGTTGAACGGCAGGCACTCGTAGAGGTACACGTCGCAGAACTTGTAGGGGGCGACCCGGCTGAGCTGCCCGTTGGTGTAGGCGCTGATCTGCGGGGGCGTCGGCTCCTCGTCCCGGGTGAATTTCCAGGTGCCGAATCCGGCGACGGCCGCGGCCACCACCGTCAACACCGCCACGAGCGCGAGCGTCGAGCGCTTCATCACAACATCACCCCTGTCTTACCGGATCGAGGCGGGCGCCGTCCTGTTCGATCAGCACCGGCCGATTGCCCCCCAGCCCGGGGATCAACGAATCGCCGTGGAACGACAGGATGGTCTGGGCCAGTCCGGGGATCAGCAGAGCGGTGATCGCGGTGAAGCCCACCCACAGGTCGGTATACACCAGCACGCCCATCGCGCCGCCCAGCACCCAGGCCAACTGCAGGGTGGACTCGGTCCGGCCGAACGCCGACGCCCGGGACTCCTCGGGCAGATCGTCCTGCAGCGCCGCGTCCAGCGACGCCTTCGAGATGGCGCTGGCCCCCGAGGTCACCAGGGCGGCGACGGCCGCCATCACCAGGCTGCCGGCCACCGCGGCCGCCAGGGCGACCGCGGTCACCGCCATGGTGCAGCGCACCACCAATACCGCCGGGCGGCCCAACTGCAGTCGGGCGCTGGTGAAGTTGCCGGCGAAGTTGCCGACGCCCGCCGATGCCCCGATCAGCCCGAGAATGCCGAGCTGCACCCACCCGCCGGCGTCGTGTTGCTTGGCCACGAACGCCGGATACAGGAACAGGAACCCGACCATGGCCTTGATCGTGCAGTTGCCCCAGAGGGCGGTGATGATGTTGCGGCCCAACGGCTGGCGCAGCGCGCCGCCGGCCTGCCGAACCTGCTGGGGCCAGCTCCGGGGGCTTTCGTCGAAGCGGTAGCTCAAGGTGGTGGGAACCTCGCCGGCGGTCACCTCCACCCACCGCGGAATCCGCATCGACAGGGCCGCCCCGGCCACCGAGACCACGACGAGTACGAACAACGCACCGGGTTGTTGCAGCAGCCGGGTGAAGGCGTACTCGGCGCCCGCGGCGATACCGCCGCCGACGATCGTTCCCCCCAGCAGGCCGAACATCGTCAACCGGGAATTGACCCGCACCAGGTCGATGGACGGCGGCATCACCCGCGGGGTGACCGCGCTGCGCAGCACCGTGAACGACTTCGACAACACCATCATCGCCAGGGCACACGGATAGAGCACCCACGAGCCGAAGGTGCCCGCGGCGCCGTCGTAGTTGGTGATCAGCACCAACGCCAGCGCGGTGCGCAACGCGAACGACGTGGCCAGCGCGACGCGTCGGCCGTGCTGGATCCGGTCCAGGGCCGGCCCGATCAGCGGGGCCACCACGGCGAACGGGGCGATCGTCACCAGCAGGTACAACGCGACGCGCCCCTTGCTCTCGCCGGACGCGGCGGCGAAGAACAAGGTGTTGGCCAACGCCACGGCCATCGCGGCGTCCACCGCGAAGTTGGCGACCACCGGCCAGGTCAGTGCGGTCAACCCGGATTTGTCGGCGCCGTCGGCGGTGGCGGCACGCTGCACCAGGCCATACATCTTGGAACCCATTTCGCGGCTGCGCGCGGCGGCCACCCGGGTCACCGTGATGCGATCACCGGATCCCGGGTTCGCCGACGGCTGCCGACGGTCGGCCTGGACGTCGTCGTCGTGCAGTGGGGGCAGATAACGGTTGGCGCTGGGCATCGGGCGTCGGTGCTGGTCACCGACGTCGCCACTGGGGTAGTTCGCCATACCGGGGTGTTCGCCGGCCGAGCCTCCACCGGCCGCGGTGGGGGGAGTGCGACGCCGGTCTGGGTCGGGGAGATCACGCAGCCGTGCAGACACGCCTCCGATTGTTCCCTATCGCCGGTGCAGGGCCGTGCAGGCCGTGATCGTGCCTGCATGTGGCCGAGCGCGCGGCGCTGCGGCAGTATTAGGGGCGTCATTGAACGGAAGGGACCCGCGTGACCGGACCCAGCGCAGAATCAGCCAGCGCGACCATCGCCGTGCCCACGGTGCTGGCCGAAGCACTCGACCAGGCTCGTGCGGCCGTCGCGGAGTTCAGCGGCGCCGACACCGTCGGAGAGCACCTGGGGGTCGACTACGAGGACCCCACCGCCGCGACGCATCGCTTCGCCGCGGTGCTGCCCGGTTATCAGGGCTGGCAGTGGGCGGTCGTCGTCGCCGCCGCTCCGGGCGCGGTGCACCCGACCGTCAGCGAGGTCGTGCTGGTGCCCGGGCCCACCGCACTGCTGGCCCCGGAGTGGGTGCCCTGGGATCAGCGGATCAGGCCCGGCGACCTGGGCCCCGGTGATCTGCTGGCACCGCCGGCCGGCGATCCGCGACTGGTTCCCGGCCACACCTCGAGTGGCGACCCGCAACTCGACGAGGTGGCCGGCGAGATCGGCCTGGGCCGACGCTGGCTGCTCGGCCCGGAGGGACGCGCCGAAGCGGCGCAGCGCTGGCACGACGGTGAATTCGGCCCGGATTCGCCGATGGCCCGCGCCACCAAGCGGGTCTGCCGCGACTGTGGCTTCTACCTGCCGTTGGCGGGTGGGCTGGGCACACTCTTCGGGGTCTGCGGCAACGAGATGTCCGCCGACGGCCGGGTGGTCGACATGGGTTACGGCTGCGGCGCGCACAGCGACACCCCGGCACCGGCCGCTATCGGTTCACCGGCGTACGAGCCCTACGACGACGGTGTGCTGGAGATCGTCGCCACCCCGGTCGCCGAGGCCGTCGTCGAATCTGCCGCGGATGATGCCGCCGCCGTCGTCGAACCGGCCGCGGATGACGCCGCCGCCGTCGAACCGGCCGCGGATGACGCCGCCGCCGTCGAACCGGACGCGGTCACCGAAGTCCCGGCGGCCGAGTCCGTCGTCGACGAACCCGCGGCAGAACCCGCGGTGGTCGACGAATCCGCCGACGCCCCCGCGGAGCAGGCGAACGAATCCGACGAGCCCGGGACGGCTTAACCGAAGTTGAACAGGTACTCGCCCGGGAGTACCAGGACCATGTTGATGACGGTGTTGACCACCGCGCCGGGCAGCCCCAGCGCGTAGTTGACGATATCGATCGGGATGCCGACGGCCTCGCTGAACGCCATGCCGAAGTCCAGGTTGATCAAACTGGTCACCAAGTTCGAGACGTCGTTGAACAGTGTTCCCGGCAGGCTGATGAAGCGCTCGAACAATCCGACGGCGGCGGCCACCTCGGCGTTGAACAGCCCGACGATGTCGAACGCGGCCGCCGGGCCGGGGACATCGAGCGCTTCGGCGATGCCCGGGAAGCCGAGGGTATCGGCCAGGTCGGGGATGTCGAACGCATCGGCCGGGGCGGCAAAGTCGAACGCATCGGGAGCGATCAGCGCCTGCAGGTCGGCGACGACGTCGGTCACCGCGTCGGCGGCCAACGTCACCTCGGCCGACACCGTGGCCAGGGTGTGCGCACCGCGCTCGGGCGCGACGGCCACCGGCGTCAGGGCGGCGGCCAGCAGCGCGGCGGACGCGACGGCGGCACCCGCCAGGCGCGGACCGGATTGCACGGTTTCCATGGGTTCCTCCCAGATCTGCGGGGCGTCGAGTTCGTCGTCCCGGGGTGTCAGCTGTTCTCGGCGGCGGCCTTGATCTTGGCCAGCGAGGCGTTCATGCCCTCGACCAGCTCACTTTCGAATTCGGGTACGCCGCCCATGAAGGTCTTGGTCACCACGGTCGAGAAGGTGGTGATGCCGTCCGGGGCGTGCCGCGTCTCGACGACCCGGGTGCCGGTGGCCGTCGGCTCCAGCTCGTAGCTCCACACACTGCGGTTCTCGACCACCCGGAAGGCCAGCTTGCGTTCGGGAACGAACTCGGTGATCACCGAGCTGGTGGGCCAGAACAGCCGTCCGCGCCGATTGATGTTGAGCGTGCGGGTACCGGGCCGCACCGCGCCCAGCGGCTTCATCAGCCGACACTGCGGGCTCCAGTCCGGCATCCGGCGGAAATCGGAGAGCAGGGCCCACACCTTGGCCACCGGTGCGTCGATGTCGATCTCTGCTTTCAACAGCGGTGCTGCCATGGCGATCCTCCTCGAAGTGTCGGGTGCAACTCTATTCGTGTTCGAGCCCGGTTTGGGCGCCGCGCGCGCCGCGTCTCGCCGCGCCGCGCTGCACCAGAAAGATCGTGGTGCCCAGCACGCCGACGCCCAGCCCCGCGACGCTCACCGGCCGCCACGATTCCAGCGCCGGCACGGTGAAGGCGGCGATCGTCGCGCAGCAGAAGCCGGTGACCCCGGCGCCGATCACCGGCCAGACCCGCAAGAGTGCGGTCGGCATCGGCGGGGGTTCGGGGGTGGGGGTCATCGCCGTTGACGTTAGCGCCTCGCCGGTAAAGTCTCCGCAGTGGCCAGGCTCGTCGACGTCGTCGATCTCGATGATCCGTCCGACGCCCGGCTGGACGACTTCCGTGATCTGAACAGCATCGACCGTCGGCCCGACCTACCGTCGGGCAAGGGGTTGGTGATCGCCGAGGGCGTGCTGGTGGTCCAGCGGATGCTGGCGTCGCGGTTCACCCCGCGGGCACTGTTGGGCACCGACCGCCGGCTTGCGGAGCTGACACCGGATCTCAGCGCCCCCGACGCCCCGGACGTGCCCTACTACCGGGTGTCGCCGGAAGTGATGGCCGAGGTGGTCGGGTTTCACCTCAACCGGGGTGTGCTGGCCGCCGCGTCCCGGGTGCCGGAGCCGACCGTGGCCGACCTGGTGGCCGGCGCCCGGACCGTCGCGGTGCTCGAGGGCGTCAACGACCACGAGAACCTGGGTTCGATCTTCCGCAACGGTGCCGGGCTGGGGGTGGACGCCGTGGTGTTCGGCAGCGGCTGCGCCGATCCGCTGTACCGGCGCTCGGTGCGGGTCTCGATGGGGCACGCGCTGCTGGTGCCGTTCGCACGTTCGGCGGACTGGCCGGGTGATCTGACGATGCTGCGCGAGCAGGGGTTCCGGCTGCTGGCGATGACGCCGGATCCGGGCGCCGCGACGCTTGCGGACGCGATGACGGAGGTCGGTGACCAACCGCTGGCGGTGCTGGTCGGCGCGGAGGGGCCGGGGCTGTCCGAGCGGGCGATGCGGGCCAGCGACATGCGGGTACGCATCCCGATGTCGCGGGGGACCGACTCGCTCAACGTCGCGACCGCTGCCGCCCTGGCGTTCTACGAGCGCATTAGGCTGCCCGGATGACCTCCCGCGAACGAACGCCGTGGGCAACGGGTTTGACGGTGTCGGGCTTCGTCGCAGCGGTGACCGCAACCGCGATCGTGGTGCTGGGCGTCGGTCTGGTGCGGGTGCACCCGGCGGTGGCGGTCGCGCTCAACCTGATGGCCGTCGGCGGTCTGGCACCCACCGTGTGGGGTTGGCGGCGCACCCCGGTGCTGCGGTGGCTGGCGTTGGGCTTCGGCGTCGGGGTGGCGGTCGCGTGGCTGGTGCTGGTGGTGCTCGGCGCTCAGCGCTGACCGGTCGAGCGCACCCCGAGCAGCACGTCCTCCCACCCCGGAATCGTGGGCTTGCTGCGGCGGGCCCGGGCCCCGGGACGGGGCTGCGCGGGCTGGTCCTCCTCGACGGGTGCCGCGGGCGCGGCCGGCTCATCGAAGTCCAACTCGGGGACAGCGGCGACCGGCCGCAGCGGGCGGCCGAAGTCCGGGTCGATCAGTTCCATCGCCGCGTCGTCGACGGCGGTCACCGTCCCGCCGTGCGCGCCCGGGGTGAAACGGAAGTGGGCGACGTTGTCGGAGCGGCCCGCCTTCCAGGCCAACTGCACCGTCCAGCGCCCGTCGTCGTTGCGCCAGGCATCCCAGGCGCTGCTGTCGGAGCTGAGTCCGCGGGCCACCAGCGCGCTGGTGACCACCTCGAGCAACGTCGGCACCGCCGGGCCGTCGGAGAGCACCGGGTGGGCGGCGGTCGCCAACTCGGCGGCCCGCGAGCGTTCCAGCAGCACCGGGTGGGCGAAGCGTTCCACACGTGCGACGTCCACACCGGCGGCCGCGGCCACCTGTTCCACCGACGCCCCGGCGCGGATACGTGCCTGGATGTCTTTGGGGCGCAGCATGGAGCTCGCGTCGGCGTTGGTCTGCCCGACCCGGCGGCCTTCACCGCGCACCGCGCCGCGCAGCCGATCGTCGATGCGCACCCGGAACATCTCGGTGCGTCCGTCGTCCTCGCCGGCGCTTTCGCAGATGATGTGGTTGCCGTCGACGTCGAGGCCGATAGCCCTCAGTTCCCGCATGATTTCTCCTTGCGAACGCCCGGTTACGTGCGGACTCTAGTCCACCGGTACGCGCCGCAGGCCGTGACACGCGGGCGTTATAACGATCCGATCACGGACCTGGGAATCGGTGCTGCGCGCGGCGCTCAGAGCCGCTCGACGACCCAGTCCACGCACTGGGTCAGGGCGCTGACGTCGTCGGGCTCCACGGCCGGGAACATCGCCACCCGCAGCTGGTTGCGGCCCAGCTTGCGGTAGGGCTCGGTGTCGACGATGCCGTTGGCCCGCAGCACCTTGGCCACCGCCGCGGCATCCACCTCGTCGACGAAGTCGATGGTGCCCACCACCTGCGACCGCAGCGCCGGGTCGGCGACGAACGGCGTGGTGAACGAGCGCTCCTCGGCCCAGGAGTACAGCCGTCGCGACGAGTCCGCGGTGCGCTTGACCGCCCAGTCCAGGCCGCCGTTGCCCAGCATCCAGTCCAGCTGCTCGGCCAGCAGTGCCAGGGTGGCGATCGCCGGGGTGTTGTAGGTCTGGTTCTTGGTGCTGTTGTCCACCGCGATCGGCAGGGACAGGAACTCCGGCACCCAGCGCCCGGAGGCCGCGATGGCCTCGACGCGGGCCAGTGCCGCCGGGCTCATGATCGACAGCCACAGACCGCCGTCGGAGGCGAAGTTCTTCTGCGGAGCGAAGTAGTAGGCGTCGACCTCGGTGATGTCGACCGGCAGCCCGCCGGCGCCGGAGGTCGCGTCGATGACGACGAGCGCGTCACCGGAACCGCTGGGCCGACGCACCGGCACCGCGACCCCGGTCGAGGTCTCGTTGTGCGCCCAGGCGATGACGTCGACCGACGGGTCGGACTGCGGCTCGGGAGCGCTGCCCGCGTCGGCCTTGATGATGATCGGGTCGCCGACGAAGGGGTTCTTGGCCACCGCCGAGGCGAACTTGGCGCTGAACTCCCCGTAGGTCAGGTGCAGCGAACGCTTGTCGACCAGGCCGAACGCCGCGGCATCCCAGAACGCGGTGGACCCGCCGTTGCCCAGCACCACTTCGTAGTCGTCGGGCACCGAGAACAGCTCGCGCAGTCCGGACCGGACGCGGCCGACCAGATCCTTGACCGGCGCCTGCCGGTGCGAGGTGCCGAACAGCGGTGCCGCGGTGGTGACCAGCGCGTTCAACTGCTCGGGCCGGACCTTCGACGGGCCGCAGCCGAACCGTCCGTCGGCGGGCTTGATGTTGTCCGGAATAGTGAGCTGCTCAGCCATGGGCTCTAGCGTAGACAGCCGTTGGCGCCGGCCCGAACGGTAGGTTTATTGTGATCCATATCACCGATCGCGCTTGACGCCCGTCGAGCCCACAGTGTTGAACCGGGATATGGACGGGTAGTCGATACCTGCGGTACCGTTGTACATATCGCCCGTAAATGTAAACGTCTCGTGGAGGTGTTCTGATGGCCCTGAAGACAGCGCGAACCCGGATGGTGCGGCGGTGGCGGGCCAACATGGAGGTCGCCGACGACGCCGCGTACGTCGAGATGCTCAACACCTTGTCGCAGGGGTCGGTGCGGCGGAACTTCAATCCCTACACCGACATCGCGTGGGACAGCCCCGAGTTCGAGGTCTTCGACAACGACCCGCGCTGGGTGCTGACCGCCACCGACCCGATCGGCCGGCACCCGTGGTACCAGTCCCAGCCCGAGGACGTCCAGATCAAGATCGGCATGTGGCGGCAGGCCAACGTCGCCAAGGTGGGTCTGCACTTCGAGTCGATCCTGATCCGCGGTCTGATGGAATACGCGTTCTGGGTGCCCAACGGCTCCCCGGAGTACCGCTACTGCCTGCACGAAGCGGTCGAAGAGTGCAACCACACCATGATGTTCCAGGAGATGGTGAACCACATCGGCGCCGACGTTCCCGGCATGCCGCGACTGCTCAAGTGGATCCAGCCGTTGATCCCGCTGGTCGCCGGTCCCGCGCCGATCCCGTTCTGGTTCGGGATCCTGGCCGGCGAGGAGCCCATCGACCACATCCAGAAGAGCATCCTGCGCGAAGGCAAGAGCCTGCACCCGATCATGGAACGGGTGATGGCCATCCACGTGGCCGAAGAGGCGCGGCACATCTCGTTCGCGCACGAATACCTGCACAAGCGCATCCCGAGCCTGTCCCGGCGCAAGCGCTTCTGGCTGTCGATCTACGTGCCGATCGTGATGCGGATCCTGTGCTCGGCGATCGTGGTGCCGCCCAAGGCGTTCTGGCGTGAGTTCAACATCCCGCGCCACGTCCGCAAGGAGATCTTCTTCGACTCGATCGAGGCGCGGCAGATGCTGCAGGACATGTTCGGCGACGTCCGGATGCTCTGCCACGACACCGGTCTGATGAACCCGGTCGCCAAGCTGGTGTGGCGGGCCTGCCGGATTCACGGTGCCCCGTCGAGGTTCCGCAGCCAACCGCAGCGCGCGCACCTCGCGCCGGTCGCGGCGGCCTGACGGGCTCTCGATGCCACACGTAATCACCCAGGCGTGTTGTAACGACGCGTCCTGCGTCTTCGCCTGTCCGGTCAACTGCATTCACCCGACGCCGGACGAGCCGGGCTTCGCCACCTCGGAGATGCTCTACATCGACCCGGACGCCTGCGTGGACTGCGGAGCCTGTGTGCGGGCCTGCCCGGTCGACGCGATCGTTCCGCACACCAAGGTGGCGGCCGAGCAGTTGCCGTTCGTCGAGATCAACCGGGCGTTCTACCCGGAGCGGCCGGCGGGGGTGAAGCTGCCGCCGACCTCCAAGCTGGCCCCCATCCTGCCCGCCGCGGAGGTCCCCCAGCGTGGCCGGTATCCGCTGACGGTCGCGATCGTCGGCTCCGGGCCGGCCGCCATGTACGCCGCCGACGAGCTGCTGACCCAGCCCGGGGTGCTGGTCAACATGTTCGAAAAGCTGCCCACGCCTTACGGTTTGGTGCGAGCCGGGGTAGCGCCGGATCACCAGCGCACCAAACTGGCCACCCGGCTCTTCGACGAGATCTCCCGCCGCCGCGGATTCCAGTTCTTCCTCAATGTCGAGGTCGGCAAGCACCTCCGCCATGCCGATCTGTTGCAGTACCACCACGCCGTCCTGTACGCCTCCGGCGCGATGCACGACCGCCGGTTGGAGATCGACGGGATGGGCCTGCCCGGAACCGGCACCGCGACCGAGGTCGTCGGCTGGTACAACGGGCATCCCGAATTCGCCGACCTGCCGGTCGATCTGAGCCATCAGCGCGTCGTGATCGTCGGCAACGGCAACGTCGCCCTCGACGTGGCGCGCATCCTGACCTCGGATCCGGACCGGCTGGCCGACACCGATATCGCCGACTACGCGCTTGCGGCACTGCGTGATTCCGGCGTCCAAGAAGTGGTGATCGTGGCCCGTCGCGGCCCCGCGGCATCGGCGTTCACCCTGCCCGAACTGGTCGGGTTGACGCAGGTCGCCGAGGTGGTGCTCGACACCGAAGACCATGCGCGGGTGCGCAGCGACCTGGCGGCACTGCCCGCCGACGGCGACCACCTGACCCGGCAGAAGCTGGAGATACTGGCCAAACTGGGCGACGCCTCGGCGCCGATCACCCGGCCCCGGATCCGATTCGCCTACGGCTTGACCCCGGAACGCATCAGCGGCGACGGGCGTTGCACCGCAGTCGAATTCACCGTCACCGGTAGTGATCAGCCGCGGCGGATCGAGGCCGGCCTGGTGCTGACCTCGATCGGCTACCACGGCACGCCCATCGCGGACCTGCCGTTCGACGACGCCGCCGGGATCGTGCCCAACGACGGCGGGCGGGTCATCGACCCGGCGACCGGCCAACGGGTAGCGGGGGCCTACGTGTCGGGTTGGATCAAGCGCGGCACCAACGGCTTCATCGGCTCGAACAAGTCCGACTCGCTCAAGACGATCCAGACGCTGGCCGCCGACTACAACGCGGGCCTGCTGGCCGAGCCGGTCGGCGGTCCCCGCTCGGCGGCCCGGATGGTGCACGCGCATCAGCCCGATGTCATCGACGCCGCGGGGTGGAAGGCCATCAACGAGGCCGAGATCGCCGCCGGTGCGGCACAGGGCCGGCCCCGGGTGAAGTTCACCCGGGTGCCCGACATGCTCGACGTGGTCACCGACCACTCCGACGTGCCGCTGCTGCAGAACCTGTTGGGCGCGCTGCGGCGCCGCTGACCGGCGAACCCGGCTGCGAACGGGCAGCCGGGTGACCGGGTAGGCCCGGTGAACGGGCCGGCCGGATCAGCCCTTGCCGACCCGGTCCCAGCCGGCCACCGACTCCGCGCTGCGCGGCCCCGGCCCGACGTAGATCGCCGACGGGCGCACCAGCTTGCCCAGCCGCTTCTGCTCCATGATGTGGGCGCACCAGCCCGCGGTACGGCCGCAGGTGAACATCGCCGGCATCATCGCCGGGGGAACCTCGGCGAAGTCCAGGATCACCGCCGCCCAGAACTCCACATTGGTCTCGATGGCACGGTCCGGCCGGCGCTCGCGCAGCTCGGTCAACGCCGCCTGCTCCAGCTCGGCGGCCACCTCGAAACGCGGCGCCGACAACCGCTTGGCGGTCGCCCGCAACACCCGGGCGCGGGGGTCCTCGGCCCGGTACACCCGGTGCCCGAAGCCCATCAGCTTCTCCTTGCGGTCCAGGATGCCCTTGACCACGGCGCGGGCGTCACCGGTGCGCTCCGCCTCGGCGATCATCGGGATCACCCGGGCCGGGGCGCCGCCGTGCAGCGGGCCGCTCATCGCGCCGATCGCACCCGACAACGCGGCACCGACGTCGGCGCCGGTGGAGGCGATCACCCGGGCGGTGAAGGTGGAGGCGTTCATGCCGTGCTCGGCCGCCGACACCCAGTAGGCGTCGATCGCCTCCACGTGCCGCGGGTCGGGCTCGCCGCGCCACCGGGTCATGAACCGCTCGGTGATGGTGGCGCAGCCGTCGATGGTGGCCTGCGGCACCGCCGGCGCCTCGCCGCGCGCCGACTGCGCGACGAAGGACAACACCGTCACCGCGGCGCGAGCCAGCTGGTCGCGAGCGGTGGCGTCGTCGGTGTCCAGCAGCGGTTCGAAGCCCCACCGCGGTGCCAGCATCGCCACCCCGGCCTGGGCGTCCACTCGGACGTCGCCGGTGCGAATCGGCAGCTCGAGCGGTTCGGCGGGCGGCAACGGGCGGCTGAAATCGCCGTCGACCAGCAGCGCGAACACATCGCCGAAGCTGACCTTGCCGGCCAGGTCCTCGATGTCGACACCGCGGTAGCGCAGGGCGCCACCGTCTTTGTCGGGTTCTGCGATCTCGGTGGTGAAGGCCACCGTTCCTTCCAAGCCGGCGACGAAGTTCTCCGGGACTGCAGTGGTCATGCCCCCGATTCTTTCACTTCGGTGCGCAACCGTTCCTACCGGCTGGTAATAAAGCCTGACGTGCGCCGGGGCGTAGCGTTGGGCGGTGCACAGGACGGACCCCGACAACGAGCAGCTGGCGGCGATGCGCATGGAATACCGCGAGAAGGACGACAGCGGCGATCTCGACGCGGACTGGCTCGACGTGGGCTGGGAGGCATTGCTGCGCAACTGGATCGGCGATGCCGAGCGCGCCGGTCTGGCCGAACCCAACGCGATGGTGCTCGCGACCGTGGAAGCCGGCCTGCCGGTCACCCGCTCGGTGCTGTGCAAGAACCTCGATGAGCACGGTGTGACGTTCTTCACCGACTCCGGCTCCGCCAAGGGCGCCCAACTGGCCGCGACCCCGTACGCGTCGGCCACGTTTCCCTGGTACGGGCTGGGGCGCCAAGTCCATATCCGCGGGCCGGTGACCCTGCTCGACGAGTCGGTCAGCGCCGAATACTGGGCGCACCGGCCGCGGCAGTCCCAACTGGGTTTCTGCGCATCGGCGCAGTCGGAGCCGATCGCCTCGCGGGCGGCGCTGCTGGCACGGCTCGACGAGGTGACCGCGCGGCTGGCCGGGACCGACCCGATCCCGGCGCCGGTGAACTGGCGCGGCTACCGGATAGCGCCGGAAGTGGTGGAGTTCTGGCAGGGCCGGGAGGGCCGGCTGCACAACCGGATTCGGGTGATCGACGGACGGGTCGAGCGGATCCAGCCGTGAACCCGGTAGCGCGTCGGTGAGGATCTTCGCCGACACCACGCCGCTGCGCAGCCCCGATTTCCGGCGGTTGTGGGTGGCCGGGATCCCGACCGTGATCGGGGCGAACCTCACGATTTTCGCCGTCCCGGTGCAGATCTACGCGCTGACCCGCAGCTCGGCCTACGTGGGATTGTCCGGCCTGTTCGCGCTGGTGCCGCTGGTGGTCTTCGGCCTGCTCGGCGGCGCCTGGGCCGACGCCATGGACCGCCGCAAGCTGCTGATCATCGCCTCCTGCGGGCTCGCGGCGGCGTCGGTGCTGCTGTGGATCCAGGCCGCGACGGCCGTGGACAACGTCTGGGTGGTGCTCGTTCTGCTCGGCGTCCAGCAGGGCTTCTACGCGGTCAACGCCCCGACCCGATCCGCGGCGATCCCGCGACTGGTGGCCGGCGGCGACCTGCCGGCCGCCAACGCGCTGAACATGACCGTGATGCAGTTCGGGGCGATCGTCGGCCCGTTGCTGGCCGGGTTGCTGCTCGGTTGGGTGGACCTGTCCACGCTGTACCTGATCGACGCGGTGACCTGTGTCTTCCCGATCTGGGCGACGTTCCGGCTGGCCCCGATGCCGCCGACGGCGACGGCCGGGCCCTCCGACTTCGGGGTGCGGGCGGTACTGGACGGGTTCCGCCATCTGGCCGGCAACACCGTGGTGCTGATGTCGTTCGTGGTCGACCTGATCGCGATGGTCCTGGGCATGCCGCGGGCGCTGTTCCCGCAGATCGCCACCGCGGACTTCGGCGGACCGGTCGAGGGCGGCACCACGATGGCCCTGCTGGCCGCGGCGATGTCGGCCGGTGCGGTGCTCGGCGGGGTGTTCTCGGGCTGGTTGCCGCGGATCACCCGTCAGGGCCTGGCCATCGTGATCGCGATCGTGGTCTGGGGCGCGGCGATGATCGGCTTCGGGGTTGCGGTCGGGCACGGCGGTGGGCACGCGGGTCGGGCGCTCTGGATAGCACTGGCGTTCCTCGCGGTCGGCGGTGCCGCGGACATGGTGTCGGCGGCGTACCGGTCGACGATCCTGCAGGAGGCCGCCTCCGACGAGATCCGGGGGCGGTTGCAGGGGGTGTTCACCGTGATCGTCGCCGGTGGTCCCCGCTTCGCCGATGCCGTGCACGGTGCCGCCGGGGCGGCGGTGGGGACGGCCGCCGCAGCGGCCGGCGGCGGGGTACTGGTGGTGGTGGGCGTGGTGTTGGCCGCGCTGGCCGCCCCCGCGTTCCTGCGCTACCGCAGGCCAGGCGACGTGCGGCGGCCTCCGCCGTCGGCCGGCTGACATGAGATACCCGGCCCCGGGCGGGCGCTCCGGCCCGGAACCGACTACCTTTTCTTGATACACGCCCAATCTGGTCAGCCGAATAGCGCAAAGGGGTTCCTTGTGGCCGCAACCGACGACTCCGCCACTCTGAAGTATCCGGGCGGCGAGCTGGAACTGCCGATCATCAAGGCCACCGAGGGTTCCGACGCCCTGGCCATCGGGTCGCTGCTGGCCAAGACCGGCTACACCACGTTCGACAACGGCTACGCCAACACCTCGCCGGTCAAGAGCGCCATCACCTACATCGACGGTGACGCCGGGATCCTGCGCTACCGCGGCTACCCGATCGAGCAGCTGGCCGAGAAGTCGACCTTCATCGAGGTCAGCTACCTGCTGATCTACGGCGAGCTGCCCACCGCCGAGCAGCTGGCGGCGTTCACCGACCGGATCCAGCGGCACACCATGCTGCACGAGGACCTGAAGCGGTTCTTCGACGGCTTCCCCCGCAACGCCCACCCGATGCCGGTGCTGTCCAGCGTGGTCAACGCGCTGAGCGCCTACTACCCGGACTCGCTGGACCCGTCGGACAACAACCAGGTCGAACTGGCCACCATCCGGCTGTTGGGCAAGCTGCCCACCATCGCCGCCTACGCGTACAAGAAGTCCGCCGGTCAGCCGTTCCTTTACCCGGACAACTCGCAGAGCCTGGTGGAGAACTTCCTGCGGATGACGTTCGGCCTGCCGGCCGAGCCGTATGAGGCCGACCCCGAAGTGGTTCGCGCCCTGGACATGCTGTTCATCCTGCACGCCGACCACGAGCAGAACTGCTCGACGTCGACGGTGCGCCTGGTCGGGTCCTCGCGGGCCAACCTGTTCACCTCGATCTCCGGTGGCATCAACGCGCTGTGGGGCCCGCTGCACGGCGGCGCCAACCAGGCGGTGCTGGAGATGCTCGAAGAGATCCGCGACCAGCACGGCAACGTCGGCGACTTCGTCCGCAAGGTGAAGAACCGCGAGGACGGCGTGAAGCTGATGGGCTTCGGCCACCGGGTCTACAAGAACTACGACCCGCGGGCGCGCATCGTCAAGGAGCAGGCCGACAAGATCCTGAGCAAGCTCGGCGGCGACGACGAACTGCTCAACATCGCCAAGGCGCTGGAAGAGGCCGCGCTGACCGATGACTACTTCATCGAGCGCAAGCTCTACCCGAACGTCGACTTCTACACCGGCCTGATCTACCGGGCGATCGGTTTCCCGGCGCAGATGTTCACCGTGTTGTTCGCGTTGGGTCGCCTGCCCGGCTGGATCGCGCACTGGCGGGAGATGCACGACGAGGGCGACTCCAAGATCGGCCGGCCGCGGCAGATCTACACCGGCGCCACCGAGCGCGACTACCTCGGCATCGACGGGCGGTAAGCGACGTGACGAACCCGGGTAAACCGCAGCTCACCGTGCCGACCGGCCCGGCACCCGCCGAACTGGTCATCGAGGACATCGTCGTCGGCGAGGGCCCCGAGGCCGCCCCCGGCGCGGTCGTCAACGTGCACTACCTGGGCGTCGACTACGACAGTGGAGCCGAGTTCGACAGTTCGTGGAACCGGGGCGAATCCCTGGAGTTCCCGCTGGACGGTCTCATCGCGGGCTGGCAGGACGGCATTCCGGGGATGAAGGTCGGCGGCCGGCGCCAGCTGGTGATCCCGCCGGAACTGGCCTACGGGCCCGCCGGAACCGGGCATCCGCTGGCCGGCAAGACCCTGGTCTTCGTGATCGATCTGCTCGGCACCCGCTGAGTGCGAGCCCGGCTGATCGGGGCGGCGCTGGCCGTGCTGCTCGGTGCGGCCGGCTGCGGGATGCCCGAGCGGCCGGCTCCGACCGGCCCCGAGCCCGCGGCGGCGACGCCCGTGCCGGTATCGGTCGTCCGGCACGGCACCGAGATCGTGCTGGCCGGTGAGGTAGCCGATCCGGCGGCCAGGCGCGCCCTGCTGGATGCGGTGATCACCTCGAGCGAGGACATCACCGTCGTCGACACCGTCGGGGTGTCCCTGATGGCGAGCGCCCCCGACTTCACGGCGGCGGCACCGGTTTTCGAAGCGGCCGCCGGAATCGCCGATTTCACCCTGCATGCCGGCGACGACGTCGTGACGCTGGGCGGCACCGTGACGAAGCCGGATGAGGCGGCGATCGTGGTGGCGGCGGGCGAGGACGCCTGGCCGCGGGCCCGCATCGTCGACGAGTTCGTCGTCGGCTCCTAGCGCGGGGAACAGTCCACCAAAAACGACTATTCACCTCGAATCGCCCACCGAAACTCATACACTCGCGATGTCTTGGGAAAACGCGGGTGATTTTCGGTTGTCGAGGAGGATCCATGCCAGGCTCAGAAAAGCGAACTGTGACTGGCTGGCGAAAAGCGACACGGTATTACCGCCGACCCCCGGGTTTGGGCTGGCTATTGGCGCTGGGCGTGATACCGCTATTGCTCGCGCTTATCGGCCAGGGAATGGGTGATCGCGTCACACCCGATATCAACGCCGAGGCCCCGAGTGTCTCCGTGCCGTCCCTGGCGGTGCCGGATGCGGGTTTGCCGGGTCTGGGCTTCGCCCCGCTGTCGATCCTGCGGAACGGCAACGTCATCACCCTCAACGGGGACCTGCCCGACATCGCCACCAGGACCGGACTGCTGGACATGCTCAAGGGGGTGTTCGGCGGCGGCGTGCAACTGGTCGACAACCTCAACATCAAGGCCGGCGTCACCGCACCGGAGTTGTCCGGTCTGGCATCGGTCTTCAAAGCCGCGGTCGCCATGCCGGACTTCAAGTTCAAGATCCTCGGTGACACCGTCACCCTGATCGGAACCGCGGCGTCGGACGCGGTCAGGTCCGCCGTCGAGGCCGCCGCGAAGCTGGCCTGGCCCAAACTCACCCTGTCCAACGAGATCGTGGTGGCGACCGCGGCGGAACCGGCCCCGACCGCGACCAGCGCCCCGACCAGCGCCCCGACCAGCGCGTCGCCCGCCCCGACCAGTGCCCCGACCGAGACGTCTTCGAGTGCCGCGCCGGCCCCGAAGGCAACCGGTGACTGCGCGAACCTGCAGGACGCCATCACCGCGGCGATGAGTTCGCCGGTCACCTTCGTCACCAACGGTTACACGCTGTCCGCGGGCACCCAACGGGAGCTGAGCCGGGTGGCGGAGAAGCTGAAGGGCTGCAGCAGTGCCCGGGTGGCGGTCAGCGGCTACACCGACAGCACCGGCAACGACCGCATCAACGTGCCGCTCAGCGCCAGCCGAGCCAAGTCGGTCGCCGATTTCCTGGTGTCGCAGGGCGTCCCGGCCGACAGTGTCACGTCCAAGGGCTTCGGTTCGGCCGACCCGGTCGCCAGCAACGCGACACCGGACGGCCGCGCCCAGAACCGTCGCGTCGCGATCACCGTTAGCTAAGGAGAATCTGCAATGGATTTCGTCGTTCAGTGGCTGTGGTATCTGCTGGCATTCGCGGTGGGATCGGCGGTCGCCTGGCTGCTCACCATTGTCTCAATTCGCCGAACCAGCCGCGAAGAAGCCGTTGCGGCTCTTCCCGATTCGCGTGAGATCGGAGCCCGCTGATGCGTGACGTCAATTGTTGGCTGATGGGTCTGTCCTTTCTCCTGGGATTGTTTCTGACATTCGCATTCACCATTCGGCGGGTGCGGCGTGAAGTGCCGGTCTCGGCCGCGGCGGGTGCGGTCGCCGCTGCCGCGGTGAGTGCCCCGAAGCCCGCTACGCCGGCCGCGACTGCCGGTGCCGCGGCGAAACCGGCGGGCGGCACCGTGCCCTCAGATGCCGAGACCACCGAGATCGCCGCCGGGGGAGCCCCCTACGGTGCGGGCTCGGCGCGCGCCGGGGCCGGCGGCAGCGGTCCGGCCGGTTGGACCATCAAGGGCAACGAGGACTCGATGCTTTACCACACCACCGACAGCCCCTGGTACGGGCAGACGATCGCCGAGGTGTGGTTCCGCGAGGAGCAGGCCGCCGAGGCCGCCGGGTTCACCCGCTGGGACAAGGGCCGGGCCAAGAGCGGCGGGGCCGCCAAGCTGTTCGCCGACGTCGAAGAGGTGCCGCCCGGCCCCTACGGTCCCGGATCCACCAAGGCCGGCCCAGGTGGCAGCGGTCCGGCCGGTTGGACCGTCAAGGGCAACGAGGACTCGATGCTCTACCACGGCCCGGCGAGCCCGGCCTACGACGCGACCATCGCCGAGGTGTGGTTCAAAGACGAGGCGACCGCCGCCGCGGCCGGCTTCGAACGCTGGGACAGCCGGCGGAAGAAGAAAAAGAACTGACGACGGTCAGCGCGGCGGCGGCAACCGCAGCACCAGGCGCACCCCGCCCAGCGGGCTGTCCTCCAACGATGCGGTACCGCCGTGCAGTTCGGCCTGCTGCGCCACCAGTGCCAGACCGAGGCCGGATCCCGAGTGCGACGCCGTCGACCCCCGGGAGAACCGTTCGAAGACGACCCGGCGTTCCTCTTCGGGCAGTCCACCGCCGTTGTCGTCGATCGCGATCTCCACACCGTCGCGGGAGGTGACCGCGGACAACTGCACCTGGGTCGCGCCGCCGTGTTTGACGGCGTTGGCGATCGCGTTGTCCACCGCCAGTCGCAGACCCGCCGGCAGCCCGACGATGATGCACGTCGGCGACGGCACCAGCGAGACATGCAGGTCGGGGAAGACCCGCATCGCGTCGTGCGCCGCCCGGTCCAGCAGATCGGTGATGTCGACGGGTACATGGTCGTCGGAGGTGGACAGCTCGCCCTGCGCCAGCCGTTCCAGCGCGGACAGGGTCGCCTCGATCCGGGTCTGGGTGCGCACCACGTCGTGCAGCACTTCCTTGCGCTGATCGTCGGGCAGGTCCAGCGTGGTCAGCACCTCGAGGTTGGTGCGCATCGCGGTCAGCGGCGTGCGCAGCTCGTGCGAGGAGACCGCGGCGAAGTCCCGGGCCGAGGCCAGCGCCTCTTTGGTCCGGTCCTGCTCGGTCCAGATCCGCTGCAGCATCCCGCGCATGGCCTCGGCGATCTCCACCGCCTCGCTGGCGCCGCGGACCTCGATGTCGGGACGCTCGTCGCCGGCGTCGATCGACCGGGCCTGCTGCGCCAGCCGTCGCAGCGGCCGGACCGCGAAGGAGGCCAGCAGCCAGCCCAACACGGCGGCGGCGCCGATCGCGAACGTACACAGCAGCAGCACCCGGCGGTGCAGGTTGTTGGTGTCGGCGATGGTGGCGTCGTAGGTGGCGCCCACCGCCAGTGACCGCGGCCCCGGACCGGGGATGGCGACGGTGCGCACCCGGTAGCGCACGCCGTCGATCTCGGTGTCGGCGTAGCCCGGTTCCAGTTCCGGCAGCACCACCGCGGAGTTCGACGTCACCTCGTTGGCCCGGCGCAGCGTGATCACCGCGTCGGTGGTCCCCGCCGAGCGGGGCAGCTCACCCAGCCCGACCAGCGGGACGGTCAGCCCGGCCGCCTCGTCGAGCCGGCGGTCCAACCAGTACTTGCGGTCGTTGGTGATACCGACCCACACGAACACCCCGATGATGACCGTCACGATCGCGGTGCCGATCGCGGTCGCCAGCACCACCCGGGTCCGCAGCGACGGGGTCCGCGCGAAGATCCGGCGCAGCAGCTTCATGACGTTCATCGATCGCCCCTACTGGGTTCGCAGTACGAAGCCGACACCGCGCACGGTATGCAGCAGCCGGGGCGCGCCGCCGGCCTCCAACTTGCGCCGCAGATAGCCGATGAACACATCGACGACATTGGTGTCGGCGGCGAAGTCGTAGCCCCAGACCAGCTCGAGGAGCTGGGCGCGCGACAGCACCGCGGTCTTGTGCTCGGCGAGCACGGCCAACAGGTCGAACTCCCGCTTGGTCAGGTCCACGTCGACGCCCTTGACCCGGGCGCGGCGGCCGGGGATGTCGACCTCCAGCGGGCCCACCGTGATGGTCTCCGATGAGGAACTGGCCGCCGAACCGCGGCGCCGCAGCATCGCCCGCACCCGGGCCACCAGCTCGGCCAGCACGAACGGCTTGACCAGATAGTCGTCGGCGCCGGCCTCCAGCCCGGCGACCCGGTCGTCGACCGAACTGCGGGCCGACAGCACACAGACCGGCACGTCATCACCCATGGCCCGCAGCGCGGTCACCACGCTCACGCCGTCCAGCACCGGCATGTTGATGTCGAGCACGATGGCGTCGGGGCGGGTCTCCTTGGCGCTGCGCAGTGCCTCGGCGCCGTCGGCGGCGGTGGTGACCTCGAATCCGGAGAGTCGCAGCCCGCGTTCCAGCGAGGCGAGCACGTCGGAGTCGTCGTCGACGACCAATACCTTGGGCGAGGCGGCAGCGGCGCCGTTGGAGGGGGTGTCCATGGGCGCCATTTTGCCGCAACGCCCGCGCCAAGCGCGGGATGCGCCGCGGGTCGCCGCGTTCTATCTCGCCGCCGCGGAACTAGGGTCGATTCCGTGAGTTCGGCTTCGGCGCTGCGCAGGTTGGTGCCCTACCTGCGCCCCTACCGAGGCCGGTGGATCACCATGGTGACGGTCGCGGTGCTCAGCCTGGTCGCCACCGTGACGATCCCGCTGATGACCAAGACCGTCATCGACGGGCCGGTGTCGCACCGCGATCAACCCGGCCTGTGGGTGCTGGGTACCGCGGCCACCGCGCTGGGGGTCGTCGAGGCGCTGCTGGTGTTCACCCGCCGCTGGCTGGTCGCGCCCACCACCATGGGCGTGGAAGCCGACATCCGCAAGGACCTCTACGCCCGGCTGCAGATCCTGCCGATGACCTTCCACGGCCGCTGGCAATCCGGGCAGCTGCTGTCGCGGATCATGAACGACCTGTCCGCGGTGCGGCGTTTCCTGTCGTTCGTGGTGGTGTTCCTGGTCCTCAACACCGTGCACATCGTGACGGTGACGCTCATCCTGCTGGTGCTCTACTGGCCGCTCGGGGTGGTGGTGTGCGCCTCGCTGGTCCCGGTGATGCTGGCCGTCCACCACTTCCGGCGCCAATACACCCGGCTGACCCGTCAAGCACAGGACCAGGCCGGGCAGGTGGCCACCGTGGTCGAGGAGTCGGCGGCCGGCGTGCGCACCGTCAAGGCGTTCGGCCGTGAGGAGCATCTGTTCGCCCGATTCGACGCCCAGGCCGAGGCCCTGCGCGACCTCGGCATCGCCAAGGTGATGGTGTCGTCGAAGTTCTGGACGCTGCTGGGGGTGATCCCCAATGTGACGCTGATCGGGGTGCTCTCGGTCGGCGCGTATGCGGTCGGGCACCAGCTGATCACCATCGGCACCCTGGTCGCGTTCGTCACGCTGATGCTGTCGCTGATCTGGCCGCTGTCGTCGCTGGGCTTTCTGCTGTCGTCCACCCACGAGGCGATGACCGCCGCCGACCGCATCACCGAGATCTTCGACGCGCCGGTGACGATCACCGACGGCGACGACCCGGTGCCGCCGTCGGGACGACTCGAACTGCGTGACGTCGGATTCCGGTTCGGCGACTTCCCGGACAGCCCGTGGGTGCTGCGCGGGGTCGACCTCACCGTCGAGCGCGGGGAGACCCTGGCGGTGGTGGGGGCCACCGGTTCGGGGAAGTCGGTGCTGGCGATGCTGCTGTCGCGGCTCTACGACGTCGCCGAGGGGCAGATCCTGATCGGTGGGCGCGATATCCGCACCCTCACGCTGGGGGCCCTGCGTTCGGCGGTGGTCACCGCCTTCGACGATCCCACGCTGTTCTCCATGTCGGTGGCGGAGAACCTGCGACTCGGCCGGCCCGACGCCGACGACACCGACCTGGCCCGGGCGATAGCGACGGCATCGGCGGGCTTCGTCTACGAGCTGCCGCACGGCCTCGACACCCGGATCGGCGAGCAGGGCATGAGCCTGTCCGGCGGGCAGCGGCAGCGGCTGTCGCTGGCCCGGGCGCTGGTGGCCGCACCGACGGTGCTGGTACTCGACGACACCCTGTCGGCGCTGGACGTGCACACCGAGGCCGCCGTCACCGAAGCATTGCGCCGGACCCTGCGGTCCGGACCCGAACCCATCACCGCGCTGGTGGTGGCCAACCGGGCCTCCACCATCGCGTTGGCCGACCGGGTGGCGCTGCTCGAAGGCGGGGCTGTCACCGCGATCGGCACGCATGCCGAACTACTGGCCGGCGTGCCGCAGTACCGCTACCTGTTGGCCGCCGACGACGAACTCGACGACGGCGCCGAACACCTCGCCGAGTGGGCACGCCGGTGACGGCCGAGCCGAGCCGGGCCGACGCGCGGGCCCTGCTGTGGTCGCTGCTGCGCCCGTACCGGCCGGCGGCACTGCTGCTGATCCTGGCGATCCTGGTGGAGAACGCCGCCCGGCTGGCGGTTCCGCTGCTGGCCCAGCGGGGTATCGACCGGGGCATCCCGCCGATCGCGACGGACGGCTCCACCCGGCAGCTCGCGGTGATCATGGCCCTGTTGGCCGCGGCGGTCCTCACCCAGGCCGTCAGCAGGATGGCGTTCCTGCAGGGATCGGGCAGGATCGGCCAACGGATGCTGCTGGAACTGCGCCGACGGGTGTTCCGGCAGTTCCAGCGCCTCGACGTCGGATTCCACGAGCGCTACACCTCGGGGTGGGTGGTCAGCAGGCTGACCAACGACGTCGACGCGATCCAGGAGATGCTGCTGACCGGGTTCGACGGCCTGGTCGGCGCGATCCTCACGCTGATCGGCACGTCGGTGCTGCTGGTGGTGCTGGACTGGCGGCTGGGCCTGATGTGCCTGACCGCGTTTCCGGTGCTGATGCTGTTGCTGCGCTGGTTCCGGTCGGAGTCGGCGAAGAACTACACCGCCGTGCGCGAACACGCCGCCCGGGTGATCGTGCAGTTCACCGAGACCATGACCGGGATCAAAGCGGTGCAGGCCTACCGTCGCGCGGAGCGCAACCAGCAGATCTTCGCGGGCGTCGCCGACGGCTACCGGGCGGTGAACGAGAAGGCGTTCCGGCTGGTCGCGGTCTTCGCGCCGGGCGTCAAACTGGTCGGCAACCTCACCACCGGGGTGGTGCTGCTGTACGGGGGCTGGCGGGTGCTGCACGGCCACATGACGATCGGGACGTTCACCGCGTTCCTGCTCTATCTGCGGATGTTCTTCGAACCGATGCAGGGCATCAGCGAATTCCTCAACACCTTCTCCTCGGCGACATCGGCGCTGCAGAAGCTGGCCGGGGTACTGGCCGAGAAACCCGCCGTCGCCGAACCGGCCGACCCCGCGGCGGTACCCGGCGAGGTGACCGGCCGGATCGACCTGCACGCCGTGCACTTCGGCTATCGCGCCGACCACCCGGTGCTGGACGGCATGTCGCTGAGCATCCCGGCCGGGCAGACCGTGGCGCTGGTCGGCAGCACCGGGGCCGGCAAATCGACCATCGCCAAACTGATCGCCCGGTTCTACGACCCCGGTTCCGGGACGGTGGCCCTCGACGGGGTCGACCTGCGGACGCTGCCGCAGGCGGCGCTGCGCCGGCACATCGTGATGGTCACCCAGGAGAACTTCCTGTTCTCCGGCACGGTCGCCGACAACATCCGGTTCGGCCGCCCCGAGGCCACCGACGCCGAGGTGATCGCCGCCGCGGCCGGCGTGGGCGCCGACGGCTTCATCGCCGCGCTGCCCGACGGCTTCGCCACCGATGTCGGCAAGCGCGGCAGTCGGCTCTCGGCCGGCCAACGCCAACTGGTCGCGTTCGCCCGTGCCTTCCTGGCCGACCCGGCGGTGCTGATCCTCGACGAGGCCACCTCGTCGCTGGACATTCCCGGTGAGCGGATGGTGCAGCAGGCGCTGCGCGGCGTCCTGGCCGGCCGGACCGCGCTGGTGATCGCCCACCGGCTCTCCACGGTCGAGATCGCCGACCGGGTCCTGGTGATCGAGGACGGACGCATCGTCGAGGACGGCCCGCCCGCCGAGCTGATCCGGGCCGAGGGGCATTACGCGGCGCTGCACGACGCCTGGCTGCGCTCACTGGCCTGAAGCGGGCCGCGTCGGCTGCAAAGATCCCGTAAACGACCCGGGATCGGCGCCGATCGGGCCCTTACCCTTTCGGCGTGATGATCGAATCGGCCGTCCCCGGGGTCGCGGTGTGATCGGCTCCCCGGCGGCTCAGGGTCTGGCCCTGGCGTCGGCCACCAGCTTCGGTGTCAGCGACTTCGTGGGCGGCGTCGCGTCGCGGCGGGTCGCCGCACTGCGGGTGGTGCTGGTCTCCACCCCGGTCTCGATGGTGCTGCTGGGGGTGCTCGCGGTGCTCGGCGGCGGCCGGATCACCGCGGGCGCCGTCGTGCTCGGCATGCTCGGTGGGATCAGTCAGGCGCTGGGCATCTGGTGGTTCTACGCCGCGCTCGGTGCCGGTCCCATCTCGGTGGTGTCGCCGCTGGCCGCGGTGGTCGACGCCAGTGTGCCGGTGTGCATCGGCCGGGTGATGGGGGAGCGGCCGGGGATGATCGCCGGCGTCGGCATCACCCTGGCACTGGGTGCGGTGGTGCTGATCAGCTGGCATGCCGGCGAGGACGGCGGCACCCGGGCGGGGCTGACCCGGGGCGTGGTCTGGTTGACGATCGCCTCCGGGGTGGCCCTGGGCATGAACTTCGTGTTCTTGGACCGCACCTCGGCCGATGCCGGGCTGTGGCCGTTGCTGTTCGCACGCGCCGCGGCCACCGTGCTGGTGATCGCGGTGGCGGCGATGACCCGCAATCTGCGGGTGCCGACCGGCACCCCGCTGCGGCTCGCCCTGCTGATCGCGGTGCTCGACACCGCCGCCAACATCACCATGCTGTGGGCGCTGCAGTTGTCGTTGCTGTCGCTGGCCAGCGTGTTGATCTCGCTGTATCCGGCCGCCACCGTGGTGCTGGCGGTGGTGATCCTGCGGGAGCGGGTGCGGCCCCGGCAGGTGGCCGGGATGGTGTTGGCGGCGGTGGCCGTGGCGATGATCACCGCCGGGTAGCGGTCCACCGCCGGCCCGGGTCAGCCGGGCAGGCCGATCCGCCGGTAACGCTCCAGGCGGGCCGCCATCCGCTGTTCGGCGGGCACCCCCGCCAGCGCGTGCAGTTCGACGGCGATCGCCCGCGACATCCGCTTGGCGAAGTCGATCGGCTCCGCCGCGGCATCGGGGTGTTCGCCCACGATCACGTCGACGATCCCGTCGGCCCGCAGGTCCACCGACCGGATGCCTTGCGCGGCGGAGAGTTTCGCGGCGTGCGCGGTGTCGCGGAACACGATGGCGCTGGCACCTTCCGGCGGCAGCGGCGCCAGCCAGCCGTGCGTCGCCGCCAGCACCCGGTCGGCGGGCACCATCGCCAGGGCGGGGCCGCCGCTGCCCTGACCCAGCAGCACCGACACCGTCGGCACCTCGAGGGTGACCAGCTCGGCCAGGCACGCCGCGATCTGCCCGGCCAGGCCCCCTTCTTCGGCCTCCACCGACAGCGCCGGCCCCGGAGTGTCGATGACCAGCACCAGCGGCAGCCGCAGGCCGGCGGCCAGTGCCATGCCGCGGCGGGCGTCGCGCAACGCCACCGGATCGGTCAACCGGTCCGGACCGCGCAGCTGGCCCAGCACCACCGCGGGCCGGCCGCCGAAGCGCGCCAACGCCAACAGCATGGTGGCGCCGCGTTCGGCACTGCCGGTGCCGGCCAGCATGACCCGTTCGGTGGCACCGTGCCGCAGCAGGAAACCCACCCCCGGGCGGTCCGGGCGCCGGGTGGCGCACACCGAATCCCACGCCGGGATATCGGGAATCGGTTCGTCCGGCGGCGGTGCAGGCGGGGGAGCGGGGTCGTCGAGCAGCACCTTCAGCGCCCGCGCGCAGGTGCGCCGCAGCCACTTCAGCGGGATCACGCCGTCGATCACGCCGTGCGCGGCGAGGTTCTCGGCGGTCTGCACACCCGGCGGGAAGGGGGCACCGTAGAGCTGTTCGTAGACCCGCGGGCCCAGGAATCCCACCAGCGCGTTCGGCTCGGCCAGCGTCACATGCCCCAGCGAACCCCACGATGCGAACACCCCGCCGGTGGTGGGATGGCGCAGATAGACCAGATACGGCAGGTGTGCGCGTTTGTGTAGTTCGACGGCGGCGGCGATCTTCACCATCTGCAGGAACGCGACGGTGCCCTCCTGCATCCGGGTGCCGCCCGAACTCGGCGACGCCAGCAGCGGCAGTCGCTGCGCGGTGGCCCGGGTGATCGCGGCGGTGATCCGGTCGGCGGCCGCCACCCCGATGGAGCCGGCCAGGAAGTCGAAGTCGCTGACGATCACCGCGACCCGGCGGCCGTTGATCCGTCCCTCACCGGTGAGCACCGCCTCGTCGCGGCCGCTGGCCGATCGGGCCGCCGCCAGATCGGCGGCATAGTCGGTGCTCACGGGAACGGCCAACGGCTCGGTGTCCCAGCTGAGGAAGGAATCGCGGTCCAGTACCGCGTCGCGCAGTTCGTCGGCCCCGGTCCGGCTCACAGTTCGAGGCTAATAGGCTGGGTCGTCATGATCGGTGTTACCCGCGATGAAGCCGTCACGACTATCGAGCTGCAGCGCCCCGAGCGGCGCAACGCGTTGAACTCTCAGCTCGTCACCGAGCTGCGCGAGGCGGTCGTCGACGCCGCCACCCACGACGTCCGTGCGATCGTGCTGACCGGGCAGGGCACGGTGTTCTGCGCGGGCGCCGACCTGTCCGGGGACGCGTTCGCCGCCGACTACCCCGACCGGCTGATGGCCCTGCACCAGAGCATCGCCGACGTCCCGGTGCCGGTGATCGGCGCCATCAACGGTGCCGCCATCGGCGCGGGCCTGCAGTTGGCGATGGTCTGCGACCTGCGGGTGGTCGCGCCCGAGGCGTTCTTCCAGTTCCCGGTCGCCAAGTACGGCCTGGCGCTGGACAACTGGAGCATCCGCCGGTTGACCTCGCTGGTCGGCTACGGGCGGGCCCGGGCGATGATGCTCACCGCCGAGAAGCTGCCGGCCGATACCGCGCTGCTGACCGGCATGGCCAACCGGATCGGCACCGTCGCCGACGCGCAGGCCTGGGCACACGAGATCGCCGGGCTGGCACCGCTGGCACTGCAGCACGCCAAACGGGTGCTCAACGACGACGGCGCCTACGAGGAGCAGCAGCCCATCCACAAGGAGCTGTTCGACCGGGCGTGGGCCAGCCAGGACGTGATCGAAGCCCAGGTGGCGCGGGTGGAGAAGCGGGCACCGAAGTTCCAGGGCGCCTGACCGCCTTAGACTCGCGTCATGCTGCGCGGAGCGCTTCGACTGGCGGGGGCCACGGCGTCGTTGGCCGTCGGGGGTTGGACGCTTCGTGCGCTGCGCGGCACGCCCGCTGCGCTGGGTGCGGCGCCGAGCGCCATCGACGCGGTGGCCGGCCGGTCGGCCAACTACCGCGACGGGATCTTCCACAATCTGGAACGTGCCGCGGCGGTCAACATGGACCGCGAACAGCAGCTGCTGATGCTGCGCGAACTGTTCGCCGACCGGGTCGCGCGGCGTCCCGCGGAACCGATCCCGCTGGAGACGCCGGAGTTCGGTAGCGAACCGCTGGCGATCACCTGGCTGGGGCACGCGACGGCCCTGGTCGAGATCGACGGCTACCGGGTGCTGACCGATCCGGTGTGGAGCGAGCGTTGCTCCCCGTCGGATGCGGTCGGGCCGCGGCGCCTGCACCCGCCGCCGGTGGAACTCGCCGGACTGCCCGCCGTGGATGCGATCGTCATCAGCCACGACCACTACGACCACCTCGACATCGACAGCGTCACCGCGTTGGCGCGCAGCCAGCGGGCGCCGTTCGTGGTCCCGTTGGGGGTGGGGGCGCACCTGCGCGCCTGGGGGGTGCCGGCGGTGCGAATCGTCGAACTCGACTGGAACGAACACGCCGCGCTGGGGGATCTCACCGTGACGTGCACCCCGGCGCGGCACTTCTCGGGGCGGTTCTTCACCCGCAACCAGACGCTGTGGGCGTCCTGGGTGATCGCCGGGCCCGAGCACCGGGTGTACTTCGGCGGCGACAGCGGATACACCGGCAGCTTCGGGGTGATCGGCGCCGAACACGGACCGTTCGATATGACGCTGCTGCCGATCGGCGCCTACAACACCGCCTGGCCGGACGTCCACATGAATCCCGAGGAGGCGGTGCGGGCGCACCTCGACCTGAACGGCTCGGCGTCGGGCCTGCTGGTGCCGATCCATTGGGGCACCTTCCGGCTGGCGCCACACCGCTGGGCGGAACCGGTGGAACGGTTGACCGCCGCCGCCGACGCCGCCGGGGTGTCGGTGGCGGTGCCCAAACCCGGTGGCCGGGTGCGCCCCGGAGACGACGCGTGCAGTCCCTGGTGGAGACTGTGACGCGATGACGACGCAACGCGCCGCGGGCCTGACCGATGCCGAAGTGGCGCAGCGGGTCGCGCAGGGCCAGACCAACGATGTGCCGGCCCGCGCCGCGCGCACCGTGCCGCAGATCATCCGGGCCAACGTGTTCACCCGGATCAACGCGATCCTGGGTGTGCTGCTGGCCATCGTGGTCACCACCGGCTCCTGGATCAACGGGCTGTTCGGGCTGCTCATCGTGTTCAACAGTGTCATCGGCATGGTGCAGGAGATCCGCGCCAAACAGACACTGGACCGGCTCGCGATCGTCGGTCAGGCGAAACCCTTGGTGCGCAGGCAATCCGGGACTCGGCAACTGCCGCCCGCCGACGTGGTGCTCGGTGATGTCATCGAACTCGGCCCCGGTGACCAGATCGTCGTCGACGGTGAGATGGTGGAGGCCGCCGACCTCGAGGTCGACGAGTCGCTGCTCACCGGTGAAGCCGACGCCATCGACAAGGGGGTGGCGGACCCGGTGATGTCGGGCAGTTTCGTGGTCGCCGGCAACGGCGCCTACCGGGCTACCCGGGTCGGCCGCGAGGCGTACGCGGCGCAACTGGCCGAGGAGGCCAGCAAGTTCACCCTGGTCAGATCCGAACTGCGCAGCGGCATCGACCACATCCTGAAATTCATCACCTACCTGCTGATCCCGGCCGGGCTGCTGATCATCTACACCCAGCTGTTCACCACCGACGTGGGGTGGCGGGCGTCGGTTCTGGCGATGGTCGGTGCCCTGGTGCCGATGGTTCCCGAAGGCCTGGTGTTGATGACCTCGCTGGCGTTCGCGGTCGGCGTGGTGCGACTGGGCCGACGGCAGTGCCTGGTGCAGGAACTGCCCGCGATCGAAGGGCTGGCCCGCGTCGACGTGGTCTGCGCGGACAAGACCGGCACGCTCACCGAGAACACCATGCGGGTCTCGCAGGTCATCGAACTCGGTGGGGCCGAAGGCCTTCCGGTGCGCGATGCGCTGGCCGCCCTGGCCGCCGACGACGCACGCCCCAACGCCAGCATCGCGGCCATCGCCGAGGCGTTCCCGGTGTCGCCGGACTGGGCGTGTTCGGCTCGGGCACCGTTCAAGTCGGCCACCAAATGGAGCGGGGTCTCCTTCTCCGCGCACGGCAACTGGGTGATGGGCGCGCCCGATGTGCTGCTGGAACCGACGTCGGAGGCTGCCGCGCAGGCCGAGCGGATCGGGGCCCGCGGCCTGCGGGTCCTGCTGTTGGGCGCCTGCGATACCCCCGTCGACGACCCGCAAGCGCCGGGCCGGGTCACGCCTGCGGCGCTGGTGGTGCTCGAGCAGACACTGCGGCCCGATGCCCGGGGCGCCCTGGAATACTTCGCCGCACAGGGTGTCTCGGTGAAGGTGATCTCCGGGGACAACGCCGTGTCGGTGGGGGCGGTGGCCGCCGACCTGGGGCTGCCCGGCGACGCGGTGGACGCCCGGGAGCTGCCGGCCGAACCGGAAGCGCTGGCCGGCGCGCTGGAGCGACACACCGTGTTCGGCCGGGTGCGACCGGACCAGAAGCGCGCCATGGTGCACGCCCTGCAGGCGCGCGATCACACCGTGGCGATGACCGGCGACGGCGTCAACGACGTATTGGCGCTCAAGGACGCCGATATCGGTGTCGCGATGGGGTCCGGGAGTTCGGCGGCGCGCTCGGTGGCACAGATCGTGTTGTTGGACAACAGGTTCGCCACACTGCCCTACGTGGTGGGCGAGGGCCGCCGGGTGATCGGCAACATCGAGCGGGTGGCGCATCTGTTCCTCACCAAGACCGTGTATTCGGTGCTGCTCGCCCTGCTGGTGGGAACGGTGGGACTGGCGTCGGCGTTGTTCGGCACCGAGCCGTTGCTGTACCCGTTCCAGCCGATTCACGTCACGATCGCGGCGTGGTTCACCATCGGAATCCCGGCGTTCATCCTGTCGCTCGCGCCGAACAACGAGCAGGCACATTCCGGATTCGTCCGGCGGGTGATGAGCGGCGCGCTGCCGGCCGGCGTGGTGGTGGGTGTCGCCACGTTCTCGTCCTATCTGGTGGCCTACCGCGGCAGTGCAGCCACCCCGGTCCAGCAGATCCAAGCCTCCACCAGTGCTTTGATCACCTTGCTGATCACCGCGGGGTGGGTGCTGGCGGTGGTGGCGCGGCCCTACCAGTGGTGGCGACTGCTGCTGGTGGGCAGTTGCGGTGCGGCCTATGTGGCGATCTTCGCGATCCCGCTGACCAGGGAGAAATTCCTGCTGGATCCCTCCAACGTCGCATTGACGCTGCTCGCGCTGGGGATCGGCGCGCTCGGTGCCGCCGCCATCGAGGCGCTGTGGTGGATGCAGGCGGCCCGCGTCGGTGGGCATCCGAAGTTGTGGCGCGAGCCGGCAGCGACCACAATGGCCCAGCGATAAACCGTGACACGAGGGGTAACAACGACATGGCCAAGCTCTCCGGATCCATCGACGTCCCCCTGCCTCCCGAGGAGGCTTGGGCGCACGCTTCGGATCTGTCCCGCTACAAAGAGTGGCTGACCATCCACCGGGTGTGGCGCAGCACGCTGCCCGAAACCCTCGACAAGGGCACCACCCTGGAGTCCATCGTCGAGGTCAAGGGCATGCTCAACAAAGTCCGGTGGACGATCGTGAACTACAAGCCGCCCACCGGCATGACGCTCAACGGTGACGGCAAGGGCGGGGTCAAGATCAAGCTGCTCGCCAAGGTCTCCCCGGCCGGCGACGGCTCGAAGGTCAGTTTCGACGTGCACCTGGGCGGGCCTGCGTTGTTCGGGCCGATCGGCATGCTGGTGGCCGCCGCGCTCAAGAGCGACATCAACGAATCACTGCGCAGGTTCGTCACGGTCTTCGCGCCGGCATGACCCTGCGTCCCGGTTGGCTGATCGCGCTGTGCGCCGCGATCGTGTCGGCCAGCGCCTGGCTGCCGTGGCTGACCACGACGGCCGGCGGCGGCGGGCACGCCAGCGCCATCGGCGGCGGCGTCGGTGCCATCGCCCTGCCACCGGGTTTCGGAGCCGGCCAGTTGATCGTGCTGCTGGCCTCGGTCCTGCTGGTGGCCGGCGCCATGGTCGGCCGAGCCCTGTTCACCCGGCTGGCCGCGGTTGTCGCCCTGGTGGATTCGGTGCTGATCGGCGCGCTCGGTGTCGGCTATTACCGGTTGAACGTCGTCGCGCCGATCAGCGCCGGTTACGGGTTGTATCTGGCGGCGGTCGCCGTGGCCGGGGCCCTGGGTTGTTCGATCTGGGCGCTGGCCTCGGCGATGGGGCGCCGTTAGCGCTAGACGGTGACGCCGCCGTCGACGTTCCAGGTCGCTCCCGTCACGTACCCGGACTCCGGGCCCGCCAGGAAGCTGACCACGGCGGCGACGTCGCCGACCTGCCCGTAGCGCCCGAGGGTGGTCAGTTTCTTCAGGCTCTCCGGGAATTCGCCGCCGTCGTCGGGATTGGCGTCGGTGTTGATCGGGCCGGGCTGGATGGTGTTGACGGTGATGCCCCGCGGGCCCAGATCACGTGCCAGGCCCCGGCTCAACGAGGCCATGGCGCCCTTGGTCATGGCGTACACCGCCAGTCCGGGGCCCGGAACCAGTTCGGCGTTGACGCTGCCGATGTTGATGATCCGCGCCCCCTCGCCCAGGTGCTTCACCGCGGCGCGCACCGCCCGGAACGGGCCGGCGATGTTGATCGCGACCAATCGGTCGAACTGCTCGACCGGAAACTCGTCGATCGGCGCCATATGCAGGACGGCGGCGTTGTTCACCAGCACATCCAGGCCGCCGAGTTCGGTGACGGTTTGTTCGACGGCGGCCTCGACCTGGGCGGGATCGGCGGCGTCGGCCCGGATCGCGACGGCCTGTCCGCCGGCGGCGGCGACGTCGGCGACCAGGCTTTCGGCGTCGGCCGCGGAGGCCGCGTAGGTGAAGGCCACGGCGGCACCGTCGGCCGCTAGGCGTCGTACCGTCTCCCGGCCGATCCCGCGGGAACCGCCGGTGACCAGGACGCGCCGTCCGGTCAGGGTCGCTGTGCTCATGTTGCTTCCTCCAGCTAATTACGAACCGATGTGTTACTTAGTACGCTCAGGTCAAGGCGGCGCGGGGTCGCGGGCATTCCCGATGTGATGCACATCACAGGAAAGGCGGGGCGGGCAATGGCGGTGGGACGGCCGCGGGAGTTCGATCCCGACCAGGTAGTGGAGGCGGCGTTGCAGCTGTTCTGGGCGCACGGCTTCCACGGCGTCTCGATCTCCGACATCAGCGCCGCGGCCAAGGTCAACCGCCGCGGCATCTACGCCGAGTTCGGCTCCAAGGAGAAGCTGTATCAGCGGGTGGTGGACCGCTATCTCGCCGGGCAGGGCGGCTATGTGGCGGCGGCGTTGACATTGCCCACCGCGGCCGAAGTCGCCAAGGCGGCGGTGCACGGGGCGGCCGACACCTCCAGCAGCGGCCCGCAGGGTTGCCTGACCGTCGACGACGGGCCGGGGCTCGCCGAGCTGCGTGAGGCCCTGGTGCAGCGGATCGCCCGACGGTTCGACGCCGCGGTGGCCGACGGCGAGCTGGCGGCGGTGGACACCGTGGTGCTGGCGCGCTGGATCGCCGCGGTGTGTCAGGGCATCGCGGTCCAGGCCCGCAGCGGGGCGAGCCGCGACGAACTGCATGCCCTGGCCGACATGGCCCTGGCGGGCTGGCCCGGGCCGCGGGCGGCCTAGTCGGTGAGCCGCCAGGTGGTGGCCGCGATCGCCAGCCCGCGCACCAATGCGGCGGTGACCGGTGACAGGCCGTCGTCGCCGGGCGGCTGACTGCGCGGACTGACACCGCGCACCCGGGTCGGCAGTTCCAACTGCGCGCCGCCGCCGCGTACCCGATTGACCGGGTTCGCCGGATGCAGGCCGCGAAGCTCGGCCGGTATCGCCTCCAGATCGGTGATCACCTGATAGCCGGGCAGGTCGAGGCATCGGTCCAGATGTGCCGCCAGGTCGCGGTTGCCACCGCCGGCCAACAGTTGCGTGCCGCGCCCGATCCGGCCGTAACCGTGCAGCGACACCACGACGTCGACGTGGTCGAGGAATGCGGCCAGCAGCCCGGACTCCTCCGGGCGATATCGGGTCGACGGCAGGTGGCGCGGAGCGCGATCGGGGTGGCGCATCGAATACACCGAAGCGCCGGCCGCCGCCGCGGCGCGTTCGGCGATCACGTCGGTCAGCTGTTCCAAACCGCCGCCGTGAACGGCGAGAAAACCGAAGCGGGACCGCAGCCGGCTGTGTTCGACGACGCCGGAATCGGCCAACAGCTCCGACAGGGACTCCGGTGCGGCGTCGCCCGCAGCCGGCGGCATCGGCCAGTGCGAGGGATCCCACCGGTGCAGGAACTCGATCCAGCCCGCGGGCAGCCCGTGGGAGACGGCGCCGTCGATGATGCGCTCCAGGTAACCGGGTCGTGGCGCGCCGGTCTGCACCCGATGGTCGATGTACACCCACGCCGGCGCCGGGCCACCGTCGGTCGCGTGGACGGTCAGCCGGTCCCGGCGGTAGCGCAGCGGCACACCTTCGGCGCTGTCCAACGCGGCGAGGTCATAGTCGGAGACCCGCCACAGCACCCCGTGCACCCGCGCACCGGGGAACGGCTCGACGGTGGCCACACCGCGTTCGTTGATCAGCCAGTCGTGGTCGTCCAGCGTTGCCGGGCGGGGGTCGGACGCGTCGGGGCAGCGACGCGCCATCTGTCGTGCGCACAGGTTGGACCCGTACGCGAAGTAGAGGTGCCGGGGCGTGCGCACTCGGCCCGTCCGACGTGCCTCAGCGCCCCGGCCGTGCCGGCGGTGCGGGGGGAGTGCTGGTGGGCGCCGGCGGCGGAGACGACGCCGGGGTTCGGGGCTCGCCGCTGCCCGATTCCTCCGGTTGGGCCACCGGGAAGACCCACTTGCCGGAGAGGATCTCCTTCTCCGGCTGGTAGAGGCGCACCAGGTAGTTCCAGCCCGGGGTGACCGGTAGGCAGTTGGGGACGCCGTCGGAGCAGTCGCCGAACTGCACGGTCACCGATCCGTCCGGGGCCTTGTGGGCGGTGATGTCGTTGACCGAATACGCCTGTTGCTGGTTCTCGGTGAAGTAGCCGTTCTTGTTGTACACGGTGACCGACCAGAAGCCTTTCACCGGAACGTCTTTGACGGTCAGCCGGTAGACGGTGTTGCCGTCGTTGCGGGTCGGGGTGACGTTGAGGTACAGGGCTTCGCGCTCGTTGTTTCCACCCCATGCCGCGGCCGCCCCGATCAGGTGGCGCACCGGGTCGGTCTCGGCCGCGGTGCCGAACATGCCCCGGGTGTCGGGGATGGTCTGGGCGAGCTCCAGCAGGGCGTCGTTGACCTTCTTCTGGCTGACCGGGTCCCAGCGGGGCACGTCGAAGCTGCCGGTGTCGGTCTGGCTGGCCGTCACCGCATCCTGCAGACGGTGTGCCGCCGCCAGGTCCGCGGGATCAGTGGGGTCGGCCAGGGTGCGGATGGCCACCAGCACATAGCGGGTGCCGGCGCGCTGCTCGTCGATGGTGTGTTCGCCGCCGCCGTAGAACATGTCGACGATGTATTCGTCCTGATTGATCACCTGTGCGGACATGTACCGCTGGCCGGGGTCGGGCAGGGTCAGGGTGACCGGACTGGCCTGCAGATCGAATACGGCGGCCGAGTACAGCGTGTCCCGGTTGGAGCGCACCACCATCTGCCGGTCGATCGGGGTGACGTCGCGCATGTGGAAGAAGCGGCCGAAGCCGTTCTCGTTGACGACATTGGTGAATTCCCGGTCGCTGACGGCCCGCACGAAGTTGTCCGGCGACACCAACACCATGCCGTTGGGTGTGCTGCGGGGGACCTGGTTGCCCACGGGGTCGGGGCCGGCTTTCGTCACCGTCAGCCCGCAACCGGCCAAGATCAGGGCTGCGGTCGACGCTCCGAGTGCAGAAATCCATCGCTTGGACATGCAGCGCAACCTACCTGCCGGCACCGGCGGATGGCGGCAATGGGTTTGCCGACACGATCGCCGGCGGATCCGCGGTGACTATTGCACCCCCTCGGGGCCCGACGTATCGTCCAAGATGAGAGTTTGCTGTTAATACGACGAATAAATGATTAACGGGGCGGGGGAGTAACAGTGGGCATCACCGGCAGCACCGAGACGACGCACCATTCCAAGATCTCTTCGTGGCTCACGGCTGCGGGTCGGCCACCGCGTGTCGGCGTCGCCGCCGCGGCGATCGGTTGCGCGCTGTCGATGGTGGCCGCAGGCCCGCTGGCGACCACCGGTACCACCGCCCCCGCGGTGGCTTTGACCGCGGGATACCAACAGGCACTCGATGACCTGCTCGACGCCATGAACCAGGCCCGTGACTTCGACCTGTCCCTGCCCTACGCCTCGCCCGAGGACGCGGACGTGTTGATGGCCATGCTGCGCAACACCAACTACGAACTGCTCACCACCGGGCTGTCCCGGGTCACCGAGCTGTTCAACGGGGTGTTCTTCCAGTCACCCGAGGTGGTCGCCGGCAACGTCGCCGACTCCCGGCAGTACTTCGACTACTTCACCCCCGACATCTACTACCACGTGACCGCGGGGCTGGCGCCCGGCGCGACGTACGTGCTGACCGGAACCCTCGGTGGGGGCACCGAGCACATGTCGATCAGCACCACCGCCGTCACCGGCGCCACCGCCCACACCATCGAGGACCTGGAACTCGGCCACGGTCTGGTGGTCGATGCGAACGGCAACTACACGGTCTACATCGGGCCGGAAGCACCCGAAGGCGCGGTGAACTTCCTGGATTCCACCGATGCCACCGTCGGCGGTGCCGCGTCCCTGCTGATCCGCGACATGCTCGGCGACTGGGCCAAGGGCCCCGGCAGCATGAGCCTGCAGTGCGTGGCGGACTGCCCGCCGTTCTTCGCGATCCCCGCAGGCGGGTTCTTCCCCAGCGAGGACGGCACCGACGCACCCAGCGAGCCGGCCGGCATCGGCTCGGTGGACGACGTGCTGAACATGTTGTTCGGCGCGTTCGCACAGATCGTCGTCCCGTTCAACCAGCGCAGCATCGAAGGCGGCGCCTCGGTCGGGATGGAGGTGCCCGCCAACACCATGATGACGCTGGCGCCGGAGACCAGCTTCGGCGTCGGCCTGGAGTCGGCGGTCGTCACCGGCGGCAACTTCGACCTGGCGCCCGGCGAGGCGCTGATCCTCAAAATGCCGACCCTGGACTCGGCCTACAGCGGTATCGAGTTGATGAACGTCTACGGCGGCGCGCTGCCCTACGTGATGGCCCAGACCACCCTCAACCACACCACCACCTATCACGCCGAGGACGGCTACACCTATTACGTTGTCAGCGCGACGAATCCCGGTGTCGCGAACTGGCTCGACACCGGCGGACTGGAACGCGGCGAGATCTTCGCGCGCTACGAGAACCTGGTCGACCGCGAAGACGCGATCGGGCTGGGCGTCACCGCCCAGGTGGTCTCGGTCGACGACCTCGCCGAGTACCTGCCCGAGGACACGCCGACGGTCAGCCCCGAAGAGTTCGCCGCCGACATGGCCCAGCGGGTGTTCTCCTACGGCTACGGCCTCGACATCTCCCGGATGCACGCCCAGCCTGCCTGGGTGCTCCAACATCTCGAGTTGAATGCGCTCTCGGCGCTGATGGGTAAGGACACCTTCGAGTCGGTCTTCGGCGAGCAGCCCTTCACCCCGATCGAGCTGCGGTTCACCGACGCGCTCAGCCCCGACTGGGACACCGTGTTGCGGGTCTTCTTCGACAACCCGGGGGAGAGCCTGACCGCGATCTGGAACGCACTGCCGGTGCTGGCCAACGACATCACCGCGCCCATGACGCTGGCCGTGGCGCAGACCGCGATGTCGGTGCTGCTGCCGCAGATGTTCATCACGGCCGTCAACGACGCGCTGTTCAACCCCAACACCAGCATCCTGTCCGGACTGCTCAACGCCCGCGACGACCTGGCCACGGTGATCCTGACCGCCAACGACGCCTGGCCGACCGAGCTCGGCGGGCAGGCCGCCGAGCAGTGGGCCAACATGTCGGAGCTGATCGCGACCACCCCGAGCTTCGACCTGACCGAGCTGTTCGCGGGCTGATCCGCGTCAGAGGCGGCCCGGGTCGTTGAGCCGCACGTACTCCAGGTAGGCGACTCCCTCGACCGGAGAACCCTGATGGTGGCCGGTGTAGGAGAAGCCGCCGAGCCAGCCACGGCCGATGCCGTACAGCAGGTCGGTGTCGGTTATCCCCACGATCTCCGTGGACACGTCACCATCCGGCGCATGGATGCGCCACCTGAACTCGGCCGGAATCCGGGTGGCGTAGCCGTCGGGAGCGACCGCGAATTCATCGCGGTAGCAGAGGATCTCGTGGGTCACGTTGCGGGTGTGCCGTTGCGAGGTGCCGTCGAGTTGTTTCAGGTACCCGCTGGTGAGCATGGATTGGCCGAAGGCGGAGGCATCGGCGAACATCAGCAACGTATCCGGTTTGATCTTGATGACCTGCCATTCGAAGTGGGTCACCGGCAGTTTCAGGAGCGTCGGCACGGTCTTGTCGCGAAACGCCGTGAGGCTGGTCGCGCGCGCGTACTCGAACGACAGCACACCTTCGATGGGATGACGGTGGCCCTCCCAGGTCAACGCTCCGCGGTAGCGGGCGGGATGGCCGACGTGGTCGTAGACGGGGTTGCGCACAAACGTGGTGGTTTGATCCGTGCACGTCACGGCGATGTCGATCGACAAGTCGCGGTCCTGGATGACAACCCGGAAATCGGGGAAGCTTCCGGTGATGGTGAGTTCGTCACCGAAACGTAGGTAAGTGCCGTCTTCGCGTAGGTCACAGTCGCGCGACATGGAGTACGCCCGGAAACCGTCGGAACCGGTTGCGGCAGTGCCGATCGCGAGGGTGGCGGTGTCGCGCGGCGAGCCGGGCAGGAAGTCGTTGTCGAAGCACGCCGCACCGGCGCGTCCCAACAGTGCCATGCATGACAGATGGCGGTGTGGCGCCGGAAGATCGGGAATCACAACGTTGATGTGCGAGAACCCATAGCGTTTGGTCGTGGCGTGCGGCCGGAGGAACTCCTGAGCGGGAAGTGGCGTGTCGTCCCGGTCGTAGAGGTGGAACATGCGGCCGAGAGTGTGTGCGCCGGCGGCGGCGAGGCGTTGGGTGAGTGCGGATTTCGACACGGTCATCGGTTGTCCCGGTCGACCGGCGTCGTCGCGGTGGCATCGTCGACGGATGGATCCGGTATGAGGTCGCCGAAGACGACGTCGAAGAATTGGCGGAGCGGTTCCTCGGACTGAGCGGCCCGGGCGCGGGTGATCGCACCCTCCCACAAGCTCAGGATGACACCGGCCAACTGATCGGCCGGCATCGCCAGTCGAACGGACTCCGAGGTTTCGGCTTGCCGTAAGGCGTCGGTGAGCACCTCGGCCCAGGCCTCGAACAGGCCGGTCAGCAGATTCCGCACGGTCTCGTCCCGATCGGCGATCTCGTTGGCGAAGTTGCCCAGCATGCAGCCACGCATCAGGTCGGCGTCGACGAACCGGCGTTCGAGTTCCTCGAAGTGCGCCCGGATCCCGGCACGCGGCCCTTCCGGGGTGGACCACAGCAGATCGACGGGGCTGTGCGCCGCGTACTGCTGCAAAGCGGTGATCGCAAGCTCCTGCTTACTGCGGAAGTGGTTGTAGAACGACCCTTTTGGTATACCGGCTGCGTCGACCACTTCTTGAATGCCCACGGCGTGATAACCGCGGGCGTGGAACAGTTCCAACCCCACCGCAAGGAGTCGCTCGCGGGTTGCCACCGCCGAAGCCCTGGGGGCACGCGGACTCATCGAGATCGCCCTCCCGTCATGCGGGTCCATAGGTAAGGGGCGTAGTGCCAACCGTATTCGGCCATCGTCAACAAAGGATGTCGATCCGGGGCGGGGTGCAGCCCTCGTCCCATCCGCTGCAACTGGACGGTGTGCCAGATCAGATCCGTCATGCCGTCGAACCGGGCGAGCCCGAGCCGGCGAGGAACATCCGCGCCGGCGGCCGCCGATCCCTGCAGCAGCCGGGCCGGCAAGGCGGGATCCAAGGCCAGCGGACGGGCCAGCCCGACAAGGTCGACCGCACCGGACTCGATCGCAGCGGTCATGCCGGCAGCGGTGCGAAAACCTCCGGTGAGCATCAACGGTGTGCGGAGGCTGCCGCGCACCGACTCCGCGAAGTCCAAAAAGTAGGCTTCGCGATGCCGCGTACTGGCTCGCGTCGCATCTTGCGATACCCCCATGAACGCGGTCGACTCGTAGGTGCCGCCGGAGATCTCCACCAGATCGACCAGTCCGTCGAGCATTCGTACGACGTCACGGGCTTCGCCGTCCTCGAACCCGCCGCGCTGGAAATCCGCGGAGTTCAGTTTGACGGCTACCGCCGCCGGCCGCACAGCGGCGCGGACCGCCGCGATCACCTCGAGAAGAAATCGACTCCGGTTCTCCAGCGATCCGCCCCAGGCGTCGGCGCGAAGGTTGGTCAAAGGGGACAGGAACTGGCTGATCAAGTAGCCGTGGGCGGCGTGGATCTCCACCCCGTCGAATCCGGCATCGACCAGAATCCGAGCGCTGTCGGCGAATCGGGTTATCAGGCCGTTGATCTCGGCGGCGGTCAAGGCGCGCGGGGTGCGGAACACTCCCGCGGCCCGACGGACCTTGACCGCCGATGGAGCAACCGGCCTTGAACCGACTCCGGCCAGCACCTGGCGGCCCGGGTGGTTGATCTGCGCCAACGCGACTGCGCCAGAAGACTTCGCCGCCGAGGCCCATTGGCGCAGGATCGGCAGATCTCGATCGTCCTCGACCACGACATTGCCGACCTCGCCGATGGCGCTGCGGTCGATCATCACGTTGCCGGTGATGATCAGGCCCGCTCCACCGGCGGCAAAGCGTTCGTAGAGCGAGACATGACGTCGGGTCGGCGCGAACGACGGGCTTCCCAAACATTCCGACATCGCGGCCTTGGCGAGGCGGTTCGGCACGACCGTGCCGTTGCCCAAGGTGAACGGGGCCGCGAGGCCCGTAGCGCTGCTGATCAAAGTCTCCCCCTTAAAATGACCAGTCGTCTTAGAATGACGGTTCGGGGGAGCGGTGTCAATCGTCGATCCATCCGGAAGGGTGCGGTCTCTCGCTCCGCTGGTGCTGCCACCGAATCTAATTGTGTCAAATTCAGTTGTGCGCAATAAAACAGTGCGTTACGGTTATCGGGTGCCTGCGCCGCGCCTCGATGAGCAACTCTGCTTCGCCCTGCATCTGGCATCACGTGCGGTAACCGCCGCGTACCGCCCCTTGCTCGACGAACTGCACCTCACGTATCCGCAGTACCTGGCGCTGCTGGTGCTCTGGGAGGACGGACCGTGCACCGTAGGGCACCTCGGTAGCCGATTGCATCTGGATTCCGGCACCCTTTCGCCGCTGCTGAAACGCCTCGAAGCGATCGGTTACGTGCGTCGCGAGCGATCGGCCACCGACGAACGTCGCGTCCAGGTCACCCTCACCGCGGCCGGGCACGCGCTTGAGGAGCGCGCCGCCTGCCTGCCGGAGCGGTTGGTCGGCAACGGCGATGTGGCCGCCGAGGACCTTGCCGCGCTCCGCGATGCAGTGCGGTTTCTCGCGGAGAGCCTCTATGCCGGCAACCCGACAACTCCTGCCACCGATGAATAGCCGAGAGTAAGGACCCGCTATGGCCGCGTTACCGCCCCCACCTCCAACGACACGCGCCCGGACTATCGCTCGCTACGTGCTGGCCGCGCAGATGGTCTTCGCGGGGTTCAGCCATCTGTTCTGGGCACGCCAGGAATTTCAGGCGCAGGTACCGCAGTGGGTGCCCATGGACGCCGACGGCGTCGTGATGGCCTCCGGGGGAGTGGAGATCGCGCTGGGTGTCGGTCTGGCGGTGCTGCGCCGCGACCGGGTGCTGGTGGGTGGCCTGCTGGCGGTGTTCTTCGTGCTCATCTTTCCGGGCAATCTGGCCCAGTATCTGAACCACGTCGATGCTTTCAACCTCAACAGCGACATCAGCCGACTGGTGCGCCTGTTCTTCCAACCGGTGCTAATCGCCTGGGTGCTGTGGGCGACGGCGATCCCCAAGAGCAAACAAGTGCCACAATCTGCGTAATTCACACGCACCAAGTGCCCCCGGCAGGATTCGAACCTGCGACACCGGCTTTAGGAGAGCCGTGCTCTATCCCCTGAGCTACGGGGGCGGGGAACCTGTCGGAACAGGTGTGTGAAAACTGTAGTGGATCGCCACCGATTACCGGTGGTCGGTGGCACCGGGATCTCCGATCGCGGTCATCGGGGGCGGTTGCCGAAGCCGACGTGACTGCGGACCGGCGGCAGGTCGGCCATGGTGGCCACCCCGGGCGGTGCGGCGCAGATCGCCGGCACCGCGTTGAGGACCTGCATCGCGGTGGCCACACTCGCAGAGCGGACGTGCTCCTCGATACCGGCGGCCCGTGTGAAACTGGCCAGCGAGAAGAAGTGGGTCCGCATCGACGGATCGCCCTCGACGGTCAGCGTCCACCCGTGTTCGGGGGTCGGCCAGTGTGCCGGGTACTCGCCGCCGACGGTCCACAGCGCCTCGATTTCGACCAGCGTCTCGCCGTTGCGGCGGCCCGACCAGGTCCAGCGTTGGCCGGCGGTGGTGCCCGCCCGCAGCAGGCGGTCGAAGATCTGATGATCGGCGACCGCGGGGACGGCCTCGACACGGGTGGTGACCTCGTCGATGCCGGCGTGCAGTTCGTCGGCGATGAACCAGACCTGTTCGCAGAACAACGAACTGGTGAGCGCCAGGGATTCGCTCGTCGTCGGGCCGATCGCCTCGACCGGCTGACCGAATCCCATGACGTCGAAGGTGATCGAGGTGCTCTCGTACACCGACCAGTCGGCCCGCTCCTGCAGCGTCACCTTGTCGATGGTGCGACTCATGCCCGACAGTGCCAGCGGCAGTACGCCCGAGAGGTTGCCCGGATTCAGGCCGCTGCCGTGTACGGTGGCGCCGCCGTCGCGGGCCGCGGCCAGCACCCGGTCGGCGTCGGCCGATGCGATCCGTCGGGGGTGGAACAGAAATGCCGTGGTGGCAACGTTCTTGCCGCCGGCCAGCAGCGCGCACACGTCGTCGATTCTGGGGTGGCGCGGGGTGTAGAGCACGCAATCGGCGTCGAGGGCCAGTATGGCGTCGGTGTCGGTGGACGCGGTGACGCCGATCGGATCCCGGCCGACCAGGGTGCCGATGTCGACGCCGTCCTTGTCGGGTGAATACACCCGGGCGCCGACGATCTGCAGGTCCGGACGGTGGTCGATGATCGTGGTGATCATCTCCTGGCCGACCGCGCCGAGCCCCCACCCGATGATGCGAAGCGGTCCGTCGGTCATGGTTTCTCCTTCGGGTCGATGAGGGCTTGCAGGGCGACGGCATAGTGGTCGAATGCCGCAGCACCGGCCACCAGGTCTGAGGTCTGCTCGAAAAGGCTGATATGCGTGAGCAATCCACCGATCTGCGCGGCGATCAGTTGGGCACGCAGGCCGGCGTCGGGTCCACTCAGGCGTGCGGTCAGCGGTTCGGTGATGTGGCGGGTGGTCGACCGTTCCAGGTAGGCGCGGACCTCGGGCCGGTCCAGCGCACCGAGCAGGGTGCGGTACAGCCGCAGCGTCGAATCGTCCGTCTCGAAGAGCCGGTGCAGTATCGACCGGCCGAGGGTCTGCAGCGGGCCCTCGACCAGCCCTTGAAAGCTCTGCGGCACGGTGAGGACTTCCAGGAACAGCTTCTCCTTGGAGCCGAAGTGGCGGATCACCACCGCGGGATCGCTGCCGGCCAGTCGGGCGATGTCGCGCACCGAGGTGCCGCTGAAGCCGTGTTCGGCGAAGAGCGTCGAGGCCGCGGCCTTGATGGCCTCCCGGGTGGCCGTCGAGCGGGGCCGGCCGGGTTTGCGAACCGGTGCGCCGGCGACCGGGCCGGTCTGCCTGTCGTCCACCGGCTCAGCTGCTCTGCGGAACGGCGTACTGGCCGATGGCTTCCTCGAAGGCGGCCTGCACCGCCGTCGCGTTGGGCCACCCGGCGTAATGCATTAATTGCAAGACGATCTCGCGCAGTTGATCGACGGTGAACTCCTGGTTGGCCATCGCGCCGCGCAACTGGGTCTGCAGCAGGTCGGCGCGGCCCACCATCGCGGTCACCCCGAACGTCAGCAGCCGGCGGTCGCGCAGCGTGAGGTAGGGCCGGGACAGGATCTGTCCGAAGAGGTGCTCGACGGTGGTGACGACGCTGGGGATGGTGACGCCGTCGGGTACCTGCTTGCTGTAGCCGGGGCCGTAGACCCGATCCATCATCGCCAGCCCGCGTTGCCACGGCTCACCGGGCAGCGGCTCGGGCAGCGTCCCGTCGTACACCGCGCGCATCCTCGGCCGGGCGATGTCGACGATGGGCACCTCCAGCCCGACGCTGCCCGCGAAAGCCTGCGCGGCGGCGAGGTCCTTTTCGGCCAGCGCGACCGCGGAATCCACCCGTTCTTCGGGAACCTCGATGCCGGCGGCATGCACCTGCAGCAGCGTCAGCGGTGACGTGCCCCCGTCGGTGTTGGAGATGACCTCCAGCAGCTTGTCCAACGTGACGCCGCCCGCGTCCGCGATCGAGGCGGCCTCCCGCACCGCCGCCCACATCGAATAGGTCAGGGCGTTGCGGGCCAGTTTGGTGACCATGCCGGTGCCGGTATCGCCGCAATGCACCACGATCTTGGCGAAGTCGTCGAACACCGGCTTGGCCCGTGCGAATACCTCCTCGGGGCCGCCGACCATCACGGTCAACCCGTTCTCGGCGGCCTGCGTGCCGCCGGTGACACCGGCATCGAGGAACCCGACTCCGGCGCCTTCGCACCGGGCGGCGAGTTCGGTCACCGCGTCCAGGTCGACCGTGGACAGCAATGCGACCACCAGCCCGTCGTGGGCGGCCGAGAGAATCCCGTCGTCCCCGGCGATCACCTCTCGGGCCTGTTCGGCGGTCAGGGTCGCCACCAGCACCACGTCGCTGTCGCGGGCCACCTCGGCGATGGTCGCCGCCTGCTCCGGAACGCCGGCCAGGTCGTCGGCGGCGCCGGGGCGAATGTCGTAGACCGCCGGGATACGCCCGCTGCGGGCCAAGCTGACCGCCACACCGCCGCCGATCATGCCCAAACCCACTACGCCGGCGCGTAATTCGCTCATCGGAGTGTTCTCCTCTGCGGTTCGCCCATTTTTGTCAACAACGTTGACTCAAACCATGCGCCGCCGGGGTCAATTTTGTCAACGGCGTTGACGGATCTAGTGCCGCTATCGCCACAGCGTGAGCTTGTCCGGGTTGAGGACCAACCGGACCTGCGTGACCACACCGCCGTCGACCTCCAGGGTGACCACGCCGACGACGGAGCCCTCGGCCTGCAGCACGAAGCCCAGCCCGTCGTTGGTCTGTCGATCGGCCAGCCTGACCGACGGCATGGTCCGCAGTGCCCCGGTCAGGTAGCGCGCGACGCGGTCGGCGCCGTGAATCGGGTTGCGCGCGGCGCTGACCCGACCACCGCCGTCGGAGCGGGCCACCACATCGGGGTCCAGCGTGGCGATGAGTGCCGCCATGTCACCGGAGCGGGCGGCCGTGGCGAACGCCCGCACCACCCGGTCGTGTTCGGCGCGGCTGACGGTCCGCGCCGGGCTGCGCCGTACGCGGGTACGCGCCGACACCGCGAGTTGACGGCACGCGGCGGGGCTACGCCCCACGATCTCGCCGATCTCGGTGAACGGCACCCCGAAAACGTCGTGCAGCACGAAGGCCACCCGCTCGGCCGGCGTCATCGATTCCAGCAGCACCAACAACGCGGTGCTGACGGTGTCATCGAGCGTGACGCGCTCGGCGGGCCAGTCACCCATATCGGGGGCGAAGGCGTGCGGCGGCACCGGTTCGGGCAGCCACGGGCCGACGTAGCGTTCGCGGCGGGCCCGCGCCGAGGTCAGCATGTCCAGGCAGATCCGGCCGATGACCCTCGTCAGCCATGCCCGCGCGGACTCGATCGATGCACGCTCGGGGTCGGACTGCCGGTACCAGCGGATGTAGGTCTCCTGGACCGCGTCCTCGGCGTCGGCGATCGTCCCCAGCATCCGAAACGCCAGGCCGGTCAGGTAACCGCGCTCGCCGACTACGTCGGGCATATCGCGACCCTATCGGAATCCGCCTCACATTCGGCCGCGCTGCGTCGTCATAACTGGTAGATCCGAATCAGAAAGGACACAGCCATGAAGATCGCGGTTGCCGGCGGTACCGGCAAGACCGGGCGCAGAGTCGTCGAGCGGTTGCGCGACCAGGGCCACCAGCCGGTGATCCTGGCCCGCGCCCACGGGGTCGACCTGCTGGCGAACACCGGGATCGACGCCGCCCTGCACGGTGTGCAGGCCGTCATCGATGTCGTCGACTTCGCCACCATGAACGCCAACAAAGCCCGGGAATCCTTCGGCACCGCGACGGCCAATCTGCTGGCCGCCGAGCAGCGCAACGGCGTGCAGCATCACGTCGCGTTGTCGATCATCGGCATCGACCGGGCGACCACCGGCTACTACCGGGGCAAGCTGCGGCAGGAGGAACTCATCAAGGCCGCAGCCGTCCCGTGGACCATCTTGCGCGCCAGTCAATTCCACGAGTTCGCCGATCAGGTGCTGGCGCAACTGCCCGGCCCGGTCGCGCCGGTTCCGAAGATGAAATCGCAGCCCATCGCCGTCGACGAAGTCGCCGCCCACCTGGTCGGTCTGGCCGCCGGGGAACCGCAGCAGATGGCACCGGAATTGGCCGGCCCGCAGGTGGAATCGGTGGTCGACATGGCCCGCCGGGTGCTCCGGCGACGCGGGCAACACCGGCTGGTCGTGCCGCTGCGCATCCCCGGTGCTGCCGGCAAAGGCATGGCCCACGGCGCACTGCTGCCCACCGGACCGGGTCCCCGCGGCAGGCAGACCTTCGCCGAATGGCTGGACGCACTCCCGGAGGTGGCACGGTGAACCGCACCGTGCACCGCGCCTGCCTGATCCTGTTGACCGCGGTCGGGTTCGGCGTCGGCGGGTGGGCGTACAGCGCCCCGCTGCACTGGTACACCACGTTTCCCGGGCTCGGCATGCAGTGGTTGCCGGTGCTCGGCCCCTACAACGAGCACTTCGTCAAGGACGTCGGCGCCATGTATCTGGGACTGGCGGCGCTGAGCGCGGTGGCGCTGTACTACCTGGGCAACCGTGCCGTCGTGGTGGTCACCGGGGTCGCGGTGTCGGTGTTCAACGCGCTGCACCTGATCTATCACCTGGGCATGTTGGGTATGTACGGCCCGCGGGACCAAGTGCTCAACGTGGTCAGCCTGGGCCTGGTGCTGGTGGCGTCGCTGGCACTGCTGGTGCCGCCGCGCGGCGAAGGGCGGCAGTGATCGCCCGGTCGGGGCCGGATAGCGATTGGGAAGACAATCCCAATTTGGCAATGAATTGGTAAAACCGTGCCATGCATGTGTCCGTGGACCGGGTAGGGCGGATCGTGATCCCCAAGGCACTGCGCGTCGCGCTGGGCATCACCCCGGACACCCCGCTCGAATTGGTACTCGACGGCTCGGGACTTCGGATCGAGCCGGTGCACCGGCGTGAATGCGCAATCGGGATCCGTGACGGGCTGCCGGTCCTCGCCGAGGTCGAAGGTGCCGTCCTGACCGATGCAGACGTCCGCCGGCTGCGTGATGACGCCCAGCGCTGACCGGTGGGCCGAGCGGATATACCGCTCGCTGGACGTCGACTATCACGTCGTGGACTGACGCAACCGGGTCACGCCGACTCCGCACGGCCCAACAGATGCCGCAGCGCCGGTTCCAGATCGGGGGTGCGGAACCGATGCCCCGCAGCAAGCAAGCGGGCCGGTGACACCCGCTGATTCGCGCAGGCCAGTTCGCGTGCCCCCTGTGCGCCGAGCAACGCCCGGGGCCCCAGGCCCGGGACCGGAACGACGGTCGGGCGGTGCAGCACGTGTCCGAGGGTCTTGGTGTAGTCGCGGTTGCGGACCGGGTTCGGGGCGACGGCGTTGACCGGACCGGACAACCCGGTGTCCCACAGGGCCCGGTGGTAGACGTCGACCAGGTCGTCGATCCCGATCCACGACAACCACTGGCGCCCGTCGCCCAGGCGTCCACCCAATCCCGCGGCGAACAACGGCCGCATCAGCTGCAGGGTGCCGCCCCGCGGCGATTGCACGGTGCCGGTGCGGACACGGACCACCCGGATGCCCGACTCCTCGGCCGGGGCCAGGGCCGCTTCCCAATCGGCGACCACATCGGCCAGAAACCCCTCACCGCGCGAACTGTCCTCGGTCAGGGTCTGCTCGCCGCGGTCGTAGCCGTAGTACCCGATCGCCGAGGCGCAGATGAACGCGGCGGGCCCCGAGGCGACGCCACCGGCCAACTCGGCGAGCCTGCGGGTCGGCTCGATCCGGCTGTCGCGCACCGCACGACGATGCGCGTCGGTGAAACGGCCGGCGATGGAGGCCCCCGCCAGGTGAATCACCGCGTCGACACCGGCCAGCAGATTGCGGTCCGGATCGTCGGGATTCCATTGCCGCTCTTCGGGATTGCGCGGGGAGTGGCGCACCAGCCGGATCACCCGGTGACCGCCGGTGCTCAAGAACGCGGTCAACGCCGAACCGACCAGGCCCGAGGAGCCGGTGACCGCCACCGTCATCGACCCCATCCCGTGCTCGGCCGCGCGCTGATGGGCGGCCAGGTCGTCCGCGAGCTGGCGATGCCGGTAGACGAACATCGGCCGCAGTAATGCCGCGGGGATCGGGGCCTGCACGGTGTCGGTCATCCGGGTCCGGCCGTCGCCGAGGTCGTCGAACTCGTGGGTGTGCCGCCAGTTCAACGCCAACCGTGCCGGCAGCGAGGCCAGACCGTGCCCGCCGAGTTCGTCGACGAAACGCCGCGGCGGATCGTAGCCGTCGGCCCGGTGTTCGGCGATCCAGCGCAGTCCACCGGGCAGCGCCAGCTCGGCGGTGCCGTCCCGCAGTGAGTCGGCTTCGGAACGCAATCGCATCGGCTGCCACGGCGGGCTCAGACGGGCGAACGCCCCCGGCCGTTCATGCCATGCGAAGACTTCCCGGCGTGGCGCCGCCACCGTGCTCGTGAACGTGATCCCCATCCATCGACGTTACTGCTGTCCGGCAAAAGGCGCCGTACGCGTTCGATCACGATTCCCGGCAATCAGGTGGAACAATGATCCGACTGTTCGGGGGCGGGCGGAGAGGGTATCGAATGCGCGCTTTGCGGAGTGACCGTATTACTGCGGCTGTCACGGCAGCGGGTTTGGCCGTTGCGGCCCCATTGGCCGTAGCGGACCTGTCGCCCCGCCGGGCAACGATGATCGACGTGCTGTTGACCTCCGGTGCGACCGCAGCGGGGCCACTCGGCGACGGCACCGCGTTGATCATGGGCGGCACCAGCATTCCGCAACCCAGTCAGCTCTACCTGGATGCGACGTTCACGACGTACCTGGAGCCGTTCGGATTCGGCGGTACTCTGCAGTCCTTGTTCACCCCGGAGAACACCAGTGCCACCTCCCAGGTGCGGGGTGCGCAGATTCTGGATTCCACCATTCTGCAGAAGATCGCCGACGGCGGCGTCAGCGCTGAGAACCCGCTCGTGGTGTTCGGCTATTCGCAGAGCGCAGCCATCTCCTCGGCGGTCATGCGGCAGCTTGCCGGCCAGGATGTGCCCAGCGATCACGTGCATTTCGTGCTGATCGGCAATCTGAACAACCCGGTCGGCGGTCTGACGGTGGAGACCAGTGGCCTCTACCCGCAATACCTCCAGGACTACGTGGCCACCCCGAACAACCTGTACCCGACCGACGTCTACACCTACGAATACGACGGTGTCGCCGATTTCCCGCGGTATCCGCTCAATCTGCTGTCGGTCCTCAACGCCTTCATGGGCATGATCTACCAGCACGGCACCTATTTCAGCGTGACGCCCGAGCAGATCGCCAACGCCGTCGAACTACCCACGTCGGCGGCCGACTCGATGGTCAACTACTACATGATCCCCGCCGAGGGCCTGCCGCTGCTCGAACCGCTACGGCTGATCCCGATTGTGGGCCAACCCCTGTACGACCTACTCGAACCCGTCACCCGGGTCCTGGTGAACCTCGGCTACGGCAACATCGAACACGGGTGGGCGCCCGGCGACGCCGACGTGGTCAGCACTCCCGGGCTGTTTCCCGATCTGGACCTCGGCGACGTGCTGAGCGCGCTGGGAAACGGGCTGCAACAAGGCATTCAGGACTTCTTCGACGACCTGCTCGACCCGGAGACCTACCGGTTCACCCCGCTGCTGGACAACCCGTCGCTGACCGCGCTACAGGAGGCGGGCTACATCTTCGGCTTCCTGCCCTCCGCGCACCCCACGTGGGCGGAGGCGGCACAGGGCATCAGTGAGTTGTTCCAGGCTTTCGCCGCCACGACATAGCCTGCGGCGGGCGCGGGAAAAGACGCGGCACCCGGTCGATCACGTCCTGATACTCGGGCCGGCGCTGCAGGCTGCGGCCCTCCATCATCGGGATGCTGGCGCCCAGGAACATGGCGAGCATCGCCAGCGTCCCGGCGAACATCCACCAAGCCTGCGCCGGCGCGGCGGCCACCCCGAACAGTGCGCAGGCGAACCAGAAGCTGAGCTCGCCGAAATAGTTCGGATGGCGTGACCATCCCCAGATCCCGCGATCCATCGCGGTGCCGGGTGGCTGATCCCGGACGAACCGGTGCAACTGCGTGTCGGCGACCAGTTCAAGCAGCACCGCCGCCACGCCGATGACGAAAGCGATCACGGTGAGCCAGGTCAGCCCGCGATCCGGCCGCGTCACCGCGACGTACACCGGCGCCATGGCGGCGAAGACCTGCACGGTGGGGACCAGGTGGATACCGAACAGGTCAGCGGCGAACTCCCAGCGTCCCGCGCGCTGACGAAGTTCGGGGTAGCGCCAATCCTCATGGTGCAATCCGGTGAATCCCCGCACCCAGTTGCCGGTGAGGCGCACCGCCCACAATCCGACGACCACCGCGGCCAGGACACAACGCGTGGTGTCGACATGGGGAACGGACTGGACCCACCAATAGCCCAGTAACAGCGGCGGTATGACACTCCAGTAGGCGTCGTAGAAACTCGAATTACCGAAGCTCCTACTGAAGGCGAAGATCACCAGGGTCGCCACCACGTCGGCGATGAACGTGTCGAGCCAGAGTCGTCCGGTATCGGCGCCCCAGGCCAGCCAGGCCGCGGCCGCACCGACCGCGACGACGTACGCCGCGGTGATCAGACTCAGGGACGCTGCTCTACGCATCTCGCTACTGTCGCACGAGACGCCCCCGTCCCGCGGCTACCCGTGGTCCTTGCGCAGCTGCGGCTTGACCACCTTGCCACTGGCGTTGCGCGGCAGCGCATCGACGCGCACCAGGTCCTTGGGGTGCTTGTAGCGGGCCAGGCGTTCGTTGAGGAACGGCTCGAGGTCGGTCAGCGTCAGGTCGCCGGCCTCGGCGGCCAGCGCCACGATCGCCACCGGAACCTCGCCCCACTTGTCGTGGGCCCGACCGATCACCGCGGCCTCGACGATCAGCGGGTGCTCGAACAGGACGTTCTCCACCTCGGCGCAGTAGATGTTCTCCCCGCCGGAGATGATCATGTCCTTCTTGCGGTCCACCACGTAGACGAAGCCCTCGTCGTCGACGCGGACCAGGTCGCCGGAGTGGAAGTAGCCGCCTTCGAACGCTTCCGCGGTCGCCTCGGGCTTGTTCCAGTAGCCGGCCATCATGGTCGGCCCGCGGTAGACGATCTCGCCGATCTCGCCCGGCGCCACATCGTTCATCTCGTCGTCGACCACACGCGCGGAGATGGTCGGGATGACCTTGCCCACCGAGCCGAGCTTGCGGATCGCGTCGGCGCCCTGCAGCACACAGGTGATCGGTGACATCTCGGTCTGGCCGAACACCGCGACGTTGAGCGCATCCGGGAACGTCTCGGCCATGGCGCGCAGCACCGTGTCCGAGGCCGGCGCCGCGCCCCAGCTGATCACCTCCAACGCCAGATCACGTGTCCGCACAGTCGGATCCGCGCAGATGATCTGCCACTGCGCCGGCACCAGGAACACCGAGGTGGCGCGCTCGCGCTCCCAGGCGTCGAGGGTCTCGGTGGCGTTGAACGCCCCCAGCGGGTGGATCACGGTCTTGGTGCCCAGCATCAGGTTCGGTGCGATGCTGCCCAGGCCGGCGATGTGGAACATCGGTGCCGCGCAGAAATACACGCTGTCGGTGCGGATCTGTAGCGCCTGGATGCAGGTCAACGACTGCGCCGTCATGTTCGAGTAGGACAGGATGGCGCCCTTGGGGCTGCCGGTGGTCCCCGAGGTGTACATGATCAGCGCCGCAGTGTCCTCGGGGACGTCGTTGCCCGGGTGCGGATCGCCCGATTCGGCGATCAGCGACTCGTAGTCGTCGCCGAGCACCACGGCCACGTCCAGGCCGGTGGTGTTCTTGCGGACCGCCTCGATCAGCGGCGCGAGCATCTGGTCGGTGATGACGCCCTTGGCCCCGCTGTCGGAGACGATGTAGCGGATCTCGGGGTCGGTCAGCCGGAAGTTCACCGGCACCGCGATGGCGCCCAGCGTGTTGATCGCCAGGGTCGCTTCGATGTACTCGGTGTGGTTGAGCATCACGATCAGGACGCGGTCGCCGAACCGGATGCCCCGCCGGTACAGCGCGTCGGCAAGGCGTTCGGTGCGGTCGTGCAGTTGCGCCCAGGTGGTGTCGACGCCCCGGCACCGGAATGCGACCGCATCCGGGCGCATCTCGGCGTGGTTGGCGACCTGATTCATCCAGTGGTTGCGGCGAGACCGCAGAGGTTGCGCGATCATTCCCCGAATACCGCCTTTCGTTTCTGCAGCATCGCGGTGGCGCCCTCGAAGAAGTCGGGGGAGCCCAGCAACTCGACCTGGCCGGTCTTCTCCCGGGCCAGTGCGTCGTTCAGCGATGCCAGGTTGGTGGCGTTGAGCGCCTGTTTGGTCAGTTCGAGTGCGCGACGCGGGCCGTGCGACAGCTTCTCGGCGGCTGCGGAGACCCGGGTGTCCAGTTCGGCGTCGGACAGCACCGCGTTGATCAGGCCGGCGTCTGCGGCCGCGGTCGCCGACAGTCGACCGCCCAGCAGGGCCATCTCGTTGGCCACCGCGCGCCCGGCCGAGGCGGCCACCAGTGCGGTGGTGCCCCCGTCGGGCATCAGGCCGATGTTGGTGAACGACAGCAGGAAGTAGGCGCTCTCGGCCGCGTAGATCAGATCGGCGGCCAACGCGAGACCCACCCCGACTCCGGCGCACGGCCCGTTGATCCGGGCGATCACCGGCAGCGGGGTCTCGGCCACCGAGCGCACCATCCGGGCGGCGACGTCCATCACCAGTTCGGGGCCGGCGCCGCCCGCGGTGGCGGACAGATCCGCGCCGGTGCAGAACGCCTTGCCCTCACCGGTGACCACGATGGCCCGCACACCCGGGTCGTCGGCCGCGGTGCTGAAGGTGTCGCCGAGTGCCTCGATGGTGGCCAAGTCGATGGCGTTGAGCCGGTCGGGGTTGGTGATCGTCACCCGCAGGATGCGGCCGTCGCGGGTCGCGGTGAATTTCGCCGAGCTGGAGTCTCCGGGCACGGTCAGTCCCGCCCTTCGCTGATCGGAGTTGGCAGCACGCTACTTCCTTCGTGGATCAAAACGTAAATTGTGGTTAACGTATGGGCGTCCGGTCGATCAGTCAACAACGGGGGTGGAAATGACCACGCCGTCGGGTTCGCCGACCGCGGTGCAGCGCCGCCCCAAGGACCGCAAAGCCCAGATCGTGCGGGCTGCGGCCCGGGCGTTCAGCGAGCGCGGCTACCACGCGGTCGGGGTCGACGAGATCGCCGCCGACGTCGGTATCTCCGGCCCGGGTCTGTACCGCCATTTCGCCAACAAATACGCGCTGCTGGTGGCGACCGCCGAGTACGCGGCGCAGGGACTGGCCGGCGCCGCCCGGTCCGCCGACGATCCGGGCCGGCCGCCGGAGCAACGGCTGCGTGCGATCACCGCGGCGCTGATCGACACCACGATCGGGATGCGTCGCGAGGGCGGGTTCTACCGCTGGGAGCGGCGCTACCTGCAGCCGCCGGACCGCAAGCACATCCGCGGCAGCTACGACGCGCTCAACGCCGCCATCGCCGAGCCGCTGGCGGCCCTGCGGCCGGGCCTCTCCGATGCCGACACCGCGACACTGGCCGCCGCGGCGCTCAGCGTCATCGGCAGCGTCTCCGCCCACCGGACCCGCCTGCCCGCCGCGGCGATGCAGGAATTACTCGGGGAACTGTGCTGGTCGGTGCTGACCACCGAACTGCCCCCGGCCCCGGACGGCCCGGCGCCGCGGCGCCCGCAACGCGGTCTGCCGAGCACCTCCAAACGGGAACGACTGCTGGCCGAGGCGACCCGGATGTTCGGCCGGCGCGGCTTCTCCGAGGTCAGCATGGAGGAGGTCGGCACCGCGGCGGGCCTCAACGGTTCCAGCGCCTACCGCTACTACCCGAGCAAGGCCGCGTTGTTGTCCGCCGCCTTCCACCGGGCCGGTGATCGGGTGCTGCTGGCCATCACCGATGCCCTGGCCGAGTCCAGCACGCCGCGGCAGGCGGCGCGCAGCATCGCCGAGCGCTACACCGCGCTGGCCTTCGCCGCCCCCGACCTGATCAACATCTATTTCGCCGAGTTCGCCAACCTGCCCGAAGCCGACCGGGTCGAGTTGCGCGGGTTGCAACGGCACAACGTCGACGAATGGGCGCACCTGGTCGGCCAGGTGCACGGGTCCGGTGCCGAAGCGGTCTTCCGGGTGCACGCGGCCCTGGCTCTGGTCGTCGATGTGGGACGCCTGGTTAACTTCGACAATCGTGCGGAGCAACGCGCGCGGATCCTCACCTTGATGGAAGCCGTGCTGTTCGGCGCTACGATCGGGCCATGACTGACACATCATCGGATCAGCGCCGGGCCGTGACGGCTGCGCGGGGATTGGCCGGACTGCTGCTGGGCGCCGGTATCGGACACTTCGTCGCGCCCAAGCCCTTCGATGTGATCGTCCCGCCGGAACTGCCGGGCAGCGCCCGTGCCTACACCTACGTCTCGGGCGTCGCCGAGATCGTCATCGGGGCACTGCTGTTGGTGCCGCGTACCCGCCGCCGTGCCGGATTGGCCGCGGCGGCGCTGTTCGCCGCGGTCTACCCGGCGAACCTGCACTCGGTGCGGTTGTTCTGGGCCAAGCCGTGGATGCGTGCGGGAGCGATCGCGCGACTGCCGTTGCAGATCCCGATGGTCGTCGCAGCGCTACGGGTCTGGCGCGCCGGCTAGCCGACCGGGGGCGACTGCTCGCCCACCGACTCGAAGGGGCCGACGTGGCCCCGGGCGCGCCGCTACGGCGCACCGGTCACGTCGGCTCAGCCGATATGGAACACGACTTCGAGCGCCAGGAAGCCGAAGACGAGGAATCCGATGATGCCGGCGAGGGCCGGAAGCAGCAGCACAGGGTCTTTCATGGGTCCAGACGTTATCCAGAACCCGGTTGTAGAAAATCGAAATGTGTTGCCGGTCACTGAACTTGGGGACCTTGGTCCGTGACCGGTAACACGTAGCGCGCGCAAGTGTGACCGGGGTCACTCTGTGGGCCGGCCGGGGTCACCGGCTCCGGGGCGGGTCGGGCGCCAGGCCGCCGTCCGGGGCGATGTGGGCGAAAATCTGCTGCAGCAGGGTCAGGATGTGCGGGTCGTCCACGGTGTAGATGTGGTGGCGTCCGTCGCGTCGGGCGTTGATCAGTCCGGCCAGTCGCAGCTTGGTCAGATGCTGGCTCATGGTGGCGACGTTGACGCCCGCTCGCTTCGCCAGGGTGGTGACGTCGTAGGCGTCCTGGGCGGCCAGCCACATCACGTGCAGACGTGCCGGACTGCTGAGCAGCGCGAACGTGCTTGCGGCGGACGCCAGTTGCGGCGTGGTCGGCTCGTCGGGTCGGCCGGTTGAACTGTTTTCTTCGGCTACCCGTTTTTCATCTTTTGCCATGGCGGCATTCATTGTGTCCCAACCGCCACGGCGGGATTCGCCGATCAACACATTTGCATAGTTGCGTAATCATCAAAGTGTTGCCAGGATTGGGCGGTTCACGCGGCATTTCCGCCGCCGCCGGGGCCACGGCTCCGGCCTGCCGTAGGTCACGAGATTGGTTGCTGTCGACATGGTTCCGACATTGCTCCGCCCAGCCGCCGTGGGAATCCGGGTGGCATCGGCCCTCGCCGGCACGGCCACCCGCGGGGCGTCCGCCGCCACCGAAGCGGTGGGAGCCATCACCGCGGCCGGACTGCAGGTCGCCGCACTGCCCGTTCGCGAAGCCACTCGAATGCTCGCGGGGGACTCCGCCACCGCGACGCTGACCCGCCGGTGCTGGCACGGCGAGGGCCGCGCCTGGATCGAGGTGCGCGGGCTGACCGAAACCCCCGAACTCGGCGATCGGGTGCTCACCGCGCTCGCCGCCGCGCCGGGCGTGGTGTCGGTGCGACTGAACCGCCCGCTGTCGCGCGCGGTGGTGACCCTGGCCGACGACGACGAAGACGACGGCGGGCGGGCCGGCCTGAACGATCTCTGCCGGGTGATCGCCGAGACCGAACGACGGCACCGGAGGGCCGGGGGCTGCGTGCCATCGGCCGGTGCGGACCGGCCCGCCGCCCTGCCCGGCGACGGTCTGCCGCTGATGGCCCGGGGCGTCATGGTCGGGGTCAACGCCGCCGGGCTGGCCATTGCGGTCGCCGGGCGCGTGCTGCGGCTACCGCAGGCGCCGATCACCGTCGACGCCGCCGCCGCGCTGGCGAACCACCAGCCGTGGCTGCGCCGGCAACTCGTCGACCGGATCGGCGTCGGCCCGGCCCACACGGTGCTTTCGCTGATCTCCACCGGGGCCCGCATCGCCACCCTGTCACCGGCCACGCTGGCCGTGGATCTGGCGTTGCAGGGCGTCAAAGCCGCCGAGAACCAGGCTGCGGCCCAAGCCTGGGCCCGCCACGAGCCGCACCTGGCCCGGCACGCCGACCAGGCGCACGTGCACCTGCCGACCAGGCCGGTGCCGCTGCCGGAGGGCGCCGTCGAACGGCACGGCCGGCGGGCGGGCCACGCGCAACTGTTCGGCGCCGGACTGGTGGGCGTGCTCACCGGCAACCTCACCACCGCCGCGACCGCGGCCGTGGTGGCCGCCCCGAAAGCCATGCGCACCACCACCGAAGCGTTCGCCGCCACCTTGAGCCGCACCCTGGTCGACCAGCATGCCGCGCTCCCGCTGCGCCCCGAGGGGCTGCGCCTGCTCGACCGCGTCGACGCCGTCCTCATCGACCCCCGTCTGCTGTACCGCGGCGAGGTACGCCACCCGCTGGCCGCGGCGTTACTGGCCGAGGCCCGGGCCGGCGGTGCCGAACTGTGCACCCTCGACATCGCGGCGCTCGGGGAACTGCGGTCGGCCTTCGACGAACTGACTCCCGTCCGCGACCACGCCTCAGACGATGAACTCGACCGGGCGCTGGCCACCGCATTGAGCGCCCGGCAGGAAGCCGGCCGAACCGTCGCCGTGCTGACCTCGACCGGGGCTCAGGCGCTGTGCAGCGCCGATCTGGGCCTGGGCGTGCTCTCCGACGACCCGGCCGACGTCCCGCCCTGGGATGCCGACCTGCTGCTGGCCGACCTGGCCGGTGCCTGGCGGGTGCTGCACGCGATCCCCGCGGCGCGGCAGGCCGCCCAGCGCGGCATCTCGTTGTCCACCGGATCCTCGACCCTGGGTGCGCTGCTGATGGTTCCCGGCGTGCGGGGCGGGCGCGGCCCGGGGCCGGTCACCGCCGGGGCCGCCACCGGGCTGCTGTCGGGGTACCTGCTGGCCCGCAGCGTCGCCGACACCGCCGCGCCCCGGCCCGCACCGTCCTACCAGTGGCACGCGATGACGATCGAGGAGATCCGCGAGATCCTGCCGGACCCCGGCCCACTGGTCGCCGCCGGGCCGCACGACGCCCCGCCGCACATCGCCTGGCAGTTCCTCCGTGCGGTGCGCGCCGAACTGTCGGATCCGCTGATGCCGGTGCTGGCGCTGAGCTCCGCGGCCACCGCCATGCTGGGATCACCGGTGGACGCGCTGATGGTCAGCACCGTGCTGATCGGCAACTGCATGCTCGCCGCCGCCCAGCAACTGCAGGCCGAGAACCGGCTGAACCGGCTGCTGGCCCAACAGACTCCGCCCGCCCGCACCGTCGAACCCCACACCGGCGCCTACACCGAGATCGACGCCGACCGGTTGGTGCCCGGCACTGTCATCGAGATCCGCAGCAACGAGGTCGTGCCCGCCGATGCGCGGCTGATCGAGGCCACCGACCTCGAGGTCGACGAATCCTCGCTCACCGGTGAATCCCTGTCGGTGGACAAGCAGACCGCGGCCACACCCGGCGCCGAACTCGCCGACCGCCGCTGCATGCTCTACGCCGGTACGACGGTGGTCGCCGGCACCGCGCGGGCCGTGGTCACCGCGGTCGGCGCCGACACCCAGGCCCGTCGCGCCGCCGAACTGGCCGCCGGGGACCTGCCCGTCGTCGGGTTGCAGCATCAGCTGAGCCGGCTGATGAGCCGGGCCTTCCCGGCCAGCGCCGCCGGCGGCGTCATGGTGGGTCTGCTCGGGATGCTGCGCGGCGGCGGTCTGCGCCTGGCCCTGGGGAACGCCATCGCGGTCGCGGTCGCGGCGGTGCCCGAAGGGATGCCGCTGATGGCGACGCTGGCCCAGCACGCCTCGGCGCAACGCCTGACCGATTCCGGTGCACTGGTGCGTATTCCGCGCTCGGTCGAAGCCCTCGGCCGGGTCGAGGTGGTCTGCTTCGACAAGACCGGCACGCTCAGCCAGAACCGGCTCCGGGTCACCCGGGTGCAGCCGGTGGCCGGCTATTCGTCCGACGAGGTGCTGCGGTGCGCGGCCAACGCCGCACCGGCGCCGGAGGGCGACCCGCACACGCACGCCACCGACCAGGCCGTCACCGAGGCCGCCGCGACGCTCCCCGGCGCCGGCGAGCCGTTGTGGACCACCCCGGACGCCCACCTGCCGTTCCGCTCCGGCCGGGCGTTCTCCGCGTCGGTGTCGGGCCGGGACCTGATGATCAAGGGCGCCCCCGAAGTGGTGCTGGCCGCCTGCCGGGGACCCGAACCCGACGGCGACGCAACGGTGGCCGCCCTGGCAGCCGAAGGACTGCGGGTGATCGCGGTGGCCCGGCGCCGGCTCACCGTCGCGCAGACGAAGCTCCTCGCCGACGACCCGGATGCGCTGGCCGGACTGTGCGGCAGCGGGCTGACACTGACCGGCTACCTCGGCATCTCCGACACCCCCCGCGCCGAAGCGCCGCAACTGCTCGCCGACCTGGCCGCCCGCGGGGTGGGCGTCCGGTTGATCACCGGCGATCACCCCGTCACCGCCACCGCCATCGCCGCCGAACTCGGCGTCCCGGTCACCGCCGATCAGGTCATCACCGGCGCGGAGTGGAATGCCCTGTCGCGCAAGGATCAGGAGCGGGCGGTGGCCCGGCGGGTGATCTTCGCCCGGATGTCACCGGAGAACAAGGTGCAGGTGGTGCAGACCCTCGAACGCAGCGGCCGGGTCTGCGCGATGGTCGGCGACGGCGCCAACGACGCGGCCGCCATCCGCGCCGCCAGCGTCGGACTCGGCGTGGTGGCCCGCGGTAGCGACTCGGCGCACCTGACCGCCGACATCGTGCTGACCGACGGGCGCATCGGGGCCCTGGTCGACGCCATCGACGAGGGCCAGCGCCTGTGGCGCGGGGTGCAGCTCGCGGTGACCGGTCTGCTCGGCGGCAACGTCGGCGAGGTCATCTTCGGCGTCGTCGGCGCCGCGCTGTCGGGGACCTCGCCGCTGAACAACCGGCAACTGCTGCTGATGAACATGCTCACCGACGCGTTGCCGGCCACCGCGGTCGCGGTCAGCACGCCCGCTGGTTCCGCGCACCGCGTGGTGCACGGCATCGACGAACGCGCGCTGATGCGGGCCGTCGCGGTCCGCGGCGCGATCACCGGCGCGGCGGCCAGCGCCGCGTGGGGCATGGCTCGCCTTTCGGTGCTACCGGGCGCCCCACAACGGGCCGCCACGGTCGCACTGATCACGCTGGTCACCACCGAACTCGCCCAGACCCTGGTCGACTCGCGCGCACCACTGGTGCTGCTCACCGCGGCCGGTTCGTTCGCGGCGTTCGCCGCGGCGATCAGCCTGCCCGGCATCAGCCAACTGCTGGGGTGCACCCCGGTGGGGCCGCTGGGCTGGTCGCGGGCGCTGGGAGCCGCGGGCGCCGCCGTGCTGGGAATCGCCGCGGCCCCGTACGTTCTGCCCGCCGCACGGAGCGCCCCGCCGGAACCCGACGCCGAGCCGGGGCCGATGGCCACGGTGCGGATGCTGCGCCCGACGGATTCCCCGGAATCGTCGCCGGCCGCCATCGGAGGGCTAGCGTGAGGGCATGCACCCCTTCCGGCAGGCCGTAGAAGCCCGCGACAGCGCAGCCATCGAGGCATTGCTCGCCGACGACGTCGTGTTCACCAGCCCGGTGGCGTTCAAGCCCTACCCGGGCAAGCCGGTGACCGCGGCGATCCTGCGCGCGGTGATGCGCGTCTTCGAAGACTTCCGCTACGTCCGCGAGATCGGCGATGAGTCCGGGCGTGACCATGCGTTGCTCTTCGAGGCCACCGTGGACGGCAAACGTCTCAGCGGCTGCGACTTCCTGCATTTCGACGACGACGGCAAAATCGACGACTTCGTGGTGATGGTCCGGCCGCTGTCGGCGGCCACCGCACTGGCCGAGGCGATGGGCAAACAATTCGAGCAGATCACCCGTGAGGCCGCCGCCGACAGCGGGTCGGGCTAGCCGAAAAGCGCACCTGCGCACCGCCCTAACCGCGGTTATAGTTGATAGCGGCAATGAGGCCCGCCATGGCCGACGTTTCGGCTGATGGCATCTACCACCGTTGATGACTCCTGGGGTAGGGGGCTTTGACATGGTTATACGCACCAAAGGTTTTGCCGCACTGCTCGATCAGGGGCCCCGTCGCCGCGAGGTGGACCGCCGGGTCGAGACCGCGCACTGGGCCGGATCGATTCCCCAGGAGATGGCCCGGGTCCCGGCGCTGCGATTCGGCAAACGCTGGGTCTCGTCACTGTGGCTGCTACCGCTTGGTGCGGCCGCGTTGGTCGTCGGGATCGCGTTGGCGCAGCAGCTACGCCAATACGGTTGGATGCAGGACTTCATCGCCGCCTACCCGGGTACGTCGGGGCAGGTGACACCGGTGATCACCACCGGCTTTCCGGCCTGGCTGCGCTGGCAGCACCTGTTCAACATCGTTTTCATGATGTTCCTGATACGTGCCGGGCTGCAGATCCTGGCCGACCACCCGCGGCTGTACCTGCGCCAGGGCTGCCGGCCGGGGACCGCGTGGCTGCGGATGCGTGGGCCGGTGCCCGCCGAACGACTGAACAGTGCCGAACGTGTCGACGGCACGAAAGTCTGGACCGCCAAAGATGATTCGGTGGCACTGCCGAAGTGGCTGGGCATTCCCGGCGTCCGTCACACCATCGGCCTGGCGCGCTGGTGGCACTTCACGTTCGACTTGTTGTGGCTGCTCAACGGGGCGGTGTTCTACGTCTTGCTGTTCACCAGCGGGGAATGGCGCCGGATAGTTCCGCAGAGCTGGGATGTGCTGCCCAATGCGGCATCGACCATGATTCAGTATGCGTCGCTGAACTTTCCGGTCAACGACGGTTTCACCGATTACAACGCGCTGCAGGTGATCGCCTACTTCACCACCGTCTTCGTCGCCGCCCCATTGGCTTTCGTCACCGGGATGCTGCAATCGCCGGCGGTCGCCGCACGCTTTGGATTGGACCGCGGGCCGTTGAACCACCAGGTGGCACGAACGGCGCATTTCGCGGTGCTGCTGTGGATGGTGTTCTTCATCGCCGTGCACTCCCTGATGGTGTTCACCACCGGCCTGGTGGGCAATCTCAACCACATCGTGTTGGGCACCGACACCGAATCCTATTGGCCGCTGGTGATTTACCTGATCGCGATGAGCGTCATCGCGGCACTGTGGCTGGCGGCCTCGCCGCTGACGTTGCGCTACCCGGGGGTGGTTCGCCGGGTCGGCACGGTGCTGCTCGGTCGGATCACCGAGCTGTTGGATCGACCGCACCCGGTCGCCACCTACACCGAGAAGGACATCTCACCGTACTTCTGGGCCAACGGAACACCGCCGGCTTCCGAGCACTACCGCGCCCTGCAGAAGGGCGATTGGGCCGACTACGCGCTACGTGTCGAGGGACTGGTGGAAAACCCCGTCACCCTGACCTACGCGCAGTTGCTGGCCATGCCCAGACACGAACAGGTCACCGGACACCACTGCATCCAGGGCTGGACCGGGGTGGCCCAATGGGCCGGCGTGCGGATGGCCGACATCGTCGAGCTGGTCCGTCCGCTGCCGTCGGCACGCTGGGTGGTGTTCTACTCCTTCGCCGACGGCTCCGGGCCGCCGAACGAAGGCCGCTACTACGACTGTCACCGGATCGCGCACATGAGCGAGCCGACCACCCTGCTGGCCTATGAGATGAACGGCGCACCGCTGACCGAAGACCACGGCGCGCCGCTGCGGCTCCGCAACGAGCACGAACTCGGCTTCAAAATGGTGAAATGGATCGAGGCGATCGAATTCATCGACGACTTCCGCTACCGCGGACTGGGCATGGGCGGTTACAACGAAGACCATGAGTATTTCGGTCACCAGGTACCTTTCTGAGCCCGCCGTGCGGGACCAGGCTCCGGTGCTGGCGGCCGTCGCGGCGGGCGGTGCGATCGGGGCGTCGGCCCGCTATGCCGTCGCATTGGCAGCACCCACGCCGGCCGGCGGATTCCCGTGGGCCACCTTCGTCACCAACATCAGCGGGTGCGCGTTGATGGGCGTGCTGATGGTGGCGATCACCGAGCTGTGGGTCGGCCACCGGTTGCTGCGGCCGCTGCTGGGCACCGGTGTGCTGGGCGGCTACACCACGTTCTCCACCTTCGCCGCCGACGTCGACGGCCTGGCCGTCGGTGGGCACCCGATCCTGGCGCTGGCCTATCTGTGCAGCACGCCGGTGGCGGTGCTGATCGCGACGTGGCTGACCGCGGGCCTCACCCGACGCCTGATCATCAGGAGGACAACATGAGTCGGCTCAGCGGTCCCGCCTTGCGCCTGACGGTCTTTGTCGGTGAGAGCGACACCTGGCAGCACAAGCCGGTGTTCAGCGAGATCGTGCACCGGGCACGCCGCGCCGGTCTGGCCGGGGCGACGGTGTTCCGCGGGGTGGAGGGGTACGGGGCGTCCTCGGCGATCCACACCACCCGGCTGCTGTCGATGTCGGAGGACCTGCCGGTCTCGGTCGTCATCGTGGATGCCCCCGAACGGGTTCGGGCTTTCCTGCCACAACTGGACGAGTTGGTGACCGAGGGTCTGATCATGCTGGACGAGGTGGAAGTCGTCCGGCATGTCGGGCGCAGCCCGGCCGGCCGATGACTTGGCTGTTGGTCATCGCGGGCGCCGCGGTGGGGGCACCGCTGCGTTATCTGACCGACCGGTTCGTGCAGGCCCGCCACGCGTCGATGTTTCCCTGGGGCACGCTGGCCGCCAACGTGCTCGGCAGTCTGCTGCTGGGTGTGCTCACCGGCAGCACCGGCGACGAACGCCTGCACCTGGTGATCGGTACCGGGCTGTGCGGTGCGCTGACCACCTACTCGACGTTCTCCTACGAGACCCTGCAATTGGCCGGTGCGGGTGCGCGGTTGTACGCGCTCGCCAATCTGGTGCTCACATTGAGCTGCGGACTCGGCGCTTACTATGCTGGCAGCGCCGCAGCGCAAGCGATTTGGCACTGAACGAGCCCAAACCTTTCCAGGAGTAGAGATGTCGTTCTCGATGGAGCTCAGCGATGATGTGATCGAGGTGCGGGACTGGGTGCACCAGTTCGCCGCCGAGGTGGTCCGGCCCGCCGCCGCCGAATGGGATGAGCGGGAAGAGACACCGTGGCCGGTGATCGCCGAGGCGGCCAAGATCGGGCTGTACTCGCCGGAACTGTTCGCCACCCAGGCCGCCGAGCCCAGCGGAATCGGCATGCTGGCGGTGTTCGAGGAACTCTTCTGGGGTGACGCCGGCATCGCGCTGTCCATCCTGGGCACCGGGCTGGCGGCGGCGGCCCTGGCGGGCAACGGAACCCCCGAGCAGTTGGGGCTGTGGCTGCCGCAGATGTTCGGCACCGCCGACGACCCCAAGGTGGCCGCCTTCTGCTCCTCGGAACCGGACGCCGGCTCGGATGTCGGCGCCATCCGCACCCGGGCCCGCTTCGACGAGGCGACCCGCGAATGGGTGCTCAACGGCACCAAGACCTGGGCCACCAACGGCGGCATCGCCAACGTGCACATCGTGGTCGCCTCGGTCTATCCCGAACTCGGCTCGCGCGGCCAGGCCACCTTCGTCATCGGCCCGGACACCCCCGGGCTGGCCCAGGGCCAGAAGTTCAAGAAGCACGGCATCCGGGCCTCGCACACCGCCGAGATCGTGCTGGACAACGTCCGGCTGCCCGAGGACATGATCCTCGGCGGCCGGGAGAAGTTCGAGGCGCGGGTCGCCCGGGTCAAATCCGGGGCGTCGGCCGGCGGACAGGCGGCCATGAAGACCTTCGAACGCACCCGGCCGACGGTCGGCGCGATGGCGGTCGGGGTGGCCCGGGCCGCCTACGAATACGCCCTCGAATACGCCTGCCAGCGTGAGCAGTTCGGCCGCAAGATCGGCGAGTTCCAGGCTGTCTCCTTCAAACTGGCCGACATGAAGAGCCGCATCGACGCGGCCCGGCTCATGGTCTGGCGGGCCGGCTGGATGGCCCGCAACAACAAGGCGTTCGACAACGCCGAAGGCTCCATGGCCAAGCTGTTCGCCAGCGAGACCGCGGTCTATGTCACCGACGAAGCCATCCAGATCCTCGGCGGCAACGGCTACACCCGCGACTACCCGGTCGAGCGGATGCACCGCGACGCGAAGATCTTCACCATCTTCGAGGGCACCAGTGAGATCCAGCGACTGGTGATCGCCCGGGCCCTGACCGGCCTGGCGCTGCGCTGAACGTGGGCCGCCGCGCTTATCCGGCGGTCTTGCCGTTGTCGGCCAGATACACCGCGCCGTGCACCGCGGACGCGGCATCGCTGGCCAGAAACGCGATCACCTGAGCGACGTCTGCCGGCGCGCTCATCCCGCGCGGTGAGGCCACCCGCATGACCAGGTTGACGTCGGCGCCCTCGGGGAGCCGGAAGTCGGTCACCTGCGGGGTCAGCATGCCGCCCGGGCAGACGGCGTTGACCCGCAGCTTCTCCGCGGTGAACTCCACCGCCAGGGCCCGGGTCAGCCCGACGAGGCCGTGTTTGGCCGCACAGTAGCCCGCCGAGTAGGCCTGGCCCTCCACCCCGGCGATGGAGGCGACGTTGACGATGTTGCCGCCGGTCTCCAGCAGGTGCGGAAGCGCCGCCCGGCACAGGTAGAACGGACCGTTGAGGTTGACCGCCAGATCGTGGGCCCAATCGGCGTCGGTGACCGACGCGGTGTGGCGCATCTGATGGGCACCGGCGACGTTGACCAGCACATCGAGCCGGCCGAACTCGGCGACGCACTGTTCGACGGCCGCGGCGCAGGCCTCCGGGGTGGCGATGTCGACGCCGGCGAAGCGCCCGCCGGGGGCATCGGCGAACACCGTCGCCAGCCGCTCGGTGTCGCGGGCCACCCCGAACACCGACGCCCCGCGCGCCGCGAACAACTGCGCCACCGCAGCGCCGAGCCCCGACGACGCGCCGGTCACCAGCGCCACTTTGCCTGACAGATCGGTCATTTCGACTCTCCGCATCACCCAGTCGACCGGCACCGGGGCGCAGCCGTCTACCGTCCAGTTATGGCTTCAGTATCGGTGATCACCGGCGGTGCCGGCGGCATGGGTGTGGCGACGGCCAAGATCATGGGCCGAGACCACACGGTGGTGCTCTGCGATATCCGGAAGGACCGGCTCGACGCGGCGCGCTCGGAGCTCGCCGAACTCGGCATCGCCGCGACCGTCGTCGACTGCGACGTCACCGATCGGGCGGCCGTCACGCGGTTGTTCGAGACCGCGTCGGGCCTCGGGCCGGTGGCGTCGGTGATCCATACCGCCGGGATCGGCCCGAGCATGGGCGATGCCGAGCACGTGATGCGGACCAACGCCTACGGCACCGTCGTCGTCGACGAGGTGTTCTATGAGACGGCCGGCGACGGTGCCGTGATCGTCAACGTGGCGTCGATGGCCGCGCAGCTGGTGCCCGACGCCTACCTTCCCGTCGCGCAGTTCCCGCTGGCGTTGCGCGACGGCGAAGCGTTCGTGGCCGAGCTGACCGCGTTCTGCAACAACGCGCCGGAGAAGGCCCGGTCGGGGTTCTCCTACACCGTCAGCAAAGCGTTCGTGAAGTGGTACAGCGCGTCGCAGGCCGAACGGTTCGGCGGCCGCGGACTGCGGATCGTCTCGGTGTCGCCGGGCAACGTCGACACCGAGTTGGGGCGCCGGGAGGAGAAGGCCGGGGTCGGCGCGATGATGCCCGACGCCCTGATCCCGCGCTGGGGTACCCCCGAGGAGATGGCCGAGCTGTTCGCCTTCTGCGCCGGTGACAGGTGCCGCTACCTGACCGGCACCGACATCCTGGCCGACGGGGGAGTGGTCGCCTCCATGCGGGAACGCGCTCGAAAGGCCTCTGACGTCCCCGGATAGGTGCCCGAATTAAACCGAAGTACCGACACCGATGGTTGACATGTGGCAATCTGCACGCTTACCGTGGGTTTCGAACCTACGGAACCGTAGGTTCGGTCGGGGGGCCAATCGACAGCCCGTATGTCGGTCCGGGGATGGAGTACAGATGACGAACGTCCAAACAGCGCTGTTGCATGAGTTGGAACCGATTGTCGAGCAGAATCTCAACCGTCACCTCAAGGCGGCCAAGCCGTGGTTGCCGCACGATTACGTGCCGTGGAGCAGGGGACGGGATTTCGCATTCCTCGGCGGTGAGGACTGGGTTCCCGAAGACTCGCCGCTGGATCCGGTGGCCAAGTCGGCGCTGTTGGTCAACCTGCTGACCGAGGACAATCTGCCGTCGTATCACCGCGAGATCGCCACCACGTTCAGCCGCGACGGCGCCTGGGGCACCTGGGTCGGGCAGTGGACGGCCGAGGAGGGCCGCCACAGCATCGCGTTGCGCGACTACCTGATCGTGACCCGGGGGATCGACCCGGTGAACCTCGAGAACATGCGTATGCAGCACACCGTCGCCGGGTATGACGCCGGCGGCAAGTCGGCGCTGCAGGTGCTGGCCTACGTGTCCTTCCAGGAGCTCGCCACCCGGGTGTCGCACCGCAACACCGGCAAGGCCTCCGGCTGCCCCATCGCCGACCAGCTGCTGGCCCGCGTCGCACTCGACGAGAACCTGCACATGGTCTTCTACCGCAACCTGATGCAGGCGGCGCTCGACATCTCGCCGGACGAGGCGATGTGCGCCATCCGTGACGAAGTGATCGGCTTCGCGATGCCCGGCATGCACATGCCCGGGTTCCAGGAGAACGCCGTCATGATCGCCAAGGCCGGCATCTACGACCTGCGCATCCACCACGACGACGTCGTCCAGCCGGTACTGCGGTTCTGGAAGGTCAACGAGCGCACCGACTTCGGCCCGGCCGGGCAGGAGGCGCTGGAGCAGGTCAACGGCTTCATGAAGATGGTCGACGAGCGGGCCACCTACTACGAGGAGAAGGCCAAGGCGCGCGAAGCCGTCTCGGCCTAGCCCTTGACCGAGGTGTAGTAGGTGGTGTCGGCCACCGACGCCGAGTCCGCCCCGCGGTTCGGTGTCGGGCGGCCGTGCCGGTCCAGCAGCTCGGTCATGGTCTGGCCGGTCGACACCCAGCCCCGGGTGCTGAGGTAATCGGCGACGTCGTTGCGTTCGCCGAGGTACCCCAGCTCGGAGAACTCCAGATCGAAGCCGTGCGACTGCCACTTCTCGGTGGCGCTGCGCATCGCTTCGCGGGCCTGTTCGTGAGCGTCCTCCGACAGATTCGGGACGGCCTCGGTGCCCAGGCGGCTGCCGGCGGCGCTCAGCGCGCCGATGTTGTCCAGTAGTCGGTCCTGGGCCTCGGGCGGCAGGTAGCCCAGCAACCCCTCGGCGATCCACGCGGTGGGCCGGCTGCGGTCGAAACCGGCCGCGGTCAACGCGGCGGGCCAGTCGTCGCGCAGATCGACCGCGACGGCCCGGCGATCGACGGTGGGCACCGCACCCAACTCGTCCATCGTCGCGGTTTTGAAGGCCAGCACCTCGGGCTGGTCGATCTCGAAGACCGTCATACCCGCCGGCCAGGTCAACCGGTAGGCGCGCGCGTCCAGGCCGGAGGCCAGGATCACCGCCTGCCGGATTCCGGCCCGGGTGGCGTCGGCGAAGAATCCGTCGAAGAAGCGGGTGCGTACCGCCATGGCGTCGGGCATCTGGCCCAGCTTCCAGCTGGAGTCGTGGTCGTCGATATCGCTGCCGGCCAGGTCCCCGGCCGCCCACCTGGTCAGGAAGTCGACGCCGACGGCCCGGACCAGCGGTTCGGCGAAACGGTCGTCGATCAGCGGATCGTCGGCCTTGGTGGCGATTGCGCGGGCGGCGGCGACCAGGGTCGCGGTGGCCCCGACGCTGGTGGCCAGATCCCAGGTGTCGTTATCGGTGCGTGCCATGGGTACTCCTCAAAGCGGCGAACGAACTAATTTACTTAGCCTAGCAAGTAATTAGTCGATTTAACAAATGATGGTGCGTGCCGGGCCGCTACCGCAGCACCAGATAGATCAGGACCGCGTTGAGCGCGCCGATCACCACGGTGACGATCCAGCCGAGCGTCGAGGTCAGGCGGCCGTTGGTGTCGTCGCCCATGATCGTCCGGTCGCCGGTCACCCGGATCAGCGGGACCAGGGCGAAGGGGATGCCGAAGGAGAGCACCACCTGGGAGAGCACCAGCGCCCGGGTGGGGTCGATGCCGAGGGCCAGAACGGCCAGCGCCGGCCCCAACGTGATCAGCCGCCGCCACAGTAGGGGCACCGAGACCCGCAGCAGGCCCTGCATGATCATCGCGCCGGCGTAGGCGCCCACCGACGTCGAGGCCAGCCCGGAGGCCAGCAGGCCGATCGCGAAGAACAGTGCGACCGTCGGGCCGAGCGCGGCCCCGACCGCGGCGTGCGCCCCCTCGATGGTGTCGCCGTGGTCCAGGCCGCGTAGATTGCCCGCCGCCACCACCAGCATGGCCAGATTCAGTGCACCGGCCACCAGCATCGCCAGGCCGACATCCCAGCGGGTCACCCGCAGCAGGCGCCGTCGCCGTGGGCCGGGCTCCGGGTGGCCGTGCCGGTCGCGGGCCAGCCCGGAGTGCAGATACACCGCGTGCGGCATCACCGTCGCGCCGAGGATGGCGGTGGCCAGGAGCACGCTCTCGGCGCCGTCGAAGCGGGGCAGCAGGCCGCCGGCGACCTCGGCGGGATCGGGCGGTCCGACCACCAGGCTGGCCAGGAACCCGACGGCGATGATGATCAGCAGGCCGCTGGTCACCCGCTCGAACCTCCGCGGGCCGCGCCGGTCGCCCACCGCGAGCAGCGCCAGCGACACCGCGCCGGTGATGAGCCCGCCGAGTAGCAACGGCAGCCCGAAGATCAGGTTCAGTGCGATCGCGCCGCCCACCACTTCGGCGAGATCGGTTGCGATCGCCACGGACTCGGCCTGCAGCCAATAGGCGATCCGGGCCGGTCTGGCGCTGTGCGCGCCGATCACCTCCGGCAACGAGCGGCCGGTCACCAGCCCGAGCTTGGCGGAGAGATACTGCACCAGCCCGGCCATCAGGTTGGCGACGACGATGACCCAGACCAGTAGGAAGCCGAATTTCGCCCCCGCGCTGACGTTCGCGGCGACGTTGCCCGGGTCGACGTAGGCGATGGCCGCGACAAAAGCCGGGCCGAGCAAAGCCCAGCCCGGCTTCTGCCGATCAGCGGTGTCCGCGGGCACCGACACCCTGTTCAGGGTAGTCGGGTGCCGCGGTCAGTTCGCGCTGTAGAGACCGCGGCCGGTGATCAGCGGCAGGTCCAGCGTGGTGCGGATACCGGAGTCGGCCTCGACCACCGCGGGAATCGCGTTGACGACGCGCATCGCGGTGCCCACCAGACCGGCGTGGTTGTGGTCGCCGTTCGGGCTGGACAGGCAGATGTCCATCTTGTACGACGGCTCACCGGTCACCTCGACCCGGTAGCAGCCGCCTTCCTGGGCCGGCTGCGGCCACTCCGGGCACAGGTCGCCGCGCAGTCGGGTGACGTGCTCGAGGACCACGGCGGCCTTGCCGTCGACCATGCCGCGCACCTCGAAGCGCACCGCGGCAGCGGTGCCCTTCTTGATGTCGCCCGCGGCGATGCTGAAGTCCTCCGGCGCGGCAACCCGCTCGTGGGACTGCTCGACGGAGTCGAGCTCCAGGCCCAGGCCGGCCGCGAGCTGACGCACGACGGAGCCCCAGGCCAGGCTGAGCACGCCCGGCTGCAGCAGCATCGGGGTCTCTTCCATCGGGTGACCGAAGCCCATCACGTCGAACATCACGGCGGCGCTGTTGTAGGTCGCGTAGTCCACGATCTCCGAGCAGCGGATCTGCTGGATGCTCTGGCAGGTGCCGGCCAGCGCCAGCGGCAGCAGGTCGTTGGCGAAGCCCGGGTCGATGCCGTTGATGAACAGGCTGGCGTTACCGGCCTTGGCGGCCTCTTCGATCGGGGTCAGCAGCTCGGCGGGCAGCACCTCCCACGGGTACTGCAGGAACACCGCGCTGCTGCCGACCACGTTGATGCCGGCCGACAGGATGCGCTTGAAGTCCTCCAGCGCCTCCATCAACCGGTTGTCCGCCAGCGCGGTGTAGACCACGCAGTCGGGCTTGGTGTCGATGATGGCCTGCAGGTCGGTGGTCGCGGTCACGCCGGTGGGGGTGTCCACGCCGGCCAGTTCCGCGGCGTCCTTACCGGCCTTGGCGTCCGAGGACACCCACACGCCGGTCAGTTCGAACTCGGGGTTGAGGATCAGCCCTTTGAGCGCGTGTACACCGACGTTGCCGGTGCCGATCTGAGCAACACGAATAGTCATAGGTCAGCAATTCCTCACAGGTCGGGGACGGGCAGGTCGAGGTTCGGGAAGGTGATGCCGCCGTCGACCTCGAGCACCTTGCCGGTCAGGTAGGCGCCGGCCGGCGAAGCCAGGTACAGGGCGGCGGCGGCGATCTCGTCGGGGTCGCCGAGACGACGCATCGGGGTGGCCTGCTCCATCGGGGTGCGCAGCTCCTCGTTGGAGGCCACCACGTTCAGTGCCGAGGTCATGATCGAGCCCGGGGCGATGGCGTTGACCCGGATCTTCGGGCACAGGTCCAGTGCGGCCAGGCGGGTGTAGTGGGCCAGCGCGGCCTTGGCCGTGCCGTAGGCGGCGAAGCCGCGCCCGGGCACCCGGCCCATGGTGGAGGTGATGTTGATGAAGTTTCCGCCGCCGGAGTGCTCCAGCATCAGCGGCACCGCCGCGATGGTCAGCGCGTGCGCGGTGGCCACGTTGAACGTGAACGCGTCCCGGAGGTCTTTGGTGCTGGTGGTCAGCAGCGTGTTCGGCATGGTGCCGCCGACGTTGTTGACGACGATGTCGAGCCGGCCGAACGCCTCGACCGCCTCGGCGGCCAGCTTGGCCGTCTCCTCGGGCTGGGCGAGGTCGGCGACCACGATGTGCGCCTTACGGCCCGCGGCGCGGACCTGCTCCGCGACGGCCTCTAGTTCGGACTGGGTGCGAGACGCGATCACCACGTCCGCGCCGGCCTCGGCGAACGCCACCGCGATGGCGGCGCCCAAGCCCCGGCCAGCGCCGGTGACCACGGCGGTTTGGTTGTCGATGCGGAATTTGTCGAATATCACGTCGACACCGTAGCAAGGGTTAGGTAACGCCGGAAGTCGATATTTGGAACACGTTCTAGATCGCGTATGCACGCCGCGGGAGATTCGCGTACAATCGAACATGTGTTCGACATCGATCTGCCTGATTTGGGGGTCGTCCGGGGTTTGGATGATGCCGGGTTGGTCGATGCGATGGCCGACGGGGTGCGGTTGCAGTCGGCGTGGTTGGCGCGGGTGTTCGCCGCGGGTGCGGAGTTGTATCACCGGCGGTTGCGGCAGCAGCCGGTGGCGCGTCGGGAGATCTGGGCGATCGACGGCTGGGAGGAGGTCGCCGCGGAGATCTCCGCCGCGCAGGGCATCAGTCGGGGTCGGGCGGCCGGGCAGTTGCGGATCGGGTTGGCGCTTCGCGAGCGGTTGCCGCGTTTTGAGGCGTTGTTCGCCGCGGGGGTGGTGGATTTCCAGATCGTGGCCGCGGTGGTGCATCGCAGTGAGTTGATGCTCGATCTCGACGCCATCCCCCGGCTGGACCGCTGGCTGGAACGCAACGCCCCGCGGTGGGGGAAGTGGTCGCGGGCCCGCATCGTCGAAGCCGTCGACTACTGGATCCAGGTCCTCGAGCCCGTCGCGGTCCGCGAGGCCCGCGCCACCGAGGCGACCCGCCATATCGGGATCTCACCGATGCATTCCGGGCTGGCCGAGATCTTCGGTGATGTCCGCACCCCCGACGCCCTGGCCTTCGACCAACGCCTGAGTGAGCTGGCCGGCACCGTCTGCGACGCCGACCCGCGCACCAAAGAGCAACGCCGCGCCGACGCGCTGGCCGCGTTGACCGCCGGGGCGGCCACCATGGCCTGTGAATGCGGGTCGCCGCAGTGCCCAGCGCAGGGGGCCGATGCCCCGGTCGGGGCGGTGATGATCCACGTACTCGCCGAGCAGGCCACCCTCACCGGGGCCGGGGACAAGCCCGGCTATGTGCCCGGCTTCGGCGGCCTGGCCGCCGACACCGTGCGGCAGGTAGCCAAAAGCGCTCGACTGCGCACGGTGCGTCATCCCGGCGATACGCCGCCGGAATCGAGCTACCGGCCCTCGACGGCGTTAGCCGATTTCATCCGCTGCCGGGACCTGACCTGCCGATTCCCCGGGTGCGGGCGGCCGGCCGAATACGCCGATATCGACCACACCGTGCCCTGGCCGGCCGGGCCCACCCACGCCTCCAACCTCAAACTGCTGTGCCGTCGCCATCATTTGTTGAAAACCTTCTGGACCGGGCCCAACGGGTGGCGCGATCGCCAAGAACCCGACGGCACCATCATCTGGACCGCCCCCACCGGACAGACCTACACCACCACACCCGCCGGCACCCTGTACTTCCCACACCTGGCCGCACCCACCACCACCTTGGACCTACCGCCCTGGATACCGGTCGGTGACCGCGGCGCACGGATGCCCACCCGCCGCCAGACCCGCGCCCAAGACCGCGCCTACCGAATACAGCTCGAACGCCACCACAACCAAACCCGCCTCGACATCCACGCCGCCGAAGCCCAACTAGCCCACGCCGCTAAGCACCGCGCCGCCCTCGACGACCCCCCGCCTTTTTAGGGGATCGCTTCTTGACGCTGGCCTCAAGTTTGGCCAGTAGGTCGGAGACATCCTCGGTGGCGTCCAATTCCGCGGGCGGTTCCTCGCTGGTGAATGCCTCGCCGCCCTCGAGCTTGGCCGTGATCAACTCCTGCAGTTGCTCGGTGTAGATGTCGTGGTAGCGGTCGGGATCGAAGTCGTCGGACATCGATTCGACCACCTGGCCGGCCATCTTCAGCTCGGCCGGCTTGATCTCGACCTCCCCGTCCAAAGCGGGGAAGTCGGGGTCGCGGATCTCATCGGGCCACAACAGGGTATGCACCACCATCACCTCGCGTTTGGAGAAGTTCTTGACGCGCAACGCCGCCAGCCGGGTCTTGTTACGGAGGGCGAAATGCACGATCGCCACCCGATCGGTTTCGGCGAGTGTCTTGGCCAGCAGCACATAGGATTTGATCGACTTCGACGCCGGTTCCAGGAAATAGGAGCGGTCGAAGAGCATCGGATCCAGGTCGGCGGCCGGGATGAACTCGAGCACCGCGATCTCATGGTCACGTTCGGCGGGGAGGTCGCCGAGGTCGTCGTCGGTGACGATCACCATCTGACCGTCATCGGATTCGTAGGCCCGGGCGATATCGCCGTAGTCGACCACCTCTCCGCAGATCTCGCAGACCCGCTTGTAGTGGATGCGACCGTTGTCCTTGGCGTGCACCTGGTGGAACTTGATGTCATGGTCGGTGGTGGCGCTGTAGACCTTCACCGGGACGTTGACCAGACCGAATGCGATCGAACCCTTCCAGATGGAACGCATGAGGTCAGTATGCCCACGCAAACCCGTATGAAACCTACGATCCCGCGACGTAGGTTGGCAGCATGGGTGCTTCGACCTCCAAGCCCCGGGTCTCGCTGACCAATGCCGACAAGGTGCTCTATCCGGCCAGCGGCACCACCAAGGCCGACGTCTTCGACTACTACACCCGCATCGCCGAGGTGATGCTGCCGCACATCGCGGGCCGCCCGGCCACCCGCAAACGCTGGCCCAACGGCGTCGCGCAGAAATCCTTCTTCGAGAAGAACCTCGCGTCCTCAGCGCCGGCGTGGCTGGCCCGCGCCGAGTTGCAGCACCGCTCGGGCATCACCGTGTACCCGATCATCGACACCGTCGACGGGCTGGCCTGGATAGCCCAGCAGGCCGCGCTGGAAGTCCATGTGCCGCAGTGGCGATTCGTCGCCCGGGAGAAGCGTGGCGCGCAGGTGCTCACACCGGGTCCGGCGACCCGGCTGGTCTTCGACCTCGACCCCGGCGAGGGCGTCTCGCTGCCCCAGCTCGCGGTGGTGGCCCGCGCGATCCGCGATCTGATCGCCGACATCGGGCTGACCACGTTTCCGGTCACCAGCGGCAGCAAAGGGTTGCATCTCTACGTGCCGCTGGATCCGCCGATCGCCGGCTCGGGGACGGTCGAGCTGGCCAAACGCATTGCGCACCAACTGGAATCCGAGATACCCGACCAGGTGACCGCAACCATGGCTCGCAGCGTGCGGGCCGGCAAGGTCTTCCTGGACTGGAGCCAGAACAACGCCGCCAAAACCACCGTCGCACCGTATTCGCTGCGTGGCCGCGACCACCCGACCGTCGCCGCGCCGCGCACCTGGGAGGAACTGGCCGACCCGGAACTGCGGCAGTTGCGCTACGACGAGGTGCTGGAACGGGTGGCCCGCGACGGCGACCCGTTGGCCGAACTGGACGCCCCGCACGATCGGCTCGCCACATACCGGGCCAAGCGTGACGCACGGCGAACGCCCGAACCCGTGCCGGACGCGGCGCCGCCGCCCGGCGGGGGCAGCAGTTTCGTCATTCAGGAACACCACGCCCGCCGGCTGCACTACGACTTCCGGCTGGAGCACGACGGCGTGCTGGTGAGCTGGGCGGTGCCCAAGAACCTGCCGGCGACCACCTCGGTCAACCATCTCGCGGTACGCACCGAAGACCATCCGCTGGAGTACGGCGGTTTCGAGGGCACCATCCCCAAAGGCGAATACGGCGCCGGAACGGTGCGCATCTGGGACTCCGGCAGCTACGTCACCGAGAAGTTCGAGGACACCGCGGAGCGTGGCGAGGTGATCGTGGTGCTGTCCGGGCGCCGGATCTCCGGGCGCTACGCGCTGATCCGCACCGGCGGCGACCAGTGGCTGGCGCATCGGATGAAGGATCAGCAGGCCTTCGGCTTCGACACCCTGACCCCGATGCTGGCCACCCCCGGCTCGGTGGCCCGGCTCGACCCGAACCAATGGGCCTTCGAAGGCAAATGGGACGGCTACCGCCTGCTGGTCGAAGCCGACCACGGCCGGGTGCGGATGCGGTCCCGCAGCGGGCGCGACGTCACCGACGACTACCCGCAGCTCGCCCTCGGGACCGACGATCTGGCCGAGCACCACCTGGTGCTCGACGGCGAACTCGTCGCCCTCGACGCGGACGGTGTGCCCAGTTTCACCGCGATGCAGGGTGGCACGCCTTCCGCGGGTCTGCAGTTCTGGGCCTTCGACCTGCTCTATCTGGACGGCCGTCCGTTGCTGCGGGCGGCCTACCGGGACCGGCGGAGCCTGCTGGAAACCCTGGCGTGGGGATCCGATCTGGTGGTCAAAGACCTGCTGTATCCCGACGGGGCGAGGGCTCTCGAAGAGTCCGAAGCGCTGGGCTGGGAAGGTGTGGTCGCCAAGAAGTGGGCGGCGCCCTATCAGCCCGGTCGGCGGTCGCGGGCCTGGATCAAGGCCAAACACTGGCGCACCCAGGAGGTGGTGATCGGCGGCTGGCGGGCCGGGGAGGGTGCCAGAGCCGGCGGGATCGGCTCACTGTTGCTGGGGGTGCCCGACGGCGATCGCCTGCGGTTCGTCGGTCGGGTCGGTACCGGCTTCACCGATCGTCAGCTGGAGACGCTCAAGGATCTACTGGCGCCGTTGGCCTGCGACGAATCCCCATTCGACGCAAAGCTTTCCCGGGCAGAGGCCAAGGACGTCACCTTCGTGCAGCCGAGCGTGGTGGCCGAGGTGCGCTACAGCGAACGCACCGCCGAGGGCAGACTGCGGCATCCCAGCTGGCGCGGACTGCGGCCCGACAAGGCGCCCGACGACGTGGTGGGTGAGGATTGACGCGTGCGATGGGTGACCTATCGAAGCGAAGAGGGTGAGCGCGCGGGGGTACTGGACGGCGAGGTGATCCATGCGGTGCCGCCCGGCGTGACCCTGCTCGACCTGATCCGGCTCGGCCCCGACGGTCTGCGCGACGCCGGAGAGCGGGCACTGAAGACCCCGTCGGAGACGGCGCCGGTCGACCGGGTGACGTTGTCGGCGCCGATCCCGCGGCCGCCGTCGATCCGCGACAGCCTGTGCTTTCTGGACCACATGCGCAACTGCCTGGCCGCCACCGGCCGTAGCCGCGAACTCGACGACACCTGGTATCGGATACCGGCGTTCTATTTCGCCTGCCCGACAACGGTGTTCGGACCTTATGACGACGTTCCGATGGCGCCCGGAAGTCACTGCCAGGACTTCGAGCTGGAAGTCGCCGCGGTGATCGGTGTCGCGGGCACGGATCTGTCGGTCGCCGAGGCAGAGCAGGCCATCATCGGCTACACCATCTTCAACGACTGGTCGGCCCGAGACCTGCAGGCCCAAGAGGGTGTGCTGGCGATCGGACAGGGCAAGGGCAAGGACAGCGGCATCACGCTGGGGCCCTACCTGGTCACGCCCGACGAGCTGGAACCCTACCGACGCGACGGGCAGCTCAGCCTGCACGCCACCGCGATCGTCAACGACGTGATCGTCGGCCTCGGCTCGACGGAGTCCATGGACTGGAGCTTCGGCGAGATCGTCAGCTACGCGTCCCGCGGCGTGCCCCTGGTGCCCGGTGATGTCTTCGGATCCGGGACCGTACCCACCTGCACGCTGCTCGAACACCTCGATCCCACGGCGCCGCAATCCTTTCCCGGATGGCTGGTCGACGGCGACGTGGTGACCCTGCAGGTGCAGGGCCTCGGTGAGGTGCGCCAGGCGGTACGGGCCAGCGCTCCGCCGATACCGCTGGCGGAGCGCCCGCGCCCTTAGCTCGCCGCTGTGACGGTCACCTTGACGGTGGATGCGCCGGAATCGGACGCGATGGTCAGCTGCGAGGCGTTGGCCTCTGAGGTGACGTGGCCGCCGGTGACGGTCACGGTGTAGCCGTCCGGGAACTGGCTGGTGGGCACCGAGATGGTGGTCTCGGAACCGGCCGCGAAGGACCCGGAGCCGTCGGCGCGCTCGGTGGAGTAGCTGAAGTTGAAGACACCGTTGTCGACCGACCAGGAGGTCGGGGTGCCGGAGATCGCCTGCGGGTAGGGCTGGGCCAAGACGTCGAGTTTGTCCCAGTTGACGTTGTCCCCGACCGGCGGCTTGCTCGGGTCATACACCAGCGCTTGATCCTCCGGCGAGATGCTGGTGATGTCCCTGCCGCTGTAGGCCCATTCGGACCAGCCGAACAGATTGCCGTTGGAGCCCTGCAAGCTCGCCTCGATGGCGCCGAGGTTGTTGGTCGCGCCGAACTCGCTGAGCCAGCCCGGGACGTTGTGCTCCTGCATGTAGTCCATGGCGTAGTCGAACACGACGTCGGCGTTCCAGTCACAGCCGAAGCTGGTCCCCGGGAACAGCGACGCCGTCATGCAGTAGTGGTGGAACGAGAAGGCCGAGTTGGGGTCGTCCACCGTGCCCAGGTAGGTCGGCACCGGCAGGCTGCCGAAGAGAGCGGTCGGTTCGAAGAACACCGTCTTGTTGGGGTCGACGGAGCGGATGGCGTCGTCGATCTGGTTGTAGAACGGGGTCAGTTGCTGGGAGTCGAAGTACGGGTTGCCCAGGATGGTGCCCAGCCAGTGCGTACCGGCCCACGGCTCGTTCATGATGTCGTAGCCGGCGACGTTCTCGTTGCCCTTGAAGTAGTCGGCGACGGCCTGCCACATCAGTGCGTAGTGGTTCTGCAGCCCCATCCCATCGGGTGCCTTCTCGTTGGCCCAGAACGCATCCCAGGCATGGTTCTGCGCCGGGCTCACCGGGTAGGTGGCCGGGAAACCCAGGCCGATGTGGGGGAGCCCCCCGTTGAAGGTGGCCCAGTCCGGCGCGCCTTCGCCGCCGAACTCCTCGTTGTACAGGTCCTGGTGCATGTCGAGGATCGCGACGATGTTGTGTCGGGCGAGGATCTCCACGGTGTCGGCGATGGAGGCCAGGTAGTCGTAGTCGATGACGCCGGGCTCCGGCTCCACGCCGGCCCAGATGACGCCCAGGCGCACCGAATTGAAGCCGTTGGCGGCCAGGAACGCCGCATCGTCCTCGCCGAAGCCGTCCCCGGACGGCGTGTAGGGCGACACCTTGTAGACCTGGTTGAGTCCGTGCCAGATGACGACCTGGCCGTCGGCGTTGGTGAGCCAGCCGTCGGTGACCTGTACCACCGGGTCGGTGGTTCCGGTGATGCCGCCGGGCAGGGTGCCGAAGTGCCCGGATGCGCCGTGGCTGCCGGCCCACAGGCCCGCCGTGCCGCCGGCGCCGCCGAGGGCGGGCAGTCCGGTGTCGGTGGCGCCGTCGCCGGCGTCGCCGCCGTTACCGCCGTCGCCCAGCAGCCAGGCGCCGGCTCCGCCGTCCCCGCCGATGGCCCCGGCCCCGCCGTCGCCGCCGGCACCGCCGTTGCCGAAGAGTCCGACCGCCGCCCCGCCGTGGCCGCCGGCGACACCGTCGTCGGTGCTGTTCCAGCCGTTGCCGCCGTCGCCGAACAGCCAGCCGCCGTTGCCGCCGTCGGGGTTGTCCGCGGTGCCGTCGGCGCCGTTGCCGATGACGATCGAACCGAAACCGAAGAGTTGGTTGATCACGCCGTTGACCGTGCTGCCCAGCTCACTGTCGATCCACTGCTGGCCGGCGTCGTGCATCAGGGCGTAGAGGTCCAGGCCGGCGGCCGGTCCGGGTTCGGCCAGGGCGGCCAGGGAGTCGTCCCAGTGCGCGGTGGACAGGAACTCGTTCCAGGCGTCGGCGTCGAACAGTGCCGCACCGTCGAGTACGCCGTCGGCGGTGGCGAACGGGGACAGCAGCACATCCATCATGTCGTCGACGTCGGCGTGTGCGGCCGGGGCCATCGCGGCCATCGGGGCCACCGCGAGGAACGCGGCCACTCCGGCAACCCTGCTGCCCACTGCTTTGCTGCGGCGACGCGCCATCTCAACAGACCCTTCTCACGGATGCACCCAAATTCTGAGTAGTGACTGAGAAGTTAAACGAGTTGCTCACAGGGTGCAAGGCGGCGGGTGATCCGCTAGGCCGTGGGGGTCACCGTCACGTGGACGGAGGCGGCACCGGCATCCGAGCTGATGGTCAGCACGGGTGCATTCGCTCCGGAGGTGACGTGGCCGCCGGTGACGGTCACGGTGTAGCCGTCCGGGAACTGGCTGGTGGGCACCGAGACGGTGGTCTCGGAACCGGCCGCGAACGGCCCGGAGCCGTCGGCATGTGCGGTGGAGTAGCTGAAGCTGAAGACGCCGTCGTCGAACGACCAGGAGGTCGGGATACCCGAGATCACCTGCGGGTACGGCTGGGATAGCGCGTCCAGCTTCTCGAAGTTGACGTTGTCGTCGACGGGTGGCTTGGTGGGGTCGTAGACCAGCGCCTGGTCGGTCGGTGAGGTGCTGGTGGGGTCGTTGCCGGTGTAGGCCCACTCGGTCCAGCCGAACAGGTAATGGTTGGCGGAGTTCATCGCCGAGGTGATGGTCGGGATGTTGTTGGTGGCCCCGTACTCGCTCAGCAATGCCGGGATGTTGTGCTCCTGCGCGTAGTCGCTCGCGTAGCCGAGGACGACGTCGGCGTTCCAGTCGCAACCGAAGTTCGACGTGGGGAACAACGCGTTGATCATGCAGTAGTGGTGGAAGGAGTACACCGTGTTCGGGTCGTCGACCGTACCCAGGTGGGTCTGCACCGGCAGGCTGGCGTCGAGGGTGGTCGGCCCGAAGAACACCGTCTTGTTGGGGTCGACGGAGCGGATGGCGTCGTCGATCTGGTTGTAGAACGGGGTCAGTTGCTGGGAGTCGAAGTACGGGTTGCCCAACAGGCTGCCGATCCAGTGCGAGCCGGCCCACGGCTCGTTCATGATCTCGTAGCCGGCGACGTTCTCGTTGCCCTTGAAGTGGTTGGCGACGGCCTGCCACATCAGTGCGTAGTGGTTCTGCAGCCCCATCCCGTCGGAGGCCTTCTCGTTGGCCCAGAACGCATCCCAGGCATTGTTCTGCGCCGGGCTGACGAAGTAGCTGCCCGGGAAGCCCGCGTCGATGTCGGCCTGCCCGCCGGTGAAGACCGCCCAGTCCGGAGCGCCGTCGCCGCCGAGGCTGCCGCTGTACAGGTCCTGGTGCATGTCGAGGATCGCGACGATGTTGTGTCGGGCGAGGATCTCCACGGTGTCTTCGATGGAGGCCAGGTAGTCGTAGTCGATGACGCCGGGCTCGGGTTCGACCCCGGCCCAGATGACGCCCAAGCGTACGACGTTGAAGCCGTTGGCGGCCAGGAACGCCGCATCGTCCTCGTCGAACCCGCTGGCCGAGGGCTCATAGGGGGCGAGCTTGTAGACCTGGTTGAGTCCGTGCCAGATGACGACCTGGCCGTCGGCGTTGGTGAGCCAGCCGTCGGTGACCTGTACCACCGGGTCGGTGGTTCCGGTGATGCCGCCGGGCAGGGTGCCGAAGTGCCCGGATGCGCCGTGGCTGCCGGCCCACAGGCCCGCCGTGCCGCCGGCGCCGCCGAGGGCGGGCAGTCCGGTGTCGGTGGCGCCGTCGCCGGCGTCGCCGCCGTTACCGCCGTCGCCCAGCAGCCAGGCGCCGGCTCCGCCGTCCCCGCCGATGGCCCCGGCCCCGCCGTCGCCGCCGGCACCGCCGTTGCCGAAGAGTCCGACCGCCGCCCCGCCGTGGCCGCCGGCGACACCGTCGTCGGTGCTGTTCCAGCCGTTGCCGCCGTCGCCGAACAGCCAGCCGCCGTTGCCGCCGTCGGGGTTGTCCGCGGTGCCGTCGGCGCCGTTGCCGATGACGATCGAACCGAAACCGAAGAGTTGGTTGATCACGCCGTTGACCGTGCTGCCCAGCTCACTGTCGATCCACTGCTGGCCGGCGTCGTGCATCAGGGCGTAGAGGTCCAGGCCGGCGGCCGGTCCGGGTTCGGCCAGGGCGGCCAGGGAGTCGTCCCAGTGCGCGGTGGACAGGAACTCGTTCCAGGCGTCGGCGTCGAACAGTGCCGCACCGTCGAGTACGCCGTCGGCGGTGGCGAACGGGGACAGCAGCACATCCATCATGTCGTCGACGTCGGCGTGTGCGGCCGGGGCCATCGCGGCCATCGGGGCCACCGCGAGGAACGCGGCCACTCCGGCAACCCTGCTGCCCACTGCTTTGCTGCGGCGACGCGCCATCTCAACAGACCCTTCTCACGACACCGATTTCTGAAATCTGTCTGAGAAGGGTAGACGACCGGTTTCACCGTCCGGAGGGGATCGCTGAAATAGCGCTCAGATTTGCCGGCTCAGCACTGCGTGGCGGCGCGAATCCATTGTCGTCGGGAATCGTTCTGGCCGGCCGCCGAGGCGGCGGCACGCAACAACTGAACGGCCCGCTGCCGTTCGCTGCGGGCGCCCGGTGGTTGGTTCCCCGAGTACGGTTGCGGCTTCATCGAATACCCCCTGCAGGTCGCGTGGTGAGAACTGCAGTACCTGGCCGCGCCGTCGCAGCCAGCGCACATAGGGCTCAACGTCGGCGGTGGGGGAATCTATCCCGATCCGCCCCGGGAAACGAGTGAGGCTGCTCACTCGCGGCGGTGCCGCGGCGGGCGTCACCCCGCCTTGGCGATGACGCGCTCGGCGAACCGCTCCAGGTTGCGGATCTTGTCGTCCAGTGGCTCGGTGTCGGGCCCCATGATGTAGGGCACCCGGAAGCCCACGATGACGTCGGTGACGCCCTTGTCCTCCAGACGCTTGATGCCGTCCAGGGTGAATCCATCCACCGAGATCACGTGGATCTCGAAGGGGTCATCGGCACGGCCTTCTTCTTCGCGCAACTGCTTGAGCCGAGCGATCATGCCGTCGAGTTCGGCCGGGTCACCGCCGCCGTGCATCCAGCCGTCGTTGCGTGCCGCGCGGCGCAGCGCCGCCTCGGCGTGGCCGCCGATCAGAACCGGGATGGGCTCGGTGGGCGCCGGGGTCATCTTGGTCTTCGGGATGTCGTAGAACTCGCCGTGGAACTCGAAGTAGTCGCCGCTGGTGAGGCCTTTGATGATGTCGATGCACTCGTCCATCCGCTTGCCGCGGCGGGCGAACGGAACGCCCATCAGTTCGTAGTCCTCCGGCCAGGGGCTGGTGCCCACGCCCAGGGCCAGCCGGTTCCCGATCATCGCGGCGAGCGACCCGGCCTGCTTGGCCACCAGGGCCGGCGGTCGAATCGGCAGCTTGATCACGAACGGCGTGAACCGCAGCGTGGAGGTGACCGCGCCCAGGGCGGCGATCAGCACGAAGGTTTCGATGAAGGCCTTGCCCTCGAGGAATTCGCGATTGCCGTCGGGGGTGTAGGGGTATTTCGAGTCCGACTCGAACGGGTAGGCGATGCTGTCCGGGATGGACATGCTGTGGTAGCCGGCGGCCTCGGCGGCTTTGGCGAGCGGAACGTAGTAGCTCGGGTCGGTCATCGCCTCGGCGTAGGTGAACCGCACGGCATCTCCTCGGTTGCGGGTGGTGGGACGTCTGCCTTCTGCATAGCAGACCCGGCCGCGCGGGCCGAGCGTGGGATGTCGCTTATACCGGCGGCGCAAGCGAGGCGGTGGCGTACTCCAGGGGAAACGGCGGGTAACCCGCGGCGCCGATCACCGTCAGCGTTCCCCACGGGGTCCGCTCCGCGACGCGCCCCTGCGCGCTGTATCGCCCGATCTGCAGGCTCACCTTCGATCCGGTGACGTTGGATCCGGGTAGCTCGGCGAAAAGCATTCCCTGCCAATGGTATCGACCGTCGATCGGGTCGAAGTGGCCGGTCAGTCGCACCCGGATCGGGTAGTCCTCGCCGTCGTGGGTGAGCACCGCCGGTCCGTGGTAGGTGTCGTCGTCCGCGGCGTCCGGTCCGTCCGTACCGGTGAGATAGAACCGGGAGAGCCCGCGGGTGGGCAGTAGCGGGTGCACCCGCAGGCGCGGCGACCGTGCCTCGATGCGGCTGGCCCCGCAGCGCCGCATACCGTCGAGGATTCCGGCCACATAACGGGCCTGTCGGCGGGTGTGCGGGCCGGGAATCCGGAACCGATTGGGGATGCCGTGCCGGGCGACGGCGTCATCGGGCGATGCGGCGGTATCGATCAGTGTCCGGGCGGTCAGTTCCGCACCGGCGGCGGTGCCGACCACCCACGTGTCGGTCGCGCCGTCGAAACGGGTGATCGCACCGTGCGGGTCGACGGCGCGGTACTCGGAGATCGCCCGGTGCAGGTGCGCGGGATCACCCAGCACCACGACATCGAGGAATCCGGTGCGGGTCACAGGAATCCGGCTCGCCGCCACGACCGCCGGGCCAGCGAGCCCATCAGGCCGACTTCGGTGAAGAACTCCGCCAACGGTGCGAACGAAGACCGGGCGGCGGCACGGAAATGCGGGTTGGCCCGCGCCACCCGGCGGGCTTCGCGACCGTCCAGGCCGGCCCGGCGGTAGACCGCGGGCAGGGTGAACAGGTGGCGGTAGAACGGCCCGCCCACTCCCTGCATGTTCGCCAGCAGGATGCGACGGTAGCGAGGCATCGCCGGGACGCTGCGCCGCAGTCCGTCGCGCGCGTACTGGATGTGCCGGGCCTCCTCGGTGACGTGAATGCGCATCACCCGGTGCACGATCGGTTGAATGTCGGAGTCTTCGAGGATCTGCCGTTGCAGCGAGTCGAAAATCTCCTCGCCCACCAGTGCCGCCGCCCACAGGATCGAGCCGCGGAACACCAACGGCAATGCGTTGATGACGATGCGCTGGTGCAACCTCGGCCGCACCGGAACCCCGCCGATCCGGCCGATGGTCTTGCCGAACATCAGCATGTGGCGGGTCTCGTCGCCCAGCTCGGTCAGCGAGTAGTGCACGGTGCGCGCGGTGGGGTTCTTGTGCATCATGTCGCGCAGCAGCGCCTGATTGAGGATGTTCTCGAACCAGATGCCGGCCGACAGCACGTTGACCAGTTCCTGACGCGACATCTCGATCTGCTGTTCGCGGGACATCGCCTCCCACATGGCCGTTCCGTAGAGGCTGCACATCCGCGGCGGCAGAAAGAACGTGTCGTCGGCCAGCGGGGCATCCCAGTCGATGTCGACGATCGGGGCGTAGGACTTCTTCACCGAGCCCTTCAACAGCCGCTCGGCGAATTCTTCCCGAGTCGGCTCGCTCGGCCGCACTGCTGTGGTCATCGGGCACCTCTCTCGCTGCGTTCCCCAAAGCTAGGAGCCGCCACCGAAGTTGTCAATACCGTCGGTATCGGATACTTTCGGTACGGGTTGCGGGCGGTGGCCGCGCCCGCCGAACAGGCGCTATTCCGTTGGGCGAGAACTTCCCCGGTGTCGGAGTCGACACACGGTGGTTAATAACGATTCGGAGATCACCTGCCACAATCGTGGCCATGCGCGCGGGTTTGGCGGACCGGGGAGCCGAGTCGTCGGCGGTGCGCGCCTTCCTCGATGTCATCGCCGACCGACCGGCGACCCTGGTGTTGGAAGGTGAAGCCGGGATCGGCAAGTCCACCCTGCTGTGGGAGGCGGCAACGGCCGCCGGTGGCCGGGGATTCCGGGTGCTGTCGGCGATGGGTGCGCCGACCGAGGTGCAGTACGCCCATGCGGCGGTGGCCGACCTGCTCGCCGGCGTCGATCCCCACGTGGTGGCGGAGCTACCCGCCGACCAGCGTGCCGCCCTGGACCGGGTGATGCTGGGCGGCGGTGACGGACCGGCCGGCGACGAGCGGACGGTGGCCGCCGCGTTTCTGGCGGTGGCGGACCGGCTGAGTTCGGTTGCGCCGGTGCTGTTGTGCATCGACGACGCGCAATGGCTCGACAAGTCGAGCCGGATGGTGATCGGGTATGCGCAACGGCGGCTGACCGGCCGCGTCGGCATGTTGCTCACCGTCCGAACCGGGCCCGCGGACGGCGCCGACCTCGACTGGCTGCATGCGGCGGGCACCGGATCGGTCGAACGCCTGCAGATCGCGCCCTTGACGATGGGCGGTGTGCACACGCTGGTCTCGACCAGGCTGGGGTATGCCCTGCCGCGGCCGTCGCTGACCCGGGTTCACCAGATCTCCGGTGGCAACCCGTTTTTCGCCCTCGAGTTGGCGTGGTACATCGCCGAAAACCCCGACAGGGGCCCCGCCGGACTGCCGGACGCCCTCGCGTCGCTGGTACGCCACCACATCGGTGACTCCGACGACGAGGTGGCCGCCGTACTCTTGGCCACGGCCTGCGCATCGCTGCCGACCGTCGAGCGGGTGGGCCTGGTCACCGGGCTCGGCCCCGATCGGGTGGTGGAACTGGTGGAATCCGAGCAGGCCCGCGGCGTGGTCCGGCTCGACAACGGATACGTCCGGTTCCGCCATCCGCTGTTCGCCTCCGGCGTCTACAGTGCGGCCCGGCCGTCGGCACGCCGCGCCATGCACCGTCGGGTCGCCGGGACCGTCCACGAGCCGGAACTCACCGCGCGGCATCTGGCGTTGTCGGCCACCAGCGCGGACCCGGAGGTGCTGCAAGCGCTCGACGATGCGGCCACGGTCACGCAGGCCCGCGGAGCCCCCGCGGTAGCAGCGGAGCTGATCGAACTGGCGATCAACCTGGGCGGTGACAGTCCCACGCGGCGGATGCGGGCCGCTGAGCAATATTTTCGGGCTGGTGAGATTGCTCAGGCGCGGTTGCACGTGCAGTCGGTTCTGGCAGATCTGCCGTCGGCGAATCCGTTGCGTTGCATGGCGTTGATGATGCTGGCCGCGGTTACCGGATACGATCAGAGTTTGGTGGCGGCGGCTGAATTGTTGGGTCAGGCTGTCGATGAAGCCGGCGAATACCCCGTTTTGCAATTGCGGGCCAGGTTGTTGCTGGTGCCGTTGACCGGGCTGATCGGTGATATGAAGGGCTCTGTCGAACTGGCCGACATAGCTGTGGCGCAAGCCGAGCAACTCGACATCCCAGCACTTCGCAGCCAAGCCCTGACGATCGCGGCGCATGTTCGCTTCCTTTATGGCCTCGGCATTGATCATGAGGCGTTCGAGATCGCTCTGGAGATGGAACCTGCGGTCAGCGGCACAGCAGCAACCTTCCGTGCCAGTGCGGTCATACCGGTGACGCGTGCGCTGGCCGGGCAGATTCAGGAAGGGCGAATGCAGATATGTGTTGTCCACCGGAATTCGGATGCTGGCGGAACGGAAACCGATACATTGTGGGCCGCCAACTACATAGCGACGTTCGACATGTGGCTGGGAAACTATTCAGCCGCCGCTGCGCTTGCAGAAGACAGTGTCCGGCGAGCTGAGCAATTGGGTGGCAGGCACCAGCTGATACACGCCTGGTCCACTCAAGCGGCGATCTCGGCGTTGACCGGTGATCAAGTTGCGGCTCGTCAGAACGCGACGGCAGCGATCGATGCGGCGACGCATACCGGTGCGGCGTTTCTGGTGGGCCCCGCGGTGGCGACTCTGGGGTTTCTGGAGGTGTCGTTGGGTGATTTTGCTGCGGCGGTTTCGGTGTTGGAGCCGTTGTTGGTGTCGTTCGATCCGGTGCATGGCACCGAGATTGTGGTTGGTGCGTTTCTTCCGGATGCGGTGGAGGCGTTGACTGCGTTGGGGCGGCTTGATGAGGCGGAGCCGTTGTTCGTGGCGTTGGAGACTAACGGTGCCCGGTTCGATCGGCCGTGGATGTTGGCGGTGGGCGCTCGTGGGCGTGCACATTGGCTGGCGGCGCGGGGTGAGTTGGAGGCTGCTGAGCGGGCGGCGGTGGAAGCGTTGGTTCATCATCAGAGGTTGCCCATGCCGTTTGAGACGGCGCGTACGCAATTGTTGTTGGGGCAGGTGCAACGTCGTCGTCGGCGTAGGCGGGCGGCGGAGGTGACGCTGCGTGAGGCGTTGACGGTGTTTGAGGGTCTGGGTGCACCGTTGTGGGCGCGGCGGGCTCGCGATGAATTGGATCGGGTGCGGGTTTCGGCTGCTGGTGGCGGGTTGACTGCTGCGGAGCGGCGTGTTGCCGAGCGGGCGGCCAGGGGGTTGTCCAACAAGCAGATCGCGGCGGAGTTGTTCATCGCGCCTAAGACGGTGGAGATGACGCTGAGCAGTGTGTATCGCAAGTTGGGTATACGGTCGCGGGCCGGATTGTTCGCCGCACTCAATCCCGACGGAGTCGAGGCGAATCATTGACGACAGATTGCCGGGTGGTCGCACGAGCAGCTGAATCAGCCGCGTTGCGTGCGTTTCTCAAGCGCGCGGAGTCGGAACCAGCGTCGTTGCTGGTCGAGGGCGAGGCTGGCATTGGCAAGTCGACACTGCTCTGGGAGGCTGCCGAGACAGCGGACGAACGTGGATTCCATGTGCTGTCGGCGGTGGGAGCGCCGACCGAGGTGCGTTATGCCTATGCGGCGGTTGCCGATTTGCTCGGCGGGGTCGATACCGATGTCCTGGCCCAGCTGCCCCCGGAACAGCGGGCTGTGTTGGAACGAGTCCAACTCGGTGGCGGTGAAGGTCCGGGCAGTGATGAGCGCATGGTGGCCATCGCATTCCTAGCGGTGACGCACCGGATGAGTTCGGCTGCACCGGTCTTGCTGTGCATCGATGACGCCCAGTGGCTGGATATGTCCAGCCGGATGGTGGTCGACTACATCGAGCGACGACTGGTGGGCCGGGTCGGCATGTTGCTCACCGCTCGCACTGGCGCTGTAGGCACGGTCGACCCGGCTGGGCAGAACCCGCTGCGATCGGAATCGATAGAGCGCCTCCGGATCGCCCCGTTGACGTTGGGTGGGGTGCACACGCTGATCTCGACGAGACTGGGGTATACGTTGCCCCGGCCGTCGATCGCCCGGATTCACGAAATTTCGGGCGGTAATCCGTTTTTCGCCCTCGAAATGGCGCGACATATCGACGGGATTCCCGGTCGATACGTCACCGGCCTTCCGAATGCCCTCGCGTCCTTGGTAAGTCATCACCTCCGTGGCTGTGACGACGAGGTCAGCGCCGTCCTGTTGGCTGCAGCCTGCGCTACCCTGCCGAGCGTCGAACGGGTGAGTGTCGTTACTGGAATGAGCCCTGACCGTGTTGTCGAACTTGTGGAATCGGAGCAGGCGAGTGCGGTGGTCAAGCTCGACCGCGGGCGCATCCGGTTCAATCATCCGCTGTTTGCCACCGGGGTTTACAGCTTGACTCGACCGTCGGATCGCCGCCGGATGCACCGGCGCCTCGCTGAGACTGTCCACGAGGCGGAGCTGACCGCTCGGCACCTGGCGCTGGCCGATACCAGTGCAGGGCCGGAGGTATTGCGCGCGCTCGATGACGCGGCCGTAGTTACGCAACTGAGAGGTGCCCCGGCAGTCGCTGCCGAGTTGCTCGAACTCGCGATCGGTTTGGGTGGCGATACTCCGCACCGGCGGATGTCGGCTGCCGAGAATCATTTTCGTTCCGGATCTATCGAGCTGGCCCGAGGCCACCTGCAATCGATCGCGGACGGGTCGTCGTCTCCGAAAGAACTGCGCTGTGCGGCATTGATCGGTCTGGGTGCTATCTGCGGCTACGACATGAGCCTGGTGGGCGCCGCCGAATTACTGTCGGAGGCCATCGATCAATCCGTCGACAATCCGGTGTTGCAGCTGCAGGCTCGGTTGCTGCTGATTCCGCTGATGAGGGTGCTCGGTGACCTGTCGGAGGCAGTTCGCCTCGCCGATGTCGCGGTGGCGCAAGCCGAGCAGCTCGGTGCAGCCGGATTGCGCAGCCAAGCATTGACGATTCGGTCCTTGGTTCGGTTCTGTCATGGGCTCGGGGGCGATTCCGACGGCCTGCAAACGGCATTGGAACTGGAGGATCGGTCCGAAGCGCCCGCCGCGCTATACCGGGCGAGCGCCTTCGAGCCGGTGATTCGATTCTGGTCCGGGGAGATCGAACAAGCTCAGGGCCCACTTCAAACCGTACACAGGCAGCTCCTTGCCGATGCGACCGAGACCGACATTCTGTGGATCACCGATCACGTTGCAACACTGGAACTCTGGTCCGGTCACTACGCGCAAGCTAAGACCATCGCCGATGAGGCGGTGCAGCGTGCCGAGCAGTTGGGCGCCGACCTGGCGCTGGTGTGTGCATGGTACCGGCAGGCGGAGGTGGCCGCCTACATCGGATCTGTTGAGTCGGCCCGCGCAGTTGCGGGAGTAGTCATCGAAAAGTCTAGTGCCGGTGGAAACGTGATGCACACGAAGTTGGCAACGGCGATTCTCGGCTTCCTTGAGGTGTCGCTCGGCGACTACGCGGCAGCGCTGGATGTACTCGCGCCGTTGTTGATGTCCTTCGATCCCGAGCACGAATGTGAGATCGTCGCCGGTGGCTTTCTGCCCGATGCGATGGAGGCATTGACGGCGTTGGGGCGCCTCGATGAAGCAGAGCGATTGATCGCCGCGGTGGAGTCCAGCGGGTCTCGACTGGATCGACCGTGGATGTTGGCAGTAGGTGCACGCGGGCGCGGTCACTGGCTAGCCGCTCAAGGCAACCTCGAGGCGGCCGAGGAGGCTGCACTGGCGGCATTGATTCACCATCGACGTCTGCCGATGCCGTTCGAGACGGCGCGTACGCGATTGCTGCTGGGCCAGGTACAGCGGCGCCGCCGGCGTAGAACGGCTGCGCAGGCCACCCTGGGGGAGGCGCTGACTACATTTGAGACGCTCGGTTCTCCGTTGTGGGCCAAGCGCGCCCGCGCTGAACTCGATCGGATGACTAGCGTCGGCCCGGCCGCCGGACTGACCGCTGCCGAGCTGCGGATTGCCGAACGGGCGGCGGAGGGAATGCCCAACAAGCAGATTGCAGTGGAGTTGTTCATCGCTCTCAAGACTGTGGAGTCGACCCTGAGCAAGGTTTACCGCAAACTCGGTATCCGCTCACGGGCCGGGCTGTTCGCCGCGCTCAATCCCGATGAGATCGGGGCTCGGCCATGATGCCGCGTTCAGCCCTGGTAGCGCGATCCGCAGAATTCGCGGTGTTGGACGAGTTTCTGGACCGTGCTGCCTTGGAACCGGTGTCGTTGTTGATGGACGGGGAGGCAGGCATCGGCAAATCCACCTTGCTGTGGGCGACGGCCGAGGCCGCGGCGGCGCGGGGATTTCAGGTGCTCTCGGCCGCCGGGCCGCAGAGCGAAGCGCGCTGTGCCTATGCCGCGGTGGCCGACTTGTTGGCTTCGGTCGATGCTGCGATATGGCGCGAATTGCCGACGGCACAGGCTGCCGCACTGAATCGGATTCTGTCCGATGGACAGGACGGTTCGGACAGCGACGAGCGCATGGTTGCCACCGCATTCCTCGCGGTGATCCGCCGGCTGTGTTCGGTTGCTCCTTTGTTGCTGTGCATCGATGACGCTCAGTGGCTGGACACATCGAGTCAGATGGTGATCGGGTTCGCTCAACGTCGGCTCGCCGGACGCGTCGGTCTGGTGCTGGCAGTGCGCAAGGACTCCGGTGAAAGCGGAGAGTTGGACTGGCTGAATCCGGCCCGCCCCGACTCCTTGGCCCGACTGCACGTCCCCCCGTTGTCTGTCGGCGGTCTGCATTCCTTGATCTCGCTGGGGCTGGAGCAGACGCTGCCGCGGCCTGCGATTATCCGGATTCACGAGATATCAGGAGGCAATCCGTTCTTCGCGCTGGAGCTGGCCCGGTCCGTGGCCGAACAACCAGGCAGGACTGCCGCCGAACTCCCCGCCAGCCTCGCTGTTCTGGTTCAGGAGCGGATCGGGCAACTGGACGAAGAATCCGGTGCCGTGCTGCTGGCCGCGGCCAGTATCGCCTCGCCAACGGTGCAGGCCATCAGCCTCGCCACCGCAATCAGCCCGGACCGCGTCGTCGAATTGCTCGAACGTAGTGAAGGCAACGGTGTGGTAGAGATCGACGGCGGCCGAATCCGGTTCTGTCATCCGCTGTTCGCCGCAGGCGTCTATGGTGCCGCTTCGCCATCGGCGCGGCGGGCCATGCACCGTCGACTGGCGGATATCGTCGAGGGACCCGAGCTCATCGCACGGCATCTGGCGCTGGCTGCCACCACTGCTGATCCAGACATGCTCGACGCACTCGATGCTGCCGCTGTCACCACCCAGTCCCGGGGCGCCCCGACGGTGGCCGCCGAACTCATGGAGTTGGCCATCGAACTGGGCGGCGACACTCCGCTTCGCCGGATACGGGCTGCGGAGCATCGTTTTCGAGCCGGTGAGATTGCGGCGGCCCGTGACCATCTGGAATCGGCCCTGGTGTGCCTGCGAGGCCCGAGCACGGTGCGGTGCATCGCATTGATCTCGCTCGCCGGGGTCATCGCCTTCGACGGGAATTTGACGACCGCCGCCGATCTGTTGACCGAGGCCGTGGCCGAGTCCGCCGACAACCCGGTTCTGCAGTTGCGCGCCCGGCTGCTGCTCACGCCGTTGCCGGGTCTGACCGGCGATATGAAGCGATCCGTCGAACTGGCGGAGATCGCCGCGGCACAGTCCGAGCGGCTCGCCGTGCCCGCACTGCGCAGCCAGGCGTTGACGATAAAAGTAGTGGTGAGCACCATGTTCGGCCTGGGCGTGGACTGGCCGTCCCTCAAGTTGGCGCTGGATCTGGAGGATCTCGACCACCCCGCGACCGCCCGTCTGCGGGCCAGTGCCGCAGTGCCGGTGCTGCGGGCTTGGAGTGGCGACTTGCTGGTGGCACGCGAACAGCTGCAGGTGGTATCCGCGGATCTGCAGGCGCAGGGAACCGAGATCGATATCCTCTGGGCCGCCGATATCGCCGCAATGATCGAGATGTGGCTGGGGAACTACTCGGCTGCCGCGGAGATCGCCGCGGACTGTACACAGCGTGCCGAGCAGTTGGGTGGCCAAACACTGCTGGTTCAGGCTTGGGGCACCCAGGCTGCGATCGCCGCGTACCTCGGCGACGAAGCGCTGACCCGCGATGCCGCACAAGCGATCCTTGCGGCTACGGAAGTCACCGGCGGAGTGCACCAGAGCGTTGCCGCGGCGACGGCTGTGGGTTTTCTGGAAGTGTCTTTGGGAAACTATGCGGCCGCATTGTCTGCACTCGAGCCATTGCGGGCTGTCTTTGAACCCGACCACCACGCCGAGATCATCACGGGTGCGTTCCTTCCCGACGCCGTGGAGGCGCTGACCGCGCTGGGGCGATTCGAAGAGGCTGAGCCGTTGATCGCCGCGTTGGAGTCCAACGGCACCCGGCACGATCGTCCATGGATGCTGGCGATGGGTGCGCGAGGTCGTTGCCATCTGCTGGCCGCACAGGGTGATCTGGCGGCAGCTGAGCAGGCCGCTCTGGTCGCGCTGATCCATCACCAGCGATTGCCGATGCCGTTCGAAACGGCGCGCACCCAGTTGTTGCGGGGTCAAGTGCAGCGCCGTCGCCGCCGTATGCAGACCGCGCGAGCCACAGTGGGCGCGGCGCTGGAGACCTTCGAGCGGTTAGGTGTGCCGTTGTGGGAGCAGCGGGCGCGCGCCGAGCTGGACCGGATGGCGGCGACGGTCTTAGGCGCCGAGCTCACCGCTGCCGAGCGCCGGATCGCCGAATATGCCGCGGCGGGTTTGTCGAACAAGCAGATTGCCGCGGAGTTGTTTGTCGCGGTCAAGACGGTGGAGACGACCCTTAGCAGTGTGTACCGGAAGCTAGGTATCCGTTCGCGGGCCGCTCTGTCCGCCGTTCTCTCTTCCGCGTGAACATCTGAGGAAGCTCGTGGCGGCTGCTGATGGAGTGGAATCGGCGGGGTGTCCCGCGTTCGGGAACAGGGGTCTTCGAGAGGAATACCAGGGATTTCCCTGTATCCGGTGACATAACACGTTGATTACCGTTTCCTCAGCGCACGCACAGGAAACAGTCGGATGTATCCGTGCGCGGGTCCGGCGAGTGAAGGGAAGCGGCGATGAATCGTGCTACATGGCGTGGGCGACGTCCCGGGCGTCTGAATCGTCTGAATCGGGCTGCGGGATCCACGAGTGCAGTGGCGGCGTTCCTTGCGCTGGGGCTTACTCCGGTGGCGATGCCTGCCGCCCAAGCAGACTGGGACTTCGATTTCGTCGACGACCTAGCCGATTCGGCGTTCGTCGCCGATGTGCTGGATCCGGGGTCCTGGTTCGATCCCGACACTGCCTGGGACGTCAACTACGCGGCGTTCGCCACGATCCTCTACGAGGGTCTGCAGGCCAACATCACCGACCCGAGCAACGCCGACGATCTCGAGTCCCTCAACCAACTGTGGGTTGACGTGTTCGGGCGCACGTTGATCGGCAACGGTGTTGCAGGCGCCGACGAGCCGAATACGTCATGGCTGGGCTGGCTGGTCGGCGGCGATCTGGGCGATGGTGGGGTCATCTTCGGTGACGGCGCTGCGGGGGCGGCGGGTATGGCCGGCGGGGCTGCCGGGCTGTTCGGTATCGGCGGCGCGGGCGGCGCCGGGGCTGACGCCTACATCGATCAGGACGGCGTTTTCCACGCCGCGACTGCCGGCGGTGCCGGTGGGTCCGGCGGTTGGCTCTTCGGCGACGGTGGTGTCGGCGGCGCCGGGGGTGACGGCCTGAGTGCCACCGCCGATCACGCCGCCAGTGATGGTGCTGCCGGCGGCGCAGGCGGTGCGGCCCTGGGGGTCGGCGACGGCGGAACCGGTGGCGCAGGCGGCGACGGTGGCGACGGACTCGACGGTGCGACCGGCGCGCTCGCCAACGGCGGCAACGGTGGGGTCGGTGGTGCCGGTGGTGCCAGCGGCGCCCAGGGAGGTAACGCCGGCGTGGGTGGCGCCGGGGGGCACGGCGGTGCGGGTGGTACCGGTGGCGGCGGCCAGGACGGTCGCGCCGGCGACTGGATCAACGACTGGGGCAACGGCGTCGGCAATGGTGAGGACGGCGGTGTCGGTGGTGCCGGTGGCAACGGTGGCCGCGGTGGAGACGGTGGTGCGGCGGGCGCGTTGAAGAACAGCGTCGGAACGGCTGGCGCACGTGGCGCCGGTGGAGACGGCGGCAACGGTGGAGACGGTGGCGGCGGCAACGGTGGACGTGGTGCCGATGGCACCGCGGACAACATCCACGGCGGCAACGGTGGCCGCGGCGGCTCCGGGGGTGCGGCGGGTGTCGGCGGTGCCGGCGGTGCCGGCTCGGTTGCCGGTGCTACCGGTAGCGACGGTGCGGGCAGTGGCGGCGCGGGCCGCGGCGGTGACGGCGGTGACGGCTACGACGCTGCGGCCGCTGCACCCGGCACCCACGGGGGTAACGGCGGTAACGGCGGTCAGGGTGGCGGGGACACCGGCCGCGGCGGTGATGGGGGCCGCGGCGGCAACGGCGCCGACGGTAGCGAAACCGTCAGCGCGGGTCGTGGTGGTGACGGCGGCAATGGCGGTCTCGGGGGCGGCGCCACCAGCGCGTCGGGGGTCCTGGTATGGAGCGGCAACGGCGTCGGCGGAAATGGTGGTGAAGGTGGCAACGGCGGCAACAGCGTCGGGTTGTTCGATAGTGGTGGCTCCGTTGGTGGCTGGGCCGGCGACGGCGGAAACGGTGGTTTCGGAGGTGGCGGCGGCGGTAACGGCGGTGACGGCGGCGACGGCGGTAACAGCCTCCACTTCTTGGCGGGACGGGGCGGCAATGGTGGTTTCGGCGGCGATAGCACCGGCGGCCGCGGTGGCGATGGCGGCGATGGCGGCAACGGCGGAGCTGGCTACCTCCAGACCGAGGAAGGCGGCTGGGGCGGTCGCGGTGGCTACGGCAATGGCGGTGGGAGTGGTGGCGACGGCGGCCTCAGCGGGGCTGGCATCGCCGGTGGCGTCGGTGGCAACGGCGGTGGTGGCGAGTTCGGCGGTGGTGGTGGCGGCGGGGGCGGTGGTGGCGCCGGCCGGGTTGGCGGTGTCGGCGGTGTCGGCGGCGACGGCGGCGACGGCGGCGAGGGCAGCGGGCTACGCTACGGCGCGCTCGGGTGGTACGGCGGTATGGGCGGCTACGGCGGGAACGGCGGCCAAGGTGGCTATGGGGTCGGGCTCCACAGTGTCGGCGGCGACGGCGGTGCCGGTGGAAACGGCGGTAACGGCGTGTACAGCAGCAGCAGCGGTCTGGGCACCGCGACAGGTGGCGACGGCGGCTACGGTGGCCACGGTGGCCGCGGCGGAATCGGCGTAACTGACCCGGGCGTAGCCATCGGAGGCCGCGGCGGCGACGGCGGACATGGCGGCGACGGCGGCAACGGCACCGCCAGCGGATCATCGACAAGCGCCAGTGGCGGTCGTGGCGGCGACGGCGGGTACGGCGGCGGTCACAGTTACGACGACGGAGCCATCGGTGGCGATGGCGGCGACGGCGGAAACGGCGGAAACGGCACCAGCAGTACCGCGGAAGAGTACGGTGCCGGCGGCTACGGTGGCCACGGCGGCGCCGGCGGGCTCGAAGGCGCCAATGGGGACGGACACGGTGGTCGCGGAGGTGACGGCAGCGATGGCGCCGGAACCGACGGTAGCCGCGGCCAAGACGGAGGCGAAGGCTGGGGCGACGGTACCCCGGGTGCCAACGGCTAGCGGCAGTGGCGACTACGCACGCAACCGGTAGCGAAGGCGTCAAACGCCTTCGCATACCGGGCCGGCGTGGCACGATCTGCCCATGACCGCCTTCCTGCTGCGCGCCGCCCTCACCGGATTGGCGCTGTGGATCGTCACCAAGATCGTTCCGGGGATCACGTTCGTCGGCGGCGAGACCACGGTGCAGCGGGCCGGAATCATCTTTGTGGTCGCGCTGATCTTCGGTTTGGTCAATGCGTTCGTCAAACCCGTGGTGCAACTGCTGTCGATCCCGCTGTACATCCTGACCCTCGGACTGTTCCACATCGTGGTCAACGCGCTGATGCTGTGGATCACCGCCTGGATCACCGACAACACCACCCACTGGGGCCTGCACATCGACCAGTTCTGGTGGACGGCGGTCTGGGGCGCGATCGTGTTGTCGCTGGTGGGCTGGGTGCTGTCGCTGGTATTGCGCGACGCCGGGCGCATCGCCCGATAAGCGGGCAGACTCGGGCGCATGCCGGAGTTGCCCGAAGTCGAAGCGCTCGCCGACCATCTGCGTCGGCGCGCGGTAGGCGCCACCATCGGGCGTATCGACGTTGCGGCCCTGTCGGTGCTCAAGACCTTCGACCCGCCGGTGGCGGAGTTGCACGGCCGGGCCGTGACGGGTGCGCATCGCTGGGGCAAGTATCTGGGTGTACAGGCCGGTGGGCTGTACCTGATCGCGCACCTGTCGCGGGCGGGGTGGTTGCGCTGGTCGGACCGGCTGGCGCCGGCCCCGCTGCGGCCGGGTAAGGGTCCGATCGCGCTGCGGGTGCACCTCGGCACACCCGGGCAGGCGCCGGGCTTCGATCTGACCGAGGCCGGCACCCAGAAGCGCTTGGCGGTGTGGCTGGTCGACGATCCGGCGAAGGTGCCCGGTATCGCCGGATTGGGGCCCGACGCGCTTGCGGTCGGCGCCGACGATCTGGTGCGGCTGTTTGCCGGTAACACCGGCCGGATCAAGAACGTCATCACCGACCAGAAGGTGATCGCGGGGATCGGCAACGCCTACAGTGACGAAATTCTGCATACCGCAAAGATTTCCCCCTTCGCCACCGCCGCCAGGTTGACGCATGTGCAGCTGGTGGGGCTGCACGACGCCATGGGCAGGGTTCTCGGCGACGCGGTGGACCGGTCGGTGGGCCAGCAAGCCGCCACGTTGAAGGGCGAGAAGCGTTCCGGGCTGCGGGTGCATGCCCGCGCCGGTTTGCCCTGCCCGGTGTGTTCGGACACCGTTCGCGAGATATCGTTTGCCGATAAGTCATTTCAGTACTGCCCCACATGTCAGACCGGCGGTAAGGTGCTGGCCGACCGGAGGATGTCCAAGCTGCTCAAGTAGCGGCCCACGGCTAAGCTGCCGTGGTGACCCGTCAGAAGATCCTCATAACCGGCGCCAGTTCCGGCCTGGGTGCAGGCATGGCCCGCGTATTCGCTGCGCAGGGACGCGATTTGGCGCTGTGCGCTCGGAGAACTGACCGGCTCGATGACCTGAAGGCCGAGTTGACGGCCCGCTATCCGGGTATCAAGGTCGCCGTCGCGGCACTCGATGTGAACGATCATGACGCCGTTCCGGAAGTCTTCGGTCGGTTCGCCGCAGAACTCGGCGGGCTCGACCGGGTGATCGTCAACGCGGGCATCGGCAAGGGCGCGCCGCTGGGATCCGGCAAACTGTGGGCCAACAAGGCCACCATCGAAACCAACCTGGTTGCGGCACTGGTGCAGATCGAGACCGCACTGGAGATGTTCAAGGCCGGCGGCGGTGGGCACCTGGTGTTGGTCTCCTCGGTGCTCGGCAACAAGGGGCTCCCCGGCGTCAAGGCCGCCTATGCCGCCAGCAAAGCTGGGGTGTCCTCGCTGGGGGAGTCCCTGCGCGCGGAATACCCGCGCGGACCGATCCGGGTCACGGTGCTCGAGCCGGGGTACATCGAATCGGAGATGACGGCGAAATCGGAGTCGACGCTGCTGATGGTGGACAACGAATCCGGGGTCAAGGCCCTGGTGCGGGCGATCGAGCGCGAAACCGGTCACGCCGTGGTTCCGCGGTGGCCCTGGGCTCCGCTGGTGTGGTTGCTGCGCCGGATGCCGCCGCGGTTCACCAGACGGTTCGCCTGACCTGCCCGCCGGCGGGGATCAGCGCATCGATTCCCTGATCCAGTCCAGGGCGTCGGCCCTCCTGCGGTAGACCAGTAGCCCCGCCTTGGCGATCAGGAACGCCGCGGCGACACCCATCAGAAGCGTCGCGACGGCGTAGGCGCCGTACTCTGCCCCGCGCTGATACCGGTCGTTGACCAGCAACGTCAGGGTCTGGGACTGCCCGGGCAGGTTCGACGACACCATGATGACCGCGCCGAACTCGCCGAGGGTGCGTGCGGTGGTCAGCACGACGCCGTAGGTCAGAGCCCAGCGGATCGACGGCAGCGTGACCCGCCACAGGGTCTGCCACGCGTTGGAGCCCAGGGTCGCGGCGGCCTGCTCCTGCTCGATCCCGACCTCCAGCAGGACCGGCTGGACCTCGCGCACGACGAACGGCAGCGTCACAAAGATGCTCGCCAGCACCATCCCGGGCAGCCCGAAGATGATCCGGAATCCGAGACTGTTCTCGACGAAACCCAGCGCGCCCGACGACCCCCACAGTGCGATCAACGCGACACCGACGATGATGGGGGACACCGCGAACGGCAGGTCGAGGATGGACTGGAGTGCTGATCTGCCCCAGAACCTGTTGCGCACCAGCAGGATAGAGGTCGACACGCCGAACAGTGCGTTGAGCGGCACCACGATGACGACCAGCAGCAGGGACAGTTTCACCGCCGAGACCGCGGCGGGCGTGCTCACCCAGGACCAGAACTGGTCCAGCCCGGGTGCGAAAGTCCGGTACAGAATCACCGACACCGGCGCGATCAACATCACGCCGAGATAGGTCAGGACCGCCAACCGCAGGGCGTGGCGCTTCCCCGGCCACCCCGTCATGCGGCGTCCTCCTCCCGCTTGGCGGCCCGCCCGCCCACGGTGCGCAGCACGGCCAACACGGCAAACGAGATGGCCAGCAGCACAATCGATATCGCAGCAGCACTGGTGTGGTCGTCGTTCTCGATCAACGAGCGGATCCATTGCGAGGACACCTCGGTGCGGCCCGGTACCGCACCCCCGATCGTCACCACCGAACCGAACTCGGCGACGCAGCGCGAAAACGCAAGCCCGGCACCGGTCAGCAACGCCGGCCGCAGAGCCGGCAGCACGACCATGGCGAACGTCGTCAGTCGGGTGGCGCCCAGCGACGCGGCGGCCTCCTCGGCGTCACGATCGACTTCCAGCAGCACCGGCTGCACGGCGCGGACCACCAGCGGAAGCGTGACGAAGGCCAGGGCCATCGCCACCCCCGGGGGCGTGTGCTGCAGATGAATGCCGACCGGACTGGAGTTGCCGTACAGGGCCAGCATCACCAGGCTGGTGACGATCGTGGGCAGCGCGAAGGGCAGGTCGATCAACGCGTCGATCACGCCCTTCCCCGGGAATTCATCACGCACCAACACCCAGGCGGTCGCCAGACCGAACACCACGTCGAGCGCGGTGACGAGTACCGAAATCGTCAGCGTCACCCGGAAGGATTCCAGCGCCGCATGGGTCGTGACCGCCGACCGGAAGCCCTGCCAACCCCGTCCGCCGGCCTGCCAGGCGATCGCGAGCAGTGGCAGCAGCACGATCAGCGAGAGCCAGAGTGCGGTCACGCCGACCCGGATCGTCGGGTACGGGGACGTGACCGTCACCGGCGGAATCCGAGAGTAGAACGCATGGCTGACCTTCCAATGCCCGAGACGGCGGGTGCCGGGCACCCGTGGTGACTACCGGCAGGCGTGCCGGTGGTGGGAAGTCAGCGACGACAGTGCACCGCGAAACCGGTCCCGCGCCCGCCGGCGCAACGGACGCGGACGAGTGCCGTTGTGGCACTTCGACCGACACGGGATGGCAGCTGCATGGCGGTAGCCTAAGCGCGACCGGATACCGGCCCGGGGTGCCCGGAGCCGGACGGATCGGCGGCGCGGATAGCTGGTCGGGGCGTGAAAGCCACGATTCCCCGGGCTCAGGATGCCGGCGGGAGGCTTTCGCTGATAGGCGAAATACATTGGGGCCGAACGTAATCGATGATCGATCCGATATCGTGATGCCACTGCGCGCCGGCCGGCCGGACCGCCGTCGGGACCGGTGCCGCGGCGCGCCGGGCCGAAAGACTCACGGTGAGGCGAAATCGCCCAACCCGGGATCAGACCGGTCGGCCCCGTTGCGTCCGGTAGCGGCGCACCAGCGCATCGGTGGAACTGTCGGTCTGTGCGGCCGGGGGAGCGTCGTCGGTGAGCACCGGCAGCAACGCCTTGGCCTGCGTCTTGCCCAGCTCCACGCCCCACTGGTCGAAGGAGTCGATGCCCCACACCACACCCGCGGTGAACACCTGGTGCTCGTAGAGCGCGATCAACTGCCCCAGCACCGACGGGGTGAGCCGGGTGGCCAGGATGGAGGTGGTGGGGCGGTTGCCGGGCATGACCTTGTGCGGCACGACATCGGCGGGGGTGCCCTCGGCGGCGATCTCCTCGGCGGTTCTGCCGAACGCCAGGACCTGGGTCTGGGCCAGGAAGTTGCTCATCAGCAGGTCGTGCATGCTGCCGACACCGTCGGCGGTGGCGAGGTCGTCGAGCGGCTCGGCGAAGCCGATGAAATCGGCCGGGATCAACCGGGTGCCCTGGTGCAGCAACTGGTAGAAGGCGTGCTGGCCGTTCGTTCCGGGCTCACCCCAATAGATTTCACCGGTATCGGTGCGCACCGGACTGCCGTCCACGCGGGTCGACTTGCCGTTGGACTCCATGGTGAGCTGCTGCAGGTACGCCGCAAAGCGATCCAGGTCGTTGGAGTAGGGCAGCACGGCGCGGGACTGGGCGCCGAAGAAGTTCGCGTACCACAGTCCGATCAGGCCGAGCAGTGCCGGCGCGTTGGCCTCCAGCGGTGCGCTGCGGAAGTGCTCGTCGACGATACGGAACCCGGACAGGAACTCCGCGAAGCGTTCCCGGCCGATCACCGCCATCACCGACAGCCCGATCGCCGAATCCACCGAGTACCGTCCGCCGACCCAATCCCAGAACCCGAACATGTTCGCGGTGTCGATGCCGAACTCCTCGACCAGTCGCGCATTGGTGGACACCGCCACGAAGTGCTTCGAGACCGCGTCGTCGCCCAGGGCACCGGTGAGCCAGCGGCGTGCCGCGGTGGCGTTGGTGAGCGTCTCCAGTGTCGAGAACGTCTTGGAGGCCACGATGAAAAGGGTGGTGGCCGGATCCAGGTCGGCCAGCTTCGCGGTCAGATCGGCGGGGTCGACATTGGAGACGAACCGCGCCGAGACGCCGGCGTCGGCGTAGTGCCGCAAAGCGTGGTCCACCATGACCGGGCCCAGATCCGAGCCGCCGATCCCGATGTTGACGACGGTCCGGATGCGTTCCCCGGTGGCGCCCGTCCACGCGCCGCTGCGCAGTCGGTCGGTGAAATCGCCCATCGCGTCCAGCACCGCGTGCACATCGGCGACGACGTCGCGGCCGTCGACGTGCAACTGGGCGTCGCGGGGCAGGCGCAGTGCGGTGTGCAGCACCGCCCGGTCCTCCGAGGTGTTGATGTGCGCGCCGGCGAACATCGCGTCGCGCCGGTCTTCGAGTGCGGCCGTCCGGGCCAGATCGACCAACAGTCGGATGGTCTCGGCGGTGACGCGGTGCTTGCTGTAGTCGATGTAGAGGTCGCCGACGGTCACGGTGAACGCGGTGCCGCGTTCGGGATCGTCGGCGAACAGTCGGCGCAGGTGGGTCTCACCGATCTGTCGATGATGCTTGCGCAGCGCGTCCCAGGCCGGGGTGGCGGAGATGTCGGAGATCTGCGTCACGGAGCTCATACCCCGACATTAGCGGCCGGGGTACGGCGCAGCGGTGATCGCTGCTCAGTGACCGAGCCGGCCGCGGCCCAGCCGAAGCAGCAGCATGGCCAGGTCCTTGCCGTCCTCGCCGAGTTCGCTGTACCGCTCGATCACCTTCATCTCGCGGCTGTGCACCAGGCGGGTACCGCCGGAGGCCATCCGGGCCTTGCCGATCTCCTGGGCCACCTCGGTGCGGCGCTTCACCGCGGCCAGAATCTCGGCGTCGAGGCGGTCGATCTCGTGGCGCAGCCGATCGATCTCGGGCAGCTGTTCGGATTGGGCAGTCATGGTTAGGACTCCAGGTTCTTGCTGTCGGTGGATTCTGGTCCCGTTGACTTCATCTGTCGACCCGGCCTCACCCAACAGACGAGCCCCGGGTCGGTGAAGCGGACCGCGGGGCTCAGGCGTTGCAGCTAAACCACGGGCACCGCTGACCGGTACCCGTAAAAAAATCGACGCTGCATGTCGAGCACGAACCGAAGTCTGCCACTAACGGCCGTGCCAGCGCAAAGACTGTCGTGGGGCGGCGGTACGTTGGGGAGCGTTATGACCCGCCGACGACGATGCAGAGCGCAGCGATGAGGAGGAGTGGCGGATGACCCTGTACGCCAGTCCACACACCGATCACCTTCTCGACGGGCTCAACCCGCAGCAGCGCCGCGCCGTACTGCACGAGGGCTCTCCACTGCTGATCGTGGCGGGCGCCGGGTCGGGCAAGACCGCGGTACTCACCCGGCGCATCGCCTATCTGTTGGCCGCCCGCGACGTCGGGGTGGGCCAGGTGCTGGCGATCACCTTCACCAACAAGGCCGCCGCCGAGATGCGTGAGCGGGTGACCGGTCTCGTCGGTCCCCGGGCGCGGGTGATGTGGGTGTCGACCTTCCACTCCACCTGCGTACGGATCCTGCGCAACCAGGCCTCGGCGGTGCCCGGGCTGAACTCCAACTTCTCCATCTACGACGCCGACGATTCGCGGCGACTGCTGTTGATGATCGGCCGCGATATGGGCCTGGACGTCAAACGGCATTCGCCGAGGCTGCTGGCCACCGCGATCTCCAACCTGAAGAACGAACTCATCGACCCCGACCGGGCGCTGGCCGACCTCACCGAGGACTCCGACGACCTGAGCCGGGTGGTGGCGGCGGTCTACGTCGAATACCAGCGCCGGCTGCGTTCGGCCAACGCGCTGGACTTCGACGACCTGATCGGCGAGACGGTGGCGATCCTGCAGGCCTTCCCCGAGATCGCCGCGCACTACCGGCGCCGGTTCCGGCACATCCTCGTCGACGAGTACCAGGACACCAACCATGCCCAGTACATGCTGGTGCGGGAGTTGGCCGGCCACAGCTCCGCGGGTGGGCACGGCGACCCGGACCTGCCGCCGGCCGAACTGTGCGTGGTGGGCGACGCCGACCAGTCGATCTATGCGTTCCGCGGCGCCACCATCCGCAACATCGAGGACTTCGAACGCGACTACCCCGACGCCACCACCATCCTGCTGGAGCAGAACTACCGCTCCACCCAGAACATCCTGTCGGCCGCCAACGCGCTGATCGCCTGCAACGCCGGCCGCCGGGAGAAGCGATTGTGGACCGACGCCGGTGACGGCGAGCTGATCGTCGGCTACGTCGCCGACAACGAACACGACGAGGCCCGGTTCGTGGCCCAGGAGATCGACGCCCTGACCGACGCCGGCACCGTCAACTACGGCGAGGTCGCGGTGTTCTACCGCACCAACAACGCGTCGCGGGCACTGGAAGAGGTCTTCATCCGCAGCGGCATCCCGTACAAGGTCGTCGGCGGCGTGCGGTTCTACGAACGCAAAGAGATCCGCGACATCGTCGCCTACCTGCGGGTGCTGGACAACCCGGGCGATGCGGTCAGTCTGCGGCGCATCCTCAACACCCCGCGCCGCGGGATCGGGGACCGTGCCGAGGCGTGCGTGTCGGTGCACGCCGAGAACACCGGTCAGGGTTTCGCCGCGGCACTGGCGGCGGCCGCCGAGGGCGGCGTGCCGATGCTCAACACCCGTGCGCAGAACGCGATCGCCGCCTTCGTCGCACTGCTCGACGAACTGCGCGCGCACCTGCACTCCTGCGACGACGATCTCGGCAGCCTGGTCGAGATGGTGCTGGATCGGACCGGTTACCGAGCGGAGCTGGAAGCCTCCACCGATCCGCAGGATCTGGCCCGGCTGGACAACATCAACGAACTGGTCAGCGTCGCACACGAATTCAGCATCGACCGGGCCAACATGCTCGCCGACTCCGACGGCACCGCCGACGACGACGACGAGGTGCCCGACGCCGGGGTGCTGGCGGCGTTTCTGGAGCGGGTGTCGCTGGTCGCGGACTCCGACGAGATCCCCGAACACGAAGCGGGCATGGTCACCCTGATGACCCTGCACACCGCCAAGGGGCTGGAGTTCCCGGTGGTGTTCGTGACCGGCTGGGAAGACGGGATGTTCCCGCACATGCGCTCGCTGGGCGATGCCCGCGAGCTGTCCGAGGAACGCCGGCTGGCCTACGTCGGCCTGACCCGGGCACGGCAACGGCTCTACCTGAGCCGGGCCAAGGTGCGTTCCTCGTGGGGGCAGCCCATGCTGAACCCCGAATCACGGTTCCTGCGGGAGATCCCGCAACAGCTCATCGATTGGCGGCGCACCGAGGCCGCCCCGGCGCCGAGCGCCCCGGTCAGCGGTGCCGGCCAGTTCGGCAGCCCGCGCCCGGCGCCGAGCCGGGCGAGCAACCGGCCGCTGCTGGTGTTGGCGGCGGGGGACCGGGTGACCCACGACAAGTACGGCCTGGGCCGGGTCGAAGAGGTGTCCGGGGTGGGGGAGTCGGCGATGTCGCTGATCGACTTCGGCAGTTCCGGGCGGGTCAAACTGATGCACAACCACGCGCCGGTGACCAAGCTTTAGCGTCCGAGCAGCCAGCGCCGGGTGGCCGGGTGCAGCGCCGCCACGACGGTCACGACGTGGATGACCGGGATGACGTGCACGATCGAGGGCACCCGGGCACCGGCCAGAAACAGACTGCCGAAGGTCAGCAGTGCGACCACCGCGCCGACCGCGACCAGATACCGGCCGAGCGGACGCCGCAGCAGCAGCATGATCACCCCGCACACCGTCGTCATCGCGAAGACCAGGCTCAAGAAGGCCACCGCGACGCAGAACAGGCGGTCGGTATGCCACCAGCTGGCGATCAGGTCAGTGGAGACCACCGAGGTGGCCCAGCAGCCCACCAGGGCCAGGACGCAGGCGCCGATCGCCGCACCGGCCGATTGGTCGCTGCCCGGCGGGGGAGCCGCGGCGGGTGCGAAGGGCGGCGGTGTCCGCGGTGCGCCGGTGACGATCGGCATGGCGCCGGTCGGTGCGCGCCGGATGATGCGCCCGGCAGGCTCAAAGGATTGTCGACCGGACGGCGTCGCGCCGGTGGGTGGAGGGTGGCGATCGCTCACCGTTCCAGATTAGGCCCGCTGCGGGTCAGGAGAAGCTGATGCCGCGGTTGGCCAGCCACGACGTCGGGTCGATCCGGTTCGTGCCGTTCTGCAGCACCTCGAAATGCAGGTGCGGGCCGGTGGAGTAGCCGCGGTTGCCCATCTCGGCGATCTGGTCGCCGGCCATCACGCGCTCACCGACGCTGACCAGCGACCGGTTGATGTGGCCGTAGAGGGTGACGGTGCCGTCGGAGTGCCGCAGCTTGACCAGCATGCCGTAACCGGCGCTGGGGCCCGATTCGATGACCACGCCGTCGGAGGCCGCCAGGATCGGGGTACCGATCGAGTTGGCGATGTCGACACCGGCGTGCAGCACGCCCCAGCGGTAACCGAAGCCCGAGGTGAACGCGCCCCGGGTCGGTGCGACGAACAGCGGGCGCTGCAGTCGGGCTTCGCGCTCGGCGCGCTCCTGGGCGAACGCCATGCCCTTGGCCAACTCCTCGTTGTGCACGACGGTGTTGGCGGCCGCCTTGACCGTGATCATCTGCAGGCCGTGGCTGGAGGTGGTGGTGGTGCCGTCGTTCAGGGTCGTCTTGCTGGCCGCCAGTACGGCGGGCCGCGAGACGGCGTCGTCGGAGGGGTGGGTGGCGGCGTGGGCGGCCGCGGCGGCCGCACCGGCTGCCATGGCGGCGATCATCACGCGGCTCTTGACGGCGCTGGTGGGCTGGCTGCGGTGCTTCCCGCCCCGCGCGGGCACCGGGGACACCGAACGGTCGGGGTGCCGGTCGTCCGGGTAGCCGCCGCGCGGATAGGCCAGGCGCAGCACCGGCATGTTGTCGGTGTCGGTCAGGTCGTCGAGTTCGGGCGCCGACAGCACGTCGGTGGCGTCGTCGAAGCGGTCGAACTCGCTGAACGCGATGATGTCGGTGACCTCGGCGGAGCTGGGAACCGAAGACCGGCGCGCGCCGACCGCGGCCTCGTTCCGGCGGCGCGGGCGAACCCCGCTTGGAACCGGACGCATCGGTGCACCGTGCTGCATCAGCCTGGAAATTCCTCTGGTCGTGATCAGAACGTTATAAAGACCTAGACCTGGTGACGGTAACCACTCCCCCCGCGGCCTGGCAAGCCATCGGTCGAATCCGATCACTAATGTGAAGCTAATCACGTTTTCCCGGCGGTGAGATGTGCCACAGCAGTGGTACGTGAGGAGGGAACCCCGCCGCAGGCTCGATACAGTGCCTCGGGAGCTACATCTCTACACAATCCGACAGGCCGGCCCCGCCGGCGACACGTAATAAGACAGTGAGCCCATGGATCTTTTCGAGTATCAGGCGAAGGAGCTGTTCGCCAAGCACAACGTGCCCACCACCCCCGGCCGGGTAACCACCTCGGCTGAGGACGCCAAGGCCATCGCCACCGAGATCGGTCGTCCGGTCATGGTCAAGGCGCAGGTCAAGGTCGGCGGCCGCGGCAAGGCCGGCGGGGTGAAGTACGCCGCCACCGCCGACGACGCGTTCACCCACGCGCAGAACATCCTCGGTCTGGACATCAAGGGCCACGTCGTCAAGAAGCTGCTGGTGGCCGAGGCGAGCGACATCGCCGAGGAGTACTACATCTCCTTCCTGCTCGACCGTTCCAACCGCACCTACCTGGCCATGTGCTCGGTCGAGGGCGGTATGGAGATCGAAGAGGTCGCCGCCACCAAGCCGGAGCGGTTGGCCAAGGTGCCCGTCGACGCCGTCAAGGGTGTCGACCTGGCGTTCGCCCGCTCGATCGCCGAGCAGGGCCACCTGCCCGCCGAGGTGCTCGACGCCGCGGCCGTGACCATCGCGAAGCTGTGGGAGGTCTTCATCGCCGAAGACGCCACCCTGGTCGAGGTCAACCCCCTGGTGCGCACCCCCGACGACCAGATCCTGGCGCTGGACGGCAAGGTCACCCTGGACGGCAACGCCGAGTTCCGTCAGGCCGGGCACGCCGAGTTCGCCGACCTCGACGCCACCGACCCGCTGGAGATCAAGGCCAAGCAGCACGACCTGAACTACGTCAAGCTCGACGGCGAGGTCGGCATCATCGGCAACGGCGCCGGCCTGGTCATGTCGACCCTGGACGTCACCGCCTACGCGGGTGAGAAGCATGGCGGCGTGAAGCCGGCCAACTTCCTCGACATCGGTGGCGGTGCCTCCGCCGAGGTGATGGCCGCCGGCCTGGACGTCATCCTGGGTGACTCGCAGGTCAAGAGCGTGTTCGTCAACGTGTTCGGCGGCATCACCGCGTGTGACGCGGTCGCCAACGGCATCGTGTCGGCGCTGGAGATCCTCGGCGACGCCGCAACCAAGCCGCTCGTGGTGCGCCTCGACGGAAACAACGTCGATGAGGGCCGGGCGATCCTGGCCAAGGCCAACCACCCGCTGGTGACCGTCGTCGCAACCATGGACGAGGCCGCCGACAAGGCCGCGGAGCTGGCCAACGCTGGAAAGGACGCGTAATCCAATGTCGATCTTCGTCAACAAGGACAGCAAGGTCATCGTCCAGGGCATCACCGGAGCCGAGGCCACCAAGCACACCGCGCGCATGCTGGCCGCCGGCACCCAGATCGTCGGCGGTGTCAACGCCCGTAAGGCCGGCACCACCGTGTCGCACAAGGACGCGAGCGGCGCCGACGTGGAACTGCCGGTGTTCGGCAGCGTCGCCGAGGCCATGGAGAAGACCGGCGCCGACGTGTCGATCGCCTTCGTGCCGCCGGCCTTCTCCAAGGACGCGATGATCGAGGCCATCGACGCCGAGATCCCGCTGCTGGTCGTCATCACCGAGGGCATCCCGGTGCAGGACAGCGCGTACGCGTGGGCCTACAACGTGGACAAGGGACAGAAGACCCGCATCATCGGGCCGAACTGCCCGGGCATCATCACCCCCGGCGAGTGCCTGGTCGGGATCACCCCGGCCAACATCTCCGGCACCGGCCCGATCGGCCTGGTCTCGAAGTCCGGCACGCTGACCTACCAGATGATGTACGAGCTGCGGGACTTCGGCTTCTCCACCGCGATCGGCATCGGTGGTGACCCGGTGATCGGCACCACCCACATCGACGCCATCGAGGCGTTCGAGAAGGACCCCGAGACCAAGGTCATCGTGATGATCGGTGAGATCGGTGGCGACGCCGAGGAGCGGGCCGCCGACTACATCAAGGCCAACGTCACCAAGCCGGTCGTCGGCTACGTGGCCGGGTTCACCGCGCCGGAGGGCAAGACCATGGGCCACGCCGGCGCCATCGTGTCGGGCTCGTCGGGCACCGCGGCCGCCAAGCAGGAGGCCCTGGAGGCCGCCGGTGTGAAGGTGGGCAAGACCCCGTCGGCCACCGCGGCGCTGGCTCGCCAGATCCTCGAGAGCCTGTAAGTAACAATCAGCACCGACCGTGCCGTTTCGTACGCCGCCATCCGCGCGTTGCTGGGGGCACCTCCCGCTTGCGGGGGAACGAAACGGCACGGTCGGCTTTTGTGGTGAGGTGACCCCATGATCGACCCGCGTACCCCCGTCGTCGTCGGCGTCGGCCAGTCGGCCGAACGCATCGACGACGCCGATTACCGCGCGATGTCGCCGGTGCAGCTGGCAGCGGCGGCCGCGCAGGCGGCCCTGGCGGACTGCGGGGCCGACACCGAGCAGGTCGCGTCCGCCATCGACGCGATCGTGGCCACCCGGGCGTTCGAGATCTCCATTCCCAAAGCCCCTGCGCCGCTGGGCAAGTCGAACAACTTCCCGCGTTCGGTGGCACGGCTGATCGGTGCCGACCCGGCCCGGGCCGTACTGGACAAGGTGGGCGGCCAGGGACCGCAGAAGCTGCTCACCGAATTCGCCGGCGAGATCGTGGCCGGCGCCGCCGACGTGGTGCTGCTGTGCGGATCGGATGCCACCTCCACACTGCGGCACTTCGCCAAGTCCGAGACCAAGCCGGACTTCAACGAGACCGTCGACGGGCAACTCGAGGACCGCGGCTACGGGCTGGAGGACTTCGTCGAGCGCTACACCGTCATCCACGGGCTGACCGGAGCGCCGGTGCAGTACGCCCTGCTGGAGAACGCCCGCCGGGCCGGGCTGGGGATGAGCAAGGCCGACTACCTGCAGTCCATGGCCGAACTGTTCGCCCCGATGTCCAAGATCGCCGCCAAGAACCCGTTCTCGGCTTCGCCGGTGGAGCGGTCGGTCGACGAGCTGACCACGGTCAACGCCAGCAACCGGATGATCTGCGACCCCTACCCGCGCCTGCTGGTGGCCCGCGACCAGGTCAACCAGGGTGCCGCGGCGCTGGTGATGTCGGTGGCGGCCGCCCAACGGTTGGGCGTGCCGGAAGACCGCTGGGTGTTCCTGCACGGCCACGCCGACCTGCGTGAGCAGCGACTGCTGGAGCGCCCCGACCTGGGTGCCTACCCGGCCGCGGTGGCGGCCACCGCCGAGGCCCTCGAGATGGCCGGAATCGGCTTCGGCGACGTCGCGGCGATGGACCTCTACAGCTGCTTCGCGGTGCCGGTGTTCAACATCTGTGACGCCTTCGGGCTGGCCGCCGACGACCCGCGCGGCCTGACGTTGACCGGCGGGCTGCCGTTCTTCGGCGGTGCCGGCAACAACTATTCGATGCATGCGATCGCCGAGGCCGTCGCCTTCGCCCGCAGCGCCCCGGGGAAGTTCGCGTTCGTCGGCGCCAACGGCGGCATGCAGAGCAAGTACGCGGCCGGGGTGTACGCGACCACCCCGGTGCCGTGGCAGGCCGACCGCAGCGCCGAGTTGCAGGCGCGCGCCGACGCCGCCGCGCAGGCCGTCCCGGTCACGGAGAGCGCCGAGGGGCCGGCCACCGTCGAGACCTACAGCGTGCGGCACGACTGGAAGACCCCGACCGGGATCATCATCGGCCGACTCGACGCCGACGGCACCCGGTTCCTGGCCACCACCGAGGACGAAGACCTGGTGGCGTTGCTCTCCGACGGCGACCCGCTGGGTGCGTCGGTGACGGTGCGCGCGTTCGACTACGGCAACCGCTGCACGGTGCGCTGAGCCTGCTGCCCGTCGTGAGCGTGCGCAGAATGCCGGCGAAAGCGGCGTGTCTGCGTGCAGACACGCACGCTCGCGAGGAAAGCGGGCGGCGCTAGGAGCTCAGGCCCAGCTTGGCGGCGAGGCGCTCCACGTAGGCGGCCACCTCGGCCTCGGAACGGTCCGGGAGCCCGAAGAGCGTCTCGGTGACGCCGATCTCGGCCCAGTGGGCGAGCTTGTCGGCGTCGGGCTTGAAGTCCAGCGCCACGATCTGCGGCGCGCCGTCCCGGCCGGCGGCCGCCCAGGTGTCCTGCAGCAACTTCACCGGCGCATCGATGTCGAAGTCGCGCGGTGTGGTGATCCAGCCGTCGGCGCTGCGCGCGATCCACTTGAAGTTCTTCTCGGTGCCGGCCGCACCGACCAGCACCGGTACGTGGGCCTGCACCGGCTTGGGCCAAGCCCAGCTCGGGCCGAAGTTCACGAACTCGCCCTCGTAGGACGCCTCCTCCTGCGTCCACAGCGCCCGCATCGCCTCCAGGTACTCGCGAAGCATGGTGCGGCGCCGTCCCGCGGGCACACCGTGGTCGGCCAATTCGTCGGTGTTCCAACCGAATCCGACTCCCAGGCTGACCCGTCCGCCGGACAGGTGGTCCAGCGTGGCGATCGATTTCGCCAGCGTGATCGGATCGTGTTCGACCGGCAGTGCCACCGCGGTGGACAACCGCACCCGTGAGGTCACCGCGCAGGCGGCGCCCAGACTCACCCACGGGTCCAGGGTGCGCATGTAGCGGTCGTCGGGCAGCGATTCGTCGCCGGTGGTCGGATGCGCGGCCTGCCGCTTCACCGGGATATGCGTGTGCTCCGGCACATAGAAGGTGGTGAAGCCGTGGTCGTCGGCGAGTTTCGCGGCGGCCGCCGGGTCGATTCCACGGTCACTGGTGAACAGCACAAGCCCGTAATCCATATCGGTGATTAGAACGTGTTCTTGTTCGACGGGCAACAACCGGGGGCCGCTATCGCTCGGTGTTGACCCAGCGACGACCGCTACGCGTGCGCTAGCGTGGATGGTCGAACCGCGCCGTACCTGCTCGAAGCACCCTGCCCACAAGCACAGGAGAGCTCATGACCTACTCGTCCGGGAGTCCCGGCTTCCAGCCGAACCCGCCGTCAGGCTCCTACGGGCCGTCGACCCCGTCGTTCGCCAAGACCGCCGAGGCCGAGAGCAAGCTGCCGTTCTATCTCCGGATCGCGGTGCTGGCGTTGGGGCTGGGTGTGTACCTGGCGAACTTCGGGCTGATCACGAACATCAGCGCGGTGGACTTCCCGCTCGTCCCGCCGGGCGGTCGGCTGATGGTTCCGTTGGCCGTGCTGGCCGCGCTGCTGGCCGGGGTGAGCCTGCTGCCCAAGGCGAAGACCCACACCGCGGTCGTCGCGGTGATCGCCTCGCTGGGTGCGTTGACGGCCATTTCCAGTGTCGCCTCCACCGGCGCCGAGCTGTGGCAGTGGCTGATCCTGACGTTCAGCGTGCTGCAGGCCGTCGCGGCAGTCGGGGCACTGCTGCTGGAGGCGGGCGTGGTGACCGCACCCGCGCCGCGTCCCAAGTACGACCCCTACGGCCAGTACGGGCTGCCGCCCGGCGGCAACTACTACGGCCAGCCCGGCCATCAGGGGCAACAGAACTACGGGCCCCAGGGCCAGCCGGGTCAGCCCGGACCCCAGCAGTCGTCCGGCTATCCGGCCTACGGCGGCTACCCGTCCGGGCCGGCCGGCGGGGGCTTCGGCGGGCAGCAGAACACGGCCACGGGCGGGTACAACACCGGCGCGCATCAGACCACCGGCGTCAGCGGGTTCAACACGGGCGCCAACCCGGCCCCGTCGGCGCCGCAGGGCCCGCCGACCCCGCCGACCGGCTTCCCCAGCTTCGGTTCGCCCCAGACCGGTGGCACGGGTGCGACGGGGAGCACGGGTGCAACGGGGAGTACGTCGTCGACCGGAAGCCAGAGCGCTTCGGGTCCGGGACAGGGCTCGACGGGCGGTCAGCAGTCGCAGGGCGGCGCCGCCTCGTCTGGGCCGGCGCAGCCCTAACCCGCGCGCGGGCGCCGAGTTGAACGTGCTCGTAGCGTGACATTGGTGACCGGCGGCAGACCAGGAACGAACCCGACGCGCGACCTGCTACGGGTCGCCTTCGGTCCGTCCGTCGTGGCGTTGACGATCATCGCGGCGGTGACGCTGCTGCAGTTGCTGATCGCCAACAGCGACATGACCGGGGCGTTCGGTGCGATCGCGAGCATGTGGCTGGCCGTGCACCAGGTTCCGATCTCGATCGGCGGCCGCGATCTGGGGGTGCTGCCCCTGCTGCCGGTGCTGCTGATGGTGGCGGGAACCGCGCGAACCACGGCGCAGGCCACCTCCCGGGGCACCTCCTGGTTCGTGGTCCGCTGGATCGTGGCGTCGGCGGTGGGCGGCCCACTGCTGATCGCGGCGATCATGCTGGCGATCATCCACGATGCCGCCTCGGTCATCACCGAACTGCAGACCCCGGTGGCCCTGACCGCCTTCGTCCACGTATTCGCCGTGCACGCGATCGGCGCGGCGATCGGTGTGGCGACACGGCTGGGTTCCCGGGCGGTAGCCGAACTGCGGCTGCCGAACTGGCTGGGCGAGTCGGTGCGAGCCGCGCTCGCCGGGATGCTGGCGCTGTTCGGTCTGGCCGGCGTGACGACGGTGCTCTCCCTGGTCTGGCACTGGCGGACCATGCACGAGCTCTACGGGATCACCGATTCGCTGTTCGGTCAGTTCAGCCTGACCCTGCTGGCGGTGCTGTATGTGCCCAACGTCGTGGTGGGAGCGACGGCGATGGCGGTCGGGTCCAGTGCACACATCGGTCCCGCGTTGTTCAGCGCGTTCACGGTGCTCGGCGGTGACATCCCGGCGTTGCCGATCCTGGCCGCGGCACCCCGTCCGCCGCTGGGGCCGGCGTGGGTGGCACTGCTGATCATCGGGGCCGCCGCGGGGGTGGCCGTCGGGCAGCAATGCGCCCGCCGGCCGCTGCCGCTGCTGCCGGCGTTGGCGAAGGTGGCCACCGCGGCACTGATCGCGGCGGTGACGATGGCGCTGCTCGGTGCCGCGGGCGGCGGACAGCTGGGCAATTTCGGTGGCGTCGGCGTGGATCAGCTGACCTTCGGTCCCGCGGTGTTCGGGTGGTTCCTGGGGATCGGCGCGTTGACGGTCGTGATGATCGGCGGGGTGCGCCGGGGCGCGATCGCCGCACCCCGGCGCGTACTGCCGCCCGGCCCGAACCGGGGTACCGCGCCCGATCCGGTCGCCGAACCGGACCCGGCCCCGGCCGCCGAGCCCGGGCGGCCGCAACACGACGAGGCGCCCGCGGCGTCCGAGCCACCCGTGCCACCCGAGCCCGACGAGCCGCCCGAGCCCGACGAGGTCGTCGACGTCGTCGACGAAGGCGGACTGCGGTGGACGCCGGCCCCGGAGCCGTCGCGCGAGGCCGGAACGCACCCGCCGATCAGGCCACCGGGGCCGCTGCAGGATCCCGAAGACCTGATGTTCACCGACGACGACGGGTACGACCGCTAAATCAAGGACTTCCGTCCCTTATATATGTCGCGGCCGACTGGTCGGATGGGTGATACCGCCCGTTCGAACGTCAACCAGGGGACTGCATGACCGATGTCGTGAGCGCCGAGTCCACCGGCGGAACTCCCGCGCCCGAGGTGCGCCGGCGCAGGACGCTGGACATGTTGGCCGGCGCCCGGGCCGAGAAGCTGACCGGACTGGTGCTGCCGCCCGGACACGAACAGGTGCTCGACGTCGTGGTGATGATCTGGGTCGACGGCGTCAAGGCCGGAATGCAGTTGAGTGACGTCCAACCACCGCCGTGCGGGCTCTCCGACGACCTCGGCGAGGCTCTCTACGACGCGCTGGAGGACGCGAAACTCTGCAGCGAATACGACGAGTTCCCGGAGTTGGACGACTCCGACTTCCAGGATCTGGCGTACCGACAGGTGTCCAAGCTGGGCAACATGGTCCAGCCGGCGGGGCACCCGGAGGTGACCTGGGACATGGTGGAGATCTGGATGGACGGGGTGGGAACCGCGCTTCGGGTCGCCCGCGACGCGGTGCAGCGCTCCGCCTGATCGCCCGCGTTGTCCGCCCGACTTCGCCGCGGGTGCATCGGCCGTTAGGCTCAGTCACCGTGCAACCGATCCATCTGGCTCCCAGCGTCCCGGCACGGCTGGTGGTGCTGGCGTCCGGAACCGGGTCGCTGCTCGAATCGTTGCTCGCCGCGGCCGTCGGGGACTATCCGGCGCGGGTGGTGGCCGTCGGTGCCGACCGGGATTGCCGGGCCCTGGAGATCGCCGCCGCCGCCGGACTGCCGGTGTTCACCGTCGCGATGGGTGACTACCCGGACCGGGCGGCCTGGGACCTGGCGCTGACCGAGGCCACCGCGGCCCACCGCCCCGACCTGGTGGTCTCGGCGGGCTTCATGAAAATCCTGGGAGCGCACTTTCTGGCCCGGTTCATGGGCCGCACCGTCAACACCCACCCGGCGCTGTTGCCGGCCTTCCCGGGCGCGCACGCGGTGCCCGATGCGTTGGCCTACGGGGTGAAGGTCACCGGCTGCACCGTGCACCTGGTGGACGCCGGAACCGACACCGGCCCGGTGCTCGCCCAGGAACCCGTCGCCGTGCTCGACGACGACGACGAAGACACTTTGCATGAACGCATCAAGACGGTGGAGCGCAAGCTCCTGGTCGACGTGCTGGCCGCTCTGGCGACCGGTGGCGTGACGTGGAACGGACGAAAGGCAACCCTAGGATGACCGACGGCACGCGACCCATTCGTCGGGCGCTCATCAGCGTCTACGACAAGACCGGCCTGGTGGATCTGGCCGCCGGCCTGCACGCCGCGGGCGTGGATATCGTCTCCACCGGATCTACCGCGAAGACGATTGCGGCCCAAGGTATTCCGGTGACCCCGGTCGAGCAGGTGACCGGATTCCCGGAGGTGCTCGACGGGCGGGTGAAGACCCTGCACCCGCGGGTGCACGCCGGGCTGCTGGCCGACCTGCGTAAGCCCGAGCACGCCGCGGCGCTCGACGAGCTGGAGATCGCCGCGTTCGAACTGGTGGTGGTCAACCTCTACCCGTTCAGCGAGACCGTGGACTCCGGCGCGGGCATCGACGAATGCGTCGAGCAGATCGACATCGGTGGGCCCTCGATGATCCGCGCGGCCGCCAAGAACCACCCCAGCGTCGCCGTGGTGGTCGACCCGCTGGGCTACGACGGCGTGCTGGCCGCGGTCAAGGCCGGCGGGTTCACCCTCGCCGAGCGGAAACGACTGGCGTCGTTGGCATTCCGGCACACCGCCGAGTACGACGTCGCGGTCGCGAGCTGGATGTGCTCGACACTGGCCCCCGAGGAGCCCCGCCAGGCGAACCCGGAATGGTTCGGCCGCACCTACCGGCGCGCCGCGCAGCTGCGCTACGGCGAGAACCCGCACCAGCAGGCCGCGCTCTACTGCGACGGCGGTGCCTGGCCGGGCTTGGCGCAGGCCGACCAGCTGCACGGAAAAGAGATGTCCTACAACAACTTCACCGATGCCGATGCCGCCTGGCGGGCCGCGTTCGACCACGAACAGACCTGCGTGGCGATCATCAAGCACGCCAACCCGTGCGGTATCGCGGTCTCATCGACCTCGGTGGCCGACGCCCACCGCAAGGCCCACGAATGTGACCCGCTCAGCGCGTTCGGCGGCGTGATCGCGGCCAACACCGAGGTCAGCGTCGAGATGGCCGAATACGTCAGCACCATCTTCACCGAGGTGATTGTGGCGCCGGCCTACGAGCCCGGCGCCGTCGAGATCCTGGCACGCAAGAAGAACATCCGCGTGCTGCTGGCGTCGGAACCGCTGCGCGGCGGCACCGAATGGCGCCAGGTCAGCGGCGGGCTGCTGATGCAGCGCCGCGACGAACTCGACGCCGACGGTGACGACCCGGCGAACTGGACGCTGGCCACCGGCGCCCCGGCCGACCCGGACACCCTGGCCGACCTGGTCTTCGCCTGGCGGGCCTGCCGGGCGGTCAAGTCCAACGCGATCGTGGTCGCCGCCGACGGCGCCACCATCGGAGTGGGCATGGGGCAGGTCAACCGGGTCGACGCGGCCCGGCTGGCGGTGGAGCGCGGCGGCGAGCGGGTGGCCGGCGCGGTGGCGGCCTCCGACGCCTTCTTCCCGTTCCCCGACGGTCTGCAGACCCTGACCGCGGCCGGGGTGAAGGCGATCGTGCACCCGGGCGGCTCGGTCCGCGACGACGAGGTGACCGCGGCGGCGGCCGAGGCCGGCATCACGCTGTACCTGACCGGGGCGCGGCACTTCGCGCACTGAGGTCTTGACGTAAAGGTTGTAAGCACTCACTATCTATCTCAACGGCTGGTAGTTGGGAGACGATGTGGCTTACGACCTGATCATCCGGAACGGGCTGTGGTTCGACGGCCTGGGTAACGCCCCGCAGGTCCGCACCCTGGGCATCCGCGACGGGGTCGTGGCCGACATCGTCGCCGGGGAACTGGACGAGACCGGCTGCCCGGACGTGATCGACGCGGCGGGCAAGTGGGTGGTGCCCGGCTTCATCGACGTGCACACCCACTACGACGCCGAGGTGCTGCTCGACCCCGGCCTGCGGGAATCGGTGCGGCACGGCGTCACCACGGTGTTGCTGGGCAACTGCTCGCTGTCCACCGTCTACGCCGACTCCGAGGACGCCGCGGACCTGTTCAGCCGGGTCGAGGCGGTGCCGCGCAAGTTCGTGCTGGACGCGCTGAAAGCCAAGAAGACCTGGTCGGATCCGGCCGAATACGTGCGCGCGCTGGAGACGCTGCCGCTGGGGCCCAACATCGGTTCGATGCTCGGCCATTCGGACCTGCGGACCGCCGTGCTCGGTCTGGACCGCGCCACCACCGACGGCGTCGTACCCACCGACGCCGAACTGGAGAAGATGGCCGAACTGCTCGAGGCGGGACTGGACGCCGGCCTGCTCGGCATGTCGGGGATGGACGCCGCGATCGACAAGCTCGACGGCGACCGCTTCCGGTCCCGGGCGCTGCCGTCGACGTTCGCCACCTGGCGGGAACGCCGACGGCTGATCAAGGTGCTTCGCCGCCGCGGCCGGATGCTGCAGAGCGCCCCCAACGTCGCCAAACCGTGGACGGCGTTGAACTTCTTCCTGACCAGCAGTGCCATGTTCGGCCGGCGGCGCGGGGTGCGGATGAGCCTGCTGGTCTCCGCCGACGGCAAGTCCGCACCGGGTGCGGTGCGGGTGATGGGTCCGGGCACCCGGTTGCTCAACGCACTGTTCGGATCCGCGGTGCGCTTCCAGCACCTGCCGGTGCCGTTCGAGCTGTACTCCGACGGTATCGACCTGCCGGTGTTCGAGGAGTTCGGTGCCGGCACCGCCGCGCTGCACCTGCGCGACCAGTTGGAGCGCAACGCCCTGCTGGCCGACACCGAATACCGGCGCCGGTTCCGCAAGTCCTTCGACCGCAAGAAGTACGGTCCGGCGTTGTGGCACCGCGACTTCCACGACGCGGTGATCGTCGACTGCCCGGATGCCAGCCTGATCGGCAAGAGCTTCGGGCAGATCGCCGACGAGCGCGGGTTGCATCCGCTGGACGCGTTCCTCGACGTGCTGGTCGACAACGGCGAGCGCAACGTCCGCTGGACCACCATCGTGGCCAACCACCGGCCCGAGATGCTGGACAAGCTGGCCAACGAGCCGACCATTCACATGGGGTTCTCCGACGCCGGCGCGCACCTGCGCAACATGGCGTTCTACAACTTCTCGCTGCGGTTGCTCAAGCGGGTCCGCGACGCGCAAGAGGCCGGCCGGCCGTTCATGAGCGTGCAGCGGGCGGTCTACCGGCTCACCGCCGAGGTCGCGGACTGGTTCGGTTTCGCTGCCGGCACCCTGCGGCGCGGCGACCGCGCCGACTTCGTGGTGATCGACCCGGCCGGCCTGACCGATGCCGTGGACGGCTATCACGAGGCGACGGTGCCGTTCTACGGCGGGCTGTCCCGGATGGTCAACCGCAACGACGACGCGGTGGTGGCGACCGGGGTGGGCGGAACGGTGGTGTTCCGCGACGGGCAGTTCTGCGACGGCTACGGCACGACGATGCGTTCCGGCCGTTTCCTGCGAGCCGAATCATCTGAGCTGCAACCGATCTGAGATGGCCAGGACACAGCAGCAACGGCGTGAGACCACCGTCGCGCGCCTGCTCGACGCCAGCATCGCCACCATCGCCGAGATCGGCTATGCGCGGGCGTCGGCCAAGGTGATCGCGGCACGCGCCGGGGTCTCCGACGGAGCGTTGTTCCGTCATTTCGGCACCATGGGCGACTTCATGGCCGCCACCGCCCAGGAAGTGCTGCGGCGCCAACTGGAGCGGTTCGAAAAGCAGGTCGCGGAGATCCCCGTCGACGCACCCGCGCTGGAAGCGGCGTTGACGGTGCTGCGTGACCTGACCGCCAACGACACCAATGCGGTGCTCTACGAACTGCTGATCGCCGCGCGCACAGATGACCGACTGCGCGCCGTGCTGGCCGAGGTGCTCGCCGAATACAGCGCCAAGATCGCCGACGCGGCACGGGCACTGCCCACGGCGGAGGCGTTTCCCGAAGAGCATTACCCGACGCTGGTGGCGTTGCTCACCAACACCTTCGACGGCGCGGCGATCGTGCGTGCGGTGCTGCCGCAGCCCGAGATCGAGGCCAACCGGATCCCGCTGCTGCTGTCGCTGCTCGGGGGGTAGGTCCCTACGCGTCGAGTGTCGGGTTGTGCACCGTTTTCTGCTCATCGGCGTGCGTCAAGTCGACATTCGGCGCAGATGCGGCCACCGCGTAGTCGACGAAGTCGGCGATCTCGGCGATCGCACGCCGCGCATCGGGGTTGACGTCGAAGCTGAGCTGGAACATGTGCAGGGAGCGGTCCCAGACCTGCACCCAGTTCGGCACGCCCGCGGCGGTGAGCGCGTCGGCCAGCACGAAGGTGTCGTTGCGCAGCAGCTCGTTGTCGCCGATCTGCAGCAGGACCGGCCCCAGCCCGCGCAGGTCGGCCTCCGGTGGCATCACGGGGAGTTCGCGGGTTCCGTTGACGGTGGCGAACACCCGGTAGATGAACGTGAACGCCAGGAACGGGAAGAACGGATCGCGGCGGCTGCGGGCCGCGGCGCGCTTGATCTCCATGTCCGACGACGTCAGCGCCGACAGCAACACCTGACCCGCGGGTACCGGTAGCCCGGCGTCGCGCACCGCGAGCGCGGTGTCGGCGGCCATCAGCCCGCCCGCCGAATCACCGGCGAGCACCATGCGGTCGGCGGTGAACCCGGCGTCGAGCACATGCCGGTAGGCGCACAGACCGTCTGCGACCGCCTCCTCGATGCCGGCCAGCGGAGCCAAGCGGTAACCGACGTTGAAGACCTTGGCGCCGGTGGCCGCCGATAGCTTGCTGGCGAACCGGCGGTGCGAATTGAGCCCCAGCGTCACCAGTGCGGAACCGTGGAAGTAGACGATCACCCGGTCGGAGTCGCGGGCGGCGGGCGCCACCACCCATTCGGCCGGACAGTCACTCAGTCGCACCCGCGTCACCGTGGTGCCGGGCAGTGCCCGGATGCAGCGCATCGGCGCATCGATGACGTCCAGGCGCGCCCGTTGCAGCGCGGCCGGGAAGAACCGGTTGATCACGATGCCGACCAGCGTCAGCACCGCGATCGAGGTACGCAGGACGACGGCGGCCGCCAGGGCCAGCAGCCGAGCCTGCCAGGAGGCCGGACCGAAGTACATCTGCGCCGGTCGATCACGCCATTGCCGGGAATTCACGATACCTACGGTACCGGGTATTTCTGGCCCGGAAAACCGGGACCTGGTGACGCGTCCCCGCGCCCGTCGTAGCGTGGAGTGGTGACCGCGCTGAATACCCCGCACGATCTGCCCACCACGCTCGGCGAACTGCGTGCCGCCGGCTACCCGGAACGAGGCATCAAACAGGAGATCGCCGAGAACCTGCTCGCCCGCCTCGCCGCCGGCGACGACGCCGCGGCCATCTGGCCGGGCATGTTCGGCTTCGACGACACCGTGCTGCCGCAGCTGGAACGTGCGCTGATCGCCGGACACGACATCGTGCTGCTCGGCGAGCGCGGTCAGGGCAAGACCCGCCTGCTGCGCGCACTGGTCGGACTGCTCGACGAATGGACCCCGGTGATCGCCGGCGCCGAACTCGGTGAGCACCCGTACTCGCCGATCACGCCCGAGTCGATCCGGCGGGCCGCCGAACTCGGCGACGCCCTGCCGGTGGCGTGGCGGCACCGCAGCCAGCGCTACACCGAGAAACTGGCCACCCCCGACACCAGCGTCGCGGACCTGGTCGGCGACATCGACCCCATCAAAGTCGCCGAAGGCCGCAGCCTCGGTGACCCCGAGACCATCGCCTACGGGCTGATCCCGCGGGCGCACCGCGGCATCGTCGCGATCAACGAACTGCCCGACCTCGCCGAACGTATCCAGGTGGCGATGCTCAACGTGATGGAGGAGCGCGACATCCAGGTGCGCGGCTACACACTGCGGCTGCCGTTGGACGTCCTGGTGGTCGCCAGCGCCAACCCGGAGGACTACACCAACCGCGGCCGGATCATCACCCCGCTCAAGGACCGCTTCGGCGCCGAGATCCGCACCCACTACCCGCTGGAACTCGACGCCGAGGTCGGCGTGATCGCCCAGGAGGCCCACCTGAGCGCGGCGGTGCCGACCTACCTGCTGGCCGTACTCGCGCGCTTCGCCCGTTACCTGCGCGAGTCCCGCTCGATCGATCAGCGTTCGGGCGTCTCGGCGCGGTTCGCGATCGCCGCCGCGGAGACGGTGGCGGCCTCGGCGCGACACCGCGGCGCGGTGTTGGGCGAAGCCGAACCGGTGGCGCGGGTGGTCGACCTGGGCACGATCGTCGACGTGCTGCGCGGGAAGCTGGAGTTCGAATCCGGTGAGGAGGGCCGCGAGCAGGCGGTATTGGAACATCTGCTGCGCCGTGCCACCGCCGACACCGCGTCACGGGAGCTGGGCGGTCTGGACGTGGGGCCGCTGGTGGCCGCGGTGGAGGACGCGGCGGTCACCACCGGTGAGCGGGTGTCGGCCAAAGCGGTGCTGGCCGCGTTGGGCGACCTGCCGGTGGTCGACGCGATCGCACAGCGGCTCGGTGCGGAATCCGAGGGCGAGCGTGCTGCGGCACTCGAATTGGCCCTGGAAGCACTGTATTTGGCCAAACGTATCGACAAGACATCCGACGAGGGTGAAACCGTCTATGGCTAAGAGCCATGCTTCGCGGTATTCGGCCTACACCGGTGGGCCGGATCCGCTCGCGCCGCCGGTCGACCTGGCCGAGGCGCTCGAGGAGATCGGCCGCGACGTCATGGAGGGCACCTCGCCCCGACGCGCCCTGCAGGAGATGCTGCGCCGCGGCACGAAGAACATGACCGGGGCGGACAAACTGGCCGCGGCGGCGCAACGCAGACGCCGGGAACTGTTGCGCGACAACAATCTCGACGGGACGCTGGCCGAGATCAAGAAACTGCTCGACGACGCGGTACTGGCCGAACGCAAAGAGCTGGCCCGGGCCCTGGACGACGACGCCCGCTTCGCCGAGATGCAGATCGAGGCGTTGTCGCCGTCACCGGCCAAGGCCGTGCAGGAACTCTCCGACTACAACTGGCGCAGCGCCGAGGCCCGGGCGTCCTACGAGCAGATCGAGGACCTGCTCGGCCGGGAGATGCTCGATCAGCGCTTCGCCGGCATGAAGCAGGCCCTCGAAGGTGCCACCGACGAGGACCGGCAACGGGTCTCCGACATGCTCGACGATCTCAACGACCTGTTGGACAAGCACGCGCGCGGCGAGGACAGCGCCGAGGACTTCCAGCAGTTCATGGATAAGCACGGCGAGTTCTTTCCGGACAACCCGAGCAACGTCGAGGAGCTGCTGGACTCGCTGGCGCAGCGCGCCGCGGCGGCCCAGCGGTTCCGCAACAGCTTGAGCGAGGAACAGCGTGCCGAGTTGGATGCGTTGTCGCAGCAGGCATTCGGCTCGCCGGCACTGCAGCAGGCGTTGAACCGCCTGGACGCGCACCTGCAGGCCGCACGCCCGGGGGAGGACTGGACCGGCTCGTCGAAGTTCTCCGGCAACAACCCGTTGGGCATGGGCGAGGGCGCGCAGGCGCTGGCCGATATCGCCGAGCTCGAGCAGTTGGCCGAGCAGCTCTCGCAGGCCTATCCCGGCGCCAGCATGGACGACGTCGACCTCGATGCGCTGGCCCGCCAACTCGGCGACCAGGCCGCGGTGGATGCGCGGGCGCTCGCCGAACTGGAACGTGCGCTGCTCAACCAGGGATTCCTCGACCGCAGTTCCGATGGGCAGTGGCGGCTGTCGCCCAAGGCGATGCGCCGGCTCGGGGAGACCGCGCTCCGCGATGTGGCACGCCAACTTTCGGGCCGACGCGGTGAACGCGACCACCGTCGCGCAGGGGCGGCCGGCGAGCTGACCGGAGCCACCCGGCCGTGGCAGTTCGGCGACACCGAACCCTGGAACGTCACCCGGACCCTGACCAACGCGGTGCTGCGGGAGGTGGGCGAGCGGGACGGTTTCCGCAGCGGCCGCCGGCTGTCGATCAGCGTCGATGACGTCGAGGTCTCCGAGACCGAGACCCGCACCCAGTCGGCCGTGGCACTGCTGGTCGACACCTCGTTCTCGATGGTGATGGACAACCGCTGGCTGCCGATGAAGCGGACCGCGCTGGCCCTCAACCACCTGGTGAGCACCCGATTCCGTTCGGATGCGTTGCAGATCATCGCATTCGGGCGGTATGCGCGCACGGTGACCGCCGCCGAGCTGACCGGCCTGGAGGGCGTCTACGAACAGGGCACCAACCTGCACCATGCACTGGCGCTGGCCGCCCGGCACCTGCGCAGGCACCCCAACGCCCAGCCGGTGGTGCTGATCGTCACCGACGGCGAGCCGACCGCGCACCTGGAGGACTACCGCGGCGATGGATCGACGGGCCCGTCGGTGTTCTTCGACTACCCGCCGCACCCGCGGACCATCGCGCTGACCGTCCGGGGCTTCGACGAGGTCGCCCGGCTCGGTGCGCAGATCACCATCTTTCGGCTCGGCGACGACCCGGGCCTGGCGCGGTTCATCGACCAGGTGGCCCGGCGCGTCTCCGGCCGGGTGGTGGTACCCGACCTCGACGGTCTGGGTGCCGCGGTGGTCGGGGACTATCTGGGGTCGCGGCGGCGCTGAGTGCGCGCCGCGGGCCCGGCGCTCAGCGGGCCAGCAGCCGGCGTTTCTGTTCGGCGAACTCCTCGCCGGTCAGGTAGCCGGCGTCGTGCAGCTCGCCGAGTTCGCGGATGCCGGCGGCGAGTTCGCCCACCGAGACCAGCGGGGACAGTCCGGGGGCCGTCGGCTCGGAGGAATCCGCCGTCTTCTTCGCCGATCCGGCGGCGCCGGCTGCGACGGCGGTCTGCTTGCCGGAGTCCGCACGACGCTGATTCATCGCCCCGGCCAGGGCGCTGCCGCCCATGCCCGCCAGGGCCATCTGCCCGAACGCGGTCCCCATCCCGCCCGGGGTCGCCGAGGGCAGGGCACTGCTCAGCGGCGTCGAGTAGCTGACGTGGCGGATCTCCGGGGCGGCTTCGGCCCAACCGATCGGAGTCGACAGCGCCCCGATCGGGAAGCCCTCGCCGATGGCCGCGACCACCGGCACGTGCGGGACACGCAGGGTGTCGATCGACGGCAGCTCTCCGTGCACGCCCAATTGGTCCAGCGTTTCGAGAATGCTGCGCTGGCCGGCGCGCAGGATGTCCTGGGTGTCGAAGATCTCCCGGGAGTCCTGCTCGGCGAAGTACATCGCCGCACCGGCCAGCCAGACCCCGAGCACCGACAACGGGAGGGCGACCCCGACACCGAGTTCGTCGGCGATCACTCCCAGCCAGTCGAACGGGCCGGACGGGAGGTCGGTGGGCAACGGCACGTCGGGGGCCAGGCCCGGCGTGGCCTCGGCCGCACCGGGACCGTTCAACGCCGAGGCCAGCCGCGACGACACCGTCTGGGCGAGGTTGCCGGTGGGGTCACCGGGGCCGCCGGTCTGGCCGAGCGGACCGGCGGGGTTGGCGGTCTGCGGCGGCGGCTGGAACGGCTCGAGTTCCCGGGCGGACCCGGCCAGCGCGGCGTAACCGTACATCGCGGTGGCGTCCTGGGCCCACATCTCGCCGTACTGGGCTTCGGTGGCCGCGATCGCCGCCGCGTTCTGACCCAGCACGTTGGTGGCCAGCAACGTCAGCAACTGTGCCCGGTTGGCCGCCACCACCGACGGGGGCACCGTCAACGCGAACGCCGCCTCGTAGGCGGCCACCGCGGCCTGGGCCTGTAGCCCCGTCTTCTCGGCCTGGCCCGCGGTGAGGTTCAGCCACGCCACGTACGGGGCGGCCGCAGCCGTCATCGCGGCCGCCGACGGACCCGACCACGCCGTGCCGGTCAACTCCGCGACCACCGACTCGTAACCGGCGGCCGCCGCGTGCAGTTCGGCGGCCAGTGCGCTCCAGGCAGAGGCAGCGGCCAGCATCGGACCCGCACCGGGACCGGTGTACATCAGTCCGGAGTTGACTTCCGGCGGTAACGCAGCGAAGTTCATGGCCGGCAGATGCCGGTGTGGCGGTCCATTGTGGTGGTATCCCTCCGGTCATGGGTCGTCTTTGGTGCGATTCGATCTAACCTCGCCCAGCGCTTCGGTGGTGCGCTGACACTCCGGGGGTGCGGCAAACACGCCGACGGCGGCGGCAAAGGCTCCGATGCGCTGGGCTTACCTTCATTTTCCGGGCCGCGACGGGCCGCTCGCCATGGTGTTTGACTCCCATTCGGGGACTACGGCAGCCCGTATGGACAAATATCGGCCGCGCAGTCAGGGTGTGGGTATGAGCCGTTGCACGGGGCTCGTCGACCGCTTGCGGCGACGGGTCGGCGCGCCCACACGTGGACTGTTCCGGCGGGTCGTGCTGATCAACGGTCTGGTCTTCACCGTCGGCACCCTGGCGCTGGCGATGTCGCCGGCGACCGTGTCCGGTCCGGTCCGACTGACCGAGATCCCGGTGCTGGTGATCGGGATGGCGGTGGTGGTGGGCGCCAACGCGTTGCTGTTGAGGTCCAGTCTGGCCCCGCTGGATCGCCTCGCCGCGTCCATGCGCCGGGTCGACCTGCTGCGGCGCTCCGATCGGGTGGACGATCCCGGCGAGGGCGAACTGCATCACCTCATCGCATCGTTCAACGCGATGCTGGACCGGCTGGAGAGCGAACGGGCCTCGTCGAGCGCCCTGGCGCTGACCGCCCAGGAGAACGAGCGGCAGCGCATCGCCCGGGAACTGCACGACGAGATCGGCCAGACCCTCACCGTCGCGCTGCTCACCCTCAAACGTGCGGTGGACGCCGCCCCCGCCGAGATCCGCCCCGAGTTGGGGGAGGCGCAGGAGATCGTGCGGGCCAGCCTCGACGAGGTACGCAGTATCGCGCGCCGGCTGCGGCCCGACGCGTTGGAAGACCTCGGCCTGCAGAGCGCCCTGCAGGCGCTGTGCAACCAATTCACCCAGGTGTCCGACATCGACGTCGTCAAAGACATCGCTCCCCAGGCCGAGCGGTTGACCCCCGACGTCGAACTGGTGTGTTACCGCATCGTCCAGGAGAGCCTGACCAATATCGCCCGGCACTCCGGCGCCCAGAAGGTCTGGTTGGATCTGCACATCAACGCCGCCGGTGAACTGACGTTGCGGATCGCCGACAACGGCCGGGGCGGCATGAGTGTGGAGGGCGCCGGAATGACCGGGATGCGCGAACGCGCCCTGCTGGTGCACGGCACGCTCACCGTCACCTCCGAGCCGAACGAGGGCACCGAAGTCCGGTTGGTGGTGCCGGCTCGACCCGGTCCGGGCCGCCGATGAAGCCGACGCAGCCGTCGCGGATTCTGCTCGCCGACGACCACGCGCTGGTGCGCAGTGGCCTGCGGATGATCCTGGATGCCGAGCCCGACCTGACGGTGGTCGCCGAAGCGGCCGACGGCGCCGAAGCGGTGGCGCTGGTGCAGCAGACCGAGGTCGACCTCGCGATCCTCGACATCGCGATGCCGCGGATGACCGGACTGCAGGCCGCCCGGGAGATCAACCGAAACCACCCGCACGTGCGGATGCTGATGCTGTCGATGCACGACAACGAGCAGTACTTCTTCGAGGCCCTCAAGGCCGGCGCTTCGGGCTACGTGTTGAAGTCGGTGGCCGACCAGGACCTGCTGGAGGCCTGCCGGGCCACGATCCGCGGCGAGCCGTTTCTGTACGCCGGTGCGGTGACCGCATTGATCCGCGAGTATCTGCATCGGGCGCGGCAGGGCACTACGCTGCCGGAGACGATCCTGACCCCGCGGGAAGAGGAAGTGCTGAAGCTGATCGCCGAGGGCTTCTCCGCGCGAGAAATCGCCAAGACCCTCGGGATCAGCGCCAAGACCGTCGACCGGCACCGCACCAATACCCTGCAGAAACTGGGCTTACGTGATCGACTGGCCCTGACCCGCTATGCGATACGGACCGGGCTGATCGAGCCGTAAGTCGCCACCGGGGGATGTGCCGGGCGTCGATATGGGTGTTCAACCCCCCGCCGAATGGGAGTCATATTCCATGGCGCGGGGCCCCGGCACCGCACAGACTGGTTACATGTAATCGTGGAGACGTCAGGCGGACGCGCTTCGGCGCGTCCGCCGTGGCGTTCTGCCGCGATAGGACCCAACGACAACCTTGAACGCATCGACTTAATCGAAACGGCCCGTGGAGCGTGATGCTAGCGATACTGCTTGCCCATTGTCTTGGCACAGCTGCGGCGCCCGGGCTGGTGCGCCGGTTCGGGCGGGCGGCGTTCTATCTCCTCGGGGCTATCCCGTTGGCGTCGCTGGGCTGGGTGTTGGCCAACTGGCCGACGGGACCGGCCGACGACCACCGCACGACGGTGCCCTGGGTGCCCGGGTTGTCGATGGATATCGCCCTGCGGTTCGACGTGCTAAGCGCGATCATGTGCGTGCTGGCCCTGGGCATCGGCGCGCTGGTGCTGTTCTACTGCGCCGCCTACTTCCAGCCGGTCGGTGACAACGCCCTCGACCCGCGGCTGCCCAGCTTCGCGGCGAAGATGATCGGGTTCGCCGGGTCGATGTTCGGACTGATGGTCGCCGACAACATGCTGGTGCTCTACGTGTTCTGGGAAGCGACCACGGTGTTGTCGTTCCTGCTGATCGGCCACTACGCCGAACGCGCGGCCAACCGGCGGGCCGCGACCCAGGCCCTGGTCATCACCACCGCGGGTGGACTGGCCATGCTGGTCGGCATCATCATGCTGGGCCAGACCGCCGGCACCTACCTGCTGTCGGAGTTGGTCGCGCAGCCGCCGTCGGGCACCGTCGTCACCGTCGGGGTGCTGCTGGTGTTGGTCGGTGCGTTGAGCAAGTCGGCGATCGTGCCGCTGCACTTCTGGCTTCCGGGCGCGATGGCCGCGCCCACCCCGGTCAGCGCCTATCTGCACGCCGCGGCGATGGTCAAGGCGGGCATCTACCTGGTGGCGCGGCTGACACCGGGGTTCGCCGATTCCCCGGGCTGGCGTCCCACCCTGTTGGTACTGGGCCTGGCCACCGCCCTGCTGGCGGGGTGGCGTGCGGTGCGCGAGTACGACCTGAAGCTGCTGCTGGCCTACAGCACCGTCAGTCAGCTGGGGCTGATGATCGTGCTGGTCGGGGCCGGCAGCGGGGACCTGATGCTGGCCGGGCTGACGGCCATGTGCGCGCACGCGGCGGCCAAGGCCGCGCTGTTCATGGTGGTGGGGATCATCGACCACGCCACCGGTACCCGCGACCTGCGGGAGCTGGCCGGATTGGGCCGGCGTTGTCCGGGCTTGTTCCTGATCGCGGCTGCGGCCGCGGCCAGCATGGCCGGGGTGCCGCCGTTCGTGGGCTTCATCGCCAAGGAGACCATCTTCGGTACCGAGGCACAGTCCCCGGTGCTGGGCGCCGCCGGGCCGTACGTGTTGGCGGCCGGTGTCATCGCGTCGATGTTCACCGTGGTCTACAGCGTGCGGTTCGTCTGGGGTGGGTTCGCCGACAAGGGGCAGTCCGCGCCCAGCCCCGCCGTTGCCGACCTGCACCGGCCGAGTGTGGCGTTCCTGGCGCCGCCGGGGGTGCTGGCCGTCGCCAGCCTGATCCTCGGGTTGTGCGCGGTGGGCCTGGACACGGTGCTGCACGGCTACACCGACACCATCGACAAGGCGCCGCAGGGCTCCGGCTACCACCTGGCGCTGTGGCACGGTCTGGGCCTGCCGGTGATGCTGTCGGCACTGGTGCTGGTGGTCGGCACCGGGATCTTCGCGGCTCGCGGCCCGCTGCAGCTCACCCGGCTGCGGCGGCTGCCGCTGGGTAAGGCCGACCGGATCTACGACGAAGCACTGCGCCTGCTCGACATCGCAGCGGTGCGGTTGACCGGTGTCACCCAGCGGGGGTCGCTGCCGATCAACCAGGGCATGATCTTCGCGACTCTGGTGGTGCTGCCACTGGGCGCGCTGGCGCTGGGTGCCCGCGGTCAGGTGGAGCTACTGCTGTGGGACCGCCCGCTGCACCTCACCCTGGCGGTGATGGTCGTGGCCGGCGGGATCGGCGCGACCCTGGCCCGCAACCGACTGTCCGCCGTGCTGATGGTCGGCGTCACCGGGTACGGCTGCGCCGCGGCGTTCGCCTTCCACGGCGCGCCCGACCTGGCGCTGACCCAGTTGCTCGTCGAGACGGTCACCCTGGTGATCTTCGTGTTGGTGCTGCGCACATTGCCGGCGGAATCCGCCGAACCGACCATGCAGCATCGGCTGCCGCGCGCGTTGCTGTCGGTGGCGGTCGGCGTCGGTGTCGCGGTTCTGACGGCGTTCGCGATGGGGGCGCGTTCGCAGCGCACCGTCCGCGAACTGCTTCCCGAGGCCGCCTACGTCCGCGGGCACGGCGCCAACGCCGTGAGCGTGCTGCTGGTCGACATCCGGGCCTGGGACACGCTCGGCGAGATCTCGGTGCTGCTGGTCGCCGCGACCGGAGTGGCCTCGATGGTGTTCCGTACCCGGCGTTTCGGCCGGGCGCCGAGGGTGGCCGACGCCGGGGCACTGCGCCCGGACACCGGTCCGGACACCCGGACCACTCCCTACAGTCCGGCGGTCGGATCCACCACCTGGCTGCGGGGGAGCGCCTTTTACGACCCCAACCAGCGTTCGCTGGTCCTGGAGGTCGCGACCCGCATCATTTTCCCGCTGATCATGGTGGTGTCGCTGTACTTCCTGTTCGCCGGGCACAACCACCCCGGCGGCGGGTTCGCCGGCGGGTTGGCCGCCGGACTCGGCCTGGCGCTGCGTTACCTGGCCGGCGGGCGTTACGAACTCGGCGAGACACTGCCCCTGGACTCCAGCAAGATCCTGGGGGCCGGGCTGGCAATGGTGGGCGGTACCGCACTGGGCTCGCTGTTCCTGGGTGCACCGGTGCTGTCCTCGGCGGTACTGAACGTCACCCTGCCGGTGTTCGGGGATGTCCACGTGGTCACGTCGTTGTTCTTCGATATCGGGGTGTACCTGGTGGTGGTCGGCATGGTGCTCGACGTCCTCCGCAGTCTCGGGGCGCGGCTGGATCAGGAACTGGATTCGCGGCCTCGATCGATGGCGGGGGTGTCATGACCACACATCTGCTTCCGCTGGTGATGGCGGCCGGGCTGGTCTCCTGCGGGGTCTACATGCTGCTGGAGCGCAACCTGACCCGTGCACTGCTGGGCCTGATGATGATCGGCAACGCCATCAACCTGCTGATCATCGACGTCTCCGGCCCGGGCGGCAGCCCGCCGATCTACAACAGCACCGAGGGGATGGAGACCGACGCCGATCCGCTGGCACAGGCCATGGTGCTGACGTCCATCGTCATCACCATGGGCGTCGGCGCGTTCGTGCTGGCGTTGACCTACCGCTCCTACCACCTGACCACCACCGACGACATCGGCGATGACCAGGAAGCGACCCGCGTTTCGCATCTCGCCGACGACGAGGTGATGGCCGCCGAGCCCTACTACGGGATACCGGTTGCGCCCGACGAACTCGACGCCGTCCCCGAAAGCGAGGAAGCGCGGTGAGTCTGGCCGCTGTCCTGATGCCCCTTCCGGTGCTGCTCCCCACACTGGGTGCGGCGCTGACCCTGATCGTCGGTCGGCGCCCCCGGCTGCAGCGGCCGATCACCATCGCCGTGCTGTGCGCGGTCGCCGCGGTCAGTGCGGCGTTGCTCTACCTCACCGACCGCGACGGCACCCTGGTGCTGCACGTCGGGGGCTGGGGTCCCACCGAGGAACAGTTGGGGCCGTTGGGGATCAGCCTGGTGGTCGACCGGCTCTCCGCGCTGATGCTGGTGGTGTCGGCGATCGTGCTGCTGGCGGTCATGGTGTACGCGATCGGGCAGGGGGTGCGCGACGGCGACGATCGCCAGCCGGTCTCGATCTTCCTGCCCACCTACCTCACCCTGGCCACCGGCGTGTCGTTGGCCTTCCTGGCCGGCGACCTGTTCAACCTGTTCGTCGGGTTCGAGATGCTGCTGTCGGCCAGCTTCGTGCTGCTGACCATCGGCGCCAGCGCCGAACGGATCCGGGCCGGCATCGGATACGTCATGGTCTCGATGGCCTCGTCCCTGGTGTTCCTGTTCGGTATCGCCCTGGTCTACGCGGCCACCGGGACACTCAACCTGGCCGAGTTGGCGCTGCGCACCGGTGATCTGCCCGGCGGTGTCCGCAGCGCGGTGTTCGCGGTGCTGCTGGTGGCGTTCGGCATCAAGGCCGCGGTGTTCCCGCTGTCGGCGTGGCTGCCCGACTCCTATCCGACCGCGCCCGCACCGATCACCGCGGTGTTCGCCGGAATCCTGACCAAGGTCGGTGTCTACGCGATCATCCGGGCGCACTCGCTGCTGTTCCCGGACGGGGGACTGGACGGGGTGCTGCTGGTCGCGGCGCTGTTGACCATGCTGATCGGGATCCTCGGCGCCATAGCGCAGAGCGATATCAAGCGGATCCTGTCGTTCACCCTGGTCAGCCACATCGGGTTCATGATGTTCGGGGTGGCGCTGTCCAGCCAGATGGGCATGTCCGGTGCGATCTTCTACGTGATGCACCACATCATCGTGATGACCACACTGTTCTTGGCGGCCGGATTGATCGAACGCCAGGGCGGCGCGTCGTCGCTGCAGCGCCTCGGCGGTTTGATCGCCAATCCGCTCTTGGCGTTCATCTTCCTGGTCCCGGCGTTCAATCTCGGTGGTATCCCGCCGTTTTCGGGGTTCATCGGCAAGACCGCCGTGCTGCAGGCCGGTGTCGGTGACGGATCGGTGCTGGCCTGGTGCCTGGTGGGCGGGGCGGTGCTGACCAGTCTGCTGACGTTGTACGTGCTGGCCCGGATCTGGACCACGGCGTTCTGGCGTCGCCGGGTCGACGCCCCCGAAGGCGAGTTGGCGCTCGCGGCGCCGCCGGTGCTGCTCGACGACGTCGCCGACGTGTCCTACAAGGAGCGCATCGACGTCGGGAAGATGCCGACGTGGATGGTGGTCCCCACGCTCGGGTTGATCGCCCTGGGTCTGTCCATGACCGTGCTGGCCGGCCCGATCTTCGGCTACACCCAGCGGGCCGCATCGGAGGTCCTGGACCGGGGCGAGTACATCTCGACGGTGCTGAAGGTGGATGCACCGTGAGGGCCCTCGGATTGCGGATCTTTGCGATATCCGCCCTGACCCTGGTGTGGGTGCTGCTGTGGGGCCGCTTCAGCGTGCCCAACATCGTGATGGGCGCCGTGGTGGCGACGGTGATCCTGGTGGTGCTGCCGATGCCGCCGGTGCCGGTACAGGGCCGATTGCACCTGATTCCGTTGATCAAGCTGATCGGGCTGTTCGGCTGGTATCTGGCGGTGTCCAGTATTCAGTTGATGTGGCTGGCGGTCCGTCCGGGCCCGCCGCCGCAGACCGGGGTGCTGCGGGTGGAGTTGAGCATCAAGTCCGACCTGGTGCTGGTGCTGGCCTCGGCCATCACCACCCTGATTCCCGGATCGATGGTGCTGGAGATCGACCAGGTGCGCCGCATCCTGTACTGCCACGTGATCGATGTCGGATCGCCGCAGTCGGTCGCGCGGTTCTACCACCAGGCCAGGCAGGTCGAGCGGTTGCTGATCGACGCCTTCGAACGAGACGAGGACTGGCAGCCGGCCGGGAGGACCGCATGACCTTCATCTGGGTGAGCGCGGGTGCGTTGCTGGGGATCGCCACCATCATCACCATGTACCGACTGCTGATCGGGCCCAGCACCCTGGACCGACTGGTGGCGCTGGACACCCTGGCCGCGATGACCATGTGCGCCATCGGCACCTGGGCCGCGGTCAGCCGGGACACCACCGCGACCTACAGCCTGGCGGCGCTGGCACTGGTCGGCTTCATCGGATCGGTGAGCGTGGCGCGGTTCCGGGTGCGCGACGATGCACCGGACGTGGGGAGGACGCGATGAACGTGCCCGCTGTGATCGCCGGCGTGCTGGTGCTCGCCGGATCGGTGCTGGCGCTGACCGCGGCGATCGGCGTGGTGCGGTTCCCCGACACCCTCGCCCGCATGCACTCGGCGACCAAACCGCAGGTGTTGGGGCTGATTCTGGTGCTGCTCGGCGCACTGATCCGGCTCCGCGGCAGCCACGACGCGGGCATGGTGATCGTCAGCATCGTGTTCACGCTGATCACCGCGCCGGTCGTCGCGCACCGGGTCGGGCGGCTGGCCTACCAGGAGCAGGACATGACCGAGGTGCTGACCGTCGATGAACTCGGCGAGCTGTCCGAGGACGATCAGCTGCCGCTGTGATCGGCCCGCAGCACCGCGACCAGGAAGTCCGAGTCGGCGGCGAACGGCCGCATGTCCCAGGTCGCCAGCAGTAGGTCGGGGGCGAATCCGGCGGCCGACGCGTCGCGCAGGAACTGGTCGAACTCGTAATCCCGGTCGGCACCGAAACCGATCACGGCCCGGCCGTCGTCGGCGCAATGGCTCCGCAACCGGCGCAACACCGTAGCCCGCGTGCTGGGGGCGACGAACGCCATCACGTTGCCCGCGCAGACGATGACGTCGAACGGGTCGGGGATGCCGCGCGCGGGCAGATCCAGTTCGGCGAGGTCGCCGACCAGGTAGCGCGGACCGGGATGGTCCTGCTCGGCGGCGGCGATCAACTCCGGGTCGACGTCGACACCGACCACATCGTGACCGGCCGCCGCCAGGACGCCGGCCACCCGGCCCGGGCCACAACCGGCATCGAGGATGCGCGCGCCCCGGGCGGCCATCGCGTCGACGAAGCGTGCTTCGCCGGCCAGATCGTTTCCGGCGCGGGCCATCTCCCGGAAGCGTTCGATGTACCACTGCGAATGCCCGGGATCGGCGGCGACTTTCTGCATCCAGAGGCTCTGCTCGACCATGGATGCATTCTTGCCGGTCGGTGTATCGGCGCGGACATCAGGCGGGGCTTACCGTTCGGTCGACGGCATCGACTGTGCGGCGGGTCATGGCGATGCAAGGGAAAACCCTGTTTCCCCGCACCGGCGAAAACCCTAGATTTTCTAGCTAAACGGAGGTCAGGGAAGGAACGAAGCGGTGTGGGAGAAGGGTCTGGCACTGGCCGCGATCCTGGTCGGGGGAGCTATCGGACTGGTGAGTCCGGGGCAACCCGTGTCGCTGGCGGGGTCGTTCACGATGACGATCACCGACGGCGCCGGGATCGTCAGGGCGGGCGCCGCCCATACCTGGCTGCTGGCACCGTGCGGTTCGGACTGCCTCAACGTCAACGACCTGGATGTGGGCTGGTCCTCCGACGCACACCGTGAGGGCAACTCCTGGGTGTGGACCATCAACAACGGGAAGCTGACCCACTCATTCGACCAGCGGACCCTGGCCGGAAAGCTGGCCGGGGAAGCCGGCACCGTCTGGTGGGCGCTGACCAAGAACGCCTGAGCGCCGCGCGGGTTACACCAGCGGGCGCCCGGAGCGGATACGCCGGTCCAGGTCCCACAGGATCAGGTTGAACGGGAAACCGCGCAGGAACTGCGGCAGCACATTGTTGACCCCGCGCAGCATGCGCATCAACCGGTCGAACTTGCGTTGCTGGTCGGGTCCCCACGGCAGTCGCATCTCGTCGCGGAACCGCTGCGGCAGGAATCCGGTGGTGATCAGCAACGCGAGCCGCTCGTTGGCACGCTGCAGCGGCCCCGGCAGGGTCAGGCCCCGCAGTCGGCTCGCCGCGATCGGCTCGAGGTATTCGCGGATGGCGTCGTCGATGTGGACCTTGTCGAGCTGCTCCTGCCAGTAGCGGTCGAAGGCGGCCCGGTCGGCGGGCCACATGTCCTCGGGCACCTGCAGCATGGTGGCCATCGCCTTGCCCTCGTTGTGGTAGTGGCGGTCGGCGTGCTCGTCGTCCATCTCGCCCAGGAAGATGCGGTGGATGTCGACGTTGCCCTTGTAGAGGCACGCCCCGACCCACAACTGCAGGTCCCGGTCGAACGCGTTGTACTTGACCGGGCTGTCGGCGGTCGACCGAACCTGGCGGTGGGCACTGTTGACGGCCTCGCGGAATGCGGCCTTCTGCTCCTCGGTGCCCTGGGTGGCGACCACCAGATAGGTGAAGGTGGTGCGGGCCCGCTTGATCGGGTGCAGGTCCACCCGGCCGCTTTCGACCTTGCTCTCCAGCACGCCGTAACCCACGCCGGGGCGGGCCAGCTGCATGATCACGTTGGCCGGCCCGGCCAGCAGCGCCACGCCCATCATCATGTTGTCGGTGCAGTCGACCTGCGGCAGCAGGGAACGCCTGCGCGGCGTGACCTGCGGGGTCAGCGAATCGCTCACCGAACGCTCCACCAGGGGAATCGGTTCGCTGATCGTCATGGCTGCACCTCGCTAATTGTGAGAACGTCGGTTTCCTGATATTGCCCAGCTGCGCGCCCGGTGTCAAGATGATGAGCGTGGCCACCGCCGTTCCCGAGCGCCCGTACCGGGGCGTGCAAGCAGCCGACCGGCTCGCCGAGCGCCGGGAACGACTGTTGGAGGCGGGGCTGGACCTGCTGGGTGGCCGAGAGATGGTCGAGCTCACGGTGCGCGGCATCTGCCGTCGGGCGGGTGTGGCATCGCGGTATTTCTACGAGAGTTTCACCGACAAGGACGAGTTCGTGGCCGCGGTCTTCGACTGGGTGGTCGGCGACCTGGCGAGCAGTACCCAGGCGGCGGTGGCCGCCGTGCCCCAGTCCGGGCAGACCCGGGCCGGTATCGCCCACCTGGTGGCCGTCATCGCCGGTGACGCCCGGGTCGGCAGGTTGCTGTTCAGCGCGCAGCTGACCAATGCCCTGCTGGTGCGCAAGCGGGCCGAATCGAGTGCGCTGTTCGCGGTGCTGTCCGGCCACCACGTTCAGAATGTGCTGCGGGTGCCGGGCAACGACCGGATCACCGCCGCCGCGCACTTCATCGTCGGCGGCGTGGCGCAGACGATCAGCGCCTGGCTGGCCGGCGACGTCCGCCTGGCGCCCGGTGACCTGGTGGAGCAGTTGGCCGCGCTGGTGGGCCGGCTCGACGACCCGGCGTTGTATCGCGGTTGAGGCTGCGCCGGCGGCACCGGCGCCATGTCAACGTCGAGGACGTAGCCCGGTCAGCCGCGCGGCTTGCGGCCCTTGCGGCGGATGCCCACGCCGCCCCACAGCGAGAAGCCGCGCACCTTGACCGTCGGTGCGCCCGGGGTGCCGGTGCCCTCGACGCGCTGATCGAAGCTGCCCATCACGCCGTGGCCGTGGATGTCGACGTTGACCTCGGGCGGCAACAGGATGGTCTGGCCGCCCATGATGGAGTAGGCGTTGATCTCGACGTCCGGCGAGGTGAAGTCGGCATAGCGCAGGTCGATGACGCCGCCTCCCCAGAAGGAGAACGACGTCAGGCGCTTGGGCACGTTCCAGCGGCCGCGTCGTTCGAAGGAACTCAGGATGCCCAACAACACCGTGGCGGGGGCGGGTTTGCAATCGCCGCCGCGGTGCGGGCAGACCGAGGAGCCCGGCAGATCGGCGCGCAGGACGTCCAACTCGTCATAGGTCTGCGCCGCATAGGCCTTGGCGAGTCGGTCCTCGTACTCGCTCATCGGCAGCTGGCCCTGCGCGACGGCATCGCCGAGCACCTGCGCCAATTGGATCCGGTCGGTGTCAGCGGCACGTGACGGGGTGCCACTGGTGTCGTGGCTACGCCGGGTTGAGTTCCTCATCGGATACAGAGCCTACGACGAACGGCTCCCGCCGCAAGCCGGGTTACCCAAAGTGCCTACTCCGCCCACCGTGGGGGGCGCTTGGCCAGGAACGCCAGCATGCCCTCGCGGGCCTCGTCGGAGACGAACATCTGCGCCGAGGCCACCGCGAGCCGCTCCGCATCCCGATCGAAGCCGGCCAGTACCGCCGCGGTGGTCAACGCCTTGGACGCCGCCAGCCCCTGCGGGGATCCGAGCCGCAGGTCGGCGACCAGATCGGCGACCGCGGACTGCACGCCCTCGGCGCTGTCCACGGCCAGCGTGATCAGCCCGATCGCGGCGGCCTCGGCCGCCCCGAACTTCTCCCCGGTCAGGTAGTAGCGGGCCGCCGCCCGAGGCGCGAGCTTGGGCAGCAGGGTCAGCGAGATGATCGACGGAGCCACCCCGATCCGGGCCTCGGTCAGCGCGAAGGTGCTCCCCGGGCCGGCGACCGCCAGGTCGCAGGCGCCGACCAGTCCCATCCCGCCGGCCCGCACGTGCCCGTCGACCGCGGCGATCACCGGCCGCGGCGACTCGACGATGGCCCGCAGCAGCGCCGCCATCTCGCGGGCCCGCCCGGCGGCCAGCTCGCCCGGATCCCCCTCGGTGGCCTCGCTCAGGTCCGCCCCGGCGCAGAACGTGCCGCCGGTGTGCCCGAGCACCACCACCCGCACGTCCGGGTCGGCGGCGGCGTCGCGCAGCCCGGCGTGCAGTTGGGTGATCAACCGCGTCGACAACGCGTTGCGGTTGTGCGGCGAGTCCAGGGTCAGCCGGGCCGAGCCGTCGCCGGTGGCCTCCGGCCCGGTGTAGGTGACCAGGGTGTCCATCAGTAGGACCGGGGCAGACCCAGCGAGGTCTGCGCGACGAAGTTGAGGATCATCTCCCGGCTCACCGGTGCGATCCGCGCCAGCCGCGACGACGTGAGAGCCGCGGCGATGCCGTATTCCCTGGTCAGCCCGTTGCCGCCGAGCGACTGCACGGCCTGGTCGACCGCCCGGGTGGACGCTTCACCGGCAGCGTATTTGGCCATGTTGGCGGCCTCGGCGGCACCGAAGTCGTCACCGGCGTCATAGAGCGTCGCAGCCTTCTGCATCATCAGCTTGGCCAACTGGATCTCGATGTGGTTCTGGGCGAGCGGGTGCGACAGGCCCTGGTGCGCACCGATCGGGGTCTTCCACACCTGGCGGGTGGTGACGTAGTCGACGGCCTTGCCGATCGCGAACCGACCCATGCCGACCGCGCTGGCCGCACCCATGATGCGCTCCGGGTTCAGGCCGGCGAACAGCTGCGCGATGGCGGCGTCCTCGGAGCCCACCAGCGCGTCGGCGGGCAGCCGGACGTCGTCGAGGAAGACCTGGAACTGGCGCTCCGGGCTGACCAGCTCCATCTCGATCGGAGTCCAGGACAGTCCGGGGGTGTCGGTGGGAATCACGAACAGCGCGGGACGCAGGTTGCCGGTCTTGGCGTCCTCGCTGCGGCCGACCACCAGCACTGCCTGCGCCTGGTCGATACCGGAGATGAACGTCTTCTGGCCCTTGAGGATCCAGTCCGAGCCGTCCCGGCGCGCGGTGGTGGTGATCTTGTGCGAGTTCGACCCGGCGTCGGGCTCGGTGATGGCGAACGCCATGGTCAGCGACCCGTCGGCGATGCCGGGGATCCAGCGCTTCTTCTGCTCGTCGGTGCCGAACTTGGAGATGATGGTGCCGTTGATGGCCGGCGAGACCACCATCATCAGCAGCGCACAGCCGTTGGCCGACATCTCTTCCATCACCAGCGACAGCTCGTACATGCCGGCGCCGCCGCCGCCGTACTCCTCGGGCAGGTTGACGCCGATGAATCCGAGTTTGCCCGCCTCACTCCACAGTTCGTCGGTGTGCTCGCCGGCGCGGGCCTTCTCCAGGTAGTAGTCCTGGCCGTAGTTCTTCGCCATCGCCGAGACGGCCTCGCGCAGGGCGCGGCGCTCTTCGCTCTCGATGAAGCTGGTGTCGGTGGTTGATTCGGTCATGGTGGTCTCCTTCTGCTCAGGAATCGGTTTCCGGTTGTTCGACGCGCGCAAGTACCGCGCCGACCTCGACCTGGTCGCCGGGCTTGACGTCGAGTTGGGTGAGCACACCGTCGGACGGTGCGCTGATGGTGTGTTCCATCTTCATGGCTTCCAGCCAGATCAGCGGCTGGCCGGCGGTCACGGTGTCGCCGACGGCCGCACCCAGCCGGATCACGTTGCCGGGCATGGGGGCCAGCAGCGAACCCTGGGCGACCTCTGAGTCGGGGTCGGGGAAGCGGGGCAACGCGACCAGGTGCACCGCTCCGGCGGGGGAGTCCACGTGGACGTCCGCACCGTAACGGGCCACGGTGAAGGTCCGGGCCACCCCGGACGCGTCGGCCAGCACCACCTCGTCCGGGCGGTACGAGACCACGGTGAGGTCGGCGTTGACGATCAATCCGGTTCGGCTGAAACGGTATTCGACGCGATGCTCGGTCTCGGCATCGTCGAGGTAGCCCTTGGACTGGAAACCCGAGGCCAGGTTGCGCCAGGCGGTGGGAATCGTGCCGAACACCCGCGCGGTGGCTCGATTCTGCGCGGCGTCGGCCAGTGCGGCCGCGACCGCCGAGGCCCGCACCGTCGCGTCGTCGGCCAGTGGCGCGGACAACTCCGCCAGGCCGTGGGTGTCGAAGAACGCGGTGTCGGTGGCGCCGTCCAGGAACGCCGGATGACGCAGCACGTTGACCAGCAGGTCGCGGTTGGTGCGCAGCCCGTGCAGTCGGGTACGCGCCAGTGCGCCGGCCAGCACGGTGGCCGCCTGCCGGCGGGTGGGCGCATAGCTGATCACCTTGGCCAGCATCGGGTCGTAGTGCACCGACACCGTCGATCCGTCGACGATGCCGGAATCCAATCGGACGCCGGTGCGCCTGCCCAGCGACCCGAATTCGGCGGCCACGCCCGGCACCTCGAGGCGGTGCACGGTGCCGGCCTGCGGCTGCCAGCCCTGTGCCGGATCCTCGGCGTAGAGGCGCACCTCGATCGAATGCCCCCGCGTCGCAGGAGGTTCGGGATCCAACCGGACGCCGTCGGCGACCGCGATCTGCAATTCGACCAGGTCGACGCCGGTGGTCTCCTCGGTGACCGGGTGCTCGACCTGCAGGCGGGTGTTCATCTCCAGGAAGAAGAACTCGCCGTTCGCATCGGCCAGGAACTCGACCGTGCCGGCGCCGGTGTAACCGATCGCGCTCGCCGCCAGTCGGGCCGCCTCGAAGAGCTTGTCGCGCATTCCGGGGGTGCGCTCCACCAGCGGCGAGGGGGCTTCCTCGACGACCTTCTGGTGGCGGCGCTGGATCGAGCACTCGCGCTCGCCGACCGCCCACACCGTGCCGTGCGCATCGGCCATCACCTGGACCTCGATGTGGTGGCCGGTCGGCAGGTAGCGCTCGCAGAACACCGTCGGGTCGCCGAACGCCGACGCGGCTTCCCGCTCGGCGGCCGCCACCTCGTCGGCCAGTGCCGACAATTCGGTGACCACCCGCATCCCGCGGCCGCCACCGCCGGCCGACGCCTTCACCAGTACCGGCAACTGCTCGGCGGTGACGGTTGCCGGGTCGAGTTCCTCGAGCACCGGCACGCCGGCGGCGGCCATCATCTTCTTCGACTCGATCTTGGAGCCCATCGAGGTCACCGCGGCCACCGGCGGCCCGATCCAGGTCAGGCCGGCCGCCTGCACGGCGGTGGCGAACTCGGCGTTCTCGGAAAGGAATCCGTAGCCGGGGTGGATCGCATCGGCTCCGGCGGCCTGTGCCGCGGCGATGATCGCCTCGGCCGACAGGTAACTGGTGGTCTCGGGCAGTCGCACCTGTGCGTCGGCCTCGGCGACATGCGGCATGCCGGCATCCGGATCGGTGTAGACCGCGACGGTGCCCAGGCCCAATCGGCGGCAGGTGGCGAAGACCCGCCGGGCGATCTCGCCGCGGTTGGCTACCAGAACGTTGCTGATCATTGACTCTGCCTTCTGCTCTTCGCGCAAGCGCTCATCGCGCTCACATCCGGAAGACGCCGAAGTTCGACGTCCCCTCGACCGGGCCATTGGCGATGGCGGACAAACACATTCCCAGGACCGTGCGGGTGTCGCGCGGATCGATCACCCCGTCGTCGTAGAGCATCCCGGACAGCACCAACGGCAGCGACTCGGCCTCGATCTGACCTTCGACCATGGCGCGCATCGCGGCATCGGCCTCCTCGTCGACCTGCTGTCCGCGGGCCTCGGTGGCCGCCCGGTTCACGATGGACAGCACACCGGCGAGCTGCGCGCCGCCCATCACCGAGGACTTGGCCGACGGCCAGGCGAACAGGAACCGCGGGTCATAGGCGCGACCGCACATGCCGTAGTGGCCGGCGCCGTAGGAGGCCCCGATCAGCAGCGAGATGTGCGGCACGGTCGAATTGGACACGGCGTTGATCATCATCGAGCCGTGCTTGATCATCCCGCCCTCTTCGTAGTCCTTGCCCACCATGTACCCGGTGGTGTTGTGCAGGAACAGCAATGGGGTGTTGGACCGGTTGGCCAACTGGATGAACTGGGTGGCCTTCTGGGACTCCTCGGAAAACAGCACACCGCGTGCGTTGGCCAGGATGCCGACCGGATAGCCGTGCAGCCGCGCCCAGCCGGTCACCAGTGACGATCCGTACAGCGGCTTGAACTCGTCGAAGTCGGAGTCGTCGACGATCCGGGCGATCACCTCTCGCGGGTCGAACGGGATGCGCAGGTCCGGCGGCACGATGCCGATCAGCTCTTCGGTGTCGTAGCGGGGTTCGACGACGACGGCGGACGGCTTCGGCCCCTGCTTGGCCCAGTTCAGCCGGGCCACGATGCGCCGTCCGACGCGGATGGCGTCGAGCTCGTCGTTGGCCAGGTAGTCGCCCAGACCCGAAGTGCGGGAGTGCATCTCGGCGCCGCCCAGTGATTCGTCGTCGGACTCCTCGCCGGTGGCCATCTTCACCAGCGGCGGCCCGGCCAGGAACACCTTCGAGCGCTCTTTGATCATCACCACGTGATCGGACATCCCGGGGACATAGGCGCCACCCGCGGTGGAGTTGCCGAACACCAGCGCGATGGTCGGGATACCGGCGGCCGAGAGCCTGGTCAGGTCGCGGAACATCTGGCCGCCGGGAATGAAGACTTCCTTCTGGGTCGGCAGGTCGGCCCCACCGGATTCCACCAGGGAGATCACCGGAAGTCGGTTCTCCAGCGCGATCTTGTTGGCCCGCAGAATCTTCCGCAACGTCCACGGGTTGGAGGTGCCGCCCTTGACCGTCGGGTCGTTGGCGATGATCATGCACTCCACGCCCTCGACCGCGCCGATGCCGGTCACCAGGCTGGCCCCGACCTGGAAGTTGCTGCCCCAGGCGGCCAGCGGGCACAGCTCCAGGAACGGGGAGTCCGCGTCGACCAGCGCCTCGATGCGTTCCCGGGCGGTGAGCTTGCCGCGGGCGTGGTGGCGGTCGACGTACTTGGGTCCGCCGCCGGCCAGCGCCTTGGCGTGCTCGGCGTCGATCTCGGCGAGCTTCTCGGTCAGTGCCCCGGCGGCCTCGGCGTAGGCGGGGGAGTTGGTGTCCAGGGTGGACTTCAGTGTGGTCATGATTGGTACCCCAGGGATTTCGCGGCCAGTGACGTGAGGATCTCGGTGGTACCGCCACCGATACCGATGATGCGCATGTCTCGATACTGCCGTTCCACTTCGCACTCGGTCATGTAGCCCATGCCGCCGAAGAGCTGCACCGCCTGGTGCGCCACCCATTCACCGGCCTCCACCGCGGTGTTCTTGGCGAAACACACCTCGGCGATCAGGTTCTGCTCCCCGGCGAGCTGCCGCTCCACCACGTGGTGGGTGTAGACCCGGGCGACGTCGATGCGCCGCGCCATCTCGGCCAGGGTGTTCTGCACCGCCTGCCGCGAGATCAGCGGACGGCCGAAGGTCTCCCGGTCCCGACACCAGGCCAGGGTCAGATCCAGGCAGCGCTGGGCACTGGAATAGGCCTGTGCGGCCAGCCCGACCCGCTCGGAGACGAAGGCCGCGGCGATCTGGGCGAAGCCGCTGTTCTCGACGCCGACCAGGTTGGCCACCGGCACCCGGGCGTCGACGTAGGACAGTTCGGCGGTGTCCGAGGAGCGCCAGCCCATCTTGTCCAGCTTGCGGGACACGGTGAACCCCGGCGTGCCCTTCTCGACCACCAGCAGCGACACCCCGGCCGCTCCCGGCCCGCCGGTGCGCACCGCGGTCACGACGTAGTCGGCGCGCACCGCGGAGGTGATGAAGGTCTTGGCGCCGTTGACCAGGTAGTAGCCGCTGCCGTCGCCGGGGACAAACTCAGCGGTGGTGCGCAGGTGCCCGACATCGGACCCGCCGCCGGGTTCGGTGATCGCCAGCGAGCCGATCTTCTCCCCGGCCAGGGTGGGGCGGACGAACTCCTCGATGAGGCGGGCGTCGCCGGAGGCGATCATGTGCGGCACCGCGATCCCGCAGGTGAACAGCGAGGCGAACACCCCGCCCGGCGCTCCGGCGGCGTGCATCTGCTCGCAGACGATCACCGCGTCGGCGCCGTCGCCGCCACTGCCGCCGACCTCCTCGGGGAAGCCGGCGCCCAGCAGGCCGACCTCGGCGGCCTTGCGGTGCAGCTCCCGGGGCAGTTCACCGGTGCGCTCCCACTCGTCGACGTTCGGGGTGATCTCGCGTTCGACGAAACCCCGTACCGTCCCCCGCAGCGCCTGGCGCTCGGGGGTGGTCCAGATGCTCACGAAGTCCCTTTCGGCAGCAGTTGCTCGGGTATGTCGAGGTGCCGACTGCGCAACCACTCGCCCAGCCCCTTGGCCTGCGGATCGAATCGGGCCTGGTAGGCCACGCCCTGCCCGAGGATGCCCTCGATGACGAAGTTCACCGCCCGCAGATTCGGCAGCAGATGCCGGGTGACGGGCAGCTCGGCGGTCTCGGGCAGCAGTTCGCGCAGTCGCTCCGCGGTCAGGGTGTGGGCCAGCCAGCGCCACGCCTCGTCGCTGCGTACCCAGACGCCGACGTTGGCAGAGCCGCCCTTGTCGCCGCTGCGGGCACCGGCGATCGACCCCAGCGGCACCCGCCGGGTCGGGCCGGACGGCAGGGGTTCGGGAAGTCGCGGGTCGGCGGCCGCCGCCAGCTCCAGCGTCTCGGTGGCGGGCGGAATGGCGACGCGGGTGCCGTCGGCGTGCACGGCGACGTGCGGCACTTCGGACGCGTCGACGTAGCCGGGGGTGAACACCCCGTAGACCTGGCCGTCCCCGGGCGGCGCGGTGACGCAGAACCCGGGGTAGCTGGTCAGCGCGAGCTCGATGCCGGCCGAGGAGAACGCCCGGCCCACCTTGGCCGGGTCGGGGTCGCGCACCACGCAGTGCAGCAGGGCGCTGGCGGTCTCCTCGGTGTCGGCGTCGGGGCGGTCGGTGCGTGCCAGCGTCCACTGCAGCTCGGCCGGGCGGACCGTCATGGCCGCCTCCAGCTGGGTGCGCAGCAGCTCGGCCTTGGCTTCGATGTCCAGGCCGGTCAGCACGAACGTGGTGGAGTTGCGGAACCCGCCGATGCTGTTCAGCGACACCTTGTAGGTGGGCGGGGGAGCCTCGCCCGTCACGCGCGCGATCCGCACCCGGTCCGGGCCGTCGGGGGCCAACTCGACGCTGTCCATCCGGGCGGTGACGTCCGGGTTGGCGTAGCGGGCCCCGGTCACCTCGTAGAGCAGTTGGGCGGTCACGGTGTCGACGCTGACCAGGCCGCCGGTGCCGGGATGCTTGGTGATCACCGAGGATCCGTCGGCGTGGATCTCGGCCAGCGGGAAACCGGGGTGCAGCATTTGCGCGGTCGGGATCTCGGTGAAGAAGGAGTAGTTGCCGCCGCTGGCCTGGATGCCGCACTCGATGACGTGGCCGGCGACCACGGCCCCGGCCAGCCGGTCGTAGTCGGTGCGCGACCAGCCGAAGTGCGCGGCCGCGGGGCCGACGATCACCGAGGCGTCGGTGACGCGACCGGTGATCACGATGTCGGCGCCGTCGGCCAGGCAGTCGACGATGCCCCAGGCGCCCAGGTAGGCGTTGGCGGTCAGCGGGCTGCCCAATCCCAGTTCGGCGGCGCGGGGTAGCAGGTCGTCGCCCTCGACGTGGGCGACCCGGGCCGCGATGCCCAGCCGGTCGGCCAGTTCGCGGACCGCGTCGGCCAGTCCGGCCGGGTTGAGCCCGCCGGCGTTGGCCACGATGCGCACGCCCTTGTCCCGGGCCAGGCCGAGGCACTGCTCGAGTTGGGTCAGGAACGTCTTGGCGTAGCCGCGGTCGGGGTTCTTCATCCGGTCGCGGCCCAGGATGAGCATCGTCAGCTCGGCCAGATAGTCACCGGTCAGGAAGTCGAGCTCACCGCCGGTCAACATCTCGCGCATCGCGGCGTGGCGATCGCCGTAGAAGCCCGAACAGTTTCCGATCCGAACCGGTGTCGTCATCCGTAATCCCTTCTCAACCAACCGGTAGGTTAGTCGGTACCGGCGGTGTCACGTCAAGGCCCGTCGCCGCAGACCGAATCGCCGGGCCGTGAGCCCAGGTCGGGGCCTCGCCTCTGTCATTTTGGAGCCGACGCTGGTCACCGGCTATCCTTTCGGGAGTCCCGCCGCTGGTATCTAGCGGCCCTATGTCTACAACAGGAGAGGCCCGACCATGGCCGTGCCGAAACGCAGGATGTCGCGTGCGAACACTCGCAGTCGCCGCGCGCAGTGGAAGGCTGAGGCAACCGGCCTGGTCAACGTGTCGGTCGCCGGCCGTGCGCACAAGGTGCCGCGCCGTCTGCTCAAGGCCGCGCGCCTGGGCCTGATCGACCTCGATCGCCGCTAAAACAGCTCCGACACGACCGGAACCTGACCGTCCAGCTCGCCCTTCGATGATTGGATAGCACGCATGGCTACCCGGGTACTGGTTGTTGATGATGACCGCGCTGTGCGCGAGTCGTTGCGCAGGTCTCTGTCGTTCAATGGTTATTCCGTCGCGTTGGCGACCGACGGCGTCGAGGCGCTCGAGGCCATCACCAACGACCGTCCCGACGCGATGATCCTCGATGTGATGATGCCGCGGCTGGACGGGTTGGAAGTCTGCCGCCAGCTGCGCAGCACCGGTGACGATCTGCCGATCCTGGTGCTGACGGCGCGTGACTCGGTCTCCGAGCGGGTCGCGGGCCTCGACGCCGGCGCCGACGACTACCTGCCCAAGCCGTTCGCGTTGGAGGAACTGCTGGCGCGGATGCGGGCGCTGCTGCGTCGCACCACCGCCGAGGACCTGTCCGAGTCGGTCGCGATGAGCTTCGAGGACCTCACCCTGGACCCGGTGACCCGCGAGGTGACCCGAGGCGAGCGACAGATCAGCCTGACCCGCACCGAGTTCGCGTTGCTGGAGATGCTGATCGCCAACCCGCGCCGGGTGCTGACCCGCAGCCGCATCCTCGAGGAGGTGTGGGGCTTCGACTTCCCCACCTCGGGCAATGCGCTGGAGGTCTACATCGGATACCTGCGTCGCAAGACTGAAGCCGAAGGGGAGCCGCGGCTGATCTACACCGTGCGCGGGGTGGGTTACGTGCTTCGCGAGACACCGCCCTGATGCAATCGTTCCGCCGGCAGCGGAGCGAGGAGTCCCGGAAATCGACTCTGTCGCTGCGCTGGCGGGTGATGCTGCTGGCGATGTCGATGGTCGCGCTGGTGGTGGTGTTGATGGCGGTGGCCGTCTACGCCGTGATCTCGGCCGCGCTCTACAACGACATCGACAATCAGCTGCAGAGTCGCGCCGAAATGCTGATCGCCAGCGGTTCGCTGGCCGCCGATCCCCGCAAGGCGATCGAGGGCACCGCCTATTCCGACGTGAACGCCATGCTGGTCAATCCCGGGCGGTCGATCTACACCGCCAATCAGCCCGGCCAGCGGTTGCCGGTCGGGCAGCAGGAGAAGGCCGTCATCCGCGGGGAGTTGATCCTGTCGCGGCGCACCGCATCCGGCCAGCGGGTACTGGCGGTGCATCTGCCCACCGGCGGAACCCTGCTGATCTCCAAGAGCCTGGCGCCCACGCGCGCGGTGACCATGAAGCTGCGCTGGGTGCTGCTGGTGGTCGGCGGCGTGGGTGTCGTGGTGGCCGCGGTGGCCGGCGGAATGGTGACCCGCACCGGCTTGAGACCGGTGGGCCGGCTTACCGATGCGGCCGAACGGGTGGCACGCACCGATGACCTGCGGCCCATCCCGGTGTACGGCAGCGACGAACTGGCCCGGCTCACCGAAGCGTTCAACGCCATGCTGCGGGCACTGGCCGAATCCCGGGAACGTCAGGCCCGGCTGGTCGCCGATGCCGGGCACGAGCTGAAGACACCGCTGACGTCGCTGCGCACCAACGTCGAACTGTTGATGGCGTCCGCCGCGCCGGGCGCCCCGCAGCTGCCCGAGGAGGAGATGGCCGAACTGCGTGCCGACGCGATCGGTCAGATCGAGGAATTGTCCACGCTGGTGGGCGATCTGGTGGACCTCACCCGCGACGATCAGCGCGAAGCCGCATCCGAGCAGGTCGACATCACCGAGGTCGTCGACCGCAGCATGGAACGGATCCGGCGGCGCCGCAACGACATCGAGTTCGACATCCGGGTGCTGCCGTGGCACGTCTACGGCGACGCGGCCGGGCTGTCGCGGGCGGTGCTGAACCTGCTCGACAATGCGGCCAAGTGGAGCCCGTCGGGCGGGGTCGTGCGGTTGAACATGCGCCAACTCGACGCCACCCATATGGAGATGGTGGTCTCCGACGAGGGCCCGGGAATTCCCGCGGACCAACGTGAATTGGTGTTCGAGCGGTTCTACCGGTCCGACACGGCGCGCGCGATGCCCGGATCCGGTCTGGGGCTCGCGATCGTCAAACAGGTGGTGCTCAAGCACGGCGGGGCGATCACCATCGGAGAGACCCATCCCGGGGCGACGCCGCCGGGAACCTCCTTCCGGTTGGTGTTGCCCGGCGGGCCGACGTCCGCCGAGGCACCGACCGCGGGAGTCACAGGCGGTTCTCAGTCCAGGTAGGCATGGTGGTGAGGCAACTTCGCCAAGCCGTGTCAGTAGGAGTAGGCAGCAGAGATGACGAACTACCCGGGGTACTACCCGCCGCAGCAGCAACCGGACCGGTCGCAGCAGACCGGTGCGCAGGCGGCGGACCAGCGCGGGCAGGCCGGCTATCCCGGCGGCACCGCGCCGGGTTCGTACCCACCGCACTACGACTGGCGTTACGGCCAGCAACAGACGGCATACCGCCCCGCCTATGACGCGTCCTACGGCCGGCCCGGGTCCCCCAACGGTCCGGGCACCGGCGCACCGAAGCGGTCGCGCACGCCGGGACTGGTCATCGGGGCGGTGGCCATCGCGGCCGTCTCCGGTGTGATGGGCGGTCTGGTGGGCTCGGCGATGCGCCCCGACCACCAGTCCGCCGCCGCCGGCAGCCACGCGCCGAGCATCCAGCCGCCGGGAGTGCCCGCCGCGGTGAACCTGCCGGACGGATCGGTGGAGAAGGTCGCGGCGAAGGTGGTCCCCAGCGTGGTGACGCTGGAGACCGATCTGGGCCGGGCGTCCGAGGAGGGCTCCGGCATCATCCTGTCGGCCGACGGGATGATCTTGACCAACAACCATGTGGTCTCCGCCGCCGCGGCCAAGGGCGACGGGCCCGCCAGGGCACAGCCGAAGACCACCGTGACGTTCTTCGACGGCCGCACGGCGTCGTTCACCGTGGTGGGTACCGATCCGGCCAGCGACATCGCCGTGGTGCGGGTCCAGGGCGTCTCGGATCTGACCCCGATCACGATCGGCTCGTCGGCGGACCTGCGGGTGGGACAGCACGTGGTGGCCGTCGGATCGCCCCTCGGCCTGGAAGGCACCGTGACGACCGGGATCGTCAGCGCCCTCAACCGGCCGGTCTCCACCAGTGGCGAAGCCGGCAACCAGAACACCGTGCTCGACGCCATCCAGACCGATGCCGCCATCAACCCGGGCAACTCCGGCGGCGCGCTGGTCAACATGAACGGCGACCTGGTCGGCATCAACTCCGCGATCGCCACCATGGGTGGTGACTCCGCCGACGCCCAGAGCGGCTCCATCGGCCTGGGCTTCGCGATCCCGGTGGATCAGGCCAAGCGGATCGCCGACGAGCTGATCAGTTCGCCCGACCACACCGCCTCGCATGCCTCACTGGGCGTGAAGGTCACCAGCGAACGCAGCCTGCACGGCGCCAAGGTGGTCGAGGTGGTGCCGGGAGAGGCCGCGGCCAAGGCCGGATTGCCCGAGGGTGCGACGGTGACCGCGGTCAACAACCGCCCCATCGGCAGCGCCGACGCGCTGGTGGCCGCGGTGCGGTCCAAGGCGCCCGGCGACCAGATCACGCTGACCTATCTGGACCCCACCGGGGCATCCAAGACCGCGCAGGTCACCCTGGGCAAAGCGCCGCAGTGACGGGCTGGTGACGTCCTAGCCGGGTCGGGCGATATACGGTGACATCCATGGAGCAGTCCCGAGAACTCGCAGGCCGCGCCCTCGTCGTCGTCGTCGACGACCGCACGGCACACGGCGACGAGGACCACAGTGGCCCGTTGGTCACCGAATTGCTGGCCGAAGGCGGGTTCATGGTCGACGGCGTGGTGGCCGTCTCCGCCGACGAGGTGGAGATCCGCAACGCGCTCAACACCGCGGTGATCGGCGGGGTCGACCTGGTGGTGTCGGTGGGCGGCACCGGGGTCACCCCCCGGGACGTGGCACCGGAAGCCACCCTCGAGATCCTGGACCGCGAGATCCTCGGTATCGCCGAGGCGCTGCGGGCGTCCGGGCTGGCGGCCGGGATCGCCGACGCCGGCCTGTCGCGGGGGCTGGCCGGAGTGTCGGGCAGCACCCTGGTGGTCAACCTGGCCGGGTCGCGCGCGGCGGTGCGCGACGGCATGGCGACGCTGAACCCGCTGGCCGCCGCGATCATCGGGCAGCTGTCCAGCCTGGAGATATAGCCGGCCATGCCCGGACTCGAAGAGCACCGGTCGTCGTCGGACGAACGCGATCCCGACGACGCCCGCGAAGCCGAGGAACGCGAGCGCTGGTTGCGGGACAACGTCCCGCCGCATCACGGTTGAGATTCGACTTCGCGTAATCGCTCACGCCGCTCCTTTGATGGTGGTTACGGTTCCGCATGGGCGGCGCTGGGCCGCTGCGGTTCTGAGGCGGAGGGGTATCGGAATGCTAAAAGGGTTCAAGAATTTTTTGATGCGTGATGACGTCATCACCGTCGCCATCGGTTTGGTGGTGGCCTTGGCGTTCTCCAACCTGGTCGAGGCATTCACCAAGAGTGTGATCAACCCGCTGGTCGCGGCGGCGCAACCCGACACCGCCGGGCTCGGCCTGGGCTACCAGTTGGGGGCGGCCGGCAACGAGGCCACGTTCATCGATCTCGGTGCCTTCATCTCGGCGATCATCTACTTCATCGTGTTCATGGCGACCGTCTACTTCCTGATCGTGACGCCGTACAAGCACATCCAGCAGCGGCGCGGGAAGTCCGTCTTCGGTGACGCCCCGGCGACCAAGGCCTGCCCGGAGTGCCTGTCCGACATTCCCGCCGAAGCGACCAAGTGCAAGTTCTGCGCCAGCCCGCAACGGGCCGCGGCCTAGGGCTTCAGCGCAGGGTCAGTGTGACGGCCTGAGTCAGCGTGGCACCGGCCACCGCCACCGCGGCGGTGGCCGGCAACGCGATCAAGACCACCCGGTCGTCGTGGTCGTGGTTGTCGGAGACCAACACCACGATCCCGCCGCCGGCCAGCACGCGCGGTGGGTTGGGCGGTTCGGTCGACTCGTCGGGGGAGGCCGTCACCACGTCGACCACGTCGCCGGGATGGATCAGGTCGGCCAATGCGGTGTCGGCGGGATGCACACCCACGATCCGGGCGTCGGGCCCGGCCGCGGCTTCGGTGAGCCTGCTGCCCAGCAGCCGGACGTCGGTGAGGATCTCACCGCGGCGGGCCGGGCCGGCCAGCGCGTTGTGCACCAGCGCGCTCCGATCGGTGGCGGCGCCGTCGGGAATCGTTCGGGCAGAGCGGCTTTCGACGGTGACGTCACCATCGGTGAGCACCTTCCCGGGTGCGATGTCGTGACTGGCCACCACCACCTCGACCAGGTCGTCGCCCGGGTCGGGGCGGATCGCCGCGACTGCGGCCAACAGCACCAGGGCGCCGGCGGTCAGCCGTCGCGCGCGCTCGGTGCGTACCCAGTCCGGGCGCAGGGCCTGGGAGAGCCGACTGGCCAGGGTGGGATCGAGCGAGTCGCCCATGGCGTCACGCTAACCGGTAGGTCGGCCGGGGGCCGCCGGCTCCGATGCCGGGCTGTGGATAACCGCTCAGGCGGAGGCGGCCGCCGGCGCCGACGTCGACGACGAAGCGGCCTTGGCGCCGTCACCGGATTTGGTGCCGCTGTCGGCGGAGGACTTGGTGCCGCCGTCGCCGGAGCCGCCGCTGGAGTCGCCCGACGAGGTGGAGCCGGCCGAGTTCGCACCGGCCGAGGAGGATTTGCCCGAGTCGCGGTTGTCGGTGCGGTAGAAGCCGCTGCCCTTGAACACCACGCCCACCTTGCCGAAGATCTTGCGCAGCCGGCCGTTGCACTGCTCGCAGGTGGTCAGGGAGTCGTCGGTGAAGGCCTGGACCACGTCGAAGCGGTTGCTGCACTCGGTGCAGGCGTAGCTGTAGGTGGGCACGTGAACCTCCGTGGATCGGACAATCGGCTTAGCACTCTACCGCGCTAAGTGCTAGAACCGCCATGTGACCTTCGGCATTCCCGGCGGCAGCGCCGGCCGCCGCGGTCAGCCCAACGCCACCGTTCCGCACCCGGGGGTCAGGGCGTGCGTCATCGGCACATCGTGGGGTTCCGCGGGCAACTCGTCGAGAAGTTCGGCGTCGCGCACCACGGCGACCAGCGGAACACCCGACCGGCGCAAGCACAGCGAGCGGTCGTAGAAACCGGCGCCGCGCCCCAGTCGCGCCCCGCGCCGGTCGACGGCCACCGCCGGCACCACGACCAGATCCGCCTCGGCCACCGTTTCGGCGGGCAGCCACGGCTGCGGCGGTTCGAGCAGGCCGAACCGGGCGGTGTGCAGTGCGTCGGGCCGGTAGACACCCCACCACAGCGCCAAGGGGGCGCCGTCGTCGTCGGTGCGCACCACCGGCACCAGTACCCGCACCCCGCGGCGGGCCAGCCGATCGAGCATCGCGGTCGATCCGGGCTCACCGCGCACCGGCACGTAGGCGCAGACCGTGCCGGAATCACCGGCCAGTTCCTCGAGGTGTCCGGCCAGCGCGGCCGCCTCGGCGGCGTGCCGTTGGGCAGGCACCGCGCGCCGCTCGGCGAGCAACCGCGCCCGCAACGCGGTCTTGGCGGTCACCACCGCGTCGTCGGTCACGACTACCAGACTGTCAGCAACGGCGCGCCCACCGCCAGCGCAGGTGGTTGAGCCGGTTGCGGTTATCGTGTGAGCAATGCCCACTCCGAAGGTTCCGATTCCGCGCACCGCCATTGTGCCCGCGGCAGGTCTGGGCACCCGTTTTCTGCCCGCCACCAAGACGGTGCCCAAAGAGCTGCTGCCGGTCGTCGACACCCCCGGGATCGAACTGGTCGCCGCCGAAGCCGCCGAGGCCGGCGCCGAGCGGTTGGTGATCGTCACCTCCGAGGGCAAGGACGGCGTGGTCGCGCACTTCGTCGAAGACCTGGTGCTGGAAGGCACGCTGGAGGCCCGCGGCAAGAAGGCGATGCTGGCCAAGGTGCGGCGCGCCCCCGAGCTGATCAAGGTGGAGTCGGTGGTGCAGGCCGAGCCGCTCGGCCTGGGCCATGCCGTCAGCTGTGTCGAGCCCACCCTGTCCGACGACGAGGACGCCGTCGCGGTCCTGCTCCCCGACGACCTGGTGCTGCCCACCGGCGTGCTGGAGGTCATGTCGGCGGTGCGGGCTCGCCGCGGCGGCACCGTGCTGTGCGCCATCGAGGTCACCCCCGAAGAGGTCAGCGCCTACGGCGTGTTCGACGTGGAACCGCTGCCCGACGGCGACAACCCGGACGTGATGGCCGTCAAGGGGATGGTCGAGAAGCCCAAGGCCCAAGACGCGCCGTCGATGTATGCCGCGGCCGGACGCTACGTGCTGGACCGGGCGGTGTTCGACGCGCTGCGGAGGATCGACCGGGGGGCCGGCGGCGAGGTGCAGCTCACCGATGCCATCGCGTTGATGATCGCCGAAGGGCATCCCGTGCACGTCGTGGTGCACCGCGGATCGCGACACGATCTGGGAAATCCGGGCGGCTACCTCAAAGCTGCGGTTGACTTTGCCCTGGACCGTGACGACTACGGCCCTGACCTGCGTCGGTGGCTGGTCGCGCGGCTGGGCTTGGCGGAGAACTGAACTGGCGTCAGCCCGAACAGATCTGAGGCGGTATCGGAGAAAGGCGCACCGTGCGTTCGGTTGAGGAGCAGCAGGCCCGGGTTGCGGCTGCCGCGGTGGCGCCGCGGCCGGTCCGGGTGGCGATCGCCGAGGCGCAGGGGCTGATGTGCGCCGAAGAGGTCGTCGCGGAGCGGCCGATGCCGGCCTTCGACCAGGCGGCCATCGACGGTTATGCGGTGCGCAGCGTCGACGTCTACGGTGCCGACGCGATCGGCGACACCTCGGAGGGGCCCGGTCGCGACGACGAGGTCGTCACCCTGCCGGTGTTGGGCATCATCGAAGCCGGCGCGCGCACCCCGACCCGGCTGCAGCCCAAGCTGGCCACCCGGATTCAGACCGGGGCGCCGATGCCCACCCTGGCCGACGCGGTGTTGCCGCTGCGCTGGACCGACGGCGGCAACTCCCGGGTCCGGGTGTTGCGCGGGGTCCGGCCGGGCGACTACGTGCGCCGGGTCGGCGACGACGTCCAACCCGGCGACATCGCGGTGCGGGCCGGCACCGTCGTCGGCGCGGCCCAGGTAGGGCTGTTGGCGGCGGTGGGGCGCGACCGGGTGCTGGTCCATCCGCGCCCGCGGGTGTCGGTGCTGGCCGTCGGCGGTGAACTGGTCGACGTGAACCGGGCGCCCGGCAACGGGCAGGTCTACGACGTCGACTCCTATGCGCTGGCCGCGGCCGCTCGCGACGCGGGCGCGGAGGTGAACCGGGTCGGCATCGTCAGCAACGACCCGAAGAAGCTGCGCGAGGTGGTCGAGAGCCAGCTCAGCCGCGCCGAGGTGGTGGTGATCACCGGGGGCGTCGGCGGTGCGGCGGCCGATGAGGTGCGCAAGGTGCTGTCGGATCTCGGTGACATCGAGGTCTCCCGAATCGCCATGCACCCGGGTTCGGTGCAGGGCTTCGGGCAGCTGGGGCCCGAAGGCGTGCCGACGTTCCTGCTGCCCACCAATCCGTTGAGCGCGCTGGTGATCTTCGAGGTGATGATTCGCCCGCTGGTCCGGATGTCGCTGGGCAAACGCGAACCCATGCGCCGCATGGTGCAGGCGCGTACCTTGGGGCCGATCGCGTCCATGCCCGGCCGCAAGGGTTATCTGCGTGGCCAGTTGATGCGCGACGAGCAGAACGGTGAATATCTGGTGCAGGTGCTCGGCACCTCGGGCTCGACGTCGTCGCATCTGCTGGCCACGCTGGCCGAGGCCAACAGCCTGGTGGTGGTTCCCGAGGAGGTCGAACAGATCGCGGCCGGCGAGTGGGTCGACGTCGCCTTCCTGGCCCAGCGGGGTTGAGTCCGCAGTCATGCTGGTCAATCTGTGGCCGTTCAAGGCCGTTCAGCACCCCGGCTGGCCGAGCGTGCTCGGGCCGCTTCGGGTGGCCGCCGGGGTGATCCGGCTGCGGCCGGTGCGGATGCGCGACGGTGTCACGTGGAGCCGGATCCGGTTGGCCGACCGCGCCTACCTGGAGCAGTGGGAGCCCACCATCGATGTGGATTGGGAGACCCGGCACAACAGTTCCGCGTGGCCGCCCCTGTGCTCGAGTCTGCGCACCGAGGCCCGCAACGGGCGGATGCTGCCGTACGTCATCGAACTCGACGGGCGGTTCTGCGGCCAGTTGACGGTGGGAAACATCACCCATGGCGCGCTTCGATCGGCCTGGATCGGCTACTGGGTGTCCAGCGCGGTGGCCGGTGGCGGAGTGGCGACCGGCGCGGTCGCGCTCGGGCTCGACCACTGCTTCGGCCCCACCCGATTGCACCGGGTGGAGGCCACCGTGCGCCCGGAGAACGGGGCCAGTCGGGCGGTGCTGGCCAAGGCCGGGTTCCGGGAGGAGGGGCTGCTGCGGCGTTACCTCGACGTCGACGGCGCATGGCGGGATCACCTGCTGGTGGCGATGACGGTCGAGGAGGTCGCCGGATCGGTGACGTCGCGGCTGATCCAGTCCGGCCGCGCCGCCCGGGTCTGAGCGCCACCCCGGGACAGCTGTTACCTGTGTGGTAGTTGTGACTATCGAGGTCAGGGAGTAAATTACAAGCGTGTAATTGGCTCGGCGCGTCGTCCGAGGCCGTGTGGGTCCCACACCTAGCCTTGGCTGGGAAAGGAGCAGGCCACAACATGCCCAGCATCCCGCAATCTTTGCTCTGGATCTCACTGGTCGTCCTCTGGCTGTTCGTACTGGTCCCGATGCTGGTCAGCAAACGTGACGCGGTACGCCGAACCAGTGACGTCGCCTTGGCGACCCGGGTTCTCACCAGTGGATCCAGTGCCCGGCTGCTCAAACGCGGCGGCCCGGCCACCGGCCACCGCAGCGACCCCGACTGGCAGCGCAGCGTCGACGACATCGAAGACGTCGACGAGGTCGACGACGACGCCGAAGAGGTCGCCGAGGGCGGCTCGCGGGTGTTCGTCGCCGCCGCGGCGGTGTTCGTGGCCTCCACCGAGGAACCGGCCGTCGGCGAGCAGACCGAACTGGACTACCTCGACGTCGATGTCGTCGCCGAGGACTCCGACGAACTCCCGCTGTCCGAAGCCGGGCGGGCCGCCGAGGCCGAACCCGCACTCGAGGCCGACGAGGAGGCCGACGCCGAAGCCGTCACCGAGGACGCCGGGGCCGCCGACGTCGACGACGAGCCCGAGTTCGAGCCCGAAGCCGAGACCGAGCCCGAAGGCGAGGCAGCGCCGGAGGCCGAGGCCGAGGGCTACGAGTACGAGTACGTCGAGGACAGCTCGGGCCTGGAACCCGAGGCCGAATCGAGCGCGACCGGTGCCTCGGCCCGTGCGCGCCGGCCCCGCCAGGACACCGCCGCCGTGGTCAGTGCGCGCAAGTACGAGTTCCGCAAGCGGGTGCTGATGTCGCTGGCGGTGGTCCTGGTGCTCTCCGCGCTGACGGCCTTCACCGTGGCCCCCAGTGCGTGGTGGCTGTGCGCCGGAGCGGCCGGCGCGACGGTGCTCTACCTGGCCTACCTGCGCCGCCAGACCCGCATCGAGCAGCAGGTGCGGGCACGTCGTGCGCGGCGAGCCGAGCGGCCCCGCGCGCAGCGGGAGAGCGTCCGCCAAGCCGACGCATACGAGGTGGTGCCGTCGCGGTTGCGGCGTCCCGGCGTGGCGGTGCTGGAGATCGACGACGAGGACCCGGTGTTCGAGCACCTGGAGTACGCGTCGAGTGCCGGACGCTACGACTGGCGGGGCGACCTGCCCCGCGCGGCCGGCCAGTAGGTCTCGGTTTCAGAGACGGGCTGGGGGACTGGTAATCTTCTAGCGGTCAGGGGCTATAGCGCAGTTGGTAGCGCGTCTCGTTCGCATCGAGAAGGTCAGGGGTTCGATTCCCCTTAGCTCCACAGTGAAAAACCCCAGCTGAGCTGGGGTTTTTTCGTTTTCAGCGCAGGAATGTCGGCCCGCGTCGGCACCGCCCCGTTACGCTGAGCCGATGACGACGCGCGCAGGCCGGCCGCTGCCCGCGGGGGTGCAGTGCTGACGCCGGGCTCCTTGGTCGGCGGTTACCGCATCGAGCGAACATTGGGTGCCGGTGGCATGGGGACGGTGTATCTGGCCGCCAATCCGACCCTGCCGCGGCACGATGCGCTCAAGGTGCTGTCGGCGGAGTTGTCCCGCAACCCGGATTTCCGGGCACGGTTCCTGCGGGAGGCCGATGTGGCGTCCGGCCTCGACCACCCCAACATCGTGTCGGTCTACAGCCGTGGGCAGACCGACGAAGGCCAACTGTGGATCGCCATGCAGTTCGTCGACGGCGACGACGCCGATGCCGCGCTGCGCGCCGGGACCATGACGCCGTGGCGTGCCGTGCACATCATCGGGTGCGTCGCCAAGGCGCTGGACTACGCGCACTCCCGCGGGGTGGTGCATCGCGACATCAAACCGGCCAACTTCTTACTCTCCGGGCCGGTCGGCCCGGACGAACGAGTATTGCTGGGCGACTTCGGAATCGCTCGTGCACTCGACGACGTCGGCTTGACCGCCACCGGATCGGTGCTGGCGACGGTGGCCTACGCGGCCCCGGAAGTGCTCTCGGGCATGGCTTTTGACGGCCGAGCCGACATCTACTCGCTGGGCTGCACGCTGTACGCCCTGCTGACCGGAGCGACACCGTATCCGGCCACCAACGGCCCGGCGGCGGTGATGATGGCCCACCTGCAGCGACCGGCGCCGCGGGTCACCGACGTGGTGCCGGCGCTACCGGCGGGGTTGGACGGTGTGATCGCCACGGCGATGGCCAAGGACCCGGCACAACGGTTCCCCTCGGCCAGTGCATTCGCCGATGCGGCACGCGCGGTACTGGCGGATCCCCACCGACGGTGGGCGGCGCCGGAACCGGCGCGCCCCGCCGGGCCGCCGGAACGTCGCAGCCGGCGAACGCTGCTCGCGGCGTCCGGGGTGGCGGCCCTGCTGCTGGTCGGCGGGTCGGTGACCGCGGTGGCGGTGAACCGGCAGAGCGGCGGCGGGACACCCGACACCGCCGCGTCGGCGGCCTTGACGGTGACCGCCGACCGCGAATCGGAAGCCGCGCAGGGCCCGCCGGCCACCGATGTCCAGGCCTCGGCGTTGCGGTCGATTCTGTTGACCGCAGCGGAGATTCGCGCCGATGCATCCGGCGAGCCGGTGGTACTGGAGGGCGACGGGATCGTCCTGCCCGACGACGCCGATGCCGTCGACGATCGCGAATGCGTGGGCGTGTGGGCGCCGGCGCAGGAACGCGTATACGGCAGCAGCGGTTTCGCCGGCGCGCAGGTGCAGGTGTTGCGCGCCATGTACCGGAAGTCGTTCGAGGACGGCGTCGTGCAAGCCGCACTGGCGTTCCCCACCCAGGCCGCCGCCATCCGCTCGCTGCAACAGCAGCAGAAGCAGTGGGAGACCTGCTCCGGCCGGTCCCTCGCGGTGACACTGCCCGGCGAGCCGACGCTGGTGTGGGAGCTGGGCCGACAGACGACGGTCTCCGGCACGGTCCAAGTCGACGTGAAAACGGCCGACGGCGGAGCGGCCTGCCAACACGGCATCGGGGTGCGCGGCAACGTCCTGATCGACATCAGGCAGTGTCGAACCCGGGGCGTCGTCGATGTGGGGGCACTGGTCTACGCGACCGCGGGCAAGGTGCCCCGGCGCTGATGCCCGCGGGATGAGGGGGGTGAGTTCGCCATGACACGGTGTCGCGTCGTCGCGGTGGTGTGGTCGGTGCTGGTGATCGGCTGCGTCGCGGCGTGTTCGAGCACGACCACGGGCCGACCGGTGGCCGGGGAGGACAGTGCGGTGGTGACCGCCGAGGTGACCCCGCCGGCCGCCCCGGAACCCGCCCCGCCGCCACCCCCGCCGATGTCCGACGAGGATCAGGTCCGCGCGGCCGTCATGACGTTCCAGGACGCCTACAACGTGCAGAACTGGGATGCCTACCGGGCGATGATGTGCCCGGCGATGCGTGACCGGTTCACCGGTCCGGTCATGGAGATGCTCAAGAAGACCCGCACCGACAGCGGGCTGACCAACGCGACCGTGACCGCGGTGGAGATCGACGGGGACACCGCGCGGGCGACCCTGGATTCCCACAGTGAGGCGGTGGGGCAGATGACGGTGTCGCTGCCGCTGGAACGCTCCGACGGCTGGAAGATCTGTCAGGTCGACTGAGCGGCGGTGCCGCGTCGGCTACATTGGCCCCCGTGCGATGCGGTAGGCGCCCCACCTGGGTGGCGCTGTGCGTGCTGGCGCTGACCGGGTGCGGTCATGCGGTGACCGGGACGGCCGTCCCGGCCGCGGCGCCGCCCGATTCGGTGGACCTGCGCGCACTGGACACCGGGACGTATCCGACCACGCCGGCGCCGACGTGGGGCACCGCCGGAACCGAGGACGCGGGACGTCGCGCCGAGGGGCAGCGCCTGGCCGGCCATGTCGTCGGCCCGTGGCAGGTCGACCCCCGGTTCGTCGACGGCAGTGCGGGGCCGGCCGCGATCGTCACCGAACCCAAGCATCTGGGAGCGGTGCTCTGGCCGACGCTTGCCGCACCGGTCCACGGGCATCCCTTCCTGGTCGCCTTCAGCGCCGACCGGCACGTCACCGATCCCGGTGACCCGACCGCACTGCGCAATACGGTGCTGCTTTTCGCGACCGCCGAGGCCGCGACCGCAGTCGCCGAGGGCATGTCGCAGACCGCGATGGACGGGCGCATGTCGATCGAGTTCTACTCGCCCGTCCCGACCGAACCGGTACGTGCGGTCCCGATCCCCGGGCATCCCGACAGCACCGGGGCGGTGCTCACCCACATCGTCGACGGCGTCGAGGTTCGGGAGCTGACCGCGATCACCGCGCACGGACGTTTCGTGCTGGTCGAGGTGGCGCGCTCCGCCGAGGGGCCCGACCGGGCGGCCGAGTTCGCCGGTCGTGCCCTGGACCTGCAGATCCCGCTCCTGGAAGACTTCACGCCCACCGACCCGACACACCTGGCCGAGTTGTCGCTGGACCCGGCGGGACTGCTGGCCCGGACCTTGCCGTTGCCGACCGTCGGTGGTGGGTTGGCGAACACCACCTTCGATCAGCGGGGCGCCGTGCACCTCGAAGACCACCCGATCGACGTCGCGGAAGCCCTGGCCGACGCCGGGGTCGACGCCGTCGTCAACGCGGGAGACAGCGTGTACCGGGCCGGCGATCCCGACCGGGCTCGCCGGTTGGCCGACCGACTCGCCGACCTCGTCGCCGCCGGTGGTGCGGCCCGGCCCGGTCCGGCTGTGCCGGGCTTGCCGTCCGGTCACTGCCTCAGCGATACCGGCGGATTGGTCGTCCGGCACCGGTGCTTTGCCGCGGTGGACCGTTACGTCATCAAATCCGTTGCGCAACAGTTGAACAGCGCACAACAGCAGGTCGCCGCGCAATACCGGATGCTGACCGGCTGAGCTGCCGGCCCCAGCGCCGCGCGCCGGACGTCAGCCCAGGGTGTCGGGGCAGAGTTCGTGCTGGGCGATATCGATCACCGGGCGCAGGTTGACCGTCAGGTCGTCGACCATGGACGGCCCGCCGAACGACGGCCGACGGACGTAGGCGTCCACCACCTGGTCGACGGTGGCGCCGCTGCGCAACTGGTTGCAGAACCGGTGCCCGGCCGACAGCCGGGCGTTGGGGGGACCGGACCGGAAGACGCCGTTGGCGTCCAGGGCGGCCAGGTAGCTGGCGTCGTCGGCGTGCGCCGGTGCGCTGCCGAGCAGCGCGATCGCGACGGTCCCGGCGAACACGGCTGCACGCAGAATCCGAGTCATACCGGCGATGCTACGTCGGACACCGGCCGCAAAAGACGTTGACTCTGCGTCCAGGGCGGGAAAGTGCGAGTGCACGCCGACCTGGACGCAGAGTCAACGGGGAAACTAAATCAGGCCCAGCGCGGTCATCGCGTCGGCCACCTGGATGAAGCCGGCGATGTTGGCGCCCAGCACATAGTTGCCGGGGGCGCCGTACTCGTCGGCGGTGACCAGGCAGCGGTGGTGGATGCTCTGCATGATCGCCGCCAGCCGCTGCTCGGTGTACTCGAAGCTCCACGAGTCCCGCGAGGCGTTCTGCTGCATCTCCAGGCCGCTGGTGGCCACCCCGCCGGCATTGGCCGCCTTACCCGGCGCGACCGTCACACCGGCCTCGGAGAACAGCTTGACCGCGTCCGGGGTGCACGGCATGTTGGCGCCCTCGGCGACGATCTTGCAGCCGTTGCGGGCCAGGGCGGCGGCGTGGTCACCGTCGAGTTCGTTCTGGGTGGCCGACGGGATCGCGATCTGACACGGCACGTCCCAGATGGAGCCGTCGCTGACGAACTGGGTCGCCCCGCCGCGGGCCTTGGCGTAGGCCTCGATCCGCTCGCGCTTGACTTCCTTGATCTCCTTGAGCAGCTCGAGGTCGATGCCCTTCTCGTCGACGATGTAGCCCGACGAGTCCGAGGCGGCCACCACGGTGCCGCCGAGCTGGTGGATCTTCTCGATCGCGTAGATCGCCACGTTGCCCGAACCGGAGACCACCGCGCGCTTGCCTTCGAAGGAGTCCTTGGTGGTCTTGAGGATCTCGTCGGCGAAGTACACCGCGCCGTAGCCGGTGGCCTCGGTGCGGACCTGCGAACCGCCCCAGCTCAGGCCCTTACCGGTCAGCACCCCCGACTCGTAGCGGTTGGTGATGCGCTTGTACTGGCCGAAAAGGTAACCGATCTCACGTCCGCCGACGCCGATGTCACCGGCCGGGACGTCGGTGTACTCGCCCAGGTGGCGGTAGAGCTCGGTCATGAACGACTGACAGAACCGCATGATCTCGTTGTCGGAGCGGCCCTTGGGGTCGAAGTCCGATCCGCCCTTGCCGCCGCCGATCGGAAGACCGGTCAGCGAGTTCTTGAAGATCTGCTCGAAACCGAGGAATTTGACGATGCCCAGGTACACCGAGGGGTGGAAGCGCAGGCCGCCCTTGTAGGGGCCCAGCGCCGAGTTGAACTCGACCCGGAAACCACGGTTGATCTGCACGTCACCGTTGTCGTCGAGCCACGGCACGCGGAAGATGATCTGACGCTCGGGCTCGCACATCCGGCGGATGACGGCGCTGTTGACATACTCCGGGTGCTTGGTCACCACGGGGCCGAGGCTGCTGAGCACCTCGAAGACGGCTTGGTGGAATTCCGCCTCGCCCGGATTGCGGCGCAAAACCTCGTCATAGATGTCATGCAGCTTCGGATTCAGTTCGCTCATAATGTGTGATCTCTTCTTCCTCGCGTATCGCTGTCAGCGGGCACAGGCTAGCGGCCCAGATCGCGAACGCCGAATCCTGGCCGTTACGTAATTGTTAAATCATTACCGCCCCCGTTTCCCCGGTTAGCCTTGATTGGCGAACAAAGGTGGAGCAGTTCATGGTGATACCGCGGCAGCACCGGGCTACCACGGTGCCGGGCGAGACGGCACCCTCCGCCGGCCTGGCGGAGATGGAGATCTTCGCCGGCTGCTCGGAGACGGACCTGGCCCCGCTGGTCGCCGCGCTGGAGCCGCTGCGCGCCGCCGCCGGCGACGAATTGATGCATCAGGGCGAGCAGGCGCGGTCCTTTCTGCTCATCTCGTCGGGGACCGCCGAGGTGCGCCATATCGGCGACGACGGCACCGTGGTGGTCAACGAGGTGACGGCCGGAATGGTGGTCGGTGAGATCGCGCTGCTGCGCCACGGCCACCGGACGGCGACGGTCACCACCACCACGCCGCTGACCGGCTGGATCGGTGACGGGCACGCCTTCGACGCGATGGTGCAGGTGCCCGAGGTGATGGACCGGCTGGTGCGCATCGCGCGGCAACGCCTGGCCGCCTACATCACCGCGGTGCCGATCCGCGATCGCCGGGGCACCGAACTGTTGCTGCGGCCGGTGCTGCCCGGCGACAGCGCCCGGACCGTCAACGGCCACGTCGAATTCTCCGGTGAGACCCTCTACCGGCGGTTCATGACACCGCGGATCCCCAGCCCGGCGCTGATGCACTACCTGTTCGAGGTGGACTACGTCGATCACTTCGTCTGGGTGGTGACCGAACCGGACGGCTCCTTCGTCGCCGATGCGCGATTCGTCCGGGATCCGGAGAATCCGACCGTCGCCGAGGTCGCGTTCATCGTCGGCGACAGTTATCAGGGCCGCGGTATCGGCACCTTCCTGATGGGGGCGATCGCCGTCATCGCGCGATTGGAGGGCATCGAGAAGTTCACCGCGCGAGTGCTGTCGGAGAACGCGCCGATGCGCGCCATCCTCGACCACCTGGGCGCCCACTGGGAGCGGGACGATCCGGGCATCGTCACCACCGTCCTCGACGTACCGGGCGGGGACCGGCTACCGTTCGGCCGCGATCTGGCCGCAGCGATCAAAGAGGTGGGCCGCCAGGCGATCCAAGCCGTCGGGTGACCGCCACCGCCGGTCGCGGTGCCGGTTGGGTAAATTGGCTGCGATGTTGAATCTTCGTGCGGTGCTGGCAATCGGTTGCGCCGGTCTGGTGGCGGCCTGCAGCTCCAGCCCGGCGGAGGTGACCGCCGATATCAGCAAGGTGGTGGAGCTCAAGGCGTCCTTCGGCCCGGAATTCCAGGTCAAGTCGATCGCCAACAGCGGCATCGACCCCAAGCTGCTGGCCGGCACCTCCCTGCCCCCGGGGCTCACCTTCGACCCGGCCGACTGCTCGAAATTCGCGATCAGCCAGCAACTTCCCCAGGGCGTGCAGGGCAACATGGCCGCCGTCGCCGCCGAGGGCGAGGGCAACCGGTTCATCACGATCGCCCTGGAGACCTCCGAGCCGCTGACGGTCTCCGAGCCCGGGCGCACCTGCCGGCGGATCGGTTTCTCCGGCGGTTCGATGCGCGGGCTGGTCGAGGCGGTCGACGCCCCGCACATCGACGGGGTGAAGACCCTCGGCGTGCACCGGGTGGTGGAGGCCGGTACCGCCGGTAAGTCCCGGGTCGGCGAACTGTACAACTACTCGGCCTACTTCGGGCCCTACCAGGTGCTCGTCACGGCCAATCCGCTGGTGCAGCCCGGCAAGCCCGTCGCCCCGGTCGACACCGCCCGGGCACGTGAGTTGCTGGTGGCCGCGGTGGAAGCGATCCGCGGCTAGCCGATTCGCTACCGCACGCCGCGCGGGCGGAACTGGATGCTGATCCGCGGGCCGGTCGGTGTCGCCGTCTTGGGGATCGAGTGCTCCCAGGTCCGCTGACACGAGCCGCCCATCACCACCAGATCACCGTGGTGTAGCGCCAGCCGCAGGGCCGGGCCGCCGCCGCGCGGCCGCAGCGCCAGGGTCCGGGTGGCGCCGACGCTGACGATCGCGACCATGGTGTCCTCGGTGGCGCCGCGACCGAGGGTGTCGCCGTGCCAGGCCACGCTGTCGCCGCCGTGCCGGTAGAGGCACATGCCCACCGTGGCGAACGGCTCGCCGAGCTCGCCGGCATAGATGTCGTTGAGCCGGCGCCGCAGTTTCGCGATCGTCGGGTGCGGGGCGTCGCCGGTGGTCAGGTCGTGGAAGCTCGCCAGCCGGGGTACATCGAGGACCCGGTCGTACATCCGGCGCCGCTCGGCGCGCCAGGCGACGGCGGTCTGCAACTCGGTGACCAGATCGGCGCTCTCCTCCGACATCCAGCCCGGGCGCACATCGAGCCAGGCGCCATCGCCGAGCTGTCGGCGTTCGCTGAGGTCGAACAGCGACTCCTGGACCGGTATCGCCACCCGCGCAGTTTATCGCACACCAGTTCGATTCGTCGAGGGTGTCAGGACCAACTGGGCAGCCAGATCTGCATGTGCCAGGTGGTCGGCGAGATCGGCACCCCGGTCAGAACCGGGTAGAGCCAGGCGAAGTTCGTCAGCACCAGCGCGACGTAGCCGGAGACCGCGAGCAGGCCCAGTGCCCACCGCTCCGACGTGCCGGTCCGCCCGTCGTTGATGATGTCCACGCAGATCAGGGCCAGCAGCATCGCCAGGAACGGGGCCATCGGCACCGCGTAGAAGAAGTACATCTGCCGACCGATGCCGGCGAACCACGGCAGCCAGCCCGCGCAGTACCCCACCAGTGCGGCGGCGTAGCGCCAGTCGTGGCGGACCAGGCTGCGCCACGCCGCGTAGCCGAGCACCGGCACGGCCAGCCACCACATCGCGGGCGTGCCCACCAGCATCACCGCTTTGACGCAGGACTGCGCGCCGCACCCCGGCACGTCGTGCTGGTCGATCGCGTACAGCACCGGACGCAGCGACATCGGCCAGGCCCACGGCTTGGATTCCCAGGGGTGGTGGTTGCCGGCGGCGTTGGTCAGCCCGGAGTGGAAGTGATACGCCTGATAGGTGTAGTGCCACAGCGAGCGCAGCGCGTCGGGCACCGGGAACCGGCTCTCCACCCCGATCGACTGGCCGACCTCGTGGCGGTCCACACCGGTCTCGGAGGCGAACCACGCCGCATACGAGGCCAGATACACCCCGAACGGGATCACCACCATGGCGTAGCCGGTGGGGCCGACATCGCGGAACAGCGTCCCCGACCAGGGCCGACGGACCCGGTACTGGCGGCGGGCGGCCACATCGAACGCCAGCGACATCGCGCCGAAGAACACCACGAAATACAGCCCGGACCATTTGGTGGCGCACGCCAACCCCAGCAGCACGCCGGCGGTGAAACGCCACCAACGCACCCCCAGTCGCGGTCCCCACGGCGTCACGCCACTGCGGCCCTCGGTCAACACGGTGTGCATCCGCATCCGCACCTGGTCGCGGTCGACGATCAGCGCCCCGAACGCGGCCACCACGAAGAAACACAGGAAACCATCCAGCAGTGCGGTGCGGGCGGCCACGAAGCTGACCGCGTCGCCGACCAGCAACAGCCCCGCGATCCCGCCGGCCAGGGTGGAGCGGGTCATCCGGCGCACGATGCGTACCAGCAGCGCGATCGCGAGCACCCCGAGCAGTGCACTGGTGAACCGCCAGCCCAGCCCGTTGTAGCCGAACAGCGCCTCACCGATCGCGATCAGGTGTTTGCCGACCGGCGGGTGCACCACCAGGCCGTAGCCCGGGTTGTCCTCGACGCCGTGGTTGTGCAGCATCTGCCAGGCCTGCGGGGCGTAGTGCTTCTCGTCGAAGATCGGGGTGCCGGCGTCGGTGGGCGAGTACAGATTCGCGAACCGGGTGATCGCCGCCAGGGTGGTCACCGCCGCGGTCACCGCCCAGCCCCGGGCCCGGTCGGTCGGCCCGAAATCGGCCACCGGCACCAGCAATCCCGGGCTGATCATGGGCGCGGTGCGCTCCGGCACGGCCGTCGTGGGCGGAGCGGTCACAGCAACGATCGTAGGCTGTGCGCCATGCCCGATGGTCGATTGCTGCTCGGTGCCACCCCGCTGGGGCAGCCCGGCGACGCCTCCCCGCGACTGGTCACCGCCTTGCGCACCGCCGACGTGGTGGCCGCCGAGGACACCCGGCGGGTGCGGACGCTGGCCAGATCCCTCGACGTGCAGATCGCCGGCCGGGTGGTCAGTCTGTTCGACGCCAACGAAGCGGCCCGGGTGCCCGCCCTGGTCGCCGAGATCGCGGCCGGCGCCACCGTGCTGGTGGTCAGCGACGCCGGGATGCCGCTGATCAGCGACCCCGGCTACCGGCTAGTGTCGGCGTGCGCCGAGGCCGGCCTGCCGGTGAGCTGCCTGCCGGGCCCGTCGGCGGTGACCACCGCGCTGGCGATCTCGGGGCTGGCCGCAGAACGCTTCTGCTTCGAGGGTTTCGCTCCGCGCAAGCAGTCCGCGCGCCGGGCCTGGCTGGCCGGGCTGTCCGACGAACGCCGCACCTGCGTGTTCTTCGAATCGCCGCGGCGGCTGGCCGACTGCCTGCGCGACGCGGTCGACGAACTCGGCGGGCAGCGGCGCGCGGTGGTGTGCCGGGAGCTGACCAAGACCCACGAGGAGGTGCGGCGCGGAACGCTGGCGGAGCTGGCCGACTGGGCGGTCGACGGCGTGCTGGGGGAGATCACCGTGGTGCTGGCCGGTGCGGTGCCGCGGGCCGACCTGCCGGCGCTGGTCGCCGAGGTCAACCGGCTGGCCGCCGACGGGATGCGGGTCAAGGACGCCTGCGCGCAGGTGATCGCCGAGGTGCCCGGCGCGGTGTCGCGCCGCGAGCTCTACGACGCGGTGCTGCGCTCCCGGGACTGATGCGCTCCGACGATCGAAGCGGCCTTGTGCAGGCACTCCTGCCATTCGGCGTCGACGTCGGAGTCCGCGGTGATGCCGCCGCCGACCCCGAGCACCGCGCCCCCGGCGGCATCGAACTCCACGGTGCGGATCGCGACGTTGAGCTCGCAGCCGGCCACCGGTGACGCGAACCCGACCGTGCCGCAGTAGATCCCGCGACGGGACGGTTCCCACTGTGAAAGTAGTTGGCGGGCACGGTGTTTAGGGGTTCCGGTCACCGATGCGGGCGGGAACGTGGCGTCCAGCAGTTCGGCCATGCCCAGTTGCTCGGGCACCCGGGCGGACACCGTCGACACCAGATGCCACACTCCGGGCGCGGGCCGCACCGCGAGCAGTTCGGGCACCGTGACCGATCCGGTGACCGCCACCCGGCCCAGATCGTTGCGGACCAGGTCGACGATCATGATGTTCTCCGCGACGTCCTTGGTCGAGGCGCGCAGCGCCGACGGGCGGGCATCCAGCGGCAGCGTGCCCTTGATCGGGCTGGAGGACACCACCGCGCCGCGGCGGCGCAGGAACAACTCCGGTGACAACGACGCCACCGCGCCCCAGGTCCCCGCGACGTAGGCGGCGCGCGCCGGGCCGGTGCGCGCCACCGCGTCGGCGAAGAAGTCCAACGGGCGACCCGTGGTGGTCCCGGTGAAGCGGGTGCACACGCAGGCCTGGTAGACCTCACCGGCCCGGATGGCCTCCAGGCAGGCCAGCACCCCGGCCCGGTGCGCCTGCCGGTCCGGGGTGGCCCAGTAGATCCGGCAACCGCGCGCGGCGGCGGGGGTCGTCAGCGCGTCGGCCAGCCAACCCGGCATCGGCGCTCCGGAGAGGCTTTCGAACCACCACCGCCCGGCGTCGTCCTGGCGCAACACGCTGTCGGTCCACCCGCCGGCCGCCTCGGGTACCCGCGGGCCGTGGCCGTCGGCGCCGGCATCGGGATAGGACAGGTAGCCGATCCAGCCGCCGCCCACCGCGCCGGTCGGGGCGTCGGCGGGCGCGCCCGCGGCGGCGAACACCCGGTCCGGGCCGATGGGCTCGGCGGCCACGCTGGGGGCGATGACCGCCCGGGAACCGAACCACTCGCCGGTCAGTGCCGCCGGCGGCGGCAGACCGCATCGATCGGTGGCGTCACCGACCGCACGCAGCACCTCCGGTGCCGCGCCCAGGTCGCCGAGCCGCTCGATCCGCACGGCACTAGCTTGTCAGACGGCTCAGGTGCGGGCGATCCGCCGGGCGGCGGCCGCCGCGGCCAGCTTGTCCGGGTTGCGCATCGCGTAGAAGTGCGTGATCACCCCGTCGACGATCTCGAAGGTGAACACGCCCGCCAAACGGTCGCCGTCGAAGAACAGCACCGCCGGCGCCGAGTTGCAGACACCCAACTCCAGTCGCAGGTCGACGTAGCGGCCCCCGGAGCGCACCAGCGCCATGATCGCCCGGGCGACGTTGTCGGCGCCGACGATCGGCCGCCGCGCCGCGGTGACCTTGCCGCCGCCGTCGGCGGTCCAGACCACGTCGGGTGCCAGCATCGACATGACCGTCGCGAGGTCGCCGCCGGCGGCCGCGGCCATGAACTCCGCGGCGACCCGGGCGTTCTCGTCGGGATCCACCGGCGTGTAGCGCGGGCGTCGCGCCTGCACGTGGTTGCGGGCCCGATGCGCCACCTGGCGTGCCGCCGCGGTGGTCTTGCCGACCGCGGCACCGATCTCGTCGTAGCCGAACCCGAACACCTCGCGCAGCACGAACACCGCACGCTCGTCGGGGCGCAGCGTCTCGAGCACCACCAGCATCGCCATCGACACCGACTCGGCCAGCACCACGTCGGCCGAGGGATCATGCTCGTCCAGCAGCAGCGGTTCGGGAAGCCACGGCCCCACGTACTCCTCGCGGCGCCGGGCGCCGGCCCGCAGCGCGTTGAGCGCCTGGCGGGTGACCAGGGCGGCCAGGTAGGCCTTGGCATCGCGGACCTGCGTCAGGTCCACCTCGGCCCAGCGCAGATAGCTGTCCTGCAGGACGTCGTCGGCTTCGGTCGCCGAACCCAGCACCTCGTAGGCGATGGTGAACAGCAGCGGTCGCAGCTGCATGAACCTGTCGGCGTGTTCGGTGTTCATACCCTCGCCTGCTGTTCGGCGGCGGACGGCCGGGTGCCGCCCCGGGGCCAGCGGAACGAGCCCGGCTTGGCCGCCTCGCCCCGAATCCACTTCACCGTATAGCGGCAGATGGACTCCTTGGCCACCGCGGCCAGCCGCCCGCCGAGGTAGGCCCGGACCGGCGTGTCGTCGCGGCGGGCGAACTGCAGGGTGGCGGCCCGACGGCCCACGCTGATGCACTGCGACACGAAACCCTGATCCAGGGCGGCCGGTGCCTGCCCGGCGATGCGGGCCAGCACGGTGTCGGCGGCCTGGGCGCCCAGCGGCAGCGCGGCCTGGCAGCTCATCCGCAGCGGTCGGCCCGACGGGCAGGCCGCGTCCCCGGCCGCCACGATCCACGGGTTGTCGACGCAGGTCAGCGTCTCATCGGTGCGCAGTCGGCCCAGCCCGTCGGTGGCCAGTCCGCTGGCCGAGGCCAGATCCGGGACGCCGAAGCCCGCCGTCCAGATGGTCACCGCGCCGGGCAGCACCTCGCCGTCGGCCAGCAGCACCGAATCGGCGCGCACCTGTGCGACCACCGCGGTCTCGCGCAGCGCGACGCCGAGCCTGCGCAGCGCCTTGGCGACCGAACGCCGGCCCGGCACGCCCAGCGAGGGCGCCAGCGTCCCACCGCAGACCAGCGTGACGCGGCGACCCTGCTCGGCCAGTTCGGCGGCCGTCTCGATTCCGGTCAGGCCGCCGCCCACCACCGTCACCGGCGCGTCCGGTGGCACCTCGCCGATCCGGGTCAGCAGCCGGCTCGCCTGCTCCAATTCGCCGATGGGGTAGGCGAATTCGGCGGCGCCGGGCACCGCCGGGGTGACGGCGCCGGTGCTGCCCACCGCATAGACGAGGTAGTCGTAGCGCAGGGCGGCGCCCGACGCCAGCAGGACGCGGTGACCGGCGGCGTCGATCCGGGTGGCGGAATCGACCACCAGTCGGACGCCGTCGCCGAGCAGATCGGCGTAGTCGACGGTGGCCGAACCGGTGCCGGCCACCTGCTGGTGCAGCCGGATCCGTTCGACGAATGCCGGCCGCGGGTTGACCAGTGTGACGGCGACGCCCGGGTGCCGGCGCAGCCGGTTGGCGGCCAGCGTGCCGGCGTAGCCGCCGCCGAGGATGACGACCTGGATGCGGTTCATGAGGTGCTCCCGTCTCTAGAGGCTGATGACCTCAAGACACCGCGGCGCACACGGATGTGACGCCCTGTGGCCCACATCACGGGCGCCCCTGGGTGCGGGGGCGGCTCAGGCCTGGTGGCGCGGGAACACCCCGGACGGTGCCGGCAGGGTCAGCCCCGGCGTCAGCCGCGTGCCGATGGCGGTGAACATCCGCTGGTCGCCGGTCTGCCCCAGCAGGTCCAGCAGTTTGCCCGCCGAGTCGGGCATCACCGGCTGCAGCAGCAGCGCGGCGATCCGGACCACCTCCAACGTGGTGTACAAGACGGTGCCGAACCGGGCCCGATCGGCCGGGGATTCGCTCTTGGCCAGCTTCCACGGTTCCTCGGCGGAGAAATACCGGTTGGCCGCCCCCAGCATCTGCCAGATCGCTTCCAGCCCGACATGCATGGCCTGCGTGGCGAACGCGGCCCGCATCCGCTCCAGCAGCCCGTCGGCCAACGCCAACAGTTCGTCGTCACCGCCGGTCCGATCGGCCGGTTCGGGCACCACCCCACCGAGGTTGCGGGCAACCATCGACAGGGAACGCTGCGCCAGGTTGCCCAGCTCGTTGGCCAGGTCGGCGTTGATGCGGGCGATGATCGCCTCGTCGGAGATGCTGCCGTCCTGGCCGAACGAGATCTCCCGCAGCAGGAAGAACCGCACCTGGTCGACGCCGTAGGTGTCGACGAAGGAGACCGGGTCGATGACGTTGCCCACCGACTTGCTCATCTTCTCGCCGCTGTTGAGCAGGAATCCGTGCGCGAAGACCCGGCGCGGCAACTCGATTCCGGCCGACATCAGAAACGCCGGCCAGTACACGGTGTGGAATCGGATGATGTCCTTGCCGATCATGTGCAGATCGGCCGGCCAGTAGCGGCGGAAGGACTCCGAGTCGGTGTCGGGGTAGCCGACCCCGGTCAGATAGTTCGTCAGGGCGTCCACCCAGACGTACATCACGTGCTCGGGGTCGCCGGGCACCGGAACACCCCAGTCGAACGAGGTGCGGGAGATCGACAGGTCGCGCAGGCCGCCGGAGACGAAGCTGATCACCTCGTTGCGGCGCACGTCCGGTGCGATGAAATCGGGGTTGGCCTCGTAGTGCGCCAGCAGCCGCTCGGTGTAGGCCGACAGCCGGAAGAAGTACGTCTGCTCCTCGGTCCAGGTCACCGGCGCCCCGGTCTCGTTCGACACCCGCGCACCGTCGTCGGTCAGCCGGGTCTCGCCCTCGGTGAAGAACCGCTCGTCGCGCACCGAATACCAGCCGGAGTAGGCATCCAGGTAGATGTCCCCGGCGTCGACCATGCGCTGCCAGATCGCCTTGGACGCCTCCAGATGATCGGCGTCGGTGGTGCGGATGAACCGGTCGTAGGAGATGTTGAGCTTGTCCTGCAGCGCCTGGAAGACATCGGAGTTGCGCCGGGCCAGCTCGGCGGTGGCGATGCCCTCGGCGGCGGCGGTCTCGGCCATCTTCAGCCCGTGTTCGTCGGTGCCGGTCAGGAACCGCACGTCGAACCCGTCGAGCCGGTGGAACCGGGCGATCGCGTCGGTGGCGATGTACTCGTAGGCGTGACCGATGTGCGGATCGCCGTTGGGGTAGCTGATCGCGGTGGTGACGTAGAAAGGCGGTGTCGTGCTCATCACCGCCCACCCTATTGTGTGCGGGTGAGTTCCAAACGATCAGCCAAAACTCCGCCACCGGCACCCGAGCCGCTGAGCCCGCTGGTCGATGCGCACACCCACCTCGACGCCTGCGGCGCCACCGATGCGGCCTCGGTGCGCGAGATCATGGATCGGGCAGCCGCGGCCGGTGTGCAGGCGGCGATCACCGTCGCCGACGACCTGGCCTCGGCCCGCTGGGTGACGCAGGCCGCCGACGCCGACGAGCGGGTCTACGCCGCGGTCGCCCTGCACCCCACCCGCGCGGACGCGCTCACCGAGGCGGCCCGCGCCGAACTGGAGAATCTGGCGGCCCACCCGCGTGTGGTGGCGATCGGGGAGACCGGCATGGACCTGTACTGGCCCGGCCGCCTCGAGGGCTGCGCCGACCCGGCCACCCAGCGCGAGGCCTTCGCCTGGCACATCGACCTGGCCAAGCGCACCGGCAAGCCGCTGATGATCCACAACCGCGACGCCGACGCCGCGGTCCTGGACGTGTTGCGCGCCGAGGGCGCCCCCGAGACGGTGATCTTCCACTGCTTCTCGTCCGGACCGGAGATGGCTCACACCTGCGTCGACGCCGGCTGGATGTTGAGCCTGTCCGGCACGGTCAGCTTCAAGAACGCCCGTGACCTGCGTGAAGCTGCCGCCCTGATCCCGCATGAGCAGCTTCTGGTGGAGACCGATGCGCCGTTCCTGACGCCGCACCCGTATCGCGGCGCCCCCAACGAGCCCTACTGCCTGCCATACACTGTCCACGCGCTGGCGCAGTTGCTGGGAGCATCCCCGACCGACCTGGCGCAGGTCACGAACCGCAACGCCCGGCGGGTGTACGGGTTGGACTGAGGGTCGGGCCGGTCACATTCGGTTGCCGCCGGCCGACGGGTTCGTTACCGTCCTGTTATCAAACCGGGGCGCCGCGAGGGCGCCATCGCCGTGTCGTGAGGTCGCTAACCTTGAACACTTTGACCAGGCTGCATCAGGCGCCGTCGCCGATGCTGCGGATGCTGGTCGGCGCGTTGTTGCTGGTGCTGACCTTTGCCGGCGGCTTCGCGGCCGTCAGTGCCAAGACCGTCACACTGGATGTCGACGGCACCCCGGTCACCGTCACCACCATGCGGTCCAAGGTGATCGACGTCGTCGCCGAGAACGGCTACCGGCTCGGTGAGCGCGACGATGTGGTGCCGGCCCGCAATGCCCGGGTGCACGACGCCGAGACGATCACCGTCCGCCGCAGTCGGCCGTTGCAGCTGTCCCTGGACGGTCGCGAGCCCGAGCAGGTGTGGACGACGGCGCTCTCCGTCGACGAGGCCCTGGCGCAGTTGTCGATGACCGACCATGCTCCGGCCGCGGCGTCGCGCGGTAGCCGGGTGCCGCTGGCCGGGATGGCGTTGCCGGTGGTCAGTGCCAAGAACGTGTCCATCGACGACGGTGGGGTGTTCCGCACGGTGCGTCGGGCCGCACCGAACGTCGGTGAGCTGCTGGCGGCCGAAGGCACCCCGCTCGAGCAGGGTGACAAGGTCATCCCGGCGGCCGCCACCCCGGTGACCGAGGGTATGCAGATCCACGTGACGAGGATCCGCGTCGAGCAGGTCACCGAGCGGGTGCCGCTGCCGCCGAACGCCCGCCGCGTCGAAGACCCCACGATGAACATCAGCCGGCAGGTCGTCGAAGACCCGGGCACCCCCGGCACCCAGGACGTCACCTATTCGGTGGCCACCGTCAACGGCGCCGAGACCGGCCGGCTGCCGGTGTCCAACACGGTCGTCGATCCCGCCCGCGATTCGGTGCTGCGGGTCGGTACCAAGCCGGGAACCGAAGTGCCGCCGTCGATTTACGGTGCGGCCTGGGACCGGATCGCCGCGTGCGAATCGCACAACAACTGGTCGATCAACACCGGCAACGGGTTCTACGGCGGAGTGCAGTTCGACTACGGCACCTGGATCGCCAACGGCGGCCTGAAGTATGCGCCGCGGGCCGACCTGGCCACCCGTGAGGAGCAGATCGCGATCGCGGAGGTCACCCAGGCCCGGCAGGGCTGGGGTGCCTGGCCGGTCTGCAGCGGGAGACGCTGACCATCGGGCTACTCGGGGCCGGTGACATCAGGGCCCTGGCGGATGAACTCGACCTGCGGCCGCGGAAATCACTGGGACAGAACTTCGTTCACGACGCGAACACGGTGCGCCGGATCGTCGACGGCGCGGGTGTCACCGCCGACGACCACGTCTTGGAGGTCGGTCCCGGGCTGGGCAGCCTGACCCTGGCGCTGCTCGAGCACGGGCCGACGGTGATCGCGGTGGAGAAGGATCCGGTGCTGGCGGCCCGGCTGCCCCGGACCGTCGCCGACCATGCGCCCGACGCCGCGGGCCGACTCGACGTACTCGGCAGGGACGTCTTGACGCTGCGCCGCGACGAGGTGGCGACCGCGCCGACAGCGGTGGTGGCGAACCTGCCCTACAACGTCGCGGTGCCGGCCCTGCTGCACCTGCTGGCCGAGTTCGACTCGATCCGCACCGTGATGGTGATGGTGCAGCTGGAGGTGGCCGAGCGACTGGCGGCCGAACCCGGCGGCAAGGACTACGGCGTGCCCAGTGCCAAGGCCCGATTCTTCGGGACCGTGCGCCGGTGCGGGACGGTGCCGCCGAGCGTGTTCTGGCCGGTGCCGAGGGTGAATTCCGGGTTGGTGCGCATCGATCGGTACCAGGCCGCGCCGTGGCCGGACGACGGTGACTTCCGCAGGCGGGTGTTCGCGCTGATCGACATCGCGTTCGCGCAGCGGCGCAAGACCTCCCGCAACGCGTTCGCCGACTGGGCCGGTTCGGGTGCGGCCTCGGCCGACTGGCTCCAGGCCGCCGGTATCGATCCGATGCGGCGCGGCGAGACCCTGGCGATAACGGACTTCGTCCGCCTGCTTCAGGTCTGGGAGGGGCCGGGCGGCCGCGCCAGTGCGGCCGACAACTCGTCGGCGAACTCCGAACAGGACCGGTAGCGGCGCGCGGGGAACTTCGCCAAGGCGCGTTGCAGCACCACGTCGGCGCCGCGTGCGGCCGGCCCGAGCGTCGCCGAGACCGGCGGCGGCAGCAGTCGCAGGTGCGCGTTCATCAGGTCCGCCGCGCTTTGCGCGGTGAACGGCGGCGTCCCGGTCAACAACTCGACGGCGGTGCAGGCCAGCGCGTATTCGTCGGTGGCCGCCGTGGGTGCCCGGCCGCACAGCAATTCGGGGGCGGTGTAGGGCAGCGAGACCTCGGGGGCGGGCCGCCGCTTCCACACGTCGTCGACGACGGCGTGGGCCGCCCCGAAATCGATGAGTACCGCGCCGCCGCGAAGCAGGTCCGCGGCGATCAGGATGTTGGCGGGTTTGACGTCGCCGTGCACGATGCCCCGCCGGTGGGCGTAGTCGAGCGCGTCCGCGATCTGGGCTACGACGAGCAGTTTGTCGGCGACGGTCCGCAGGCCGGTCGCGTTGCCGCCGTCGACGTACTGCATGGCCAACCAGTGCGGGCCGTGGCGGTGGACCGCGACGACGTGGGGGTGGGCGAGTTCGGCGGCGAAGCCGAACTCGCGGTCCAACCGGTCGTGTTCGGCCGGGATGCGGTGGGCTTCGTCGAGGATCTTCAGTGCCACCGGCCGGTCCGGATCGTCGGGGTGATGGGCGCGGTACACCCGCGCGTGTCCGCCGCGCCCGATCTCGCGGTCGACCCGATAGCCGCCGAGATCGGTGGGGGCGCCGTTCATGGGCCAAGGCTAGGGCGGCCGGCCCCGGTTTCGGCGCCGATAGCGAGGCCTCACAGAAACCTGAGAAGAACATGATTAAATGGCAAAAAATAGATGGCATTCCGCTGGCGCGGAGTGATAATCAACGCCACATACATCGTCTCGGGAGGCCGTCATGATGACTCTGTCCAGCAAGAACCTGCGTTCGCTCGGGGCGGTGTCGCTGGCCGCGGCCGCCTTCACCGCGCTGGGAATCGGCCCGGCGGTGGCGCCCGGTCTGGCGGGGAACCTCAAGACGCTGGTGGCCGACACCACCCTGCTGGACACCGAGTCGTGGATCATGGGCGGCAGTGGGCTGCCGATCCCCCCGCCGCAGTACTTGGAGGCCCTCACCGACCGGTTCGTGGACCCGGCCACCCCGAAGTTCGACGGTCAGCCCAGCTTCCCGGTGGACGCCGTCAACCCGCTGTTCACCCCCGAGGGGCTCTACCCGCTCACCGGGGTGAAGACCCTGACGCTGGACAATTCGCTGGAGCAGGGTTCCACGATTCTGTACCAGAAGATCATCGAAGAGACGGCCAAGGGCAACGACCTGGTGGTGGTCGGCTATTCGCAGAGCGGTGTCATCAACGGCCTGGTGATGGACCAACTGCTGGCGATGGGTGACCAGGCCCCGACCTCCGACCAGCTGTCCTTCGTGACGCTGGGCAGCCCGGCCAACCCCAACGGCGGCCTGCTGTCCCGCTTCGACGTGCCCGGCGTCCCGCTGTCCCTGCCCAGCCTCGGTGTCTCGTTCAGCGGTGCCGCGCCGTCGGACACGCCGTGGGAGACGGCCAACTACATCCAGGAGTACGACGGCTTCGCCGACTTCCCGAAGTATCCGCTGAACTTCCTGGCCGACCTCAACGCCTTCCTGGGCATCATGTTCATCCACGGCACCTACCCGGCGCTCACCGATGAGCAGTTGGCCAGCGCCATCGAGCTCGACGTCACCGGGGGCAGCAACCAGTACTTCATGATCCCGACCGAGGACCTGCCGTTGCTGCAGCTGCTGCGCGGCAACGCATTCGGCAACGCGTTCGCCGACCTGTTGCAGCCGGCGCTGCGGGTGCTGATCAACCTCGGTTACGGCAACATCGAACACGGCTGGGACCAGGGACCGGCGGACGTCGCCACCCCGTTCGGGCTGTTCCCGGACGTCGACCCCATGGAGGTGTTGACCGCACTGGGCAACGGCGTGGAGCAGGGCTGGAACGACTTCCTCGCCGACCTGGAGAACATGTCGGCATCCAGTGCGGCGGACCTGCTGGGCTTCGACGCGGGCAGCGCCGCGGACTTCACCATGCCGAGCCTGATGGAGATCGTCAACACGTTCACCAGCGCTGCGGCGACGCTGTACGCGACGCTGCTGCCGACCGCCGACATCGTCAACGCCCTGCTGACCACCCTGCCCGCCTACGCCACGAGCCTGTTCGTCAACGAACTCATGGACGGCGATCTGCTGGGTGCGATCGGGATGCCGCTGGCGGCCACCACCGGGTTGGTGACCATGGCCGGCGGGTTCGAGGTGGAGGTCTTGATGGGCGCCTTCAGCAGCATCAGCGCCGACTTCTCCGACCTGTTCTCCTGATCGGGGCGGGCCGGGGCGACGGAGCCCGGGTGCGGGTGCGCCGGAGACCGCTAGTGTCATCGGCGTGACCGCATCCGACGGCAGTGCCGCCACCGAATGGTCCCCGACCGGTTCGGTGACGGTGCGGGTACCGGGAAAGCTCAACCTGTATCTGGCCGTCGGTGACCGCCGCGCCGACGGCTACCACGAGCTGACCACGGTGTTCCACGCGGTCTCACTGGTCGACGAGGTCACCGTCCGCGACGCCGACGTGCTGTCGCTGCAGATCACCGGTGAGGGCGCCGACGTGCTGCCCGTCGACGACCGCAACCTGGCGTGGCGGGCCGCCGAGTTGATGGCCGAGCACGTCGGCCGCGCGCCGGATGTGGCGATCACGATCGACAAGTCCATTCCGGTGGCCGGCGGCATGGCCGGGGGCAGTGCGGACGCGGCGGCCGTGCTGGTCGGGATGAACGTGCTCTGGGAACTGGGTGTGCCGCGCCGCGACCTGCACGCGTTGGCCGCCCGACTGGGCAGTGACGTGCCGTTCGCCCTGCACGGCGGTACCGCATTGGGCACCGGCCGCGGTGAGGAACTGGCGACCGTGCTGACCCGGGAGACGTTTCACTGGGTGCTGGCGTTCGCCGACGGCGGGCTGTCCACCCCGGCGGTCTTCGCCGAACTGGACCGGTTGCGCGATACCGGGCGCACCCTGCCGGAGTCCGGCGAGCCCGAACCGGTGCTGGCGGCGCTGGCGGCCGGTGACCCGCAGCAGTTGGCGGGTCTGCTCGGCAACGACCTGCAGGCGGCCGCGATCAGCCTCAACCCGGCGCTGCGTCGCACCCTGCGGGCCGGCGTGGAGGCGGGTGCGCTGGCCGGCGTGGTGTCGGGCTCCGGCCCGACCTGCGCGTTCCTGTGCACGTCGGCGGCATCGGCGGCCGATGTCGCCGTGGAGTTGTCCACCCTCGGGGCCGGACGCGCGGTGCGGGTGGCCAGCGGCCCGGTCTACGGCGCCCGGGTGGTGCCGTCCTCGGTCAGCGGCGCCTAACGGCACGGAATCGGGCGAGGATTTGCCCCCTGATTAAGAGAAGTTTAAGATAGCTCGCGGTGATTAGTTGCGGCCACGACAGTCCTGCCACCCGGAAGTGTGGTGACCTGGTGGACCGTTCATTACGGGATCGAGATGCAACCGCCGCCGAATCGTGCGCGCGTGCCTCTCGCGAAGTGGACTCCAGCAGGTGGAGCATGAAATTAAGCCCGAAAGTAGTGCCGGCTAGGAGGCCGTCGTGAGCAGGTTTACCGACAAGATGTACCGCAGTGCCCGCGAGTCCACGAAGGGCATGGTCACCGGCGAACCCCATGAGCCGGTCCGGCACACCTGGGGCCAGGTGCACGAGCGTGCCCGCCGCATCGCCGGCGGCCTGGCCGCGGCCGGCATCGGTCGCGGAGACGCGGTCGGGGTGCTGGCCGGGGCTCCGGTGGAGATCGCCCCGTCGGCGCAGGCACTGTGGATGCGGGCGGCCAGCCTGACGATGCTGCACCAGCCCACCCCGCGCACCGACCTAGCGGTATGGGCCAAGGACACCATGACCGTCGTCGACATGATCGACGCCAAGGCCGTCATCATCTCCGAACCGTTCATGGCGGCCATGCCGGTGCTGCAGGAGAAGGGGCTGAAGGTTCTGACCGTCTCGGAACTGCTGGCCCACGAGCCGATCGACCCGGTGGAGGCCGACGAGGACGATCTGGCGCTGATGCAGCTGACCTCCGGCTCGACCGGATCGCCGAAGGCCGTGCTGATCACGCACGGCAACATCCACGCGAACCTCGAGGCGATGTTCGTCGGCGCCAAGTACGACATCGACAAAGACGTCATGATCAGCTGGCTGCCGTGCTTCCACGACATGGGCATGGTCGGCTTCCTGACCACGCCGATGTATTTCGGCGCCGAGCTGGTCAAGATCACCCCGATGGACTTCCTGCGCGACACCCTGCTCTGGGCCAAGCTGGTCGACAAGTACAAGGGCACCTTCATCTGCGGCCCCAACTTCGCCTACGCGCTGTTCGCCAAGCGGTTACGCCGGCAGGCGCAGCCCGGGCAGTTCGACCTGTCCACGTTGCGGATCGCGATGTCGGGCGCCGAACCGGTCGACCCCGCCGACGTCGAGGACCTGATCGACGCCGGTAAGCCGTTCGGGCTCAAGCCCGAAGCCATCATGCCGGTCTACGGGATGGCCGAGACGGTGCTGGCCACCGCGTTCACGCCGGTGGAGACCGGTCTGTACGTCGACGAGGTCGACGCCGACCTGCTGGCCGCGCTGCACCGCGCGGTTCCCGCCACCCGCGGCAACACCCGGCGGCTGGCGTCGTTGGGCCCGCTGCTCGACGGTATCGAGATCCGGATCGTCGACGAGCACGGTGCGGTGCTGCCGGCCCGCGGGGTCGGGGTCATCCAGTTGCGCGGCGAGTCGGTGACCTCCGGCTACCTGACCATGGCGGGCTTCCTGCCCGCGCAGGACGAGAACGGCTGGTACGACACCGGCGACCTGGGCTACCAGATGGAGAACGGCCACGTGGTGGTCTGCGGCCGGGTCAAGGACGTCATCATCATGGGTGGGCGCAACATCTACCCGACCGACATCGAGCGGGCCGCGGGCAAGGTCGAGGGCGTGCGGCCGGGTTGTGCGGTGGCGGTGCGCCTGGACGCCGGGCACTCCCGCGAGACCTTCGCCGTCGCGGTGGAGTCCAACGCCTGGCAGGATCCCGTCGAGGTGCGGCGCATCGAGCACCAGGTGGCGCACGAGGTGGTCACCGAGGTCGACGTGCGGCCGCGAAACGTGGTGGTGCTCGGGCCGGGGACCATCCCCAAGACCCCGTCGGGCAAGCTGCGCCGGGCCAACTCCATCGAGCTGGTCACCTAGCTCAGCCCAGCCCGGCCCGGTGCCTCGCGCCGGTCAACCCCAGGCGTGCACGACGTTCTGCGCGGGTTCGAGTCCCAGCTCGATCAGCATCTCGGTGGCGTCGGCGGTCTGCTCGTAGATGGTGGGCAGTTCGTCGCGCTCCCGCGCGGCGAACGCCTGCAGCACGTAAGCCGCCGGATCCTGCCGGCCGGGCGGTCGGCCGATTCCCAGCCGTACGCGCTGAAAGTCCTTGCTGCCCAATGTGTGCGCGATCGACCGCAGACCGTTGTGGCCGCCCTCGCCGCCGCCCTGCTTGAGCCGGATCCGGCCGAAGTCCAGGTCGAGGTCGTCGTGGATCACCACCAGACCCTGCGGCGGCACGGAGTAGAACTTGGCCAGTGGGCCAACCTGGCGGCCCGACTCGTTCATGTAGCAGCGTGGCCGGGCCAACACCACCGGGCGCCCGCTCAGGCGCCCGGTGGCCACGTCGGCTCCGGATTTCTTGTGCAACTTGAACGTCGACCCGATCCGCTCGGCGAGCAGGTCGACGACCAGGTAGCCCACGTTGTGCCGGGTGCGTGCGTAATTCGGACCCGGATTGCCCAGGCCGACCACCAGTACCGGCGGTGACTCGGCCACGCTGCGCTCGGCTTACTCGGACTCGGCGTCCGCGTCGGCCTCGGCGGCGGCTTCCTCTTCCGCCTCCTCGGCCTTCGGCGCCTCGATCACGTTGACCAGCAGCCACTCCGGGTCGGAGATCATGGTGACGCCCTCGGGCAGTGCGATGTCGGCGGCGGTGATCTGGGTGCCGGCTTCCGCACCTTCGATGGAGACGGTCAGCTGCTCGGGGATCGACAGCGCCTCGGCTTCGATCTCCACGGTGGTGGCGTCCAGGGTGACCAGGGTGCCGGGGGAGGCGTCGCCCTCGACGACCACGTTGACCTCGACGATGACCTTCTCGCCGCGGCGCACCACCAGCAGGTCGACGTGCTGGATGGTCCGGCGGATCGGGTGGACGTCCAGGGCCTTGGTCAGCGCCAACTGCTCGGTGCCCTCGATGTCCAGGGCGAGCACCGCGTTGGTGCCGGAGTGCCGCAGCACGGCCGCCAATTCGCGGGCCGGCAGCTCCAGGTGCCGCGGTTCGGTGCCGTGGCCGTAGAGGACCGCGGGAACCTTGCCGTCGCGGCGGGCGCGGCGCGAGGCGCCCTTGCCGGTCTCGGTCCGCACGGAGACGGTGAGCTGGTTGGTGGTGGGGGCTTGTGCCATCGGAGACTCCTCGGTTGCTGTGGCGTGCATAGGGCACGGCCAGATCGCGACAACCATCGAAGTGAGGTCCTCGTCGATAACGGCAGCCGAAATCACCGGCCGCCCTCGCCGTGACGCCTGGTCAGGCTAGCGCATCGGCGCCTCAGAGCTGAAATCGTGCCCCGGTGAGCTGCTCGGACAGTTCCCACAGGCCGGCGGCGGTGGCGCCGCGTTTGGCCAGCAGGCTGCGGCCCACCGACCCGGTGCGGCCGACGATGCCGAACCGCGGCCCCACATAGGTGTTGCCGGACAGCTCCTGCGACGCCGCATACAGCGTCTGCCGTGCCCCGAAATCCGCGGAGGTGGCCAGCAGGCCGTTGCCGATCGCGCGGGTCAGCGCGTCCGCGACCCGATTGCCGGTGTGGCCCTGCAGGTTGGTGCTCGAGTAGCCGGGGTGTGCCGCCAGCGCGCGCAGCGGCGAGCCGGCCGACACCAGCCGGCGTTGCAGCTCACTGGTGAACAGCAGGTTGGCCAGTTTGGACTGGCCGTAGGCCAGCCAGGCCGAGTAGCGGCGCGTCTGCCAGTTCAGGTCCTTGAGGCTGATGTAGCCGATCCGGTGCATGGTCGACGACACCGTCACCACCCGGTCGGTGATCTTGGGCAACAGCAGGTTGGTCAGGGCGAAATGCCCCAGGTGGTTGGTGCCGATCTGGCTCTCGAAGCCGTCGACGGTCCGGGCGTAGGGCACCGCCATGATGCCGGCGTTGTTGATCAGCACGTCCACGCCCGCCGTCTCCTCGGCGAACCGGCGCACCGAGGCCAGATCCGCCAGGTCCAGGGCGCGCACCGTGACGTCGCCGGGCATGGCGGCCGCGGCCTCGCGGCCCTTGGCGGTGTTGCGGACGGCCAGGGTGACTTGGGCGCCCACTCGGGCCAGTTCCCGGGCGGTCACGGCTCCCAGACCGCTGTTGGCGCCGGTGACGATGACGCTGCGGCCGGCGAACGAGGGCAGATCTGCGGCGGTCCAGGAGCTCATGGCTTCACCCTAGTGATCGGCGCGGACCTAATGGCAGTTGCTGGTGTGCACCCACCGCCCGTTGTAGCCCACACACGTGGTGGGCGGTGGCGGGGGCGGGGGAGGTGGCACGTCTTCGGGCAGGGGCGCGTAGTAGGCCGGCGGTGGTGCGGGGTTGTTGCACTGGCTGACGACGACGCGGCGACCCACACCGACACAGCCCTGCGCCTCGGCGGTCCCGGCCGTCGGGACGACGACCGCGGGCAGCGCGGTCAGGGCCAGTGCCGCCGCGACGGCGATCCGGCGGGCCATCACTGGTCCAGCAGCGGGTGCCCGGGGTCGGCCACCCCGCAGCGGTTGCGGAATTCGACGAGCGGCTGGCGGAGCCCCCGCAGGTCGGCGTGCGCCTGGGGATTGTCGGCGAAGTAGCCCCGGATCGCTTCGGGCACTTCGTCGTCGGGCCGGTCCCGCAATTCGGTGTAGAAGGCGTTGACGTCCGGATGCGCGTGCAGGTATCCGGAGGTGGACGCGGCGACACCGGCCGCGACGTTGGCCATGTCGGCGGCCGTGCAGCCGGGCTGCGGGTCGGCGATCGCGCTGGCCGGTGCCAGCACGCCGACGGCGGCGGCGACCAGACCGAAACCGGCCAGCCGCAGCGGGGACAGGTGAACCACGGGCATTGCAAGACTCCCTTCCGCAGGTGCGTCGCACTGTAACAAGCGCCGGCGGCCGGGCGGCCTATTTCGCGGCGACGTTGAATCCCTTCATGATCGCCTCGACGTCGGTGGCGTGCTTGGGGGCTTCGTCGGCCGGGGCGGTCACCGCCAACTGCACCAGGTAACGCTGCTCCGCCGGTGCCGAGCCGGTCGCGATCACCATCCGGAACCAGCTGTGCAGGCGCTGGCCGTCCATGTCGTAGGTGCCTTGGACCATCGACGACGGGAAGCCCTGGTAGTCCTCGTTGGAGGCGTCCAGCAGCTTGAACTTCGGGGAGAGCTGGGCGTCGACGATGCCGTGTTTGATGGCCTCGCCGGAGTCGAAGTTCCCGGTCAGCTTGACCACGCTCAGAATCGCCCGCGGATACTTCTCGCCCTTGCCCAACGCCAGGGTGGTATCGGGCAACAGTGAGCTCTGCTTGCGGGTCCAGCCCGCCGGCGTCGGGATCGTCACGCTCAGGTCGGTCGGGGCGTCGGGCGCCACCGCTTCGGCGACCACCCCCTGATCCTCCAGATAACGCCCGACGGTCACCGGCGCCTCGGGCTCCGTCGAGGTGGTGGTCGTGGTGCCGTTGGACCAGATCGATTGGTAGTCAGGCGTTTTAGCGCCGCAGCCGGAAACCGTGCCGGCCAGGGCCAGGCACGCCCACGCCACGGTCGCCCAGCGCAGCGGGGTCACAGTATCTCGCGGACCGCGTCAATCGGACGGGCCAGCCGGGTGCCGTTGCCGGTCACCACGAACGGCCGCTGGATCAGGATCGGATTGGCGGCCATCGCGTCGAGCAACTCGTCGTCGGAGGCGTCGGCCAGGTTCAGCTCCGCGTAGACCGCCTCGCCGGTGCGGACCGCGTCGCGCACTCCGATCCCCGCGGTGGCGATCATCTCCGCGAGCTCCGCCCGGGACGGCGGGGTCTTCAGGTATTCGACGACGGTCGGCTCGATACCGTTCTCGCGCAGCAACTCCAGCGTCTTGCGCGAGGTGGAGCAGCGCGGGTTGTGGTAGATCGTTGCATCGGTCATGTCAGGCATCTCCATCGAAAAGGCCGGTGACCGAACCGTTCTCGAACACCGCCCGGATGGTGCTGGCCAGCAGCGGGGCGATCGAGAGCACGGTCAACTGCGGGAATCGCTTGTCGTCGGGGACCGGCAGGGTGTTGGTGACGATCACCTCGCTGGCCCCGCACGCCGCCAGCCGCTCGGCGGCCGGGTCGCTGAGCACGCCGTGGGTGGCGGCGATGATCACGTCGCGGGCGCCGTCGTTGCGCAGCAGGTTGACCGCCGCGGCGATGGTGCCGCCGGTGTCGATCATGTCGTCGATCAGCACGCAGGTCTTGCCGGCCACCTCACCGACGACACGGTTGGACTTGACCTGGTTGGGCACCATCGGGTCACGGGTCTTGTGGATGAACGCGAGCGGCACACCGCCCAGGGAGTCCGCCCACTTCTCGGCGATGCGCACCCGGCCCGAGTCGGGGGAGACCACCACGACATCGGAGTCGGCGTAGTTCTCCTTGATGTAGCCGATCAGCAGTGACTGGGCCCGCATGTGGTCCACCGGGCCGTCGAAGAAGCCCTGGATCTGGTCGGTGTGCAGGTCCACGGTGACGATCCGGTCGGCGCCGGCGGTCTTGAGCAGGTCGGCCACCAGACGGGCCGAGATGGGCTCGCGGCCACGGTGCTTCTTGTCCTGGCGGGCGTAGGGGTAGAACGGCAGGATCGCGGTGATGCGCTTGGCGCTGCCGCGCTTGAGCGCGTCGATCATCAGCAGCTGTTCCATCAGCCACTGGTTCAGCGGTGCCGGGTGCGACTGCAGGACGAACGCGTCGCAGCCGCGCACCGACTCGTCGAACCGCACGAAGATCTCACCGTTGGCAAAGTCGCGTGCCGTCTGGGCGGTGACCGGAACGTTGAGTTCCTTGGCGACCTGTTCGGCCAGCTCGGGGTGCGCACGACCTGCGAAGAGCATCAGGTTCTTGCGGTTGTCTGTCCAGTCGTGGCTCACGTGCTGCCCCCGCGGTAGGAGATTTGGGAACTCGGTCGAGTTAATTCGGGCCTTATGGTACGTAGCCCGTCGATGAATTTCGCCTTCGACCGCCCCAACGCGATCAAGCTCACGATGATCGATCCGGTCGGTCGGCGTCGGCGGCCGTCTTCGCGGATTCGGCCGCGGCCGCGGCCGCGCTACCGGGCCGCTTGTGCGCCACCCAGTTCTCGATGTTGCGCTGCGGACCGGCCGACACCGCCAGCGCGCCCGGCGGCACGTCGTTGCGGACCACGGTTCCCGCACCGGTGTAGGCCCCGTCGCCGATGGTGACCGGTGCGACGAACATGGTGTCCGAGCCGGTGCGCACGTGCGAGCCGACGGTGGTACGCCGCTTGGTCTGCCCGTCGTAGTTGACGAAGACGCTGGACGCGCCGATGTTGCTGTGCTCGCCGATGTCGGCGTCGCCGACATAGGTCAGATGCGGCACCTTGGTCCCGGTCCCGATGGTCGAGTTCTTGGTCTCGACGAACGCCCCCAGTTTGCCCTCGGCGCCCAGCACCGTGCCCGGCCGCAGATAGCTGAACGGCCCGACGGTGGCCCCGGCGCCGATCGACGACGAAGTGGCGTGGGTGCGGATCACCGAGGCGTGATCGCCCACGGTGACGTCGCTCAGGGTGCTGTCCGGACCGATCGCGCAGTGCGCGCCGATCACGGTGCGGCCGAGCAGTTGAGTCCCGGGTGCGATCGTGGTGTCGCGCCCGATGGTCACGTCGACGTCGATCCAGGTGGTGGCCGGGTCGACGACGGTGACCCCGGCGCGCTGGTGCGCGGCGATCAGCCGGCGGTTGAGTTCGCCGGCCAGATCCGACAGTTGCACGCGGTCGTTGACGCCGGCGACCAGGGCCGCGTCGTCGACGTGGCGGGCGTGCACCACCTGACCGTCGCCGCGGACGATGCCGATCACGTCGGTGAGATAGAGCTCGTGCTGGGCGTTGTCCGATCCCAGCCGGCTCAGCGCGGACCGCAGCGCGGCGATGTCGAAGGCGTACACACCGGCGTTGACCTCGCGGATCTCGCGCTGGGACTCGGTGGCGTCGGCCTGCTCGACGATCGCGGTGACTTCACCGTCCTGGGTATGCAGGATCCGGCCGTAACCGGTGGGGTCGGCCAGCGTGGTGGTCAGCACGGTGACCGCCGCCGGCGCGGCGCGATGGGTGTCGATCAGCGCCTGCAGGGTGGTGGTGTCCAGCAGCGGGATGTCGCCGGAGGTGACCACGACGGTGCCGCTGAAGTCCGCCGGCAGCGCCGACAGTCCGCACAGCACCGCGTGGCCGGTGCCCAGTTGCTGGTCCTGCAGCGCGATGTCGATGGGGAAGTCCAGTGCCTGCGCCAGTTCGGCGACCGGGCCGGTGATGCGTTCGTGGGCGTGCCCCAGCACCACCACCAGGTGACGGGGGCCGACGCCGGCGGCCGCGCGCAGGCAGTGCGACAACATGCTGCGCCCGCCCAGCTCGTGGAGCACCTTGGGGGTATCGGAGACCATTCGGGTGCCGGCCCCGGCCGCCAGGACGATGACGGCATCTTGGGGCGAGCGTGCGTGTTTGTGCGTGGACACGCCGCCTAGCCTGTCACTCTGCGCACGTTCGCGGCAAAGACTGCGGTAAAACCATGAGCTCCGTCGCCAGGACTCGAACCTGAACTATCTGAACCAAAATCAGAGGTGCTGCCGATTACACCACGACGGATCGGTGTTCGCCCTGTGACTCTAATGCAAAGGACTACCCTGGTCGCGTGGCTGGTCTGGACAAAGACGGTCGGGCGCCGCGCGCCCGGATGACCGGGAGCGAGCGTCGTCACCAACTCATCGACGTCGCCCGCTCGTTGTTCGCCGAACGCGGCTATGAAGGCACCTCCATCGAGGAGATCGCGCAGCGCGCCAACGTGTCCAAACCCGTGGTGTACGAACACTTCGGCGGCAAAGAGGGCCTCTACGCGGTGGTGGTCGACCGCGAGATGTCGGCATTGCTGGACGGCATCACCACCTCGCTGACCAAGGCCACCAACAACCAGTCCCGGTTGCGGGTGGAGCGGGTCGCGCTGGCACTGCTGACCTACGTCGACGAGCACACCGACGGTTTCCGCATCCTGATCCGGGACTCCCCGGCGTCGATCAGCTCCGGTACCTACTCCACCCTGCTCAACGACGCGATCAGCCAGGTGTCGTCGATCCTGGCCGGGGACTTCGCCAAGCGCGGCCTGGATCCCGAGACGGCGCCGCTGTACGCCCAGGCGCTGGTCGGTTCGGTGTCCATGACCGCCCAGTGGTGGCTCGACGTGCGCGAACCCAAGAAGGAAGTGGTGGCCGCGCACCTGGTCAACCTGTGCTGGAACGGGTTGACCCATCTGGAGCCCGACCCCGACCTGCACGACGTATAGCGCCTGCACCGCAACGCAAATCGGGGCCGTCGGGCGCACCGCTTAGAATTGCCCGCATCATGACCGCACCGGGGCCCGCACCTGTCCACACCCCGATCGCGGGGCTCGTCGAGCTGGCGTTGAGCGCGCCGGCGTTCACCGAGATCATCGAGCGGGCCGGTGACCCACCCGCCGAACTCGCGCTGGTCGGCCCGGTTGCGGCCCGCCCGTTCGTCGCCGCCGCCCTGGCCCGGCAGACCCCGTTGCTGGTGGCCACCGCCACCGGGCACGAGGCCGACGACCTGACCGCCGAGCTGCGCGGCGTGTACGGCGACACGGTGGCGCTGTTCCCGTCCTGGGAGACCCTGCCGCACGAACGGCTCTCGCCGGGGGTCGACACCGTCGGCGCCCGACTGCTGTTGCTGCGCCGGCTGGCCCGGCCCGACGACGCCCGGCTGGGACCGCCGCTGCGGGTGGTGGTGACCACCGCCCGCTCGCTGCTGCAACCGATGACCCCGCAACTGGACTCGATCGAACCGGTGCTGCTGACCGTCGGCGACGAGACCGCGTTCGAGGCGGTGATCGCCCGCCTGGTCGAGCTGGCCTACACCCGGGTGGACCTGGTCGGCAAGCGCGGCGAGTTCGCGGTGCGCGGCGGCATCCTCGACCTGTTCCCGCCCACCGCCGAGCATCCGGTCCGGATCGAGTTCTGGGGCGACGAGGTCACCGAGATCCGGCCGTTCTCGGTGGCCGATCAGCGGTCCATCCCCGAAGTCGAGGTGGGCACCGTGGTCGCGGTGCCCTGCCGGGAGCTACTGCTCACCGACGAGGTCCGGGCCCGCGCGGCGGAACTGGCCCGCGACCAGCCGCAGACCGACAACGCCGTCACCGGCACCGTCGGCGACATGCTCGCCAAGCTCGCCGAGGGCATCCCCGTCGACGGCATGGAGGCCCTGGGACCGGTGCTGCGGCCCGGACCGCAGGCACTGCTGACCGATCAGCTCGCCCCCGGCACCCCGGTGCTTCTCTGCGATCCGGAGAAGGTCCGCGCCCGCGCCGCCGACCTGATCAAGACCGGCCGGGAATTCCTGGAGGCGTCCTGGTCGGTCGCCGCGATCGGCGGGGAAGCCCCGATCGACATCGAACAGCTCGGCGGCTCGGGTTTCCGGGAGCTCGCGGCGGTCCGCGAGGCCGCGCAGGCGGCCGGGCATCCGTGGTGGACGCTGAGTCAGCTGCCCGACCCCGAGGCGATCGAACTCGAGGTGCGCGCGGCACCGTCGGCCCGCGGACGGCAGCGTGACATCGACGAGATCTTCGCCATGCTGCGGGCGCACATCGCCACCGGCGGACGCGCCGCCGTCGTCACACCCGGTGTCGGTACCGCCCGCCGGGTGGTCGAACAGCTCGCCGAATCCGATACCGCGGCAACACTTTTGGAGTCCGGTACCGCGCCGCAGCCCGGGGTGGTCGGGGTGCTGGCCGGGCCGCTGCACGACGGCCTGGTGATTCCGGGCGCGAACCTGGTGATCGTCACCGAAGCCGACCTGACCGGCAACCGGGTCAGCGGCCCGGAGGGCAAGCGGCTGGCCGCCAAACGCCGCAACGCCGTCGACCCGCTGGCGCTGAACGCCGGCGACCTGGTGGTGCACGATCAGCACGGCATCGGCAAGTTCGTGGAGATGACCGAGCGCACCGTGGGTGGGGCGCGCCGGGAATACCTGGTGCTGGAGTACGCCTCCGGCAAGCGCGGTGGCGCCGCGGGCACCGACAAGCTCTACGTGCCGATGGACTCCCTGGACCAACTGTCGCGCTACGTCGGCGGGCAGGCCCCGGCACTGAGCAAGCTCGGCGGCAGCGACTGGGCCCAGACCAAGACCAAAGCACGCAAGGCGGTCCGGGAGATCGCCGACGAACTCGTCGCCCTCTACGCCAAACGCCAGGCCGCGCCCGGCCACGCGTTCGCCCCGGACACCCCGTGGCAGGCCGAGATGGAGGATGCGTTCGGGTTCACCGAGACCATCGACCAGCTCACCGCGATCAGCGAAGTCAAGGCCGATATGGAAAAGCCGGTCCCGATGGACCGGGTGATCTGCGGTGACGTCGGCTACGGCAAGACCGAGATCGCGGTGCGCGCCGCGTTCAAAGCCGTCCAGGACGGCAAGCAGGTCGCGGTGCTGGTGCCCACCACACTGCTGGCCGATCAGCACCTGCAGACGTTCAGCACCCGGATGGCCGGCTTCCCGGTCACCGTCAAGGGGCTGTCGCGGTTCACCGACCCGAGCGAGTCCAAGGCCACCGTCGACGGCCTGGCCGACGGTTCGGTGGACGTGGTGATCGGCACCCACCGACTGCTGCAGACCGGGGTCCGCTGGAAGGATCTCGGGCTGGTGATCGTCGACGAGGAGCAGCGGTTCGGCGTCGAGCACAAGGAACACATCAAGGCGCTGCGCAGCCACGTCGACGTCCTCACCATGAGCGCCACCCCGATCCCGCGGACCCTGGAGATGAGCCTGGCCGGCATCCGGGAGATGTCGACCATCCTCACCCCGCCCGAGGACCGCTACCCGGTGCTGACCTATGTCGGCGCGCACGACGACAAGCAGGTCGCCGCGGCACTGCGCCGCGAACTACTGCGCGACGGGCAGGTCTTCTACGTGCACAACCGGGTCAGCTCCATCGACGCCGCGGCCGCCCGGGTGCGGGCACTGGTGCCCGAGGCGCGGGTGGTGGTCGCGCACGGCCAGATGCCCGAGGAGATGCTGGAGACCACGGTGCAGGGCTTCTGGAACCGGGAGTACGACATCCTGGTCTGCACCACCATCATCGAGACCGGCCTGGACATCTCCAACGCCAACACGTTGATCGTCGAACGCGCCGACACCTTCGGGCTGTCCCAGCTGCACCAGTTGCGGGGCCGGGTGGGGCGTAGCCGGGAACGCGGCTACGCCTACTTCCTCTATCCGCGGGAGACCCCGCTGACCGAGACCGCCCACGACCGGCTGGCCACCATCGCCCAGAACAACGAACTGGGCGCCGGGATGGCGGTGGCGATGAAGGACCTGGAGATCCGCGGCGCCGGCAACGTGCTGGGTGTCGAGCAGTCCGGGCACGTGGCCGGCGTCGGTTTCGACCTGTATGTGCGGCTGGTCGGCGAGGCCGTCGAGGCGTACCGGGCGGCGTTCAACGGCGAGACCGTCACCACCGAAGAGGTCAAGGACGTCCGGATCGACCTGCCGGTCGATGCCCACCTGCCGCCGGAGTACATCAATTCCGACCGGCTGCGGCTGGAGGCCTACCGGCGGTTGGCGGCCGCGCCCGACGAGGCCGCGGTGCGCGCCGTGATCGACGAGCTCACCGACCGCTACGGGCCGCTGCCCGAACCGGCGGGCCGACTGGTGGCGGTGGCCCGGCTGCGGTTGCTGTGCCGGGCGGCCGGTATCACCGAGGTCGCCGCGGCCTCGGCCACCACACTGCGGCTGTCCCCGATGACGCTGCCGGACTCCGCGCAGCTGCGGCTCAAGCGGATGCACCCGTCGGCCGGATACCGCGCCACCACCGCCACCGTGCAGGTGCCGATCCCGCGGGTCGGCGGTGCCGGCGCGGCGGTGGGGGCCCCGCGGATCCGCGATGTGGAACTGGTGCAGATGGTGGCCGATCTGATCACCGCGTTAGACGGCAAACCGCAGGTCCGCATCGACGTCGCCGACGCGGCGCCGGCAGTACCGTAGGCGACGATGACCGTCGTCCTTCTCGACCCTCGTCGGCCGTCGCTGATACCGGTGGAAGCACTCGCGCTGCTCACCGGTGACGTGATCTACACCGAGGAGCTACCGATCGCGGTGCCCTGGGCGCTGCCGTCCGCGCGATCGGCGCTCAGCGGCGCCGACGGTCCGGTGCTGTTGTCCTCGGATCGCGATCATCCCGTCGTCGTCGCCCGGCTGGCGGCCGGTGAAACGCTGATCGCCGTCCCGGAGCCACCGGCAGGGGAGCGGCTGATCGACGCGGTCGCCGTCATGGACCGACTCCGGACGTCCGGGCCGTGGGAGAGCGAGCAGACCCACGACTCGTTGTGCCGGTTCCTGCTGGAGGAGACCTACGAGTTGCTGGACGCGGTCCGCGGCGGCGACGCCGACGAACTCTGCGCCGAGCTGGGGGATCTGCTGTTGCAGGTGCTGTTCCACGCCCGCATCGCGCAGGACGCGCGAGAGCATCCGTTCGGTATCGACGACGTCGCCGACGCGCTGCTGCGCAAGCTCGGCAATCGGGCTCCGGCCGTGCTGGCCGGGGAAGAGGTCTCACTGGACCAGCAGGTGGCGCAGTGGGAGGAGCGCAAGGCTAGCGAAAAGCGAGCGAAACGGTCCACCGACTCCATCCTCGACGACCTGCCGACCGCACAGCCGGCCTTGGCGCTGGCCAGCAAGGTGCTCAAACGGCTCGCCCGCGCCGGCGTGCCGGCCGACCTGATCCCCGAGGCGGTCACCACCGTCACCATCGCAGCAGGTGGTAACGCCGAGAACGATTTGCGCACAGCGGTTCTGGAGTTGATGGATACCGTGCGCTCCGTTGAGAAGTCGATCATCGGCGAGCCCACCGAAGCGCAGTGGCGTGCGCACTGGCCGTAGCGCGTCACGCCGAAACCGAGCCGAATCAGCGGGCGTCCTCGCCCCAACCGCCCGGCAGCATCGGAACCCGCGGCGCGGTGTCGAGCCCGTCGCCGGCCAACACGGTGACCCCGGCGGCCCGTCGACCGGTGTCGACGGCGGTGCCGGCGAAGCCCAGCGGGCCGGCACCGGTTTCCGAGGCGGCCGCGGCGGGCTCATGCGGCGGTCCCCAGTCCGGCGTCACGCCGACGTTCATATCCATGTACTCGTCGCCGAACCCGCGCTGCTGGGCGCGCCGGCGACGCCGCCGCTGCTGCGCCGACGCCTGCGCGGTGGCCTCGCCGGGGGCGTCCTGGCCTTCCGTGGCGTCTTCGTCGGCTTCCCGGGACCGGCGCGCGCTGCCCGAGCGCCGCGCCGACGACGACGCGCTGCTCACCAGGTACAGGCACGACGTCGGCCCGAACCCGACGCCCGGCCCGCCGCCCGCCGCGCCACCGGCCGGCATCCCCGCACCGGCGGCCGCCGGAGCCGTCGGCCCGGCCGAGGAGATCGGCTCGGCACAGGTGCAGATCTCGGCGCCCGCCGGCACCGGGACGCTCGCGGACAGCGGAAGGCCGACGCCCACCGGCACCGGCATCGCGGGAACCGGGTCAGGGGTCGATGCCACCGCAGCACCGATCACTCCCAGCGTGCCCAGCCCCGCCGCAGCCGCCAACACGGGCGCGGCGGCCATCACGATCGGGATCGCCATCGTCAAGGCCATCTGCCCCAACGGCCACATCAGCATCAGGGTGTGGAACGTGAACCAGCCCAGGGCGCCGGCCAGGATCGGCGACATCCCCGGGATCTGCACCAGCATCTGGGTCACCGCGCTGGCGAACGGGAACGCCTCGATCGGATAGCCGTCGACACCCAACTGCGCCCACAGCCACTTGGCCACCGGGTCCGCAAAACCCATGTTGAATTCGGTGATCAGGTCCTTGAGCTGTTGCTCCCAGCTCACCGTCGTGTCGGCCGCACTCCCCGGCGCCACGATCGGCGGTGCGGGCGTCGGTACCGGCACCGCGGCCAGCGCGGCGCCCGCGGTGCCCTGATAGACGGTCATCATCTCCGCGGCCTGGATCCACATCCGGGCGTAGTCCGCCTCGTTCAGGGCGATCGGGATGGTGTTGACGCCGAAGAAGTTCGTCGCGACCAGCGTCGCGTGCACGGCATGGTTGGCGGCGAGCTCGGCCAGCGTGGGCATGCCGGCCAACGCGGTGAGGTAGGCCGCCGCGGCACTGTGGTGCAGGGTGGCCGCCGTGGTGCTCTTGGCCGCGCTGTCGGCCAGCCAGCTCAGGTACGGGCCGTGTGCGGCCGCGTACTGCTGGGCGCTGGGACCCTGCCAGGCACCGGCCTCGACCCCGGCCAGCACCGCGTCGAGCTCGGCCGCCACCTCGGCGTATTCGGCGCTCATCGCCGACCATGCCGCCGCCGATTCCAGCAACGGACCAGGACCCGGCCCCGCGCTGAGCAGCGCCGAGTGCACCTCCGGCGGCGACGCCAGCCAGACCGGTGCGGTCATCGAACACCCATCCTTCCCGAGCTTCCGCGCTTCTTCGATCTTGTTCGGTCAACCAATGGTCGTGCCGCAGTCCGGTTTGGTTCCCGTCCGACCGGATCTTTGTTTCCGGGCACCGAATGAGCGACGATGTCGGCATGCGGTGCGAGGTGGTCCGGGAGACGCTGTCGTCGTTGCTCGACGGCGAGCGACAGGAGTTGCCCGCGCAGCAGGTCGACGCGCATCTGGCATCATGCCGCAGTTGCCGGCGCTGGCTGGTCGGGGCCGCGGCGCAGGCCCGCCGGCTCACCGAACTCGAGGCCGGAACCGGCAACGATGCGGGTCCTGACCTGGCCGCGCAGATCCTGGCGGCCGCCGGGGTGACATCGGTCACCACCGAGGCGCCGGCCGGCGGGCGGTGGTCGCAGTGGGGGATGTGGCGGCCGGCCCTGATCGCGGTCGGAATCCTGCAGGTGGCGATGGCGGTGGTGCAGATCGCCGGGGTGGACTTCGGCATGGTGTCGGCGCACGGGCACGGACACGGGGCCGCCACCGGAGCGCATTTGCTGCATGAGTCCACCGCATGGCTGCTCGCACTCGGCGGCGCGATGATCGCGGCCGGTATCTGGCCTGTTGTCGCGATCGGTGTGCTCGCGATAACCGGGGTATATGCGCTGGCTCTGGGTGGCTATGTGGCCATCGATGCCTACCACGGTCAGGTGACGGCGGCGCGGATCGCCAGTCATCTGCCGATTCTCGTCGGGCTGGTGTTCGCTTTGCTGGTGGTCCGTCAGCGTGGTGGTGGCACGGGCCTGCGCCCGGCGCGCGACGACGCCGACGGTGCGGCGGTCGCGGGGCTCGCACCGGCGACCGCCGGCCGGACGAAGCGCCGTCATCTGCGGTCGGTCGACGGTCCCACCGGTTCTACGACCATGCGTCGTAATGGTGCGGCGGCGTCCCGACTAAGGTGGGCTTCCATGGCGGGAACCGATCGGGTCGACGACGACGTCGTCACCGCGCTCGCCGTCGCCGCGGCCGCCGGGGACACCCGCGCGCTGGAGGCGTTCATCAAGGCCACCCAGCGCGACGTCTGGCGTTTCGTGGCCTACCTGTTCGACGGCGGCAGTGCCGACGATCTCACCCAGGAGACGTTCCTGCGGGCCATCGGCGCCATCCCGCGATTCGCCGGGCGGTCCAGTGCCCGCACCTGGCTGCTGGCCATCGCCCGACGGGTGGTCGCCGATCACATCCGCTACCTCAGATCGCGACCGCGCACCGCACCCGGCGCCGATCCGGAGTTGCTGCTCGATCGCGACCGGCCCGCCCGCGGCTTCGAGGACGTCGTCGAGGTGAACGCGTTGATCGCGGGACTCTCGGCCGATCAGCGCGAAGCGCTGCTGCTGACCCAGTTGTTCGGCCTGTCCTATCACGATGCCGCGGCGGTCTGCGGTTGCCCGGTGGGCACCATCCGGTCGCGGGTCGCCCGAGCGCGCGACGCACTGCTGGCCGATCCCGACCTGGGTGAACTGACCGGTTAGTCCGGTCGATCCGACCGAATCGGTGCTGGTGGTACCCGGTTTTTCGGGGCGGCGATCCGGCGGCGGCGGTCAGGATTTCAGCGGTCGTGGAACGATGGACGCAAAAGCATTGGTCTGAGGTTGGGGAGAACGGTGTCGGCGCTACGTTGGCTGCGGACGGCCGCCGTCGTGGGCGCGACGGCCGTGTTGCTGGCGTCCAGTTGCAGCTGGCAGCTCGGCAACCCCATCCCGCAGGGGGTGCCGCCGCCCCCGGGTGATCCGGTTCCGCCGGTGAAGACCTACGGGGTGGCCGGCCGGCCCGCCGACCAATTGGCGCAGTGGGCCGCCGAGCGGGCGCCGATGCTGGGGATCCCGGTCACCGCGCTGGAGGCCTACGCCTACGCCGCCCGGGTCGCCGAGGTGGAGAACCCCGGCTGCCGGCTGGGCTGGACCACGTTGGCGGGCATCGGCCAGATCGAAAGTCATCACGGCCACTACAACAACTCCACGGTGGCCCGCAACGGCGATGTGCGCCCCAAGATCCGTGGGGTCCGCCTCGACGGCTCCGGCGGCAATCTGCACATCGTCGAGGAGGTGCAGCCCGATCTGGCCGACGACGACGGCGTCGTCCGCGCCATGGGGCCCATGCAGTTCATTCCGCAGACCTGGCGTCTCTACGGCGTCGACGCCAACAACGACGGCATCATCAGCCCGGACAACATCGACGACGCCGCGCTGTCGGCGGCCGGATACCTGTGCTGGCGCGGCAAAGACCTGTCCACCCCCAAGGGCTGGATGACGGCCTTGATGGCCTACAACGAGTCGGAGATCTACGCCCGCGCGGTCCGCGATTGGGCCGCCGCGTACGCGGCCGGACGCCCACTGTGACACGCCCGTTGCGCAGCATGGTTAGGCTCCCCATTAGCCAATAGGCCAACCCAGGCCCGCCCCACCCAGCTCAAGGAGAAGTCAGTGCCCATCATCCAGCAGGTCGGCGCCCGCGAAATCCTCGATTCCCGCGGCAACCCCACGGTCGAGGTCGAGGTCGCGCTGGAGGACGGCACGTTCGCCCGGGCCGCGGTGCCCTCGGGCGCTTCCACCGGTGAGCACGAAGCCGTGGAGCTCCGGGACGGTGGCGCCCGCTACGGCGGCAAGGGCGTGCAGAAGGCGGTCACCGCGGTGCTCGACCAGATCGCCCCGGCGGTGATCGGGATCAGCGCCGACGACCAGCGACTGGTGGACCAGGCACTGGTGGACCTCGACGGCACCCCGGACAAGTCCCGGCTGGGCGCCAACGCCATGCTCGGGGTCTCGCTGGCGGTGGCCAAGGCGGCCGCGGACTGCGCGGCCCTGCCGCTGTACCGCTACCTGGGCGGTCCCAACGCCCACATCCTGCCGGTGCCGATGATGAACATCCTCAACGGCGGCGCGCACGCCGACACCGGTGTCGACGTCCAGGAGTTCATGGTGGCCCCGATCGGCGCCCCCAACTTCGCCGAGGCGCTGCGCTGGGGCGTCGAGGTCTACCACTCGCTCAAGTCGGTGCTCAAGAAGCAGGGTCTGGCCACCGGCCTCGGTGACGAGGGCGGCTTCGCCCCCGACGTCGCCGGCACCACCGCCGCACTGGACCTGATCAGCACCGCCATCGAGGCCACCGGCCTGAAGCTGGGCTCCGACGTCGCGCTGGCCCTCGACGTCGCGGCCACCGAGTTCTACACCGACGGCACCGGGTACGCCTTCGAGAAGCAGAACCGCAGCGCGGCGCAGCTCGCCGAGTTCTACGCCTCGCTGCTCGACAGCTACCCGCTGGTCTCCATCGAGGACCCGCTGTCCGAGGACGACTGGGACGGCTGGGTGGCGCTGACGTCGGCGATCGGCGACCGGGTGCAGCTGGTCGGCGACGACCTGTTCGTCACCAACCCCGAACGCCTCGAGGACGGTATCGAGCGGGGCGCGGCCAACGCGCTGCTGGTCAAGGTCAACCAGATCGGCACCCTGACCGAAACCCTGGATGCGGTGACGCTGGCCCACAACAGCGGGTACCGCACCATGATGAGCCACCGCAGCGGTGAGACCGAGGACACCACCATCGCCGACCTGGCGGTCGCGGTGTCCAGCGGCCAGATCAAGACCGGTGCCCCGGCCCGCAGCGAGCGGGTGGCCAAGTACAACCAGCTGCTGCGGATCGAGGAGGAGCTCGGCGACGCCGCACGTTACGCCGGCGAACTGGCCTTCCCGCGGTACGCGCCGGAAAGCAAGTAGCAGCCGGGGGCGGCTGGTAATGCCCGATCCGAAGCGGCCGGACGCCAAGCGGCGTGCCGCGACGTCGCGGCCGGGTCGGGCCGGCGAGAACGGGCGTGCCCGCCCGCGCCGGTCTCCCGCGGTCCGCCGCGGGACGGGCGGTGCCCGCACGACGCCGTCCTCGCCGGTCGGTGCCGTCAAGCGGGCGCTGGCAGCCGCCACCGAGCAGAGTTCGGAGCTGCGGGTCGGCTCCACCGCACGGCGGGCGGTGATCCTGGCGGCGGTGATGTGTGTGCTCACGCTGACCGTCGCCGGGCCGGTCCGCACCTTCTTCGCCCAGCACGCGGAGATGAAACAGCAGTCCGAATTGGAGAGCACCCTGCACCGCCAGATCACCGACCTGCAGCAGCAGAAGGCCAACCTCGACGACCCCGCGCACATCCGGGCGCAGGCCCGCCAGCGGCTGGGCTTCGTGATGCCCGGCGAGATCCCGTATCAGGTCCAGCTGCCCGGGCCGGTGGAGGTGGAGGCGGAACCCGGCGCCGAGGCGCTGATCGCCCCCAGCGGTGACCCCTGGTACACGTCGTTGTGGCACACCATCGCCGACGCCCCGCATCCGCCGCCCGCCGAACCGGCGCCCGCGGGCCCGCCGGCGCTCCCGGTCCCGGTGGTGCCCGGTGGTTGATCCCGCAGACCTGGAAGCGGTGGGCCGGCAGTTGGGTCGCGAACCCCGCGGCGTCCTGGCGATCGCCTACCGCTGCCCCAACGGCGAACCGGCCGTGGTGAAGACGGCGCCGAAGCTGCCCGACGGCACACCGTTTCCCACCCTGTACTACCTGACCCACCCGGTGCTGACCGCCGCGGCCAGCCGACTGGAGTCGTCCGGGCTGATGGCCGACATGAGTGAGCGGTTGCGGCACGACCCCGAACTGGCCGCCGCCTACCGTGGCGCCCACGAATCCTTTCTGGCCGAACGGGATGCGATCGAGCCGCTGGGCACCACGTTCTCCGGCGGGGGGATGCCCGACCGGGTGAAGTGCCTGCACGTGGTGATCGCGCACTCGTTGGCGAAGGGCCGCGGCGTGAACCCGTTCGGCGATGAGGCGCTGGCGATCCTGGCCGCCGAGCCGGCGATGGCCGGGATCCTGGTGCCGGAGCAATGGCGCTGACGCCGACGGGACGGGTCGCCGGAATCGACTGCGGCACCAACTCGATTCGCCTGCTGATCGCCGACGTCGACGCATCCGGACGGCTTCGCGACGTGCATCGGGAGATGCGCATCGTCCGGTTGGGGGAGGGCGTCGACGCCACCGGGCGGTTCGCGCCCGCGGCGCTGGAACGCACCCGCGTCGCGCTGACCGATTACGCCGAACTGATGGCCGCACAAGGTGTTTCGCGGCTGCGGATGGTGGCCACCTCGGCCACCCGCGACGCGGCCAACCGTGACGAGTTCTTCGCGATGACGGCGCAGGTGTTGGGGCGGGTCGTCGCGGGTGCGGTCGCCGAGGTGATCACCGGCGAGCAGGAGGCGCAATTGACCTTCCGCGGTGCGGTGGGTGAATTGGACGCCGCCGAAGGGCCGTTCGTGGTCGTCGACCTCGGTGGCGGGTCCACCGAGGTGGTGCTCGGCGATCCGGTGGCGGGAGTGTCGGCCGGCTTCTCCGCCGACGTGGGGTGTGTCCGGATCACCGAGCGGTGCCTGCACTCCGATCCGCCGACCGCGCCGGAGATCGCCGCCGCCCGCGCCGTGGTCCGCGAACTGCTCGCCGAAGCTCTGGCGGCGGTCCCGGTGCAGCACGCCCGCACCTGGGTGGGGGTGGCGGGCACCATGACGACACTGTCCGCGCTGGCGCTGGATCTGGACGAATACGACTCGGCCGCAATACATCTGTCACGAATCACGCTGTCCGAACTCACCGCGCTGTGCGATCGGCTCATCGCGATGACCCGAGCGCAGCGGGCCGCGCTGGGCCCGATGCACCCCGGCCGCGTCGACGTCATCGGCGGCGGGGCGATCGTGGTGCAGGAGCTGGCCCGGTTCCTGGCCGATCGTGCCGGGATCGACGAACTGGTGGTCAGCGAGCACGACATCCTGGATGGCATCGCGCTGTCGATCACCGCCCGCTAGCGGGATCAGTGCTTCCAGACGACCTTGTCGTGGCCACCGGCGTCGCGGTAGACGACGCTGTCCGGGGCGGTGCCGTTGCGGACGTCGAAGTACAGGCGGCCACTGGTCTGGCTGCCGGCCGGGATCGGTGCGTTGGGCAGACCGTCGATCTCGTTGCCCTTCATCACCGCGAACGTCGAACTGTTGACGGCCCGGGCGTTGAAGTCGCCGATGTTCGGGGTGGGCGTACCGCTGACCGCGCGGGCCGTCACGTCCGAATACCAGATTCCGTCGTTGTGACCGCTGGGCTGAAGATCGGTGACGGTGTAGTCGATGGCCCCGCCCGGGCTCTGAATCTCTTGCGTCTGGCCGAATCCGACGACTTGCGGGTCGGCAGAAGCGGGCGCCGCCACCAGTAGACCCGCTGTCGCGAGCCCCGCTGCGGCCGTCGTCTGGGCGATCGTGGAGAACTTCACGGTAATACTCCTTCCGCTGGGTCCTGGGGGCATATCCCCACCGGCGGACTCTCAAACACCCAGGGGGCTAAACCTCGAAGCGGTAACCCATTCCGGCTTCGGTCAGCAGATGCCGGGGGTTGGACGGATCGTTCTCGAGTTTGCGCCGCAGTTGCGCTAGATAGACCCGCAGATACTGGGTTTCCTTCGCATACGCCGGACCCCACACCTGGGTGAGTAACTCGTCGCGGCCGACCAGCTTGCCGCGGTTGCGCACCAGCATCTCCAGCATCCCCCATTCGGTGGGGGTCAGGTGCACCTCACGGGAGTCCTTGGTGACCTTCTTGGCGGCCAGATCGACGGTGAACGAGGCGGTTTCGATGATCGGCTGGTCGACTTCGTTGCCGGCCGCATTGCGCCGGGCGGCCGCCCGCAACCGGGCCAGGAACTCGTCCATCCCGAACGGCTTGGTCACGTAGTCGTCGGCGCCGGCGTCGAGGGCCTCCACCTTGTCGGTGGAATCGGTGCGCGCGGACAACACGATCACCGGCGCGGTCAGCCAACCGCGCAGTCCGGCCAGTACCTCGATGCCGGAGATGTCGGGCAGTCCCAGATCGAGGATCACCACGTCGGGGCGCTGTTCGGCCGCAGCGCGCAGGGCGCCGGCGCCGGTCGCGGCGGTGACGACCTCGTAACCGCGCACCGACAGGTTGATCTTGAGTGCCCGCAGAATCTGCGGCTCGTCGTCGACTACCAGTACCCGCGTGCTCATCCGTTCTCCCCCGCCGGTGCGGCCAGATCCACCACCATGGTCAATCCGCCGCCCGGTGTCTCTGTCGCCGAGATGGTGCCGCCCATCGCCTCGGTGAAACCTCGCGCCACCGACAGGCCCAGCCCGACTCCGCTGGTGTTGTCGCGATCGCCGAGCCGCTGGAACGGGTCGAACACGTGCGCCTCGCCGCCGGGCGGCAGCCCGCGACCCTCGTCGGCGACGTTGATCAGCACCCGATCGCCGACCCGGCCGGCCGTCACCCGGACCACCGAATCGGAGGCATAGCGCAGCGCGTTGTCGATGACGTTGGCCAGGACGCGTTCCAGCAGACCGGCGTCGGCCATCGCCACGGTGGGGCCGACCTCGACCTTGACCTGCTCCAGGCCGCCGCGGCCGAAGATGCTGCTGCGCTTGCCGATCCCGACCAACGCGCGCTGCACCACCTCCTCCAGGTAGACCTTGGTCAACTCGGGCCGTACCACCCCGGCCGCCAGCCGTGAGGAATCCAGCAGGTTGCCCACCAGGTCGGTGAGCTGATCGACGGACTCTTCCACGGTGGCCAGCAGCTCGGCGGTGTCGTCGGGGGAGAAGGCGACATCGTCGGCGCGCAGGCTCGACACCGCCGCCTTGGCCGCCGCCAGCGGGGTACGCAGGTCGTGGCTGACCGCCGACAGCAGCGAGCGGCGCAGTTCGTCGGTGCGCATCAGGGCGTCGGCCCGGCCGGCTTCGGCGGCGAGTTCCTCCTGCCGGACCAGCCCGGCGGCCTGGCGCGCCACCACCGACAGCACCCGGCGGTCCCGGGACTCCAGTTGCCGGCCGACCATCAGCATCCAGAACTCGTCGTCGCCGACGTCGATCGAGGTGTCGGCGAGATCGACGGAGGTACACGGCATCTCGCCGACCGAGGCGACCACTTTGGGAACCGGGGGGACGCCGGGTGCCGCGGCGCCGCCGGCGACGCGGACCAGACTCACCGCGCGCTGGGCGTAGGTCTCGCGGACGCGTTCCAGCAGGGTCTCCAGGTCGGCGCCGCGCAGCACCGACCCGGCGAACAACGTCATCAGCTCCGCCTCGCGGGAGGCCAGGCCGGCTTCGCGGGCCCGTTTGGCCGCGCCGTCGACCAGCACCGCCACCGCGACGGCCACCAACAGCAGCACGACTTCGGTTACCGCGGCGTCGGTTTCGGCGATGGTGAAATCGCGGCGCGGCGCCAGCAGGAAATAGTTGAGCAGCACCCCCGACAGCAGCGCGGACAGTACCGCCGGCCCGATCCCGCCGAGCAACGCCACCAGCAGCACCCCGATGAGGAACAACGAGCTGAGCCCGGTGTCGAGGTAGCGGTCCAGCAGTCCCGTGGTGATCGCGCACATCAGGCAGGGGACGACGACCGCGGCCAGCCAGGACACCGCCCGCCGTTCCCGGGGGGAGACCGCGAACGCCCGGAAGTTCGGTTTGGCGTCTTCGTCGGTGACGATGTGCACGTCGATGTCGCCGGACTGCTGCACCACCGCGGCGCCGACGCCCTCGTCGAGGATGCGGGCCCACCGGGAGCGCCGTGAACTGCCGATCACCAATTGGGTGGCGTTGACGTCCCGGGCGAAGGCCAGCAACGCATCCGGCACGTCGTCGCCGATCACGGTGTGTAGCGAGGCGCCCAAGCTGATCGCCAACTGGCGCAGCTTGCCCACCCAGGGGGCGGCGGCGCCGGAGTGGCCGTCGTCGCCCAGCACGTGCAGCACCAGCAACTCGCCACCGGCCTTCGAGGCGATCCGGGACGCCCGGCGCACCAGGGTCTCGGATTCGGGGCCGCCGGTCACCGCGGCGACGATGCGTTCCCGGGCCTCCCAGGTCTGCGTGATGTTCTTGTCGGCGCGGTAGCGGGTCAGCGCCGCATCGACCTGGCCGGCCAGCCACAACAGCGCCAGTTCCCGCAATGCGGTCAGGGTCTCGCCGCGGAAGTAGTTGGCCAGCGCCGCGTCGACCTTCTCGGGCGGATAGACGTTGCCGTGGGAGAGCCTGCGGCGCAGTGCTTCCGGTGCGACGTCGATGAGTTCGATCTGCGCGGCCCGGCGCACCACCGCATCCGGGACGGTGTCGTGCTGGGCGGTTCCGGTGATCTTGGCGACGACGTCGCGCAGGCTCTCCAACTGCTGCACGTTGACCGTCGAGATCACCGTGATCCCGGCGGCGAGCAGTTCGTCGACGTCCTGCCAGCGTTTCGGATTGCGGGCACCGGCGGCATTGGTGTGGGCGAGATCGTCGACCAGTGCGACCTGGGGGCGGCGGGCCAGCACCGCGGCGACATCGAGTTCGCCGGCCGGGTCGCCGAGGATCTCGATGCCCTGCAGCAGTTCGGCGGTCTTGCTGCGGCCGTGCGTCTCGACCGCGGCGGCGACGACGTCGGTGCCGCGTTCGGCACGCCGGTGGGCCTCGCCGAGCATCGCGTAGGTCTTGCCCACCCCGGGCGACGCCCCGAGATAGATACGCAGCTCGCCGCGACGGCCGGGCCGGCTCAGCACACTCACCAGACCATCATCGCGGCAACCGTCGTGATCAGCCAGCGACGACAGGCCGCACCATCACGGTCGGCTTGAATCCGTACCGCGGGTTGCTCAGCCCGGCGCCGCTGCGGCCGGCCGAGGCCACGCCCGGCATTCCGGCACCCACGGTGTTGACCCGGCTGGGTTCTTCGGCCTCGGTCCAGCCGTGACTGACCAGGGTGGCGTTGCTCTCGGGGATCGCGGCCGCCGTCGTGGGGACCGCGGCCGGCCAGGTCTGCGGCACCGACAGCCCGCCCACCGGGGCGGCCTTGCCGACGCCGGCCAGCACCGGAGACCCGCCGGCGGCTCCGGCCGGGGCGCTCACCGAGTTCACAAACAACGGCGACACCGCAGCCTCGGCCGCGGGGCCGTGCGCGATCGCGATCGCGCTGGCGATACCGGCGAACATGTGCCAGGCACCGGCGTTGCTCAGCGCCGAACTGTAGGTCTGCACGCCGTTCCAGATCCCGATGTTCTGTGTGGAGCCGATGAACTCGGACAGGAAGTCGGTGATACCGCTGGCCGCTGGTTGCGACGCTGCGGCAGGGGCCGCCAGGGACTGCAGGGCCGAGGGCAGTCCGGACACCAACTGGGCCAAGTCGTTCTGGGCGCCGCTCGCCGATGCCTGGGCGACCGCCGCACCCTGGCCGGCGATCCCGGCCGGGTTGGTGCCGGGGGCCGGGGTGTCCAACGGCTGCAGCACACCGGCCAGCGACGACGACGCCGCGTAGCCGTACATGGCGATGGCGTCCTGCGCCCACATCTCGGCGTACTGGGCTTCGACCGCGGCGATCGCCGCGGTGTTGAGGCCCAGGAAGTTCGTCGCCACCAGCGTCGCGAACTGCGTCCGGTTGGCGGTCACCACCGCCGGTGGCACCGTCATCGCGAACGCCGCCTCGTAGGCGGCGGCCGAGGCCGACGCCTGCGCCGCGGCGTGTTCGGCCGCCGCGGCGGTGCTGTTCAGCCAGGCCAGGTAGGGCTGCGCGGCGGTGGCCATCGCGGTGGCCGCCGGTCCCCGCCACTCCTCGCCGGTCAGTCGTGAGATCACCGATTCCCAGGCGGCCGCGGTGGTGGCCAACTCGGCGCCGAGCGAGTTCCACGCCGTGGCGGCGGCGGTCATCGGCGCGGACCCGGCACCGGTGTACATCCGGGCGGAGTTGATCTCCGGGGGCAGTGCTGCGTAATCCATGTCGTGGACGTCCGTTTTCGCTAGTTCGAAGTCGGTAGAGGAGTCGGTCGCGGCTAGACGATCGGCTTACGCGGCATTACGACGGGTTTGACGCCGTACCGCGGCCGACCGAACCCGGGGCCGCCGCGATCCGACGACGCGACCGCTGGTGCCCCGGCCGGGACCGTGGTGGCGCCGTGTGCCTCGGTCTCGACTGGGCCGGTGGCGACCAACGGGCGCGCCGGGGTCGCCGGTTCGGGTTCGGCGGCCCAACCAGACGGTGCGGGCAGCTTGTTCGCCGGGCCGCCCTGACCGGCGGCCGCAGCCACCGGGCCGGCCCCGGCGGCGGGTGTGCTCGACGCCATGAGCGTGGCGTCGCTGACGCCCTCGACGTGGTGGACGACACCGGACGGATTGGTGATGAAACCGGTGCCCAGGCCGGTGAATGCGGAGGTGGCCGAGCCGACGTTGGTGGCCTGCATGGCGGCCAGGATGGCTCCGTTGCTGGCCAGGGTGCCCAGCCCGAACGTCGGGTCGACGGCGGCACCGGTACCGGCGTCCCCCAGGCCGGTCGCGGTACCCAGCCCCGCCGCGGCCGGGGCGGCCGCCGCCGAATTGGCGGTCTCGGTCTCGCCGTAGGAGTCGGCGCTGACCCGCAGGGTGTGGATGAACATCTCCTGCATGGCCGCGGCCTGCGCGCTGATCTGCTGATACAGCGTGCCGTAGGCGGAGAACTGGGTGGCCTGCAGGGCGGAGACCTCGTCGGCGGCGGCTGGGGCGAGTCCGGTGATCGGGCCGGCTGCGGCTGCGTTCTGGGCGTTCAGCGCTGCGGCGATGGTCTGCAAGTCCCCGGCCGCCAGGGACAGTGCCTCCGGGCGGGTGGTCAGGAACGACATGACAGCTCCTTGTGCGATACCAGCCGGCCCCCGGCGGGGCGCGGTCAACGCTCCATGGTTTCGGCCCGGCCCTCGAACTTCAGGGGTCGTTAACGAGTTCTTTACGGCCTCGCGCGGATTATTGACGGTTTGCTTTCAGCCCTCGCCGGCGTCGACGGGGGCCGCCGGGAACGGGAAGACCCGGTGCAGCCCCCTCCGCTGCACCGGGTCTTCCGGGTCTCTGCGGGAGATGAGCGGTGCTAGCCGGCGACCACGGGCCGGGCCATCACGGTCGGCTTGAACCCGTAGCGCGGGGTACCCAGGCCGAAGCCGCCGCGCTCGGCGCCCAGCGGTACTCCGCCGGGCATGGCCGCCATGGATTCGATCTCCTCCGGGGCCGCCGACCAGCTGCTGGCCTGCAATGCGGCGGTGTCCACCCCGTCCACACCGGTGGGGACCGCCGCGGCCCACGCCGCCGGCGCGGATAACTCACCGACCAGGGTGGCCTGGCCGACGCCCGCCGTCACCGCCGGTGCGCCCGCGGTGAACGCCGACGCCGCCCCGCCGCCGAGCGCCCCGAGACTGCTCAGCGGACCTCCGGGTGCCAACAGTGCGCCGATACCGGCGCCGGCCGCACCACCGCCGAGGGCGTTGAAACCGCCGCCGGAGAAGAAGGTCGTCATGGTCGGGATCAAGCTCGCCGGCGTGAACGCCGCCGAGGTCCCGAGGAAGCTCATGCCGCCGTTGAGGGGATAGGTCACCAGTGACACGGCGCCGTTGATCGATGCGTTCCGGCCGATCGCCTCGAACAGCCCGGCCAGCGTGGGCGGGGGCATGCCGGCATCGGCGGGGCTCGGCGCAGTCAGGGTCTGCAGGGTGTTCGGCAGCGACGAGATCGCCTGCGCGGTCTGCGCGGTGTTGCCGGCAGCGGTGCCGTTGGCCTGGCTGACCGCCGCCGCCTGGCTGGCCGTGCCATCGGGATTGGTGGTCTGGTTGGGTTCGTTGAACGGCGACACCTTGGTGGCCGTCGCCGAGGACGCGGCGTAGCCGTACATGACGTCGGTGGCCTGGGCCCACATCTGCATGTACTGGGCGTCGGCGGCCATGATCGCCGCCGAGTTCTGGCCGATGACGTTGGTGGCCACCAGTTGCTTCTGCTGGACACGGTTGGCGGTGATCATCGCCGGGGGAGGGGTCGCCGAGTGCGCCGCCTCGAAGGCGGCCGCCGCGGCGGTGGCCTGGGTGGCGGCCTCCTCGGCTTTGGTCGCGGTGTCGGTCAGCCAGGCCAGGTAGGGCTTGGTGGCGGCGGCCATGGACACCGACGCCGGACCCATCCACTCGTCGTCGACGAGTCGGGTGATCGTGGTCTCGCAGGAGGTCAGGGCCGAGGAGATCTCGGCGGCCAGCCCGCGCCAGGCGGAGGCGACGGCCATCATCGGCGCCGAACCCGGTCCGGCGTACAGGCGCCCGGAGTTGATCTCCGGTGGCAGGGCTGCGTAGTCGATCATCGTTGCTCCTAGACCACCATCGGCTTGGGCATGAATTTGGGACGGAACCCGTAGCGCGGCGTGCCGTAGTTCATCCCGGGACGCCCCATCCCGGCCGGAACCGGCGGCGGCACCGAGGCCATGTTGTTGTGGGTCTCGGAGGGGACCGCCCAACCGCCGGGACCGCTGGTCACGGCCGCGGCGCCGGGAGTGGCGGCCGCCCAGCCGGCCGGCGCCGAGAACGACGTCCCGACCAGGGAGGCCTTCCCCATGGCGGCCGTGACGGCCGGGGTGACCGAACTGACCCCGAAGGCACTGGCGGCGCCGCTCGAGAGCCCGCCGCCGAGCGCGCCGAGGGCGCCGAGGGCACCGCCGGGGCTCAATGCCGCGCCGAGACCGCTGCCGAGCGCACTGCCGCTGGCGGCGTTGAAGCCCCCGCCGGTCATGAAACCGATGAGGCTGGGCAGCAGGGCCGAGGGGATGAACGCCGCACCGGTGCCCGCGGTGTTGAACAGGTTGTACAGCGGGGTGCCGAACATGTAGGCGAAGCCGTTCACCGTGTCGTTGTAGAGGAAGTCGATGATCGGCTGGATCCAGTCGGTCGAGGCGGCCGGTGAAGCCATGCTCTGCAGCGCCGACGGCAGGGTCGAGATCATCTGGGCGGTCTGCGCGGTGCTGTTGGCGGTGCTGCTGCCCCCGGCCTGAGCGACCGCGGCGCCCTGGGCGGACAGCCCGGCCGGGTTGGTGTTCTGGGCCGGTTCGCTGAACGGGGTGACCTGCGACGCGGTGGCGGACCCGCTTGCGTAGCCGTACATGGCGGCGGCATCCTGCGCCCACATCTGCGCATAGTGGGCGTCGAGGGCCGCGATCGCCGGGGTGTTGATCCCCAGGATGTTGGTCGCCACCAGCGCGGCCTGCTGCACCCGGTTGGTGCTGACCGCGGCCGGGGGCACCGTGGCGGCCCGCGCCGTTTCGAACGCGGCGGCCGCGGAGGTGGCCAGTGCCGCGGCCTGCTCGGCCAGTGCGGCGGTGTCGTTCATCCACGCGATGTAGGGGGCTGCGGCGCCGGCCATCGATGCCGACGCCGAACCGAGCCACTCCTCGCCGGAGAGCTGGGAGATCACCGTCTCATAGGAGTGGGCCGCCGACGCCAGTTCCGCGGCCAGGCCCCGCCATGCGGCGGCCGCGGTCATCATCGGCGTCGATCCCGGCCCGGTGTACATCCGCCCGGAGTTGATCTCGGGGGGCAGGGCTCCGTAGTCCAGCATGACGTCCGCCTAGCTCGCCGCGGCCGCGTTCGCGGCCTCCGTGGCCGCGTACGACTCGGCGCTGGTCTTGAGGGTGGCCACGAACATCTCGTGAATGGCCGCAGCCTGGGCGGCGACCGTCTGATACAGGCCGGCGTGTGCGGCGAACTGCGCTGCGGTCAGCGCTGAAACCTCGTCGGCGGCGGCGGGCACGACCCCGGTGGTCGGCGCGGACGCTGCGGCGCTCTGGGCGTTGAGTGACGCGCCGATCGCCTGCAGGCTGCCGGCGGCGGACGCCAGGGCCTCGGGCTGAGTGGTCACGAACGACATGGTCTTCTCCTCACGGAAGTCGGTGTCGAACCCGCTTCCGTACAACACAGTCGCGTATCGGGGGGAGAATGTGAAAGCTCTTTAACCGCTTATTAACCCAGGTGTCGGAACTCTTTACATGCGATGTCCGGCGGCGGGACATATCGTGTGACGGCCGCCATCGTCCGGGGCGGGGTTGTAACTTCACGTTACGCACGTCGGTGAAGTATCTGGTTGCCGCCGAATGGATTTCACCGGTGCATAGGTCGGTCGCGCACGTACCGATGCATCAGAACATGTTGGGAGTCAGTGGTATACGGATTTTCGTGTGATCAGCGGTCGACGGTTGTGCGGAGCCGGGGCGGCCCGGCGCTGTGAGCATTCGGTAATGCCGAATTAACAGGCCGATCCGGCCGAGTAAACGGTCCGTAACGTGCCTTTAACGAACGCTCAGCAGACTACGAGCCATGAAACGGTTACTGCTGCTGGCGGGCACCACCGCCGCGCTCGGTCTGGCGGCCCCCGTGCACGCCGAACCGGTCGGCAGTGACGCTGCATTCCTCACCGAGTTGACCGGCGCGGGTCTGAGTCACCGCGGCTCGGATCAGGTGGCCATCTCGGCCGGCCACTCGGTCTGTCAACTGATGGACGCCGGGCTGACCCCGATGGACACCGTGGTCGCGGTCCAGACCACCAACCCCGGCTTCACGCTGCAGCGCGCCGCCGAGTTCGCCCGGATCGCGGCGCAGAACTACTGCCCCGAGCACGCCTGACCCCGGCTGTCGCTGCCGGCATTGCCGGGCGTTGACTTTAAAAGTATTTTTGATGTCATGGACGTGTCGTTCTCGGACCTGCAGCTGCGGGGCAAGGCCACGGTCGAGGCCTGGCTGGGTACGTCGGCGGGTCGCCCCCTGCTGGTACGCCGCCGCGATGCCGAAGACCTAGTGCTGATCACCGCCTCACGTGCCGCCCAGGCGCGCGAAGCGTCGTCGGCGACCGCACGACTGTTCGTCGCGCTGGTGCAGCAGAATGCTCACGTTCAGGAGCTGATGGCCGATGTCATTCCCCAGGTGTTTCCCTGGGTGGATTTCCTCTCACGTGACGAGGCGCGCCAATTCACCGCTGAGCTGGTGTCGACGATGAAAGCGGCAGAGTCGATCGACAATCCGGCGCCGGTGGCCCAGGTGATCGAAGCCTGGCGGCACACCGCCGAGGTGCTGGCGGATCCCGAACTCGCGGCGGTGCTTTCAGCGCCCAGCGAGGAGGACTTCGGCCCGGTGCCGGAGCCGGGAGTCCGCAGATAGGTGGCGCCCAAGCGTGGGGATCGTGTTGCGCCGCCTGCGGGCCATGACGAATGGGAGCTTCGGTTCGCCACCGGCGAGGCAGTCAAGGGCTGGGATGCGCTGTGTCAACAGGCTCCGGCCAACACCGCGACCGCGTGGCGCGAGCTTCGTGCACGTGTGCAGCGGCCGGCGCCGACCAGTCGGCATCATCAGCTCAAGGGCCGACTGGCCACTGCGACTCATCGCGGCATTGAGATGGAGCAGTGGCAATACGAGGTGACGGCCGCCGGCCGAATCTGGTACCTGGTCGATACCGTCAGTCGCACGTTGTGGCTCAAGCACGCCGGGCCCGGTCATCCAAAGAGCACCGAGTAGCCGGCCGGCGGTGACCGAAGCGCCAGTACGCTCTGAGCTGCAACGCCCCCATAGCCCAATTGGCAGAGGCAGCGGACTTAAAATCCGCCCAGTGTCGGTTCGAGTCCGACTGGGGGCACCCAAGAATCCCGGCGCGTACATCGTCCCCGTGGCTACCCGCGGCCCGACGCGCCACCCCGCATCGCAACGGTCGGCAACCGCTCCGGTGGTAGTGCCGCCGGATTGCAGGCCGGGGTCGGATAGCCAGCCGCGGCCACGGGAGCCGACGGGCCGAGCATGGCGTCGCAGGCCGCCCGGGTTCCCGCTGGTTAGGGCGCTGCGGCGGCGCCTGCATACCTGTCGTTCGGAAAAATTGCAAGAGTTCTGTGACCTGTGCCGCGTAATTTCACACCGATCCTTCTTAATTTCTTATTCAACGCTAATAGCGGCCGGGGTCGCAGGTTGCGAGTTGATGAATATTGCGAGGTAGTGATGGGTATTAGCGGTTGCTGGACGCTGTCGGATCGAGCGATATCGACGGATGTCGCATGGGGCTGATGGGATTTGTCTGCGACCTCGCTCACAATAATTACGTCATTTTCCAGTTACGCGGAATTCACCGCTAGGATCAACCGGACGCCCCGTCCCGGCGCCCGGTCTGCACTTCGGTTGCAACGCGGTAGCTGCGGGGGAGCGTGGGCGATGACGATACGAACCGGATAGATGCGAACTGTGGTCGATGGGAGCGATGTGGGCGACGTGCAGGCAGATAGGGCGGCCAACTCGGCAACGCGCGCCGTCACCAGTGTGGCCTTGAATCGCGGCCCCATCGGGGGCGTGGCGGTCACCGCGGACGGCACGCGATTGCTGGCCACCAACTACGGCGACGACACCGTCTCGATCATCGACACCGCCAGTTGTCGCGTCGTGAGCACCGTCTTCCATGCCGACGAGCCGTTCGCGATCGCCGCGGGTCCGGCCGGTACCGGATGGGCCTACGTGACCGCCGGTTCGACCGCGCTGGACGCCGTGCTGGCGATCGACGTGGACACCGCCGAGGTCACCGGCTGTTATCCGGTGGCCATGGACATCGGTTACCTGGTCGTGGACCCGACCAGCACCCGCGTCTACCTGACCCGCACCGGTTCCTCCGGCGTCGACGTGCTGGCACTGGACGCGGCCATGCGGCCCGTGGGCTCGGCGGCGGTATCCGGCCGCACCGGTGCGGCCGCGGCCGGCCTGCGCATCAGCGCCGACGGTCAGCGGCTTTACGCGGCCGTCCGTCAGCCCGGCGGCGACATCGTCACCGTGCTCGACCGTGAACTCAACGTCATCGACACCGTCCGGGTCGGCGCGACCATCGTCGACGTCGCCATCAGCCCCGACGGTGCCCGCCTGCACATCGCGACGTGCGGTGCCGACGGTCGTGGCGCCGTTCACGTCGTCGACACCCGCAGCCACGCCGTGAGCTCCAGCCGCACCATCGAGGCCCAGCTGATCCAGTTGATCGCCAGCCGCGACGGTCTGCGGGTCTACCTGGTGACCTCCGACGGTGTGCTGGTGGTGTGCGCCCGCACCAACGAGACCCTGGAGACCTTGACCGGGATCGGCGAGCCGTCCTGCGCGGTGGAGAGCCCGGACGGCAGCAAGCTCTACGTCGCCGGTTTCGACGGCACCGTCCGGGTCGCCTCGCTGGCCGATCTGCCGGCGTCCTCGGAATCGCTGCACGAGCAACTCGAGCTCGACGATGCCGTCAGCCGGATGCTGCAACTGCAACCCGCCCTCTGACCCGCGCCCCACGCTCGGCGGTGGCGTGATCGAATAGGCCGATGCACAGCACCATGCAGCACTGGCCGCTGACGGTCGGTGCCATCCTGCGACACGTCACCGATGTCCACGGTGACCGCACCGTCACCACCCTCTACGACGACGGCTACCGGGCCACCACCTACCGCGAGCTGGGTGCCCGCGTGGCGCAGTTGGCCAACGCGCTGCGACGCATCGGAATCACCGGTGACGAGCGGGTGGCCACCTTCATGTGGAACAACACCGAACACCTGGCCGCCTACCTGGCGATACCGGCGATGGGCGCGGTCCTGCACACGCTCAACATCCGGCTCTTCGCCGAGCAGATCGTCTTCGTCGCCAACGAGGCCGAAGACCGGGTGATCCTGGTCGACGCGTCGCTGATCGGTCTGCTGGCGCCGGTGCTGGCACAACTGGACACCGTGCACACCGTGATCGTCGCCGGCGAGGGTGACATCGCGGCCCTGCAGGACTCCGGCAAGACCGTACTGCGCTACGACGAACTGCTGGCCGCCGAATCCGACGAGTTCGACTGGCCCGACATCGATGAGAACTCCGCGGCCGCCATGTGCTACACCAGCGGCACCACCGGCAATCCCAAAGGCGTGGTCTACAGCCACCGGTCCAACTACCTGCACGCCATGGCGACCTGCACCACCAACGGCCTCGGTGTCGGCTCGATCGACTGTGTGCTGCCGATCGTGCCGATGTTCCACGCCAACGCCTGGGGCCTGCCGTATGCGGCGCTGATGGCCGGCGCGGACCTGGCACTGCCCGACCGCCACCTGGACGCCACGTCGCTGGTCGACCTGATCGAGTCACAGCGTCCCACCTTGGCCGGCGCGGTACCGACGATCTGGAACGACGTCATGCACTACCTGGAACGCGAACCCGGACACGACATCTCGTCGCTGCGCCTGGTGGCCTGCGGCGGCTCCGCGGTCCCGGTGTCGCTGATGCAGACGTTCGAACAGCGTTTCGGCGTGCAGGTGCGGCAACTGTGGGGCATGACCGAGACCTCGCCGATGGCCACCATGGCCTGGCCGCCGCCGGGCACCCCGCCGGAGCGGCACTGGGCGTTGCGCGGCACCCAGGGCCGCCCGATCTGCGGGGTCGAGACCCGCATCGTCGATGACGCCGACCGGGTACTGCCCAAGGATGGCGTGGCCGTCGGGGAACTGGAGGTGCGCGGTGCCTGGATCACCGGCGCATACTTCCGCGGCCAGGACGAATCCAAGTTCTCCTCGGGCTGGCTGCGCACCGGTGACGTGGGCCGCATCGACGCGCAGGGCTTCATCACCCTGACCGACCGGGCCAAGGACGTGATCAAGTCCGGCGGGGAGTGGATCTCCTCGGTGGAGTTGGAGAACGAACTGATCGCCCACCCCGACGTCGTGGAAGCGGCCGTGGTCGGGGTACCCGACGAGCGCTGGCAGGAACGCCCGCTGGCCGTCGTGGTGGCCCGCAGCGGCGCCGCGGTCGACGGAGGGACCCTGCGAACGTTCTTGTCCGACAAGGTCGCCCGCTGGTGGCTGCCGGAACGCTGGACGTTCGTCGAGGCGATCCCGCGCACCAGCGTCGGCAAATACGACAAGAAGACCATCCGGGCCCGGTACTCCGAGGGGCACTACCAAGTGAGTGAGGTGCGTGACTGATGAGCCTGCGTGTCGTTCAATGGGCCACCGGCGGGATCGGGGTGGCCGCGATCAAGGGCGTGCTCGAACACCCCGAGCTCGACCTGGTCGGCTGCTGGGTGCATTCGAAAGCCAAGAGCGGCAAGGACGTCGGCGAGATCATCGGCACCGATCCGGTGGGGGTGACGGCCACCGACAGCGTCGAGGAGATCCTGGCGCTCGACGCCGACGCGGTGATCTACGCGCCGCTGCTGCCCAACGTCGACGAGGTGGCCGCACTGCTGCGGTCGGGGAAGAACGTCATCACCCCGGTCGGCTGGTTCTATCCGACCGAGAAGGAGTCCGGTCCGCTCGACGCGGCGGCCCGCGAGGGCGACGTGACCCTGCACGGTGCCGGCATCGGTCCGGGTGCGGCCACCGAACTGTTCCCGCTGCTGCTGTCGGTGATGTCCACCGGTGTCACATTCATTCGCGGCGAAGAGTATTCGGATCTGCGCACCTACGGCGCCCCGGACGTGGTGCGGCACGTGATGGGTTTCGGCGGCACCCCGGACAAGGCGCTGAGCGGCCCCATGCAGAAACTGCTCGACGGCGGGTTCCGGCAATCGGTGCGGCTGTGCGTGGACCGGCTGGGCTTCGCCGCCGACGAGCACATCCGCTCCTCGCAGGAGATAGCGGTGGCCACCGCGCCGATCGAATCACCGATCGGCACCATCGAACCCGGCCAGGTCGCCGGGCGTCGCTTCCACTGGGAGGCCACCGTCGGCGACGACGTGGTGGTGCGGGTCACCGTCAACTGGCTGATGGGCGAGGAAAACCTCGATCCGGCATGGACATTCGGGCCCGCCGGAGAGCGCTACGAGATGGAGGTCCGCGGCAACCCCGACACCTTCGTCACGGTCAAGGGCTGGCAGCCCGAGACCGTCGAGGCCGGCCTGGTCAGCAACCCGGGCATCGTGGCCACCGCGGCGCACTGTGTCAACGCGATCCCCGCGACCTGCGCGGCCGCCCCGGGCATCGCCGGATTCTTCGACCTGCCGCCCATCACCGGCCGGGCCGCCCCGCACCTGGCACGCTGAAACCGGCATCGTGGAAACGACGTTCAAGCGTGCCCTGGTGCTCGGTGGCGGTGGGGTGGCCGGTATCGCCTGGGAGACCGGCGTGCTCTGCGGTATCGCCGACGAATCTCCCGCTACGGCAAAGGAACTCCTGAATTCCGCGGTGCTGGTGGGTACCTCGGCCGGATCGGCGGTGGCCGCCCAGCTCGGTAGCGGGCTCGAGCTGGAAGAACTGTTCGCCCGCCAGCTATCCGAGACCACCTCGGAGATCGACCCCGGCGCCGGCGGCGCCGAGCTCGACGAGCTGTTCATCGCCGCGATCACCGCGCCGAACACCACCACCGCGCAGAAACTGCAGGGGATCGGCGCGGTTGCCCTGGCCGCGCAGACCATCGCCGCACCGGTGCGGCGGGGCATCATCGCCGACCGCCTGCCGTCACACGACTGGCCGGACCGGACACTGCGGATCACCGCGATCGACATCGACACCGGTGAACTGATGGTCTTCGACGGCGAATCCGGTGTGGAACTCGTCGACGCGGTCGCGGCCAGCTGCGCGGTACCGGGCGCCTGGCCGCCGGTCGTGATCGGTGCGCGCCGCTACATGGACGGCGGCGTGCGCAGCACGATCAACCTCGATGTGGCCGCCGACTGCGACGAGGCCGTGCTGCTGGTGCCCACCGGCGGCGGCGTCGACGGCGAGATCGACGCCTACCGCGGCCGGGTCTGCGCGGTCCTGGCCGACGGCGATGCGCTGCGGGCCTTCGGCGACAATCCGCTGGACCCGGCGTGCCGAGCGGCGTCGGCGCGGGCGGGCCGCGATCAGGGCCGCCGGCAGGCCGCCGCCATCGCCGAGTTTCTTGGCTAGCGACGAGCGCGAGCGCGACGGAGTCGGGTGCTGCGGGTCGTCGCCCTAGGCCGAGGCCTAAGGCGCTTTCGGCGGCGACTTCGCGGTGTCGAGGGCCTGGGCGGCCAGTTCGCGCCCCACCTCGACCAGCTCCGCCGCGCGATGGAAGTCCAGGCTCCGGCAGGAGGACCGGGGCACCTCGATCAACAGGTCCGGTGGGTGTGAGGCGAGCTGGTGCCGGGCCAGCGCCGCCTGGGCGATGTCGATGGTCCGGTTCATCACCTCGAAGCTGCCCAGTTTGGGCACCTCGGGTTCGGGCTCGCCGCCCTCGCCGGTATCACTGTCCGCACCGCTGAACCACGTACCGCGCAGCATCCGATTCAGCCGCCCGGGCGAGACGCCGCGATCGGCGTCCTCGGTGGTCGGGCCGCCGGCCGCCGGGCCGCCCCCGTTGAGGCTCACCGCCACCGTCAGGTCGGCGTTGACGGCGCTGAGCGGGGCCATCGGCAGCGGGTCGAGGATGCCGCCGTCGGCGAGCAGTCGCCCGTCGACCACATGCGGCGCGATCACCCCGGGGATAGCGATCGAGGCGCGGATCGCGGTGTCGACCCGGCCGCGCTGCAGCCACACCGAGCGGCCCGCGATCAAGTCGGTGGCCACCGCGGTGTAGGGCATCGGCAGGTCCTCGATGGCGATGTCGCCCAGCATGTCGCGGACGACGTCGAGGATCTTCTCCGCCCGAAACACCCCCGCCGCGGTGAACGACGGGTCCAGCAGGCGCAGTACCGCGCCCTGGGTGAGCGATTTCGCCCACTCGGCGAAGTCATCGAGGCGCCCCGCGGCCTGCAGACCGCCGACCAGAGCGCCCATCGAGGACCCGGAGATCCCCACGACGTCGTAGCCGCGCTCGCGCAGTTCGGCGATGACCCCGATGTGGGCGTAACCGCGTGCGCCGCCGCTACCCAGTACCAGAGCTACCCGGGCTGCCCGGGATTCCGTAGCAGAGGTCATGCCCACCATTGTGCTGGCCACGCCGCCGGGTTTTCCATCAGCGTGATCGCAACCGGCGAAATCGAGAGAACATGCAGGTCGGAGATGTTTTACCCGGATTGCGCCGCCGGCATCGGCGGCCGACCGTGCAGGTGCTGATTACCGGCCGGCGGCGTCCTCGTCTAACGTGGCGGCCGTGATGGAGCACGTCGGATTCCAGGGCTGTTGTTGCCGCAGCTGAATGCTGCCGCCGACCCCTTCTTGAATCCACCCCATCTCATCCGGAGTTTCCACCATGGCTATCGCCGAACCCATCGCCCTGCGCCGCCCGACCGTCGGAGGGCGCACCCTGCGCCGTCCCGACCTGCTACAGATCACCGACCTGGCCGCCGAGGAAGTGCTGCGCGGCCGTTACGACCACCTACTGCCCGCCACGGGCCTGCCCGACGACGAGCGCTGGTTCGCCCGCATCCACGGCGACGACCGGCTCGACATCTGGCTGATCAGCTGGGTGCCCGGGCACGCCACCGAGTTGCACGACCACGGTGAATCGCTCGGCGCGTTGACCGTGCTGTCCGGAGCGCTCGACGAGTTCCATTGGGACGGCGACCGGTTGGCGCGGCGACGGCTCGACGCCGGGGATCAGGCCGCGTTCTCGCGCGGCTGGGTTCACGACGTGGTGTGGGCGCCGTCGTCGAATTCCGCGGCAGCCGAGCCCGCCGCGCCTACGCTGAGCGTGCACGCCTATTCACCGCCGTTGTTCGAGATGTCCTACTACGACGTCGCGCCCGACAACACGTTGCGTCGGCAACGCACCGAACTGACCGAGCACCCGGAGGCATCATGACCGTGACGCAGCGCACCAGTCGCATCGACGCGATGCTGGCGGCGGCCCGCGCCAAACTGCACCGGTTGAGCGCCGACGAGGTGCCCGCCGCCCTGCGTGCCGGCGCCCACCTGGTCGACATCCGGCCCGCCGCCCAACGGGAGCGCGAAGGCGCGGTGCCGGGCGCGTTGGTCATCGAACGCAACGTGCTGGAGTGGCGATGCGACCCGACCAGCGACGCGCGACTGCCGCAGGCGGTCGACGACGACGTGCAGTGGGTGATCCTGTGCTCGCAGGGCTACACCTCGAGCCTGGCCGCGGCCGCGCTGGTGGACCTAGGCCTGCACCGGGCCACCGACGTCATCGGCGGTTATGAGGCGTTGGCCGCCGTCGGGGAACTGGTGCAGCCGGCGCCGTTGCGGGCACTAAGCATTGGAGTGCAGCAGGGGGCGGAGTCGTTCAGTCTTCTCGGGGGTCCACGTCGCTGGATGTAGGACCGCCGCTGTCGTCGCCCTTCGGGTCAGTGCCCGTGATGGTGATGATGATGCGGGGCGTGCGGCGCATGAGGCGCGTGGGCCGGGGTGGAGTGGTGCGGCGCATCCGGATTGTGCGGCACCGACGGTAGATCCGGCACATCGGGTAGCGAGACCGATCGCGGTGGGTCGGACGCGTCCTTCTCGGCGGGCGCATCGGCGGGCATGTCCAGAAACTCGGGGATACCGGGCTCGACCGGCGCTACCGGTTCGGTCGGGTCGCCGGGAGCGGCGAAGCCGGTCGGGATGCCGCTGAATACGGCCAGCATGCTGAGTGCGATAACCGCGCCGAGGCGCCGACCGGCGTGGATCGGTCGCACGTCAGTCGGCCTGACCATCATGCAGGATGCCGCGAAGTTTCGCGGTCTGCTGTGGTCCCCATCCGGGGGGCTGCAGCACGGCCGCCCAGGCGTCGGCGACGTCCTCGGTGTAGTGGTGCCCATGCCCGGAAGGTACATCGATGGCTACGGCCATGTCGGCGGAGACCTGGAAAAACGTCACGATCGGCTTCCACTGCACCTCGGGGAGAACGTCGTAGCCGCGAGGTTCGCCGAGCCAGTCGGGCTTTCTGAACAACAGGTCGGGATTCCACCACGCGATCGGGTCGGAAGCGTGCTGCAGATAAACCACCCTGGGCGAGGCCCACGGCGCCGATGGCCGGGTGAGGTCCCCGGGGCGCGAAGCGAACCGCGCGTGCTGACCGTCGTGGTAGACCGGCAAGACCATCGGGGACCCCGGATCGCGGTGCGCGGTCAGTTCGGTCCAGATCGTGTTCTGAAAAGTCGGCCCGGTAAAAACTGCGCCATCGGTTCGGGCCAGCACATTGTTGAGACCCATGAATGGCGCCTCACCGCCGAACGAGCCCAGACTCTCGCCGAACACCACGATCTTGGGTCGCTTCGTCTCGGGCAACGCGCGTACCCGTGCGTCGACCGCTTCGAACAATGCCCGTCCGGCTTGGCGCGCGTTCTCCTTGTCCACCAGGAACGACAACCAGCTGGGCAGGAACGAATACTGCATGCTCACGATCGCGGTGTTGCCGTTGAACATGTACTCCAACGCCGACGAATGGGCTTCGTTGACCCAACCGGTACCGGTCGTGGTCGCCACCGCGATGACGTCGCGTTCCAACCCCCCGGCGCGTTCGAGTTCCCGTGCCGCCAACTCGGCGGTCGCGTCGATCCCGTCCGCTGACTTCAAGCCCGCATAGGCACGGATCGGCTCGAGGGCCGGGGACCGGTTGAATGCGGTCAGCTGTGCGACGGTCGGACCGCCTTCGATGAAGACGCGGCCCTCGCGTCCCAGCGACGGCCACGAGGCCAGCGAACCCGGACCACCCGACCGGTGCGGACTGTCCGGCGGTGCGGTGTGGTTGTCCATCTCGTTGTTGAGTGCAGCGAAGGTGTGGTTCATGGTGCGCATCGCGACCTTCACCACCACTCCGTTGAGCAGGGCTACCACCAGCGCAACCAACAACGCCACTGTGGCGACCGCCGAAACCCGCGGTGGCGCCACCCGATTGAGTTGCCCGGCCAGAGACCGGGTCAGGCGACGAATCAACTGGCCGATCTCGACCAGCGAATACAACACGATGACCGACAGCAGCGCAGCCCACGGATAGGCGGTCCAGCTCAAATGCGCGACGCCCATCAGATCGCGTACCCGGTCCTGCCAGACGTGGAACCAGAAATTCATGCCGACGATGCCGGCGACGGCGATTGGAACCAGGAGCGCCCAGGCCCAGCGCGGGGCAGCCGGGCTGGAATCCGCCGACCGTAGGTAGCGGACCAGCCACACCGCGAACACACCCAGGCCGTAACCCACGGCGCCCGATGCGCCGCTGACCAGACCCTGAAAAAGTGGGCCGCGGGGCAGTAGCGACGGCGTCAGCGACAGCCAGAGGAACGCCACACCGAACGCTGTACCGGTGAACGTGTAATGCCGGACCCACCAGGGTTTGCCGGGGCGCGGCGGCGGCACCGGCTCGGCGGCGGTAACGACGACGGGCTCCGACATGGGGTATGTCCTAGCGGTGGGTGAAGTTGGCGGGCCGCTTCTCGGTGAAGGCCGCCATGCCCTCGGTCTGGTCGTCGGTGGCGAACAGTGCGTGGAACACTCGCCGCTCATAGAGCAGGCCCTCGGCGAGGGTGGACTCGTAGGCGCGGTTGACGGCTTCCTTGGCCGTCTGCGCGGCCACCAGTGACATCCCGGCGATGGTCGCGGCGACCTTGCCGGCCTCGGTGAGCAGGTCGTCGGCGGGCACCACCCGTGACACCAGCCCGGAACGTTCGGCTTCGGCGGCGTCGATGGTGCGGCCGGTCAGGATCAGGTCCATCGCCTTGGCCTTGCCGATGGCCCGGGTCAGGCGTTGCGAGCCGCCCATGCCGGGGATCACCCCGAGCTTGATCTCGGGCTGGCCGAACTTGGCGGTGTCGGCGGCGATCAGCAGGTCACACATCATGGCCAGCTCGCAGCCGCCACCCAGCGCGTGCCCGGCGACCGCGGCGATGGTCGGGGTGCGCACCGCGGCCAGCTTGGACCAGGCGGCGAAGAAGTCGGCCGCGAACACGTCGGCGAAGCTCAGGTCGGCCATCTCTTTGATGTCCGCGCCGGCGGCGAACGCCTTCGCGCTACCGGTGATGATGATCGCGCCGATGCCCGGGTCCGCGTCGAATTCGGCGGCGGCAGTGGTGACTTCGTGCATCACCTGGCTGTTGAGTGCATTGAGCGCCTGCGGGCGGTTCAAGGTGATGGTGCCGACCCGGCCGTCGCGGTCGACGATGATGGTCTGGTAGTCGTGCTGGCTCATGACGTGCTCCTTAGAAGGTGATGTCGGGCTCGGCGGGAACGAAGTACGCGTCGATGTCGGCGGCGGTCACATCGGCCAGGGTGGCCGGGGACCACTGCGGGTTGCGGTCCTTGTCGACCAACTGGGCGCGGATCCCCTCCACCAGGTCATGGGTGCGCAGCGACGCGCACGACACCCGGAACTCCTGGACCAGGACCTCTTCCAGGGTGGCGAGATCGCCGGCCCGCCGCACCGACTCCAAGGTGACCGACAGCGCGATCGGGGAGCGGGTGCCGATCAGTTCGGCGGCGGCGTTGGCGTCGGGGCTGGCGTGGCCGGCCAGCGCGGCCACGATCTGTGCGACGGTGTCGTGCGCGTAGCACTCGTCGATCCAGTCCCGGTGTCCGGCAAGAGCACTCGGCGGCGGCTCGATGGCGTGCGCGGCCAGTGCGGCGTCCACCCCGTCGGCGACGGTCGCGGCGGTGAACGCCTCCAGCGACGCGTGCGGCACGTAGTGGTCGGCGAAGCCCAGGGCGATCGCGTCGGCCCCGGAGAACGGCGCCCCGGTCAACGCCGCGTGCAGTCCGAGCCGACCCGGCGAGCGGGAGAGCAGGTAGGTGCCGCCGACGTCGGGGATGAAGCCGATGCCGACCTCGGGCATGGCCATCTTGGTGGTGTCGGTGACCACCCGGGTGTTCGCGTGCGCCCCGACGCCGACCCCGCCGCCCATCACGATGCCGTCCATCAACGACACATACGGCTTGGGGTACGCCCCGATCTGCGCGTTGAGCAGGTACTCGTCGTACCAGAATCGGCGGGCGTCGGCGCCGTCGGCTTTGGCGCTGTGATAGATCGCCACCACGTCGCCGCCGGCGCAAAGCCCGCGCTCGCCGGCCCCGTCCAGCACCACCGCGGCGATGCCCGGGTCGTCGGCCCAGGCTGTCAGCGCCGCGGTCATCGCGGTCACCATCGGATAGTTCAGCGAGTTGATCGCTTTCGGCCGGTTGAGTGTCAGCCGACCGATCCCGTTGTCGACACGGGCCAAGACGTCGTCAGATTCGTCTGTCACGCCTTCGCAATGTAGATACCTCGCCGCGCTCCCCGCACCGCGGGTAAGGTTTGGCGGCAAGACGCCCTAACGCCGCCGGGGAACTCCGGCGGGTCGGGAAACGTTGACGAAGTGTTCGTAACCCTTCGGTTTCACAAACCCAAGAGAGGATCGGGACGGTGCGGGAGACCAGCAACCCGGTATTTCGTTCGATGCCCAAGCAGGGCGGCTACGCCCAGTTCGGGACCGGTATGGCCGGCGCGACTCAGCAGATGAGCCAGACCTACCAGGCCGACCCGGCCATGCTGCAGTACCAGCAGCAACAGCAGGTCAGCCGACCGCTGACCATCGATGACGTGGTCACCAAGACCGGCATCACGTTGGGGGTGCTGAGCCTCTCGGCGATCGTGTCCTTCTTCATGGTGACGTCCAACCAGGCGTTGGCCGGTCCACTGGCCATGATCGGCGCCCTCGGCGGTCTGGCGCTGGTCCTGATCGGCACCTTCGCCCGCAAGCAGGACAGCAAGGCGTTGGTGCTCAGCTACGCGGTGCTCGAGGGCATGTTCCTGGGCGCCATCTCGTTCGTGCTGACCGCGCTCACCGTCGGGACCAGCAACGCCGGTTCGATGATCGGGCAGGCCGTGATGGGCACCTTCGGCGTGTTCGGCGGCATGCTGGTGGTCTACAAGACCGGCGCCATCCGCGTCACCCCGAAGTTCACCCGCATGCTGGTCGCCTCGATGTTCGGTGTGCTGGCGTTGATGATCGGCAACCTGGTGCTGTCGCTGTTCGGCGTCGGCGGAGGCGAAGGACTGGGGCTGCGCAGCGGCGGAACCCTGTCGATCGTGTTCTCGCTGGTGTGCATCGGCATCGCCGCGTTCAGCTTCCTGATCGACTTCGACGCTGCCGACCAGCTGATCCGGGCCGGCGCGCCGGAGAAGGCCGCCTGGGGTATCGCGCTGGGCCTGACCGTGACCCTGGTCTGGCTCTACATCGAGATCCTGCGTCTGCTCAGCTACTTCCAGAACGAGTGACCTAGAGCGGTTTCCGGTGATGCTGCGCCGGGGGCGTAAGTGCGCATAGCGCCGGCCCCCGGCGCAGCGTCATTTCTGGGTGGACACCCTACAAATGACTCTGCGCCCAGGGCGGGGACTACTCGAACGTTCCCGCCCTGGGCGCAGTGTCAACGCGAAACTAGGAGAGGCGCTCCACGATCATCGCCATGCCCTGACCGCCGCCGACACACATGGTCTCCACGCCGAACTGCTTGTCGTGGGTGGCCAGGTTGTTCAGCAGGGTGGCGGTGATCCGGGCACCGGTCATACCGAACGGGTGGCCCAGGGCGATCGCGCCGCCGGACACATTCAGCTTGTCCTCGTCGATACCCAGCGCGCGGGCCGAACCCAGCACCTGCACCGCGAAGGCCTCGTTGATCTCGAACAGGTCGATGTCGGAGACCGACATCTTGGCGTTGGCCAGCGCCTTCTTGACGGCCTCGATCGGGCCCAGGCCCATGATCTCCGGCGACAGGCCCGACACCCCGGTGGCCACGATGCGGGCCAGCGGCTTGAGGCCCAGTTCCTTGGCCTTGGTGTCGCTGGTGATGACCACCGCGGCCGCGCCGTCGTTGAGCGGGCAGGCGTTGCCGGCGGTGATCGTGCCGTTGGGGCGGAACACCGGCTTGAGCTGGCTGATCTTGTCGTAGGTGGTGCCGGCGCGCGGGCCGTCGTCGGTGCTCACCACGGTGCCGTCGGGCAGCGTGACCGGGGAGATCTCGCGGGCGAAGAAGCCGCTCTTGATGGCCTCCTCGGCGCGGTTCTGGCTGCGAACACCCCAGTGGTCCTGGTCTTCACGGCTGATCCCGGTGTGCAGCACCACGTTCTCGGCGGTCTGGCCCATCGCGATGTAGACGTCGGGCAGCAGGCCGTCGGTGCGCGGGTCGTGCCACTCGGTGGCACCCTCGGCACCGGCCTCCGAGCGAGCCATGGCGTCGGCGAACAGCGGGTTCTTGCTGTTGGGGGCGCCGTCGGCGGCACCGATACCGAAGTTGGACACGGTCTCCACCCCGGCGGAGATGAAGGCGTCGCCCTCACCGGCCTTGATCGCGTGGAAGGCCATCCGGGTGGTCTGCAGCGACGAGGAGCAGTACCGGTTCACCGTGGTGCCGGGCAGGAAGTCGTAGCCCAGCAGCACCGACACGACCCGGCCGATGTTGTAGCCGGACGCGCCGCCGGGCTGGCCGCAGCCCATCATCAGGTCGTCGATCTCGCGCGGGTCCAGTGCGGGCACCTTGTCCAGCGCGGCGCGCACCATCTGGGCGGCCAGGTCATCCGGGCGCATACCGACCAGGGAGCCCTTGCCGGCCCGGCCGATCGGTGAACGAGCAGTGGAAACGATGACGGCTTCGGGCACGGCTACTCCTTGTGATCGGGTATTTGAGCCGAATCTAGTCCGAAGTGGTCGCCGAGCGGGAATCGGGCCGGTCCAAAGCGGCGCAGAGTGCGGGGATGACCTGCATCGTTGCCAGCGCGTACCCGGCGGCCGACGGATGGTACTGGTCCTGGGCGAACAGCAACTCCGGGGCGTCGCGGAACTCCCGGGCCCGGAAGTCGGCGAACGGGACGGTGGTACCGCCCGCGGCTTTGACCGCCCGGGCCTGGGCCCGCGCCAACTGCCGTGCGCGGGTATGGGCGATCCAACGCAAGGGTTGGGGGATCGCGCTGACCGCCCCCAGATCCGGGCAGGTGGTGACGATGACCGCGGCCCCGGCGGCACGCAGGCGTCGTACCGCCGCGTGCAGGCGCTGCACCGAACCGGCGATGCCGTTGAACGAGGTGACGTCGTTGGCGCCGATCATGATCACCGCCGCGTCCGGTGGCGGGCCGGCGACGAACATGGCATCCACCTGGCCGGCCAGCCCCTTGGAGGTGGCACCCACGATCGCCTTGGTGCTCAACCGCACCCGCAGACCGCCGCGCCGCGCCAGGGCCTTGGCGATCAGTGCGCCGGGAACCTCGTCGGCCGACAGACAGCCGTAGCCGGTCGCCGTCGAGTCACCGAAGATCATCAGGTGCAGGTCTACGGCCATGTCACGCTGGTAGCGCTGCACCGGCGCGTCGCCGGGTACGTAGACGCCGTCGGCGCGGGGCGGGGTGGCGCACGCCTTGGGGATCATCAGGCGGGCCCGGTCGGCCTGGCCGACCAACAGGTTGCGAACACCGACGTAGAGGCTGCCGCCGGAGGCGATCGCGCCGGCGGCCATCAAGGTCGCCGTCGACCGTCGTGGAGCCCGGATCCCCATGCCGCAAGTGTAGGGAGCAGCCCCGCGGGCCGGCGGCACTCAGCAAACTGAAACGGTCACGATGTGGACCCGATGCAGTATCGGAACGAATCCTAAGATTTCTTCTCAATTTTCTGCGTGTGACGATGGTCTCCTACCGCGTTGGCTGTGCCGGCCCGGGCCGGTTGGAGGGAGTGTTCGCCATGACCGCACCCAGCAGAATTCCCAGCTCGCCGCGCGTGGCGACCCGGCTGCACCCCGACTCGCGACTGCGTCGCCAGCTCCGCAACGACGGGCTGCCCGTCGAGGTCGTCGAGGACTCGCCCAGCGTCGAAGGCCGGTTGGCGTGGCTGGCGGCCCGCGCCACCATCCGGCCGGTGCTATCGGTCGGCAGCTATCTGCCGCGGATGCCGTGGCCGTTCGGGTTGGTCGACTTCGCCGCCAAGGCGGTGCTGCCGGCGCCGGGCACCGTGCGCGCCACCATCCGGTTGCCGCGCTGCACCGCGCAACTGGTGCGCGCCGCCGGCGTGCTGCCGGCCGACGGCACCCGCCGCGTCGTGCTCTACATGCACGGTGGGGCGTTTCTGACCTGCGGAGCCAACACCCACGGTCGCCTGGTCACCAAGCTGTCGAAGTACGCCGACAGCCCGGTCCTGGTGGTGGAGTACCGGATGATCCCCAAATACTCCATCGCCGACGCGCTCGACGACTGCTACGACGGCTACCGGTGGCTGCGCCGCCAGGGCTATCGGCCCGACCAGATCGTGCTGGCCGGCGATTCCGCGGGCGGCTACCTGTCGCTGGCGCTGGCCCAGCGGTTGCAGGACGAGTGCCTGGAAGGCGACGAGGACGACATGCCGGCCGCGATCGTGGCGCTGTCGCCGCTGCTGGAGATCGCCAAGGAGGCGAAGAAGGCGCACCCCAACATCCACACCGGCGCGATGTTCCCGCCCAAGGCGTTCGACGCACTGGTCGAACTGGTGGAAGCGGCGGCCCGGCGGGACCGCACCCACTGCAGCACCGTCGCCGAACCGTTGCAACACGTCCGGCCGGGCCTTCCGCGCACGCTGATCCATGTCTCCGGGTCCGAGGTACTGCTGCACGACGCCCGGTTGGGAGCCAAGATCCTGGCGGCCGCCGGCGTGCCGGTGGAACTGCGGGTGTGGCCCGGCCAGATCCACGTCTTCCAGATCACCGCGCCGTTCGTGCCGGAGGCCACCCGCTCGTTGCGGCAGATCGGCGAATACATTCGCGAGGCGACCGGATGACCCGCCCGGTCCCAGCGCCGGGGCCAATAACCTGAGACGATGGCAGGCATGCGGATAGCGCGCCACATCAGTGACCTGATCGGCAACACCCCACTGGTCGAGCTGAGTTCGGTCGTTCCGCCCGGGGCGGGCCGGGTGGTCGCCAAGGTCGAGTACCTCAATCCGGGCGCCAGCTCCAAGGACCGCATCGCGGTCAAGATGATTGACGCCGCGGAGGCCAGCGGGGCACTGCGGCCCGGCGGCACGATCGTCGAACCCACCTCGGGCAACACCGGGGTCGGGCTGGCGCTGGTGGCCCAGCGTCGTGGCTACAAGTGTGTGTTCGTCTGCCCGGACAAGGTCAGCGAGGACAAACAGAACGTGTTGCGCGCCTACGGCGCCGAAGTCGTGGTGTGCCCGACGGCGGTCCCGCCGGACGACCCCGCCAGCTACTACAGCGTCTCCAACCGGCTGGTCGCCGAGATCGACGGCGCGTGGAAGCCCGACCAGTACTCCAACCCGGCCGGCCCGGAGAGCCACTACGAGACCACCGGACCGGAGATCTGGGCCGACACCGACGGGCAGGTCACCCACTTCGTCGCCGGTATCGGGACCGGGGGAACGATCACCGGTACCGGCCGCTACCTCAAAGAGGTATCCGCCGGGCGGCCGGGGGGACCGGTACGAGTCATCGGCGCCGACCCGGAAGGCTCGGTGTACTCCGGTGGCACCGGCCGGCCCTACCTGGTGGAAGGCGTCGGCGAGGACTTCTGGCCGGCCGCCTACGACCCCGCCGTCCCCGACGGGATCATCGCCGTCTCGGACGCCGACTCGTTCGAGATGACCCGCCGGTTGGCCCGTGAGGAAGCGCTGCTGGTCGGCGGGTCCTGCGGCATGGCCGTGGTGGCCGCGGTGGAGACCGCCGTGCAGGCCGGACCCGATGCGCTCGTGGTGGTGCTGCTGCCCGACGGTGGCCGGGGCTACATGTCGAAGCTGTTCAACGACTCCTGGATGTCGTCCTACGGGTTCCTGCGGACCCGACTCGACGGCTCGACCGTGCAGTCCACCGTCGGCGACGTGCTGCGCGCAAAATCCGGTGTGCTGCCCGACCTGGTGCACACCCACCCGTCGGAGACCGTCCGCGACGCCATCGGAATCCTGCGCGAATACGGGGTGTCGCAGATGCCGGTTGTCGGTGCCGAGCCGCCGGTGATGGCCGGCGAGGTGGCCGGCAGCGTCTCCGAACGCGACCTGCTCTCCGCGGTGTTCGAGGGGCGTGCCAAGCTCGCCGACGCGGTGAGCCAGCACATGGGCCCGCCGTTGCCGTTGATCGGCTCCGGCGAGGTCGTCGGCGTCGCCGCGACCACCCTGTCCGAGGTGGACGCGGTGATGGTGGTCGAGGACGGTAAGCCGGTGGGTGTCATCACCCGCCACGATCTGTTGGGCTTCCTGTCCGACGGGACGCGACGCAAGTAGCTTGAAACCCACATCGACCGATCTGGAAGAGGGTACCCATGACCGATTACCCGCCCCGGGAAATTACCCGCCGCCCCCGCCGGGGAACTACCCGCCGCCGCCACCCGGTAACTACCCGCCCCCGCCGCCCGGGAACTACCCGCCGCCCCCGCCGCCGGGGTATGGCGCCTACCCGGTACCGGCCGGATACCCCGTCGGTCAACTGCCGCAGCAGGCCTACACGTCGTGGCTGACCCGGGTCGCCGCCTACTTCATCGACTTCCTCCCGATCATGCTGATCTACGGCATCCCGGCGGTGCTCGCGGGCACCACGGCCCACCGGGAATGCGTCACCACCTCCGAGGGCTTCGCCTGCGAGGTCACACCGTCGAGTGCCGGCGCGGCCCTGATGTTCGTGGGCTGGCTGGCCGCCATCGGGTACGGGGTCTGGAATTTCGGCTACCGGCAGGGCGTCACCGGGTCGAGCATCGGTAAGTCGGTGATGAAGTTCAAGGTGGTCTCGGAGGCCACCGGCCAACCCATCGGGTTCGGGATGTCGATCGTGCGCCAGTTGGCCCACCTCATCGACAGTGCCGTCTTCTGCGTCGGCTACCTGTTCCCGCTGTGGGATGCCAAGCGGCAGACCATCGCCGACAAGATCATGACGACCGTCTGCCTGCCGGTCCAGTGAGCCCGAGTCGACACGAGGCCACCGGCCTGTCCACCACGGCGATTCACGCCGGATTCCGGCCCGACCCGGCCACCGGCGCGGTCAACGCACCGATCTACGCCAGCAGCACCTTCGCCCAGGACGGCGTCGGCGGCCTGCGCGGCGGCTTCGAATACGCCCGCACCGGCAACCCGACCCGGGCCGCGCTGGAGACCGCGCTGGCCGCGGTGGAGCGGGGCCGGTTCGGCCGGGCGTTCGGATCCGGGATGGCCGCCACGGATTGTGCGCTGCGCGCCATGCTGCGTCCCGGGGATCACCTGATCATTCCCGACGACGCCTACGGTGGCACCTTCCGGCTGATCGACAAGGTGTTCAGCCAGTGGGGCGTGTCCTACACCCCGGCGGCGCTGTCCGATCTCGATGCGGTGCGCGCCGCACGCACCGACAAGACCCGGCTGATCTGGGTGGAAACCCCCACCAACCCGCTGCTGTCGATCGCCGATATCGCCGGCATCGCCGCCATCGGACGGGAAGCCGGCGCCAAGGTCCTGGTGGACAACACCTTCGCCTCGCCGGCGCTGCAGCAGCCGCTGACACTGGGCGCCGACGTGGTGTTGCACTCGACCACCAAGTACATCGGCGGCCACTCCGATGTGGTGGGCGGGGCCCTGGTCACCGACGACGAGGAGCTCGACGAGGCGTTCGCGTTCCTGCAGAACGGGGCCGGCGCGGTGCCCGGCCCGTTCGACGCCTATCTGACGATGCGTGGTTTGAAGACGCTGGTGCTGCGGATGCAGCGGCACAGTGAGAACGCCGCGGTGGTCGCCGAATACCTCAACGGGCATCCCGCGGTCAGCCAGGTGCTCTATCCGGGTCTGCCCGGCCACCCCGGCCACGCCGTCGCGGCGGCGCAGATGCGCGGATTCGGCGGCATGGTGTCGGTGCGGATGCAGGGCGGCCGGGCGGCGGCCGAGAAACTGTGCGCCGGCACCGAGATCTTCATCCTGGCCGAGTCCCTCGGCGGGGTGGAGTCGCTGATCGAGCTGCCCGGCGCGATGACACACGCGTCGACCGCCGGTTCCCAACTGGAGGTTCCCGACGACCTGGTGCGGCTGTCGGTGGGCATCGAGGACATCGAAGACCTGATCGCCGACCTGAAGCAGGCGTTGGCCTGAGCGGTGCGCTCAGGCCAACCCGGCTCAGGAGTGGTAGGGCTCGGCGCTGACCAGCGTCACCTTGACGGTTTTGCCGCTGGGCACGGTGTAGCTGCGCTCCTCGTCGACCTTGGCGCCGAGCAGCGCGTGGCCCAGCGGTGAGTTCGGCGAGTACACCTCGAGTTTGTCCTCGCTGACACCCTCCTGGCGGGTGGCGATCAGGAAGGTCTCGGTGTCGGATTTGTCGCCGTCGTAGAAGACCGTGACCACCGAACCCGGCAACGCGACACCGGACTGGGTCGGGGCTTCGCCCACCTTGGCGTTGTTGAGCAGCTCCTGCAACTGCCGGATGCGGGCCTCCTGCTGGCCCTGCTCCTCACGTGCGGCGTGGTAGCCGCCGTTCTCGCGCAGGTCGCCCTCTTCGCGGCGGTCGTTGATCTCCGCGGCGATCACCGGACGGTTAGCGATCAGCTGGTCGAGCTCCGCCTTGAGCCGGTCGTGTGACTCCTGCGTCAACCAGGTCACCTGGGTGTCCGTCATCTCACTGTGCTCCTTGTGTCGTCGATCCCGGCGCCATCTCGGTCAGCGGGGCGACGTCGTTCTGATGCAGGCTGTTCTAATGCAGCAATACACGGTCCCAATCGGAACCGTGTATCCGACCAGGGTACCACCGCGACGCTACGGCGCCCGCAGATAACCGGGCACGTCGTTGCCGCAACCGTAGACGTCCCCCATGACCGGTGGCTGGGAGGATTTGACGGTCGTCGTCACCTGAACGGTCTTCGACTGCGACGGTACGACGAGCACTTCGCGTCGCCCGGTCTCGCTGCCGTCCGCGGTCCGGACCCGCACGATGCAGGCCGCCGGCTGCGACGGATCCGACCGCGTCACGCTGAAGCGGACCGAGACCGTCTGGTCGTCGAGCACCTCGTACCCGTACAACTCGCCTTTCACCTCGGCCGTGGCGACCCGCTGGTAGCCGATGACGGCCAGCGCGGCGAAGGTTGCGACCCCCAGGGCGCCCAGCGTGATCGCCAGCAACCGGCGGGGCAGGGCGCTGCCGCGGGTATCGCCGTAGCGCGCCGGCTTGGAGTCGGTCATCGTCAGTGGTGTCCCATGGTCGCCGGTGGAGTCGGGAGTGGTTGCCGGGCCCGTCGTCGAAGATGGAACGATGGGAGCCGGAAGCCACTAGGGACTATAGGGGAATGCGTATATGAGCGGACTGCGGTTGATGGCGGTGCACGCTCACCCCGACGACGAGTCCAGCAAGGGCGCGGCCACGACCGCCCGCTATGCCGCAGCAGGTCACCGGGTGATGGTGGTGACGCTGACCGGCGGCGAGCGCGGCGACATCCTCAACCCCGCCATGGACCGGCCCGACGTCCACGGCCGCATCGCGGAGGTGCGTCGCGAAGAGATGGCCAGGGCCGCCGAGATCCTCGGTGTCGAGCACCGCTGGCTGGGTTACATCGATTCCGGGCTGCCCACCGGCGACCCGCTGCCGCCGTTGCCCGACGACTGCTTCGCGATGGTGCCGCTGGAGGAATCCACCGAAGCCCTGGTCCGGGTGGTCCGCGAGTTCCGGCCGCACGTGATGACCACCTACGACGAGAACGGCGGTTATCCGCACCCGGACCACATCCGGTGCCATGAGGTGTCGGTGGCGGCCTTCGAAGCGGCCGGTGACTACCGCCGCTACCCCGACGCCGGCGAGGCCTGGACGGTCTCCAAGCTCTACTACAACCACGGCTTCCTGCGGGAGCGGATGCAACTGCTCCAGGACGAGTTCGCCCGCAACGGGCAGGTGGGCCCGTTCGCGAAGTGGCTGGAACACTGGAATCCCGACCGCGACGAATTCGCCGCCCGGGTCACCAGCCGCATCGAATGCGCCGACTACTTCGGCCAGCGCGACGACGCGCTGCGCGCGCACGCCACCCAGATCGACCCCAACGGTGCCTTCTTCACCGCACCGATCGAATGGCAGCAGCGCCTGTGGCCCACCGAGGAGTTCGAGCTTGCCCGGTCCCGGGTGCCGGTTACGCTGCCCGAGACCGACCTGTTCACCGGGATCGAGGACAACGGATGAACCACGCTGCACTGACGGTGCTCTGGATTCTGGCCGACGAAGTACCGCGCGACACCGGTCCGGACTTCGGTAAGGCCAGCCCGTTCGGGCTGCTGATCATCGTGCTGTTGCTGATCGGCACCATGGGGCTGGTGTGGTCGATGAACCGGCAGCTGAAGAAATTGCCGGATTCCTTCGACCCGGAGGATCCCGCCGCCGACCAGGCCGCCGACGAGGGGACCGTCGGGGATCTGCCCGGCTGACCGCGATCGGCGCGTTCCGCCACCGCGACCGCCGGGCGCGAATGGCCGCCGAACGGCCGATTTCTGTTCTGTGGCTGTTGGATTAACCTTTGCCCCGGTGGGTTTCGCGGCTTTCGCGAGCGTCGTCGCCCCTGCGATGATGGCCTGGTCTGTGGTCTTCAGAAAGGGTCGGGGTTGGCCGTGTTCGCAGGTCGTTCTCGCGGGTCGACGTTGGCTCCGATCGTTGTGACGGTGCTGCCGGCGGCGGTGCTGCTCGCCCCGGCGGCATACGCCGACGCGATCGACACCACGTTCCTGGGGGCGCTGAACGCCAAGGGAATCGGCTTCGCCAACGGGCAGTCCGCGGTGATCGCCGGACACGAAGTCTGCGACGAACTCGACGTGGGCCGGCCGAAGACCGACGTCGTATCCGAGGTGATGCGCAGCAGTCGGCTCGACGACTACCACGCCGGATTCTTCGTCGGGGTCAGTGTGAGCGCGTTCTGCCCCCGCCACCACGGTTAGGCCCGCTCAGCCGGCCGACGGCGGCCGGGGCATCACCGGGCCCCGCAGTTCCAGCCCGACCTCCAGGTCTTCGTACTTCTGATTCCGGCGCCTACGCCACCCGCTGCCCGCGGCATGCGACGCCGGCGCCATCGGCGGCATGACGGCCGGGACCCCGGCGAACGTGGTGGACTGGCCGGCCGGCAGCGGTGTCGCCGACGACGCCAGCCGGACCGGTGCCGTGGGCAGCAATCCCGCTGCGGCGGGCGGGACGGTCAGCGTCCCCATCTTCATCCCGACACCGATGGCCGCCGACGGCGTCGAGGACAGCCCGGCGGCCCCAAGCGCGCCCAGACCCCCGCCGCCGCCGAGGAATCCGCCCAATGCGTCCAGCGGGATCGACGGTGCCAGGGCGGCTTCACCTTCGCTGATGCCCTGGGCCATCGCCGAGCTGACGCCCTGCAACGCCTGCGCCGAGGTGTTCTGTGCGAGGTAGCTGAGCAGGTTGATCGGAAATCCCGCGCTCACCAGCCCGTTGCCGTAGGCGTTGGCCAGCCCGCTCCAGCCGTTGTTGGGGTCGAAGACGGCCGGGATGGTGTCTTCGGCCGGGGCGCTGAACACCGGCAGCACGGTGGCCTGAGCCGAGGCCGCCTGATAGCGGGTCATCGCCGCGGCGTTGTTCGTCCACATGCTCAGGTACTGGTTCTCGTTCTCCGCGATCGCTGCGGTGTTGGTCCCGAATCGATTGGTGGCCAGCAGTTGTCGTCGCAACGCGCGATTGGCTGCGATAGCGGCGGTGGGAGTCACGGCGGTGCGGACGGATTCGAAGGCCTCCGCGGCGCGCTGAGAGGAGACCGCGACCTGCCGGCACTGCTGCGCGGTGGCCCGCAGCCACGCCAGGTAGGGCTCGGCGGTGTGCACCATGGCGACCGCGGACCGCCCGCGCCAGGTCTCCACCAGGGACCACAACGAGGCGACGTAGTCGTCGGCGTATTCGTCCAGTGTGCTACCGAGCCGGTGCCACACCGCGGACGCCTCGATCAGCGAACTCGGGCCGGGCCCGGAGTGAACCAGTGCGGAGCTGATCTCCGGGGGCGCGGTGAGGGACTGCATGACTTCGGGTGCGGTGGCCTCAGGCGATCGCGTCGATCGCAGTCGACAGGCGCGGCTTGAACGCATCGGGAACGGGCACATAACCGTGGGCGGCCAGTTCGTTCTGCCCGTCGCCGATCGCGCTCTGCAGGAAGGCCCGGACCGCCGTTCCGACCTGCGGGTCGGGATACGCCGAGCAGACCACCTCATAGGTGGCCAGCACGATCGGATAGGCGCCGGGCTGATTGGGCCGGTAGAAGGAGATGGTGTCGAGCGCCAGGTCGTTGCCCTCCCGGATGAACCAGGCCGAGGAGATCGTCCTGCCGACCGATTCCGCGCTGATCGCGACCGGTTCCGGGCCCGCCGAGGTGATGATGTCGGCCATGCCCAGGTGGTGGGCCTGGGCGAAGGACCATTCGGTATAGGTGATCGATCCGTCGACGTCGGCGGTGGCCGCGGCGACGCCCTCGTTGCCGTGCGCGCCCGCACCGGCGGTTCCGGTGAACGTCCGCCCGGCGCTTCTGCCCCAGGCGCCCGCGGATGCGGTGTCGAGGTAGCGCTGGAAGTTGTCCGTGGTGCCGGATTCGTCGCTGCGGAACACCACCCGAACAGGCACCGAGGGCAGTGTGACGCCGGTGTTGAGGGCGGCGATCGCCGGGTCGTCCCAGCGCGTGATGGTGCCGTTGAAGATGTTGGCCGCGGTGGGGCCGTCCAGGTTGAGCGACGTCAGCCCGCCGAGTCGGAACGCGATCGCGATGGGGCCGAACACCATCGGCAGGTTCCATACCGGCGCCCCGCAGCGTTGCCGGGCGTAGCCGTACTCGCCTCGACTCAGCGGCGAATCGGATCCACCGAAGTCGGTTTGGCCGGAAAGGAATTCGTCGATGCCCGCGCCGGAGCCGTTGGGCCGGTAGGTCAGGCGCTGGCCGGGGCAGGCGTGCTGGAACGATGCGGCGAACCGGGTCATCGCGTTGGCCTGGGCGGTGGAGCCGCTGGCTGTGATCTCCGGGCGTCCGCCGCAGTCGACGCCCGGATATGCGGACGGCAGGTCCGGCGCGGACGCGTTCGGTGGCGTCGGTGCCGGTTGGGCTCCGCACCCGGACAACAGCGCAGCGCTTATGACCGGCACGCTCATCACGGCACGTCGATTGATGTCAACCACATCCCTCGGATCGTCGTACCGACGAATGCTAGCAACGCGAGGATTGCCCAATGTTGTTAATCGACATCGGAATTGAATTATTCGGCTACCGTTTTCCGGTTGGTTAACGCTCCGGTTTCCGGTTTACTCCCGCGGGGTCCGGTGTTCATCGGCGGCCTGAGGATTAGCGTGGGGGAGTGGTCAACCGCCTCGCATCGTCAGCCAGCCCCTATCTGCGTCAACATGCGGACAACCCGGTGGATTGGTGGGAGTGGGGGCCCGAGGCGCTGGCCGAAGCCGCCGAGCGCGACGTGCCGATCCTGCTGTCGGTCGGCTACGCGGCCTGCCACTGGTGTCATGTGATGGCACACGGGTCGTTCGAGGACGCCGAGGTCGCCGCGGTGATGAACGCGGGCTTCGTGTGTATCAAGGTCGACCGGGAGGAACGCCCGGACATCGACGCGATCTACATGACCGCCACCCAGGCGTTGACCGGACGCGGCGGCTGGCCGATGACGTGTTTCCTGACCCCCGACGGGCGGCCGTTCTACTGCGGTACCTACTACCCGAAAGACGCCTTCCTGAACCTGCTTTCCGCCATCACCGCCACCTGGAACGAACGTCGCGACGAAGTCGAGGACGCCTCGGACAACATCGCCGGTGAACTGCGGGCCAGGGCCGCCCGCCTGCCGGGAGGGGGGCCGCCGGTCGACGCGATGCTGTGCGACGCCGCGGTGGCGGCGGTGCTGCGCGACGAGGACACCACGCACGGCGGATTCGGCGGCGCACCGAAGTTCCCGCCGTCGGCGTTGCTGGAAACGCTGCTGCGGCACTACGAACGGACCGGTTCTCAGTCCGCACTCGACGCGGTCGCCCGGGCCGGTGCGGCGATGGCACGCGGCGGGATCTACGACCAGTTGGCCGGCGGCTTCGCCCGCTACAGCGTCGACGACGCCTGGGTGGTCCCGCATTTCGAGAAGATGCTCTACGACAACGCCCTGTTGCTGCGGGCCTACGCGCACTGGGCCCGCCGCACCGGTGATCCGTTGGCCGTGCGGGTGACCGGTCAGACCGCCCGGTTCCTGCTCGAGGAGCTCTCCGACGGTGCGGTGTTCATCTCGTCGCTGGACGCCGACGCCGACGGCCGGGAGGGTTCGACGTATGTCTGGACACCCGAGCAGCTGACCGGTGTCCTCGGCGCCGACGACGGTGCTTGGGCGGCCGAGGTCTTCGGGGTCACCGAGGAGGGCACCTTCGAGGCGGGTGCGTCCGTCCTGCAACTGCCGGTCGATCCGTCCGATCAACCGCGATTCGACCGGGTGCGGCAGCGGTTGCTGGCCGCCCGCCGGTCCCGCGTGCAGCCCGGACGCGACGACAAGGTCGTCACCGCCTGGAACGGTTTGGCGATCACGGCGTTGGCCGAAGCGGCGGTGGCGCTGTCGGATCCGAGCCTGGCCGTCGCCGCGCGGGAATGCGCCGACCAGCTGCTGTCCGGGCATCTGATCGACGGCCGGCTGCGGCGGGCCGGCCTGGGCGGCCGGGTGGGGGACAGCGCCGCGATCCTGGAGGACTACGGGGCCCTGGCCACCGGGCTGCTCAGCGTCTACCAACTCGGCGGTGACCGGCGTCATCTCGACGGCGCGGTCGGTCTGCTCGACACCGCGCTGGGTCACTTCGCCGACCCGGACACTCCCGGACGCTGGTTCGACAGCGCCGACGACGCCGAGACGCTGATGATGCGCCCCGGCGATCCGCAGGACGGGGCCACCCCGTCGGGGGCGGCGCTGGTCACCGAGGCGCTGCTGACCGCTGCGCACCTGGTCGCCGCGGACCGCAGCGACCGCTATCTGCGGGCGGCCGCCGACTCTTTGGCGGCGCACTCCGCGCTGCTGGAGCAGGCGCCGCGCGCGGTCGGCCACTGGCTGGCGATCGCGGAGGCTTTCGTGCGGGGCCCGCTGCAGGTCGCGGTGGCCTGCGACGGTCCGGAATCGGCCCTGCTGGCCGCCGCCCGACGACTGGCCCCCGGCGGGACGACGGTCGTCGGCGGGAGGGTCGACTCGTCGGAGCCGCTGATCGGGCGGGACCGGATCGCGGGCGCCGACGCCGCCTACGTCTGCCGGGGAACGGTCTGCGACCTGCCGGTACGCGATGCCGAGGAGTTGGCGTCGGCCCTTGGGGTGCCCGCGAATTCGGCGCCCGTGTAACCTGCGGCACATGACGAGCGCACCCGAGCGGGCCCAGGCCATCATCGAGACCGTCCACCGCTACATCGAGTTGGTCGGTGGCGGCGGCAACGAGGATGACCTGGTCGGGCTGTACGCGGCCGACGCCACCGTGGAGGACCCGGTCGGCGGGGAGGTGCACATCGGGCACCAGGCCATCCGCACCTTCTACTCGGCCATCACCGGCCTGGACCGGCAGGCCGAGCTGGTATCGCTGCGGGTCTCGGGCAGCGAGGCGGCGTTCCAGTTCGCGTTGACCATCACCAATGGCGACCACCGGATGCGCATCGAGCCCATCGACGTGATGGCGTTCGACGCCGACGGCAAGATCTCCGGGATGAAGGCCTACTGGTCGGCGGAGAACATCACCCAGCTGTGAGGCCGGGCCGCGGTCAGTACAGCGCGGCGAACCAGATCGCGATGTACTGGCAGACCGCGGCCACCGCGGTGCAGGCGTGGAAGAACTCGTGGTACCCGAACGTCTCGGGCCACGGGTCCGGCCACTTCAGCGCGTACATGATCGCCCCGATGCTGTAGAGCGCACCGCCGACGGCCAGCAACACCATGGCCGCGACACCCGCGTTGTGCATGATCGTCGCGATGAAGAACGCCGACACCCAGCCCAGCAGCAGATACAGCGGCACCCCCACCCATTTCGGGGCGGTCGGCCAGCACAGCTTGAGCACCACGCCGGCCAGCGCGCCGCCCCACACGATGGTCATCACCAGGCGTTCCTGCTGGCCGTGATCCATCGCCAGCAGTGCGAACGGTGTGTAGGTGCCGGCGATGAAGATGAAGATCATCGCGTGATCGAGCCGCTTCATCCGCATCCGGGCGGCGACGGTTTTCCAGGTCACCCGGTGATAGGTCGCGCTGACCGCGAACATGCCGACCACCGAGATGGAGTAGGCCAGCGATGCCAACCCCGCTTCGAGGCCGGCCAACGGCCAGGTCACCGCGATCAGGGCGATCCCGGCGATCAGTGCCACGATGGCCGAGACCAGGTGAATCCACCCGCGGGCCCGCGGCTTGACGCGCACGGCGCCGTCACCGGCCGGCAGGTCGTTCGGATTCGGCTCGGCGATGGTATCGGTGTGGGTGCTCATGGCTTTCCCGACTCCACAGATCCCGGACTGATTCGCTCAACAGCCATACGGCCACAGTAGTCTGGGTGGTTGTGGCAATCATCCCGGCGCGCTTGAAAGAGCCGCTGTACCGGATCTATGAGCTGCGTCTCCGGCAGGGCCTGGCGGCGTCGCAGTCGGCCCTGCCACGCCACATCGCGGTGCTCTGCGACGGCAACCGCAGGTGGGCGCGCGACGCCGGGTACGACGACGTCAGCTACGGCTACCGGATGGGTGCGGCCAAGATCGCCGAGATGCTGCGCTGGTGTGCCGACGCGGGTATCGAGATGGCCACCGTCTACCTGCTGTCCACCGAGAATCTGCAGCGTGATCCCGCAGAACTGGCCGCGCTCATCGAGATCATCACCGACGTGGTGGAGGAGATCTGTGCACCGGCCAACCGCTGGAGCGTCCGGACCGTCGGCGATCTGGAACTGCTGGGCGAAGAACCCGCCCGCCGGCTGCGGGAGGCCGTGGAGAGAACAGTAAGCACGACCGACAGCGCCGACGCGCCTACCCGCCTGCACGTCAACGTCGCGGTCGGTTACGGCGGCCGCCAGGAGATCGTCGATGCCGTGCGGGGCCTGCTCGGCAAGCAACTGGCCAACGGCGCCACCGCGGAGGAACTCGTCGAGGCGGTGACCGTCGAGGGCATCTCGGAGAACCTGTACACCTCCGGCCAACCGGACCCGGATCTGGTGATCCGCACCTCCGGTGAGCAGCGACTGTCCGGCTTCCTGCTGTGGCAGAGCGCCTACTCGGAGATGTGGTTCACCGAAGCCCACTGGCCGGCGTTCCGCCGGGTCGACTTTCTGCGGGCGCTGCGCGACTACAGCGTGCGGCATCGGCGATTCGGGCGGTGACGCAGCCGTGATCGTGCTGTCGGCGCTGGTCTTCACCCTGAGTTGGTGGCTCGGGATGTACCTGCTGGCCCGCGATCCGCGTAAACCGGTGCTGGTATTGGCCGCCGTGGGGTTGTGCGGCTTCGCGGCGGTGGTGGCCGCCGACGCGGTGCGGGCGGTGTGGCAGCCGGAACTGCTGGGGCGGGTGGAGATCTATCTGGCCGTGCTGCCCGGGGTGGCGTGGTTCGCCGTGCTGCTCGAGTTGGCCCGGCCGGGTGACTGCTGGACCGGCCGGGCGCGGGATGCACTGCTCGTCGGTGCGGTCGGGGTGGTCGCGCTCGCCGGTGCGACGTGGGCCGGTAGCGTCGGCGGTCCGCCGCAGGCCGGGCACTGGCTGCTGTTCGTGGTGATCTCGGCGTCGACGTTGGCGGCCATGGTCAAGGCACTGTTCCGGCCCGCGCAGCCCGGATCGGTGCGCGGGGTGGCCGCCGTCGCGACGTTGTTCTTCGCCCTGGCCAACGCGATCCTGGTCATCCCGATGGGGGTGGTGCCCAGCGGACTTGCGCTGGCCAGCACGGGCGTCGACGTGCTCCTGCTCGGCTTGGCGGTAGCACTGTGGGATGCCTTCGACGAGGGGCAGGCGTTGCGGCTGGACATGCTGCGGTCATTCCTGGCGGCGGTGGCGATGGCCGCGCTGCTGGGCGGGCAGGTGCTGATCGGGTTGGCGTTCACCCGACGCGAACCGGTGGCGCAGATCGCACTGACGGTGCTGCTGTTCACCACGATCGCGGTGGGCATCGAGGTCCAGGTGTTCGTCGACCGGCTGGCCGGGCTCTGGGACCGGCTGGCCTTCTGGCGGTCTCCGGCGCTGCGCGCCGACCGCGCCGCGTTGCGCGGAACCGAGGCGGCGTTGGCGCTGCGCTCCAGCGATCCGCTCGCCGATCTGGACGAAGAGACCTTCGTCCGGTTGACCCGGCGTGCCCTGGGCCATTACGGAGATCTGTCCAAGCTCGTCGCCAGCCCGCTGACCGCGTTGCCGGTGATCGATGAACGATTGGCCGCCCGGGGAGCCCCGGACACGCCGTTGGAACGGGCCAACGAACTCAAAGCGCTGCTGGCCGATCGGATCGCCGCGCTCAAACCGCGCGACGGCGGCGAATTCGGCACCACCGAAGAGTGGCGCCACTACAACGCCCTGTACTTCCCCTACGTCGTCGGGGTGCGGGCGTATGCGCAGAACGCCACCGCAACCGGACTGGATCCCGTCGCTCGGCAGGCCTGGCAGTGGCTGGTCACCGAGGTGCCGCAGCGTTCGCTGCACAACTGGCAGAACGCCGGTGCCCGGGTGATCGCCGCCGATCTGCGCGGCCGGATGACGGTGTCGCCGAGTCTCTGACCTGCGCTTGGCAGTGCTTGGCAGTGCCGGGGGTCGATGTGGCAGCAGATCGGAGGCACCGTCGGGGTGTCCGTATCCGTACCCGAAGTCACGAAGTCTTGAAGGGAGTCTCCCGATGGCCGTCATCACCACCCCGGTCCTGTCCGACTCGACCGACTCGCTGCTGCGTTTCGCCCTGCGTGCCGACGCCGTCATCATCGGTGCCGTCGGCCTGGTCGGGGTGCTCGCCGCCGGCCCGATGGCGGCGGCCGAGGGCCTGACCGCCGCCCACGAATACGCGCTCGGCGCCTTCTGCCTGCTCTACGGTGTGGCGGTCTACATCCTGTCCGGGCTGTCGGATCTGCGCCGGGCCGGCACCGCGGTCATCGCCGCCAACGCGGCCTGCACCGTGATCGCACTCGCGGTGCTCGGCGCCGGGGTGCTGCCGCTGACCGGAATCGGCGTGGTGGCCATGTTGGTGAGTGCCGCCTACACCGCGTTCATCGGGCTGGTGCAGTACCGCGGGCTGCGCAGGTTGCGCTGATCTTCGCGGCCACTCGAGATGTCGCCCCGGCCGTCACCGTCTACAGTTCTCTCCCATGATGTGGCGGCTGGCGGCGACGACGCTGATCCCCGGAATGCTGATCTACGGTGCTGCGCCGGCGCAGGCCGACGAGAAGAGCTACCTGGCCTACCTGCAGTCGCACGGGTTCAAATACCAGAACACCCCGGGGCTGACCACGCCCGACGGTGCGGTGAAGTTCGGCGGGATCATCTGCCAGAACCTGCGGCGCGGCCGGCCCGCCAAGGACCGGTTCGGCGCCAAGGTCGCCGACGGTGTCACCAAGGTCATGATCGACGCCGCCCAGCAGGAACTGTGCCCGGACACGCTGACGGCCACCACGCCGACGTCGACTCCGACGCCGGTTCCGCCGCCGCCGCCGGGCGCCGAGGTTCCGCCGCCGCCGGGCGCCGAGGTCCCACCGCCGCCGCCGGGCTTCCCGCCGCCGCCGGTGTTCCCGCCCCCGCCCGGCTTCCCTCCGCCGCCGCCCCCGCCGGGGTTCGCGCCTCCGCCGCCGCCTCCGCCGGGCTTCCCGCCACCGCCGGAGCCCGCTCCGGCAGCCGAGCTTCCGCCGCCGCCGGATGCGCCCGCGGCGCCCGAGCCGGCACCGCCGGTGCCGCAGCCCGGCACCGCGACCCAGCCCTAGGGGCGCTTCACGTCAGAGCTTGCGCAGCCGCAGCCGGTTGATGGAGTGATCGGCATCCTTGCGCAGCACCAGGGTGGCCCGCGGCCGGGTGGGCAGGATGTTCTCGATCAGGTTGGGCCGGTTGATCGACCGCCAGATGTCCCGGGCGGCGGTCACCGCCTGCGTGTCGTTGAGCGCCGAGTAGTGGTGGAAGTGCGAGTCGGGGTTGGCGAACGAGGTGGAGCGCATGGCCAGGAACCGCGAGACGTACCAGTGCTCGATGTCCTCCACCCGGGCGTCGACGTAGAGCGAGAAGTCGAACAGGTCGGAGATCATCAGCGTCGGCCCGGTCTGCAGCACGTTGAGGCCTTCGAGGATCAAGATGTCGGGATGGCGCACCACCTGTTTGGCGCTGGCGACGATGTCGTAGCTCAGATGTGAATACACCGGCGCGCAGACGTAATCTGCGCCGGATTTCACCGAGGTGACGAACCGCATCAGGGCGCGCCGGTTGTAGCTTTCCGGGAACCCTTTGCGGTGCATCAGGTTCCGGCGCTCCAGTTCGTGATTGGGGTACAGGAAACCGTCGGTGGTGACCAGGTCCACCCGGGGATGGTGGTCCCAGCGGGCCAGCAGCGCCTGCAGCACACGGGCCGTGGTCGACTTGCCGACCGCCACGCTGCCGGCCACCCCGATGATGAACGGCACCGGCCGGTCCGGGCTCTGGTCGTTTTCGCCGAGGAACTCCGCGGTGGCGGCGAACAGCTGCTGGCGGGCGGCGACCTGCAGGTGCAGAAGTCGCGCGAGCGGCAGATAGACCTCTTCGACCTCCAGCAGGTCGACTTGTTCGCCGAGGCCACGAAGCGCCACGACTTCTTCGGCGGTCAGCGGCATCGGCGTGGACATACGCAGTGTCCGCCATTGACGTCGGTCGAACTCCACGTAGGGACTCGGCTCGCTAAGCCGCCGCATGACCATACAGTCTTGCAGCAGCCCCGACCGTTAGCCTGATCGGGTATGGAGCCCGCCGAATTGATCCGCGAATACCTGTTGCTCGGTCTGCGCTTCGACCGGATCGAGCAGGGCTACGTCGACGCCTACACCGGTGATCCGACGCTTCAGCGGCGCGTCGAGAACGAGCCGACGCCGGACCCGGCCGCGCTGGCCCGCCGGGCCGACGCGCTGATCGCGGCGCTGCCGGCCGGACTCGATGACGCGCGCGCCGAATACCTGCGGGTGCACCTACGCGCGCTGGCCTGCGCCGGCCGAAAGTTCGCCGGCCAGCAGGTCGGGTTCGTCGACGAGGTGCGCGACTACTTCGACGTCGAGATCACCAAGGGCGACCCCGACCGATACCGGGCCGCCCACGCCCGGCTGGACGAGGCGCTCGGCGGCTCCGGACCGCTGGTCGAGCGGATGGCCGCGCACCGCCGAGCCGAGGAGATCCCGCCCGAGCGGCTCGAAGCCGCCATTCACGCGTTCTCCTCGGCGCTGCGCGATCGGGTGCGGGTGCACTTTCCGCTGCCGGAGACCGAGACCATCACCTACGAGGTGGTCAGCGACAAACCCTGGTCGGGGTTCAACTACTACCGCGGCGTCTACCGCTCCACGGTGGCGGTCAACGCCGACCTCAAGCAGCTGATGTCGAACCTGCCGCGGCTGGTGGCCCACGAGTCCTACCCGGGTCATCACACCGAGCACTGCCGCAAGGAAGCCGGCCTGGTCGCCACCCTGGGCCAGGCCGAGCAGACCATCTTCCTGGTCAACACCCCGCAATGCCTGATGGCGGAGGGTTTGGCCGACCTGGCGCTCTACGCCGCGGTCGGAACCGGTTGGGGCCGCTGGGCAGCGGAGATCTACGCCGATCTCGGGATGCGGTTCGACGGCGAACGCGCCGAAGCGGTGTCCGAGGCCGCCGCCGCGCTGGCCGATGTGCGCCAGGACGCGGCGTTGATGCTGCACGACGAGCACCGCGACGCCGACGAGGTGGTCGACTACCTGCAGCGCTGGCTGTTGGTGCCCGAGGACCGGGCCCGGCAGAGCATGCGGTTCCTGTCCTCGCCGCTGTGGCGGGCCTACACCTCGACGTATGTGGAGGGCTACCGGCTGCTGCGCGGCTGGCTGGACGCGGCGCCGTCCGGGGTGAGCCTGACGCAGCGGTTCGGCCGGTTGCTCGACGAGCCGTTGACCCCGTCGGGCCTGCGCGCCGAGTTGGCCGCATAGCGCGTCCGGCGGTGTGTCTCCCGCTCGATAGACTTGCCCCCGTGACCGCCGCACCGCACACCCGCTCCGCATCCACCATGTCGACGCCGCTGGCCGAACTCGACCCGGACATCGCCGAGTTGCTCGGCAAGGAACTGGGGCGCCAACGCGACACCCTGGAGATGATCGCGTCGGAGAACTTCGTGCCGCGGGCGGTGCTGCAGGCGCACGGCAGCGTGCTGACCAACAAGTACGCCGAAGGACTTCCCGGCCGGCGCTACTACGGCGGCTGTGAGCACGTCGACGTGGTGGAGAACATCGCCCGTGACCGAGCCAAGGAGCTGTTCGGTGCTGAGTTCGCCAACGTCCAGCCGCACTCCGGTGCCCAGGCCAACGCCGCGGTGCTGCAGGCGTTGATGGAGCCGGGCGACCGACTGCTGGGCCTGGACCTGGCCAACGGGGGACACCTCACCCACGGCATGCGGCTGAACTTCTCCGGCAAGCTCTACGAGAACGCCTTCTACGGTGTGGACCCGGTCACCCATCGCATCGACATGGACGTGGTCCGGGCGCAGGCGCGCGAGTTCAAGCCGAAGGTGATCATCGCCGGCTGGTCGGCGTATCCGCGCATCGTCGATTTCGCCGCCTTCCGCTCGATCGCCGACGAGGTCGGCGCCACGCTGTGGGTGGACATGGCCCACTTCGCGGGGTTGGTGGCCGCCGGCCTGCATCCCTCCCCGGTGCCGCACGCCCAGGTGGTGTCGACCACCGTGCACAAGACCCTCGGCGGACCCCGCTCGGGGTTGATCGTCGGCAAGAAGGAGTACGCCAAGCAGATCAACTCGGCAGTCTTCCCCGGCCAGCAGGGCGGCCCGCTGATGCATGTGATCGCCGCCAAGGCCGTTGCGCTCAAGATCGCCGGCACGCCGGAGTTCGCCGAGCGCCAGCAGCGGGTGCTCTCCGGCGCCAAGATCCTGGCCGAGCGGTTGTTGGCCGCTGACGTGGCCGAGGCCGGTGTGTCGGTGGTCAGCGGCGGCACCGACGTACACCTGGTGCTCGTCGACCTGCGGGACTCCCCCCTGGACGGCCAGATGGCCGAGGACCTGCTGCATGAGGTCGGCATCACGGTCAACCGCAACGCGGTGCCCAACGACCCGCGTCCGCCGATGGTCACCTCGGGCCTGCGGGTGGGCACCCCGGCGCTGGCCGCCCGAGGCTTCGGCGATGCCGAGTTCACCGAGGTCGCCGATGTCATCGCCACCGCGCTGGCGGCCGGGTCGGCTGCCGATGTCTCGGCGTTGCGGGCCCGGGTCACCAAGCTCGCCCAGGACTTCCCGCTCTACGACGGTCTGGAGGACTGGAAGCTCGCCTAGGTGCAGCTGACACGCCGTGCCCCGAGTTGACAAGATAGTGTGAATTTGGGTTACAGTTACTTTCATGGCTGAACGTCCCGTTGCTAATGCACTGATCCGTGAGCTGGAGCCGGTTGTCGCCGCGAACATGGTCCGCCACATCGAGACGGTGGATCCGTGGTACGCGCACGACTTCGTGCCGTTCGAGCAGGGGCAGAACTTCGCTTTCCTCGGCGGCCAGGACTGGGACCCGTCGCAGGTCAGCCTGCCCAAGGCGATCACCGACGCCTGCGAGATCCTGCTCATCGAGAAGGACAGCCTCGCCGGCTACCACCGTGAGCTCGTCGAGCACTTCATTCTCGAGGACAAGTGGGGACGCTGGATCGGTCGCTGGACCGCAGAGGAGCACCTGCACGCCATCGCCCTGCGCGAGTACCTGATCGTCACCCGCGAGATCGATCCGGACGCCAACGAGCGGGTCCGCATGGAGCACGTGCAGAAGGGTTACCGCGCCGACCGCTACAGCCAGGTCGAGACGCTGGTGTTCATGGCCTTCTACGAGCGCGCCTGCGCCGAGTTCTGCCGCAACCTGGCGGAGCGGACCGACGAGCCGGTGCTCAAGGGGCTGATTGCCCGCATCGCCGGCGACGAGGAACGCCACGAGGAGTTCTTCGCGAACCTGGTCGCGCACTGCCTCGACTATGTCCAGGAGGAGACGGTCGCCGCCATAGCCGCCCGGGCTGCGGAGCTGAAGATCATCGGCGCCGACATCGACGCCTATGCCGACCGGCAGGCCGGAATCGCCGAGGCCGGCATCTTCGGGCCCGACCAACTGCGCCGGGTGATCTCGGATCGGATCAGCGCCTGGGGCCTGGCCGCGCACCCCGATCTGAAGGCGTTCGTCATCAGCTGATGACTCCGGCGCGCCTGCGCAGCGCGCACGCTGGAAGCGGGGTACCGTCGCAATCGATGGCTAGCCACACGCTTCGCTGTCTCGTCGGCACCACCGGTCGTCATCACGACAGGACCGGCCCCGGTCCTGTGCCATACCCCCCGTCGGAATGCTCGCGCGGGGTCGCGCGTGCCCTCACCGCTGGAGCGCTTAGTGCCTGAAATCCGGACGTACGTGCTCGACACCTCCGTGCTGCTGTCTGACCCGTGGGCTTGCGCGCGGTTCGCCGAACACGAGGTCGTCGTTCCACTGGTGGTGATCAGCGAGTTGGAGGCCAAGCGCCACCATCACGAGCTCGGCTGGTTCGCTCGCCAGGCGCTGCGCCTCTTCGACGACATGCGATTAGAGTATGGTCGGCTTGATCAGCCCATTCCCGTTGGGACACAGGGCGGTACGCTTCACGTCGAGCTCAACCACAGTGACCCGGCGGTGCTGCCGACTGGCTTTCGTACGGACAGCAATGACTCGCGCATCCTGACCTGTGCAGCCAACCTGGCCGCCGAAGGACGTCACGTCACCCTGGTGAGCAAAGACATACCGTTGCGGGTCAAAGCCGCCGCACTCGGGTTGGCCGCCGATGAGTACCACGCCCAGGACGTCATAGTCTCCGGCTGGACCGGGATGGACGAGGTCGAGGCCTCCGTCGACGAGATCGACGCCCTGTTCGACGAAGGTGAGATCGATCTCGCCGCGGCACGGGATCTGCCGTGCCACACCGGGATCCGGCTGCTCGGCGGAAGCTCTCATGCGCTGGGCCGGGTCAACGCGGCCAAGCGGGTGCAGTTGGTCCGTGGCGACCGGGAGGCGTTCGGCTTGCGTGGGCGCTCCGCCGAACAGCGCGTCGCGCTCGACCTGCTGCTCGACGAATCGGTCGGCATCGTCTCGCTGGGCGGCAAGGCCGGCACCGGCAAGTCGGCGCTGGCGCTGTGCGCCGGCCTGGAGGCGGTCCTGGAGCGGCGCACTCAGCGCAAGGTGGTGGTGTTCCGCCCGCTGTACGCGGTGGGCGGTCAGGAACTCGGCTATCTTCCGGGCAGCGAGAACGAGAAGATGGGTCCCTGGGCCCAGGCGGTGTTCGACACGCTGGAGGGCCTGGCCAGCCCGGCGGTGCTGGAGGAGGTCGCCTCGCGCGGCATGCTCGAAGTGCTGCCGCTGACCCACATTCGGGGCCGTTCGCTGCACGATTCGTTCGTGATCGTCGACGAGGCGCAATCACTGGAGCGCAACGTGCTGCTGACGGTGCTGTCCCGGCTGGGCACCGGTTCGCGGGTGGTGCTCACCCACGACGTCGCGCAGCGGGACAACCTGCGGGTCGGTCGGCACGACGGCATCGCCGCGGTGATCGAGAAGCTCAAGGGTCACCCGCTGTTCGCCCACATCACCCTGCTGCGCAGCGAACGTTCGCCGATCGCCGCCCTGGTCACCGAGATGCTCGAGGAGATCAGCGGACCCGACCTGAGCTGAGCCCCCCGGTAGGCTGCCGGGGTGGCAAAACCCTGGCATGCCGGTGTGGTTGCGATGGCCGTTGCGGTGCTCGGCGCCTGCACCAGCCATGTCCACGAGGCGTCGGCCGAGCCGGTCGACTGCGCCGTGGACAAGTGTGTGGCGCTGACCTTCGACGACGGTCCCTCGCCCTACACCGACCGGCTGTTGGGGATCTTGAACGACGCCGGTGCGCGCTCCACGTTCTTCCTGATCGGCAACAAGGTGGCTGCCGACCCGGCGGGCGCCAAGCGGATCGCCGACGCCGGGATGGAGATCGGCAGTCATACCTGGGAACACCCGAACATGACCACGATCCCGGCAGCGGACGTGCCCGCGCAGTTCGCCAAGGCCACCGACGCGATCCGTTCCGCCACCGGCATCACGCCCACGTTGTGGCGCCCACCCGGCGGGCTGACCGACGCGGCGGTCAACGCGCGGGCCGCCGAGGCCGGACAGGCGGCGATCCTGTGGGATGTCATCCCGTTCGACTGGATCAACGACGCCGACACCAATGCCACCCGCTACATGCTGATGACCCAGATCAAGCCCGGGTCGGTGGTGTTGTTCCACGACACCTACTCGTCCACCGTGGATCTGGTCTACCAGTTCCTGCCGGTGCTCAGAGCCAATGGCTACCACGTGGTTACGGTCAGCCAGCTGCTCGGCCCGCGCGCGCCGGGCAGCGTGTACGGGGGCCGGGACAACGGCCCGCCGGTCAATGAGCTGCAGGACATCCCACCCGCGGACATCCCGGGACTGCCCGCGACGCCGTCGCCGCCGCCGATGCCGAATTTCCCGATCACCGATATTGCCGGGGCGAACTCCGGGGGCCCCAACAACGGCGGGTAGCGAAGGGGATCGGTCAGCCCAAAACCTGCCCAATTACGCCGAGCGCCCCCATAGGGTTTATGCATGGTGGAGCCGAGCTATGAGGACGTCACCGGGGTAGCCCAGTCGGCGGCGGCAACCATTGCCAAACTGGAGAACCGCTTCGGTGAGATTGCGCGCGCCGTTCAGCAGCGCGTGATGGATGAAATCGCGGAGATGCGCGACGACATACCGTTGCTGGACCTCCTACAGGCCAGCGTCGAGCAGAATGTCGACGCGGTGCTGTCCGCGATCCAGTACGGCATCCCGATCCAACAGATCGAGCCACCCAGCGCGGCGCTCGAACACGCCCGACGCCTGGCCCAGCGCGGGGTGTCGGTCAACGTGTTAATCAGGGCCTACCGTTTCGGCCAGCAGACGCTGTTGGACGTGGTGCTCGACCAGATCCGGATCGCCGAGCCGGACCCAGAGCGAAGCCTGGCGGTCTACCAACAGATCACCGCGACCACCTTCGGATACATCGACCGCATCTCTCAAGAGGTCATCGCGGTCTATCAAAATGAGCGGGATCGCTGGTTGGAGACCCAGAACAGTGCCCGAGCGCTGCGTGTTCGAGAGTTACTGGATTCGGACACCGTCGACGACGGTGAGCAGAGCGCCGCGATCGGATATCCGCTCGACCGGCTGCATCTTGCGGTGGTCGTCTGGTGGCGCGAGCCATACGTAGCCGATGGGATGGTGCGGATGGACCGATTTGTGCGCGCGCTATCTGAATTTGTGGGGCGCCAGGACCGCCCGTTGTTCGTTGCCGCCGACCGAATGACCGGGTGGGGGTGGATTCCCCTGGCGGCCGACGCATCGTCGGATGCGGTGGTGGCACGTGCTCGCGCGTTCGCCAAAGCCCAGCATCACGCCCCATTGCTCGCGATCGGCGATCCCCTGTCGGGCCTCGACGGATTCCGGCGTTCGCATCGCCGGGCCGTGGCGGCGAGCGCGGTCGCTATCGCGGCCGGCCCACATGCCGAAACAGTTGTTGCCAACAACGACCCGGGGCTATCGGCCGCCGCGCTGCTCGGAAGCAACGTCGAGGCGGCCCAGGAATGGGTCGGTGAGGTGCTTGGACCGTTGGCCGGCGCCACCGACAGTGATGAGCGTCTGAGGGAAACGCTCCGGGTTTTTCTGCATGCTGGGTCCAGCTACAAGGCGGCAGCTAGGCAGCTGGATCTGCATTTCAACTCGGTGAAGTACCGTGTGGCGCGCGCCGAGGAACGTCGTGGGCGGCCGATAGTCGATGACCGCCTGGAAGTCGAACTTGCCCTGCTGCTGTGCCGGTGGTTCCGCAACGCCGTGCTCCAGTGACGTCACCGAAAAAATTGACGTTGCCACGCAACAAGATTTCGGTGCTCGGCTGTATCCGAAACACAAAGCCCGCACGGGATTCGTACGGCGAACTTTCCGGCGTCGTTAGATGACGTTGAGGTAGAACTATGCGTTTCTCGGTAGATCTGGAGGGGAAGGCCGCAAGATGTCTGGACAAAGGGGTAAGTCCCCTGGGGTGGTGGGGTTTCGGTCCTGCGGTTGACCGGGGCGGACTGGCTCTGGTGTGTCGTTGGGGGCTTTGGGGTGGGTCATCGCGTAGTGGTCAGTGAGTTACCGACCAAAGTGACTCAAGCAAAGGACACACGACGCGATGACCCAGGATCATTCTGCCTTGCTCGCCCAGCTCGACGCGCTTACCGCCGCTGATTCCGGTGCGGTGTTCGCGGAGCTGATTCGTGCCGGGCTGCAGGCGCTGATTGAGGCCGAAGCCACCGAGAAGATCGGCGCCGGCCGCTACCAGCGCAGCAGTGACCGCCAAACCCACCGCAACGGGCACCGGCCCAAGGCACTGTCGACGACCTCCGGTGACATCGAAGTGCAGATCCCCAAGCTGCGGGCCGGATCGTTTTTCCCGTCTCTGCTGGAGCGTCGGCGTCGCATCGACAAGGCCCTGCACGCGGTGATCATGGAGGCCTACGTGCACGGGGTTTCGACCCGCAACGTCGATGACCTCGTCGGTGCTCTCGGGGTCGACTCGGGCATCTCCAAATCGGAAGTTTCGCGCATCTGCGCAGGTCTGGATCGCGAGATCGAGGCGTTTCGCACCCGCAGCCTGACCCACACGACGTTCCCGTACGTGTTCTGCGATGCCACGTTCTGCAAAGTCCGTGTCGGTGCCCACGTGGTCTCCCAAGCCCTGGTGGTGGCCACCGGGGTCTCTATCGATGGCACCCGCGAAGTCCTCGGGACCGCCGTCGGTGACAGTGAATCGTTCGAGTTCTGGCGTGAGTTTTTGGCCTCGCTCAAAGCCCGCGGTCTCGCCGGGGTGCACTTGGTGATCTCCGATGCCCACGCCGGCCTCAAGGCGGCGGTCGCCCAGCAGTTCAGCGGATCAGCCTGGCAACGCTGCCGGGTGCACTTCATGCGTAACCTGCACGGCGCCGTGGCCGCCAAGCATGCCCCGGCGGTGACCGCGGCGGTCAAGACGATCTTCGCCCACACCGACCCCGCCGATGTTGCCGCGCAATGGGATCAGGTCGCCGCCTCGCTTAAGTCGGCGTTTCCCAAGGTCACTGTCATGATGGATGGCGCCAAGACCGATGTGCTGGCCTTCACGGCGTTTCCGAAAGCGCACTGGCAGAAGATCTGGTCGAACAACCCGATTGAGCGGCTCAACAAGGAGATCAAACGCCGCGCCGATGTCGTGGAGATCTTCCCCAACCCGGCCGCGTTCCTGCGCCTGGCCACTGCCGTGGTCATCGAAGCCCACGACGAATGGCAGGTCACCCGCCGCTACCTATCCGAGGTCTCCATGGCCGAGTTGCGCAAAGTCATCGCCGCCAAACAGCTAGCGGCCGAACCACTAGCCGACCAACGCCAAATCGCCTAGCATTCACCGCGACTCGTTGATCACCACGCGTGACTCACGCCGATCCGAAGTCCACCATCCCAAGGGGCACTATCGGACAAAGTCGTTCAACCCGTGCGATAACCAAGCCGCGACGTCGGAGCCTGATCGGTGCAGGCACGGCGCTGGGAGCAGTTTTGACGTTCGGGATCACGCCCCTGACAACTGCACCGGCGGCACATGCCGACGAGCTCGATTGGTTGTTCGAACTTGTTGACCCGCTGTTCGGTATCGGATATAGCGAAGGCGGAGCCACGGACGCATTTTTCGCCGCGCTGGATCCCTCGGTCTGGGGTGAGATGTCCGCCGGGGCCGCCGCGGGGTCGCTGGCTGATCTGTTCGGCGACCCGGTGGCCTGGCAGACCGACTTCTGGCTGCCGTTCCACTCGATGCTCGAGGACTGGATCCACAGTGACATGGGTCAGGCGGTCGGCGCCGTCATCAACCCGTGGTTCCAAGTCGGCGCGTTCTGCGGGCTGATCTGCGACGGCACCGACGGTACCCAGGCAAGCCCGGACGGCGGCAACGGTGGTCTGTGGTTTGGGGACGGCGGGGACGGCTGGAGCAGCGACGCGGCCGGTGTGGCCGGAGGCAACGGCGGCCACGCAGGCGGGTGGGGCAATGGCGGCGACGGCGGTGCCGGTGGACTGGGCGCCGATGGCGGCGACGGCGGTGCAGGTGGCGAGTGGTGGGGTAACGGCGGGGACGGCGGAGCCGGAGGTGCCGGCTACGCCGATCACGTGGATGGCGGCAACGGCGGCAACGGTGGTGGCACCGGGCAGGTCCAAGATTTGTTCGGCATTGGTGCGGCCGGTAATGGCGGTAACGGTGGCAGGGGCGGCGACGGCTATCGAGGTACCGACGGCCAAGCGCCACAGCCCAGTGGTAAGGCAGCCGACGGCGGCATCGGTCAGAACAGCTTCAACGGCGACCACACGGTCACCGGCGGCGGGCGGGGATCCGACGGTCAGGTTGTCGACGGGCTGGCCCAGGCCGGCGGTGACGGTGGTAACGGCGGCGACGATGTCTGGAACACCGAGTCCCACCTGACTCACGGCGGCAATGGCGGTGACGGCGGTGCCGGCGCGCCCACCGCGGCCGGCGGACTTGGCGGCAACGGAGGCAGCGCGTCCAGCCTCGCCGGCGGCAACGCCATCGCCGGCAACGGCGGCAGCGGCGGCACGGGTGGTGGCGGATCGAGCGGTACCGGTGGCGGCAACGGCGGCAACGGTGGGGCCGGCGGCGTGGGATCCCTGTGGTTCGGTGTGGGCGGTAATGGCGGCAACGGTGGCAATGGAGCGGACGGCGGCAACGCCGTAGGTGCCGGCAATGCCGGAGGCAACGCAGGCAGCGGCGGATCTGCGACAGCGTTCGGGGGTACGGGAAATGCCAACGCGGGCAATGGCGGTGACGGTGGTGCCGGTGGCAACGGCGGCAATGGTGGTGCCGGTGGTAATGGTGGCAAGGGCGGGGCAGCCGGCGTCGGTGCCGGCGGGAACGGGACCGACGGGAACGGCGGAAATGGGGGCAGTGGCGGCAACGGTACCGATGGTGGCAATGGGGGTGATGCCGGCGACGGTGGCGACGCCGCCGCCTCCAATGGCACGGCAACGCCCGGCACGGGCGGTACCGGTGGGGCAGCCGGCGCGGCGGGCGCTGCTGGCGGAGCTGGTCAAGGCGGCGCGGCAGGTGGGTCTACTGGCTCAGCCGGTCAGGACGGCGCCAGCGACGGTACGGCCGGTAATCCGGGTATCGCGGGTAACGATGGCACCAACGGGCATGTCACATAGCGACTTTTGTGGCGAAACCCTGGGCCAGGTCACAATTTTCGGCAGAATCGATATGCATGACTGACTTCACCAGACGTGCCGTTCTAGGTCGTTTCGCGGTCGCCGGCGTTGCTGCTGCGGCAGGCTCGGCATGGGTATCAGCTTGCGAGGGAAAGCAGTCCGGCGGGTCCTTGAACACCGACAACGAGGTCAAGCCGGCTACCGAAGCGACCAAGGCAGCCAACGCCGACGTGCTCAAGTCGCTGCCGTTCAACGATCGCAGCGACTTCGAGGACGCGCAACGCAACCTCATCGCGCGTCCTGACACGCTGACTATCAAAGATGCCGACGGCAACACCGTATGGGACTTGGAGAGCTACAAGGCGTTCATCGGCGACGACAAGCCGGCACCGGACACCGTCAACCCCAGCCTGTGGCGCAACGCGCAGTTGTGTATGAACTATGGCCTGTTTAAGGTCGTCGACCGTATTTACCAGGTGCGCGGTTACGACTTGTCTAACATCACCTTCATCCAGGGCGACACCGGGTGGATCGTTTTCGACCCACTGGTCTCGCCGGAGACTGCAAGGGCCGCGCTGGATTTGGCAAACCGGCATCTGGGGGAGAAGCCCATCGTGGCCGTCGTGCACAGTCATTCCCACACGGACCACTACGGCGGAATCCGCGGGGTCGTTGCACAGGGTGACGTCGACTCAGGGAAGATCAGGGTCATCGCGCCGGCGAACTTTGTCGAGGACGTCGTCGACGAGAATGTACTGGCCGGCAATGCCATGTCTCGGCGCGCGGTCTACATGTTTGGCGCGCAGTTGCCCCGCGATCCGGCGGGTGGCGTGAACGCTGGCCTTGGGCAGACGATTTCAACAAGCAAGCCGACCTTGATCATGCCGACCGACATCGTCAGCACGACTGGAACGAAGCTGACGGTCGACGGCGTGGAGATGGTGTTCCAGATGACCCCAGGCACCGAAGCGCCCACCGAGATGAACACGTTCTTCCCGCAGTTCAAGGCGATGTGGATGGCAGAGAACACCACCAACACCATGCATAACCTGCTGACACTGCGCGGGGCACAGGTGCGCAATCCGCTGATCTGGGCGGCCTTCATCGACGAAGCGATCCGGTTGTACGGCGCGCAGACCGAGGTGAAATTTCAGAGCCACCACTGGCCGATGTGGGGCAATGCCAAGATCGTCGATTACTTCAAGCGTCAACGGGATCTGTACAAATACACCCATGACCAGTCGGTGCGGTTGATGAACGAGGGTTTGATCGGTTCCGAGATCGCCGAAGAGATCGAGCTACCTCCCGAGCTGTCCAACTTCTGGCCGAATCGTGGCTACTACGGAACGCTGCGCCACAATTCCCGTGCTGTGTACCAGCGTTACATGGGCTGGTATGACAGCAACCCGTCCGATCTGAATGACCTCCCTCCGCAGCAAGCGGCCACTAAGTACATCGAGTACATGGGTGGCGAATCGGCGGTACTGCGGAAAGCCAAGGGGGACTTTGACGCCGGCAATTATCGCTGGGCCGCGATGGTGCTCAAGCACGTCGTATTCGCCAACCCCGACAGCGTCGACGGCAAGAACCTCTTGGCGGATTGCTACGAGCAGCTTGGTTATCAAGCCGAATCCGGGCCATGGCGTTCGGAGTACCTGCAAGGGGCTTACGAGTTGCGTAACGGCGTTCCGGACGTCGCAGCGACCGACGCGGCCAGCCCGGACACCATCCGGGCTATGCCCCCGGAGAAGCTGTTCGACTATCTCGCGGTGCGGCTCAACGGGCCGAAGGCGGCGGGCAAGAAGATCACGCTCAACATGAAATTCACCGACTTGAATAAGGAATACGGCCTCACCGTGGAGAACGCGGTGTTGAACTACGCGCCCGAACCGGTAGATGGTGCCGATGCGACCCTAACTCTGGACAAGGCCACGCTCGACGACATCGAGCTCAAGAAAATCAAGCTGGACCAGGCCATTTCGTCGAAGCGGATCACCATCGACGGCAACCGAGGAGCCTTCGACGAGTTTATGGGGCTGCTCGACACGTTCCCGTTCTGGTTCAACATCGTCACCCCCTGATCCGGCTCGCCTGTCGCCGGCTTCCGTCTTGAGTCAAGAAGTTGGCTGTTCTGTGGGGTTTCTCCTGCCAGGTAGGCCTGTTCTGGGTTGTGGTGTGCCAGCGTCTGGTGCGCCCGACTCACCTCAGCTCATCGTTAGCCAGCGCTGGCAAGCGCCAGGCACCTCCGTACGGCGCGCGCCAGCGTCCTCCACACCTTCTGGTCGTTGCCTGGCTATCCACAAGTGGCGACCCTGTCAGAAAGTTTGAGTCAGTGGAGAGCGCTATAATCGAACGTATGTTCGAGCAGTCGCGGGTTCCGTCTCCGGAGTCGGTGGCGCGGCTTAGTGAGCTGTTTGCGCGGCGGTATCCGTCGGTGACGTCGGAGTCGGCGGTGTTGGTGGATCGGGTTTGTGGGGCGGCGCGGGCGGAGAATCGGGCGGCGGCGGCGCAGTTGGTGGCGATCGGGGAGTTGTTCGCGCTGCGGTTGAGCTCCTGTGGTGAGACCGAAGTGTGGGCGGTCGATACCGAGGCGGCGGTGGCTGCGGAGGTGGCGGCGGCGTTGCGGATCAGCCAGGGGTTGGCGGCTAGTCGGTTGCATTACGCGCGGGTGATGCGTGAGGAGTTGCCGCAGGTGGCGGAGGTGTTCAAGGCCGGCGATATCGATATGCGGTTGTTTCAGACGATCGTGTATCGCACCGGGTTGATCACCGACCGGCAGGTGCTGGCGGTCGTTGATGGGCAGTTGGCGGCGCAGGTGGGGCGGTGGCCGTCGCTGACCAGGAGTCGGTTGGCGGCAAAGATCGACAAGATCGTGGCCCAGGCCGATGCCGATGCGGTGCGCCGCCGCAAAGAACGCCAAGCCGAGCGTGAGGTCGGCTTCAGCGATCAGGAGGGCGGGATCACCGATATCTACGGCAGCCTGTTCACCACCGATGCCCGTGCACTGGACAAGGCGCTGGATGCGTTGGCCGCCACGGTCTGTGAGCACGATCCGCGCACGCGTGAGCAGCGGCGTGCCGATGCGATGGGGGCGTTGGCGGCGCGCGCCGATCGGCTGGGTTGTCGCTGCGGGCGCCCGGACTGTGTGGCGGGTTCCCGCCCCGGGGCCTCGCCGGTGTTGATTCATGTGATCGCTGAGCGGGCTAGCGTCGACGGGACTGGGGATGCGCCGGGCTCGTTGGTCGGGGCTGATGGGTTGATCCCGCCGGAGGTGGTTGCTGAGCTCGCCCGATCGGCCCGGTTGGTGTCGGTGGTGCATCCCGGCGATGCCCCGCCGGAGCCCGGGTATGTGCCGTCGAAGGCGTTGGCGGATTTTGTGCGGTGCCGGGATATGACGTGTCGTTGGCCCGGTTGTGACCGCCCGGCGCTCGACTGCGACATCGACCATACGATTGCCTACGGTGACGGTGGGCCCACGCATGCGTCGAATCTCAAATGTTATTGCCGCACCCATCATTTGGTGAAGACGTTTTGGGGGTGGCGAGATCAGCAGCTGCCCGATGGCACGGTGATCCTGACTTCGCCGTCGGGGTGCACGTACGTCACCACCCCGGGCAGTTCGTGGCTGTTCCCGCACTTGTGCGCACCCACCGGGGACCTGCCGACACCCAAGCCACGTGTCGATGACCGCTGTGGTGATCGGACCGCGATGATGCCCCGCCGACGGCGCACCCGCGCCCAACACCGCGCGGCCCGTATCGCTACCGAACGCAACCAGAACCGCAAAGCCCGCCAAGCGCGACACGCCGCATTCGACGCCGTCTGGTTCCCCAAAGCCACCGCCGCCGCAGACGACGACCCACCACCCTTCTAACGGCGCATAGCCTATTGACACTTTGACACGAAAAACTATTCTTTGTGTCAAGTGAGCCGAGGAGGCCTGAGATGATGGCAGTGATCAATCGCGTCACCAGCATCGACCCTGCCGCTCGGGTTCGGCCCGAGGTGATGGCCCAATTTCGTCGGCACTCCGGCAGCGTGCTGTCGGGCCTGTTCGGTGCCGCGGCATTCGACGAGGTGGCGTTGGTACCGGTGGCGGCCGCGGTGGACAAGACCGGGCGTTTCGAGCGCAACTTCACCGACCGCGCCATCCGCAGCGGATTCTCTGCGCTGCTTGCCATCTGGGGAGACGCCGAGGACCGCGCCGCCGAAGGCGAACGCCTCAAGCGGATGCACCGCGACGTGCACGGCCACGGCAAAGGGGACTTCGCCGATGTGCGCTACAGCGCGCTGAATCCACGCCTGTGGAACTGGATTGCCGTCAGCGGCATGTTCGTGACCCTCAATTCGTTCACCCCGGTCACCGGAATCAAATGGAATGACGCCGAGCAGGAGGCGGCCTACCAGCAACTGGTCGAGGCATTCCGCGCGCTCGAGCTGCCCGGCAAGGCCGGCAAGTTCCCTGCGACCTACGCCGAGGCCGTCGAATACTACGACCGGATGGTGCAGACCGACCTGGCGGCCAACCCGTTCTTGGATCGGGTCACCGCGGGTCTGGGCAAGCTGCCGCTGCCGTCGGCGCTGCCCGCCCCGGTACGGGCCGCAGCGGGGCCATTGTGGTCGGTCGTCAGCGCGGGGGCTGGCCGCGTGGTGAAGATCTGTTCGTTCGGGATCATGCATCCCGGGGTTCGGGAGCTGACCGGCTTCCGGTGGCAACCGCACCACGACGTCGAATTCAACTTCTACACCCAGCTGCTGCAGATGGCGTGGCGGGTTTTGCCTGATCGGGTGGTGCTTGTGCCGCTGGCCTACAACAGGTTGCAGTACGAGAAGCTGGTGAAGATGCACCGCTCGGTCGCACTGGATTCCTTTGCACCACCCGGCTGCCCGATGGGATGACACACTGGTGCCGATGACATCGCGACGCAGTACCGCGAGCCCAGCTGAGCAGGAGGCGGCCATCCTCAAAGCTGCCGCCGAGGAAGTCGGGCTGGTCGGTGTGGGCCGCGCCAGCCTTGATGTCATCGCCCGCCAGGCGGGGGTCAGCCGCAGTACCTTGTACCGGCGCTTCCCGACTCGCGACGCATTGATCACCGAGCTCGGCCGCCGAGCCTTCGACAACGCGATGCTTCAGCTGCGCACCGTTGCGGTGGACTCTGGGCCGAAGAACGCTGCGGTCGCGGCGTTTCGCGCCGGATTGCGGCTGCTGACCACCGATCCGGTCGTGCGAAAGCTGCTCCGGCTTGACGCCGGTGTACCGATGATGGCCGGGATGTACCAGGAGGCCGAAGCATTCCTGGACAGCGCGTCGAGCGCGATGGCCAAGGCGCTACGCGCGGCCGGGGCCACCATGCCCGACGCGGACTTGGTGGCCGCCGCCGAATTGCATGTGCGCCTGGCTGCATCGATCGCCCAGGTGTCGACGTCGGTGCTCGACCCGGCCGACGACCAGGCGGTCAGCGCTTACGCGAATAAGTATCTGGCGCCACTGGTCTGGTAGCCGCTGGGGCGGAACCGAGCCGCAGAACAACGGCTGCCGAGGCCAGCGAGAATGCCCCGACCACCCACAGTGCGGCCTTGCCGTCGCCGGTCAGGTCCGTCAGCCAACCCGTGACGTAGGGCCCCCCGAAACCGCTGATGTTGCCCAGCGAGTTGATCAAGGCGATGCCACCGGCCGCCGCGGTCCCGGTCAGGAAAGTCGAGGGCAGCGCCCAGAAGACCGGCATGGCGCACATGATCGAGCACGTCGTCAACGTGATCGCGACCATCGCCAGATACGGGTTGGCCATGTACAGCGCCGCCGGAATACACACCCCGCCGATGATCGCCGGGATCGCTACATGCCAGACGCGTTCGCCCGTCCGGTCGGCGTGGCGAGCCCAGGGCACCATCACGGCCGCGGCGATGGCGTAGGGAATGGCGGTCACCAGACCGCGCCCGATGATGCTCAGGTGGCTGCCGTACTGCTGCTGAAATCCCGCGATGATGGTCGGCAGGAAGAATCCAACGGCGTACAGCCCGTAGACGATCCCGAAGTAGATGAACGCCAGCGCCAGGATCCTGGGGTGGCTGAGCGCCTTGCGCAGCGGCCAGTGCTGACCGGCCTCGGCCGCCGCACGCTCGTCGGCCAACGTGGTTTCCAGCCATTGCCGCTCGTCGGCGTCGAGCCAGTCGGCTTGAGCTGGGCGATCGGTCAGGTAGAGCCAGCAGACGAACGCCAGCACAATGGCCGGCAGCCCCTCGACCAGGAACATGAACCGCCAGCCGGCCAGGCCGAACACGCCGTGGCCCCAATCGATGACGAGTGCGGACAGGGTGGAGCCGATGGCCGTGGACACCGGCACCGACACCATGAACAGCGAGACCGCCCGGGATCGGTGCTTCTCCGGGAACCAGAACGTCAGGTACAGGATGATGCCCGGGAAGAAGCCGGCTTCGGCTACGCCCAGTAGGAACCGCAGTGCGACGAGCGTCGCTGCGTTGGGCACGAAAGCGATTGCGGTGCTGACGATTCCCCAGGTCAACATGATGCGGGCCAGCCAGCGTCGACCGCCAAACTTATGCAGGGCGATGTTGCTGGGTATCTCCAGCAACAGGTAGCCGAAGAAGAAGATCCCCGACGCGAACCCGAACGTGGTGGCGGTCAGGCCGAGTTCGGCGTTCATCCCGTTGGGCCCGGCGAAGCCGATGTTGACCCGGTCCAGGTAGTTGACGAAGAACAGCAGCGCCAGGAACGGGATGAGCCGACGAGAGACTTTCGCCAGTGTCACCCGGCCCAGCGCCGCCGCGGCGGGGTCAGCGTTCATCCGCGGCCTGGCGGATTAGTCCTTCACCTTGGCCATGGCCAGCACGTCGAGGCGCTTGTCCAGCTCGGCCTCCGACAGGTTGTCGCCGATCAGGCCGCGGTCGATCACGGTCTGGCGAATCGTCTTGCGCTCCTTGAGGGCCTGCTTGGCCACCGCGGCGGCCTCCTCGTAGCCGATCGCGGAGTTCAGCGGCGTCACGATCGACGGGCTGGACTCGGCCAGCTCACGCAGGTGCTCCTCGTTGGCGACCAGCCCGACGATGCAGCGCTCGGCGAACAGACGCGAGACGTTGGACAGCAGCGTGAACGACTCCAGCATGTTGCGCGCCATCATCGGGATGTAGACGTTGAGCTCGAAGGCACCGTTGCCGCCGCCCCAGGCGATGGCCGCGTCGTTGCCGATCACCTGCGCCGCCACCTGGGTGACCGCCTCGGGCAGAACGGGGTTCACCTTGCCCGGCATGATCGAGCTGCCCGGCTGCAGGTCCGGCAGCTGGATCTCGGCCAGGCCGGTCAGCGGGCCCGACCCCATCCAGCGGATGTCGTTGGCGATCTTGGTCAGCGACACCGCGATGGTGCGCAGCGCGCCCGATGCCTCGACCAGGCCGTCGCGCGCCGCCTGGGCCTCGAACGAGTTGGCGGCGGTACGCAGTTCGGTGATCCCGGTCTCGGCGACCAGCACCTCGACCACCTTGGCGCCGAAGCCGTCCGGGGCGTTCAGGCCGGTGCCGACGGCGGTGCCGCCGATCGCCAGCTCACCCAGGCGGGGCAGGGTGGCCTGCACACGCTCGATGCCGGCAGCGATCTGGCGGGCGTAGCCGGAGAACTCCTGACCCAGGGTGACCGGGACGGCGTCCATCAGGTGGGTGCGGCCCGACTTCACCACGGTGCGCCACTGCGCGGCCTTGGCGGCCAGCGCGTCGTGCAGCACCTGCAGCGACGGAATCAGGTGGCGCACGGCGGCTTCGGTGGCCGCGATGTGGGTGGCGGTCGGGAAGGTGTCGTTGGACGACTGCGACATGTTCACGTCGTCGTTGGGGTGCACCGTCACGCCGGCCGCGGCGGCGATCGAGGCGATCACCTCATTGGTGTTCATGTTCGAGCTGGTGCCCGAGCCGGTCTGGAACACGTCGATGGGGAACTGGTCGTCGTGCTTGCCGTCGGCGATCTCGGCGGCGGCGGCCTTGATGGCGGCGGCCTTGGCAGGGTCCAGCAGGCCCAGGTCGGCGTTCACCTGCGCGCAGGCGCTCTTGAGCAGGCCCAGGGCCCGGATCTGAGTGCGCTCCAGGCCACGCCCGGAGATCGGGAAGTTCTCCACCGCGCGCTGGGTCTGGGCGCGCCACAGTGCGGTCACCGGCACCCGGACCTCGCCCATGGTGTCGTGTTCGATGCGGTATTCGATCTCGCTCATAGCTGTGCAGTCCTCGCTGATGCTTGTTTCGACGGGTCCGGTTAGGGCAGGGGATAGGCGGCGTGGGCGTCGCCGGTGAAGTCGACGGCCGAGTACTCGTTGAGCTTCGACAGCCGGTGGTAGGCCTCGATCATCCGGACGGTGCCGGACTTCGACCGCATGACGATCGACTGGGTGGTGCAGCCGCCGGGGTAGTAGCGCACACCCTTGAGCAGATCGCCGTCGGTGACGCCGGTGGCGCAGAAGAACACGTTCTCGCCGGAGACCAGATCCTCGGTGGTCAGCACCTGATCCAAGTCGTAGCCGGCATCCAGTGCCTTCTGCCGTTCGGCGTCGTCGGTGGGTGCCAGCTGGGCCTGGATCGCCCCGCCCATGCAGCGGATCGCCGCGGCGGCGATGATGCCCTCCGGGGTCCCGCCGATCCCGGCCAGCATGTCGGTACCGGAGTCCGGCCGGCACGCCGAGATGGCCCCGGCCACGTCACCGTCGGTGATCAGCCGGATACGCGCACCGGTGGCCCGCACGTCTTCGATGAGCTTGGCGTGCCGCGGGCGGTCGAGGATGCAGACCGTCATATCGCGGGCGGAGAGGTTCTTGACCTTGGCGACCGCGGCGATGTTCTCGGCGATCGGCTTGGTGATGTCCAGGACGTGTGCAGCCTCGGGGCCGACGGCGATCTTGTTCATGTAGAACACCGCCGACGGGTCGAACATCGCACCGCGCTCGGCCACCGCCAGCACCGAGATCGCGTTGGGCATGCCCTTGCTCATCAGCGTGGTGCCGTCGATCGGGTCGACCGCGAAGTCGCATTCGGGGCCGTCGCCGTTGCCCACGTCCTCGCCGTTGTAGAGCATCGGCGCGTGGTCCTTCTCGCCCTCGCCGATCACCACCACGCCGCGCATGGACACCGAGTTCACCAGTTCACGCATCGCGTCGACGGCCGCGCCGTCGCCGCCTTCCTTGTCGCCGCGGCCCACCCAGCGGCCGGCGGCCATAGCACCGGCCTCAGTCACCCGCACCAGCTCCAAAGCCAGGTTGCGGTCCGGAGCTTCACGTCGCGTCGGTCCCGTCATGCCAGTCACGGCTGATGATTCTCCCAGAGCCGGATCGGCACCGATGAGCTGGGATACTGGCTCCCGTGACCACCGAGCCCCAACCCGCCCCGCGGCCCGCCAAACCGCGCGTTCTGCACGACGGCCGAGACATGTTCTGGTCGATCATTCCGCTGGTCCTGGCCTGCCTTGCGCTGGCCGGCCTGGCCGGGACCTGCGCATTCCGGCCGGGCGGCATCACCGCAGGCCCGGTGCCGTCCTACGACGCCGCCGTCGCACTGAAGGCCGACGCGCAGACGCTCGGGTTCCCGGTCCGGCTGCCGCAGCTGCCCGACGGCTGGCAACCCAATTCCGGTTCTCGCGGCAGCATCACCGACGGGCGCGCCGGGGATTCGGGGCAGCGGTTGCGGGCGGTGACGTCGCGGGTCGGCTACATCAGCCCCGGCGGAATGTATGTCAGCCTGACCCAGAGCAACGCCGACGAGGTTCCCCTGGTCGCCTCGATCCAGCCGAGCCTGCGGCCCACCGGTGCCGAGGACGTCGACGGCACCCGCTGGGTGGTCTACCAGGGCGACGGCGACGCGGTGTGGACCACCCGTCTGACCGGCAAGACCGGCGCCGCCCAGTTGGCCATCAGCAGCGCCGGCGGACCCGAACTGTTCCGCACGCTGGCCGCCGCGGTGCAGTCGCAGCCGCCGTTACCCGTCCGCTGACGGTTCGGCGGCGGAGAACGCCTGAAGGTACACCTCGATGGTGGTGACGATGACGATCATCAGCACCGGGCCGATAACGATGCCCCAGAACCCGAACATGCCGATCCCGGCGAAGACGGCCAGCATCATCAGGGCAGGATTGAGTCGGGCGTCGCGCGGCACCAGCACCGGGCGCAGGAAGTTGTCGATGTTGGTCACCACGATCAGGTGGAAAAAGAAGACGAACAGGCCGCCCGGGATATTGCCGAACAGCGCCATACCGATGCCGAACGGCATGGTCAGGATGCCGGCGCCCAGCGGGATGATCGACATCGCGGTGAGCAGAATCGCGATGACGAAGAACCCTTCGTGGAATCCGGCGATGTAGATGGATCCGGCGGCCGTCACGCCCTGGCAGAACGCGATGACGAACTGGCCGCCGACGGTGCCGCGCACCATCGAGCCCATCTTGGCCAGGTAGAGGTCGGTGACCTCGGCGCCGAGCGGGTTGAGCCGGCGGACCAGCGTGTGCACCTCGTCGCGGTGGGTCAGCAGCGCCAGGAACACGTACAAGAAGATGATCGCCGCGGTGATCGCACCCGCAGCGCCGCCGACCGCGCCCTGCAGCACATGCAGCAGTAGCTCACCGCCCTTCTGCGCCACCGTGACCATCGACTGCCGCAGCGACTCCATGGTCAGCTCGACGTGCACGAACGGCACTCGCGCCAGCAGGCCGTTGACGAATTTCAGGGCCTTGTCGCCTAGTGCGTTGGGGTCGGTGGCCTGTACCCATTCGGCGACCTCACCGGCGGTGCGGGTGATCTGGGCGACGGCCAGAAACACCGACAACCCGATCGGGACGATCACCGCCACCAGGGCCGCCAGCAGGGTGCCGGCGGATGCCAGGCCGGTGGGCAATCGGCGGTCGAGCAGCCGGAACAACGGCGTGAACAGGTACGCGCCGACCGCGGCCACCACGATCAGGACGAAATAGCTGCGCAGAAAGTACGCCCCGAACACCAGCGCGAGCACGGTGAAGACCGCGAGGGCTCGCCGCTGGGTCGGGGTGAACTCGGCGTTCATGGGCGCGGCTCGGCCCATTTGTCGCGGATGGCCTGCCACGGATCGGCGTATTGCTTACCCGTGCCGTGGTAGGGGGAGCGGGTGCGCATCACCACGCGGGCCAGCGGCGCGACCAGGCGCAGCAGGTAGCGCAGTGGGCCGGTGCCCGCCGCGGTCTCGGCGACGAGGTCCGGCCAGGAATGGTGCTGGAAGCCGAGTGCCTCCTGGGCGCGGCTGGAGTCCATCCAGTCGGTGTTGAACCAGTCCCCATCACGCGCGGGGTCGCCCGGCAGGCCGGGCGGAACTCCGTTGACCAATCCCATCGCGTTGGCCATCGCGCGTGCGACATCGCCCTGGACGTGCCGGTGCGAGTCGTCGCCGCCGATCAGCAGGGTCTCCCCGACGACGGGTGCGGTGGTGGCCGCCACGAACGCCGACGCGACATCACGGACGTCGACGGTCTGCAGTCGGCCGTCGGCGGGCAGCAACTGCTCGAAGTACATGTTGTCGAGCTTGGTGTAGGCGCCCAGGTCGGTGGTCATGACGCCGCCGAGTCGCAGGATCACCCAGTCCAGCGAGGATGCCCGGACCAGCTGCTCGGCCTGCAACTTGTGGTCGCCGTAGACATCGGCGGGGTTGGTCGGGGTATCGGCGGTCAGCACACCGTCGACGGTGTGCGGGTTGCGCGACCCGTAGACGGCGATGCTGGAGGCCTGCACGAACCGCGGCGGCTCGGACTGGGTGGCGGCCGCGGCCAGCAGGTGCCCGGTGGCCTCGACGTTGACCCGGCGAGCCAGGTCGCGGCGGGTGTAGATGAACGGCGGGATCACCGCGGCCAGGTGGATGATGGCTGCGGGCCGCACGGCGCGCACCAGGGCGTCGACCGCCGCCGGATCGGTGAGATCGGCGTAGCGCACCTGCACCGAAGCGGGCAGGGCTGCCGCGGCTTTGCGGTTCTCGGGGATGTTCAGGTCGGTGGCGACGACGTTGCGGCCATCCGCCGCCAGTTGCTTCACCACCGCCGAACCGACCAGACCGAACGCACCGGTCACCAGCACCGTTTCCACTGGCAGCCCCCTGGCTAGCGCGCCTGCGCCTGAATCTGCTTGAACAGATCGAGATAGTAGGGCATGCAGTCGGCCATTGCCTGCTCCGTGGTGAACGGCGGTTCGTATCCCAGGTCCCGCCGGGCCTTCGCGATGGAGAAATAGTTGTCCAGGTAGACCCGCTCCACCGCGCCGGGCTCCAGCAGTGGCGGCATGATGCCGAACTTGAAGTGCAACTTCTGCCAGACCACCATCACGTCGCGGATCACCCGGCCCGGCAACCGCCGCGTCGGCCAGCGCTGCCCGCAGGCCTCCATCACCGGCCGGGCGAACTCGAACATGTTGATCGGGTCGTCGTCGTTGATGAAGTAGGCCTGCCCGGGCGCGCTGCCGCCGGGCACCAGGTGCTCGGCGGCCAGGATGAATCCGTGGATCAGGTTGTGCACGTAGGAGTTGTCGAGCTTGGCGCTCTCCTTGCCGATCAACACCTTGACGTGGCCGGCGACGACGCTCTCGAACAGCTTGCGGAACATGGTCTGGTCACCGGGGCCCCAGATGCCACTGGGCCGGATCGCGCAGGTCAGCATGCCCTGGCCGTCGGGGCCGCCGTTCTCGGCGAGCACGAACTTCTCCGCGACCACCTTGGTCTCGGTGTACAGGTCGTTGTACTTGGTGGTGTACGGCATCGTCTCGACACCGGGCGCGATCGATTTGCCGCCCATGATCACGCTGTTCGACGAGGTGTAGACGAATCGTTTGACGCCGGCCTGCTGTGCAGCCCGGACCAGATTCTTGGTGCCCTCGACGTTGACCCCGAAACTGCGGGCCCGCAGTTCTTCGGTGACCGACGGGCCGCCGGCCAGATCGATGACCGCGGCGGTGTGGAACACCGTGTCGATGTCGGCGACCGCGGTGGCCACGGTCTGCGGGTCGCAGATGTCGCCCTCGAGCGTCTCCAGATTGGGGTGCGCGTCCACGGTCGACGGCGCCCGGTCGAACGACCGGACCCGGTAGCCGCGCTCGAGCAGCGTCTTGACGAAGTTGGTGCCGACGAACCCGGAGCCGCCGGTGACCAATACCCGGCCGAGTTCAGTGGTCAGTGCTGGATCACCCATCGGACGAGCATAACTGAACGTGTTCCAGTTTCTGACCGCGAAGTCAGTCTCCGGTGCTGTCCTCGGCGTCGGCCGCCAGAACTTCCTGCACCCGCAGTCGGGCGCCGGCCAGATGCTCCTCGCAGCGTTTGGCCAGCTGTTCGCCCCGCTCCCAGAGGTTCAGTGAGGCGTCGAGGTCCAGTCCGCCCTGCTCCAGACGCTGCACGACATCGATCAGTTCGTCACGGCACCGCTCGTAGCCCAATTCACTAACGGGTGTCACCGGATCGGCTTGCTCAGCTGCCATCGCTGGGTCCTCCAAGAAGTCGTCCTCCAAGAAGTCGTCCTTCACTCGTCGCCGCGATCGCCCCGTCGGCCACCCGGATCCGCAGCCGGGTTCCGGCCGCGGCATCCTCGACCGACCGCAGTACCTGCGGCCCCTGGGCGCCGACGGCCTGGACGACCGCGTAGCCGCGCGCCAACGTCGCGGCCGGGCCCAGGGTAGCCAGCCGTGCCGACAGGTGCCCGATGCGTTCGGTCTGCACCGCGATCACCCGCTCGATGTCGCGGCGCACCGTGGCCAGGGCGCGCTGCACCTGCTCGCCGCGCTCGTCGAGGGCACGCAACGGGTCGGCCAACACCGGGCGGCTGCGGAGTTGCGCGAGCACCCGATCCTCGCGCACCACCCAGTTACGCACGGCCTGGGCGCTGCGGCGGCGCAGATCGTCGACCAGTGCCTGCTCGGCGGCCGCATCCGGGACGATCTTCTTCGCCGCATCGGTGGGGGTGGCCGCCCGCAGGTCGGCGACCAGATCGGACAGCGGATTGTCCGGTTCGTGGCCGATCGCGCTGACCACCGGGGTGCGGCAGGCGGCGATCTCCCGGCACAGCGTCTCGTCGGAGAACGGCAGCAGATCCTCGACGCTGCCACCGCCACGGGCCACCACGATCACCTCGACGTCCGGGTCGGCGTCGAGGTCGCGCAGCGCCGCGACGATCTGGGCCACCGCGGTCGGTCCCTGCACCGCGGTGTTGCGCACCGCGAACCGCACTGCGGGCCAGCGGGCGCCGGCCACCGTCATGACATCGCGTTCGGCGGCGCTGGCCCGACCGGTGATCAGGCCGATGGTGGCCGGCAGGAACGGCAGCGGCCGTTTGAGCCGCGGATCGAACAACCCTTCGGCATCCAGCAGCCGCCGGAGTCGCTCGATGCGGGCGAGCAGTTCGCCGATACCCACGGCGCGGATCTCGGACAGGCGCAGCGAGAAGGTTCCCCGGCCGGTGTAGAAGTTCGGCTTGCCGCGGACCACCACCTGGGTGCCCTCGATCAGCTTGACCGGTGCCCCGGTCACCATCTCGGGAGTGCACGTCACGGTCAGCGACATGTCCGCGGCGGGATCGCGCAGCACCATGAACGCCGTCCGGGTACCCGGCCGCAGGGTGATCTGGGTCAGCTGGCCTTCCACCCACACCGAACCCAGCCGATCGATCCATCCCTTGATCCGGGTGGCGACGGCACGGACCGGAAACGGGTTCTCGGCGGACTCACCCGCCCCGGGGGCGGTCACTTGGTGGTGGTGCGGGTGATCCTGTTGGCCAGCAGGGTCTGGAACGGCGCACGGGCCTTGGTGGCCTCTTCATAGGCGAGCAGGGTCTCGAGTTCGTCGAGGCTCAACGACGCCAGCCGGGCCCGCAACTGGGCCAGGGTCAGCGAACCGTAGTTGAGTTCGTCGACCAGGTCGGGGACCTCCACCTCCGGGTCCGCGTCACTGCCACCGGTGGCACCGGTCGCGGCGGGCGGGGCGGCACCGTCCTCGCTGAACGAGTACAGGGCGAAGCGCCCGTCGCTGCGGGGGCCGGCGTCGGAATCGTCGAACACCGCACCGGTGACGCCGTCGTCGAGGTCCTCGTCGAAGGTGGCCCACTCCGGCTGCTCGTCCTTCGGTGGGAAGAGGGATTCCAGGGTGGTGTCGCCCTTGTTGACCAGGTCGGCGACGCCCTGCTGCCAGCGCATCACCGCGTGCGCGGCCTGACTGGCCAGCGTCATCGGGTAGGCCAGGATGGTTTGCGGCAGCTTCAGGGTCTCCTCGACCGCGACGGTCGCCGCGCCGACCAGAAGCCGGACTCCAAAGGGTGCGTTTGCCATGGTCTCCAGACTGCCTTACCCGCCGGTCATCTCCAAGCATCGGGTCGCCCGGTGTGAGCTGGCGGTCCCGCGTCGGCAGACCGTAGGCTGGTTGCCATGCCGCCGACCCTGGATATCAAGACCGCCGTCGATCCCGGGACGCCGGTCGCCGGTGCGCCTGCCGGTAAGCGGGTGCTGCTGGCCGAGCCGCGCGGATACTGCGCGGGCGTGGACCGTGCGGTCGAGACCGTGGAACGGGCGCTGGAGAAGCACGGTGCACCCGTGTACGTCCGTCACGAGATCGTGCACAACAAGCATGTGGTGGACACCCTGACGAACAAGGGCGCGGTCTTCGTACACGAGACCGACGAGGTGCCCGAGGGTGCCATGGTGGTCTTCTCCGCCCACGGCGTGGCCCCGACCGTGCACGAATCGGCCGCCGACCGCGGTCTGCGGGTGATCGACGCGACCTGCCCGTTGGTGACCAAGGTGCACAACGAGGCCAAGCGCTTCGCCCGCGACGGGTACGACATCCTGCTGATCGGCCATGCCGGCCACGAAGAGGTCGTCGGGATCATCGGGGAAGCCCCCGACGACGTGCAGTTGGTCGACGGCTTGGATGCGGTGGCCGCGGTGACCGTCCGTGACGAGAACAAGGTGGTGTGGCTGTCGCAGACCACGCTCAGCGTCGACGAGACCATGCAGACCGTGGTGAAGCTGCGCGAGCGTTTCCCGAATCTGCAGGACCCGCCCAGCGACGACATCTGTTACGCCACGCAGAACCGGCAGACCGCGGTCAAGGCGATGGCCCCGGAATGTGAGCTGGTGATCGTGGTCGGATCGCGTAACTCCTCGAACTCCAACCGGCTGGTCGAGGTGGCGTTGGGGGCTGGCGCCACCGCTGCGCATCTGGTCGACTACGCCGACGACATCGACCCGGCCTGGTTGGCCCCCGAGGCCGGCCCGGTGCAGACCATCGGCGTCACTTCCGGCGCCTCGGTGCCGGAGATTCTGGTGCGCGGTGTGTTGGAGCGGTTGGCCGAGTACGGCTACGGCACCGTGTTCCCGGTGGCCACGGCCAACGAGACCCTGGTGTTCGCACTGCCGCGGGAGATCCGGCCGGATCGCCGCTGACGGTCGACCGTCAATCCTTGGTTCGCGAGTTCTCCGGCACGTCCGCGTCGACGTCGATGTCGGCCAGGGCGATCCGCGCGCTCGTTGCGTGCTCGGAGAGCGGCCGCATGTGGTCCCAGCCGTCGATTATCAACGCCGGTCCCTCATCCCGGCTGTTGAACTCATCCAGGAAATACCCGAGGGTCTCGCTGGTCGTGTGATCGACCAGGGGCACACTCGAACTCAGGTGCACGTGCACTGTCCGGGTTTCCGGCGGATACTGCCCCAACTCCCGAATCACGTGGAACAGGTTGAAACACACCAGGGCGCGATCGAGGTAGAGATGGTAAGTCCCTTCGTCGAAGTCCCGGCGCGACACCGGATTGCGGAACATGTTGAGGAAACGGCCGACGAGACTCGGCTTGGCGGAATCGGCGCGGTGGTGCAACGCGTGCCACAGGCCTTCCAGCCACAGATTCAGTACCAGTTTCACGGCGACGCCGGCGAGAAGGCCGACGAGCAGGTCCGTCGACAACGTCACGAGCAAAGTCACCGCGAAGACGACGAACTGCTCGCCCCCGACCTGCGTGACATGGCGCCAGACCGCGGGTTTGCACAGGTTGTAACCGATGAAGACCAGGACGGCGGCCAGCACCGCCAAGGGGACCATGTTGATCAGGTCGCTGAGCAGCAGTACGAACGTCAACAGGAAGCAGGCGTTGTAGAAGTTGGCCCATTGGGTGCGGCCTCCGCCCAGGATGTTGGCCGTGCTCTTGACCATGCCGGGGATGATGGTCAGGCCACCGAGTGTGCTGGAGGCGATGTTGGACACGCCCATGGCCTGCAGGGTGCGATCCGGGTCGGAGCGCCGGCGGAACGGATCGATTTTGTCCACGGCTGCGATGGTGGCCAGGGACTCGGCTCCGTCGATCAAGACCAGGGTGATGACCACGTAGGACAGCGCCAGCCATAGTTCGGGATGGGCGAACACCGTGCCGAACTGGGGCAGGACGATCCCATCCATCAGCGAATCGGGGACGTCGATCAGGTAGTCCTTGTCCAACTTCAGGATGAAGACGCTGGCGAGCGTGCCGGCGAAGAAAACCCAGACCGGTGGCGGCATCACCTTCAGCAGTCGCCCGGGTAGCACCGTCAGCATGAACAACCCTGCCAGGCAGCCGATCCCCAGGGTGAAGACCTGTAGATTCATCGACCCGATGTGGCTGGGGACTTCGGTGATGATGGCCCAGAAATCGCGGCCCTCGAACGGCACGCCCATGAACAGCGGGATCTGCTTGGCGATGATCATCAGGCCGATCGCGGCCAGCATGCCCTGAATGGCCGCGGCCGGGAAGATGGCGCTCAGGCGGGCCACCTTCAACTTGGCGAGGATGAACTGCACGACACCGGCAAAGGCGATGGCAACCAGGATCAGCGGGTAACCCACCGCAAGCAACTCGTCTTGCGGTGCATCCTCGCCCAGGCGAATCTGCCCCAGGGTGATCATGCCGGCGAACAGGACCGGCGCCAGTCCCGCCGCCGGGCCGCTGATGGTCACATACGAGCCGCCTAGAAAGGGCAGGACGAAACCGGCGATGATCGCCGACACGATCCCGCAGATGGGCGGCGCGCCCGACGTGATCGCGATACCCATCGAGAACGGCAGCGAGATCATCGCCACGGTGAAGCCCGACCGGAGGTCGTAGCGCCAGTGTTTGAGGCCGGCTAAGCCGTTGTGCGGCTTTTCGGTCGGCATGGTCGAGATCTGTTGCATGGATCGGCTCTCTCGGCAGCGGCTTAAAACTGTTGGGGTGATGCGCTGCGAAGTCGCGCAGCATCAATCCGACTTCATAACGGGAGGGGGATATACGGGGCGGGGGGCGGACAAATCGCATCGTAGCCCTTGCAACGAAATGCGCGACTTGAACCGCAGTCACAATAAAATTTGCGCTGTGGTAACGGTCGAATTATCGGGGTCGGTACGACGATCGGCCCGGCCCGGCCCGTGCCGGCCCGGGCGGCTCTCGCGCAGCTGTGCCGGTCCGACCTGCAGTTATCGGCCGTCATGGCCGGTTCGCGTGCAGTCCTCGGGGAACCTCTGCGTGCGGCGGAGTTGTGATTCGCAAATTCACAGTAAGTTGACAGGTGTATTTCAGTAAATGCGCAGTATTTGGGTTCGGCATGGAATTTTTCTGTCGTCTCAACACCATGGAAATCCCCGATTGATTGGTGCGGCGGGGCGTCGGTCGATGCAAGCGTGGCGGAAGGCGGCTTGGCTAGATGTCGAACTCCCAGGAGTCGAATTCTTCGCGCGATGAGTGGGCGCGGGGACGCGGGGCCGCATCGGATTCAGCCCCCGCGGCTCTGCGGTAACGAACCTGCGAGACCGGGTGGCGCCGCGGCAGCCCTTCGGCCACCTCGTCGGGCCGATAGCCGCGGGTGCGCGGATCCCGATGCGGTCTGGGCATCGGTTCTGCGGCGCGCGGCGCATCGGGTGACGGACGCGGACGTCGTCGCGGCTGATCCTGCCATTCCGGGGCGGGACGTCGTCGCGGTTGGTGCTCGTCGCGTACTTCCGGTGCCGGGCGTCGTCGGCGCTGAGGCGGATCCTGGCGGGTGCCGGCCGGCGGCCGGCGGCGGGGACGCGGGGCTTCCTGGTCGTCCATCTGTGGACGGACGTGCCGGGAGCGCGTCGGCGCCGCTCCGTTCGTCGCCCCGCGATGTCCGGTGGGGCGGTTGCGGGTTCGCGAACCGGCCTCTCGTGCGGCACGCCGGGCTTCGGCGGTGGCGCGGCGTGGGCGCTCGCCGGACCGCGGCGGGCGCGAAGCCGGCCGTTCGACCGCGTGGGCCGGATTGCGGTTCAGCGCCGAGTTGACCAGGGCGACGAGCTTGCCGACGAACGCCGGCGGGTTCGCGGTGCCCGGCTTCTCGGTCACCCGCTTCTGCACCCCGCCGTCCAGCATGCCCAGATACCAGCGGACCATCCCGATCAGCAGCACCGCCGCGGCGGTGAACAACATCAGCGGGAATCGTTCGATCAGCGGATAACCGCAGTTGATGGCGATGTTCTTGAGCCCGGGGAAGCCGGCGCCGTGGAACACCCAGTACGCGGCGGGCACGCTGACGAACAGGATCAACGGGGGCTGGACCACCGTCGCGAACACCGCCGACTGCTGGACCATGAGCACCGCCGCAACGCAGCCGACCGCATAGAGGGCGGCGAAGACGACGGTCAGTTCCTTGTCGCCCGAGCCGGCGTCGAACGCCACCCCGATCGCTGTTGAGATGACCGCCACCGCTACGGCGCTCCACCACGGCAAGCCGTTGATGTTCGGCAAAATAGAACGGTGGTCAGCCGCCACTGCCGACTTCTCGCGCGCTACTGCCACACACTGACGGTACCGGCTGGCGACGGCGGGTGCGCACGGCGGCACGCGCAGCGATCTAGACTTGGTCACTCGTGAGCCTGAGCCTGGGAATCGTGGGGTTGCCCAACGTCGGTAAGTCGACCCTGTTCAACGCGCTGACACACAACGATGTGTTGGCCGCCAACTACCCGTTCGCGACGATCGAGCCGAACGAGGGTGTGGTGCCGCTGCCCGATCCTCGGCTGGCCAAGCTGGCGGAGATCTTCGGGTCCGAACGGATCCTGCCCGCGCCGGTGACGTTCGTCGACATCGCCGGCATCGTCAAAGGTGCCTCGGAAGGGGCCGGCCTGGGCAACAAGTTCCTGGCCAATATCCGCGAGTGCGACGCCATCTGTCAGGTGGTGCGGGTCTTCGCCGACGACGACGTGGTGCACGTGGACGGCAAGGTGGATCCCGAGGCCGACATCGAGGTGATCGCCACCGAGCTGATGCTGGCCGATATGCAGACGTGTGAGAAGGCGGTCCCGCGGCTGGAGAAGGAAGCCCGCAACAACAAGGACCGCAAGCCCGTGCACGAGGCCGCGGTGGCCGCCGCGGCCATCCTGGACAGCGGCAAGACCCTGTTCGCCGCCGGCGTGGACGCCGCGCCGCTGCGGGAATTGAACCTGCTGACCACCAAGCCGTTCCTGTACGTGTTCAACGCCGACGAGTCGGTGCTCACCGACGCGGCCCGGGTGGCCGCGCTGCGTGAACTGGTGGCCCCGGCCGATGCGGTCTTCCTCGACGCCAAGATCGAGGCCGAGCTCGCCGAACTGGACGACGAATCCGCGATGGAGCTCCTGGAGTCGATCGGGCAGAGCGAGCGCGGCCTGGACGCGTTGGCCCGCGCCGGCTTCCACACCCTGAAACTGCAGACCTACCTGACCGCAGGGCCGAAGGAGGCCCGGGCCTGGACCATCCACCAGGGCGACACCGCGCCCAAGGCGGCCGGGGTGATCCACACCGACTTCGAGAAGGGCTTCATCAAGGCTGAGGTGGTCTCGTTCGACGACCTGGTCGAAGCCGGCTCGATGGCGGCGGCCAAGTCCGCCGGCAAGGTGCGCATGGAGGGCAAGGACTACGTGATGGCCGACGGGGACGTGGTGGAGTTCCGGTTCAACGTGTAGAGGTGCAGGTCAGCAGCTATTTATTGGCGGTCTGTCCGCAGTTCGTCCGCAGCAGGGTTAGCCGCCACCCGGAACAGGCTTGCAGCTGCTGCGCGGTCGGCTAGCCTGCCTGCATGGTGCGGCGGATGCGCGATGCAAATTTTAAAGCTAGCCAGATCGCTCATCAATCGGATCCGCATATCGCTCCGATCAATGCGTTCGTTGATCAGCTGGTTGACCCGGATGGGCGGGGTTGGCTGCCGAAGGTGGCTCCTCTACACGGCGGGGTGGATGCCAAGATTCTTAGCGTCTTGAGTGACCCGGGAAAAGCAACGCGGGAGGGTAGCGGTTCGGGGTTCTTGTGCATCGAGAACGACGATGCGACAGCCGAAGCCCAATGCAAGCTCTTCGCGGACCAGGGAATCCCGCCGCGTTGGGTCCTGCCGTGGAACGCCTACCCGTGGTTCATCGACCGTGCTCCGAATGCCGAAGAAAAGAAAGTCGGAGCGGTGGTTCTTTGCAAGCTCATTGACATGGTCGAGACTTTGGAAGTAGTGCTGTTGCAGGGAGTCGTAGCGGCAGCCGCGTGGAAGCATGTCAAGAAGCTGCGCCCATCCTTGGATGCTGATCGTGGTCTGAAGATTGTCGAAAGCATTCACCCAAGTAAGCAAGCGCTATGGACGCCAGACCCCGCTGGGCGCCAAGCTCGCCTCGAAAGGCAACAGCGGGCCTTTGATGAGATCGCGCGGATAGTCCATGGCCAGGCGATGTAGTCCACCTCCTCGATGTGATTAAGCTGATCCACCCCTCGGGGGTGCCACTGATCTCCTGTAGAGCGCGCCTCGATTTGCCTCGATTTGCCAGCGTCCGTTTCTCTCCAGGAAAACGCGGCATTGACTGAACATTGGTTGCTTGTGTGTGTTTGGTTCGGCATGGCCTCGGCTTGGGGGTGTGGCCCCTCGCTTCTCGCGATTCTTCGCGGCTGATACACGCCCGACTGTCTCGCCATACTGGCGACGTGCCACCATTACATTCTCTAAGGTCAACATGTTGATGAAGGCGGCAATGTCATGGGACCATTTGATTAGGTTGACATCCTCGTCCTTCCAGCAATATCTCGGATGATTCCTTAATCGGTGAACTCGCGTGATCGCCTGAAATTCATGCGGACCAAATTGAAGTGCCTTGTTTAATAAAGGTATGACATCCTTCTGTCGAAGCGGGTGTGTTTTATTCGGATCCACTCTTTTCTCTACAGTCGTGACGCTGTCGTTGTCGATTCCGGAGATACCTACGGTTACATCCGCATCGCGCAACCTCTTTGTCGATTGCAGATGGACCGTATAAATAGTTAGAAGTCGAAAGCTGTCGGTTCTAAATTCTTGGTGCGCGGCCTGGATCTCAAGCAGGAACTCCTGAACTGCTGATCCTCCGCCTCGTAAGTATTGAACCGGATCGACAGGAGCTTTCACCCCCAGTGGGAGGATCTGCCAGGAAATTTCTTCGGTAACATCTTTGTCGAAGACCTCGCGGGCAATGTCCCGCTAATTATGGATCGCTGTCTGGGCTAGGCATTAATTTACGACCCCAAAGTCGGGTTCATTGTAAAAGTGGACTGTCTTGTTGTTCCTGCCGTCGTTTTGGGTAGTAGATCGAGCTCCCAGATTTTGATAAAACGGCCTTCAGTATAAGTTCCCGGGCATTGATAAGCATGACAACTGCGACCTCGTCGCGGTAGGGAAACCGTGGTTTATTATAAATCTCAATCGCGGCGAGCATGGCTGACATTGAGTTACCAAGTAGCCTCCGTGACGATCCTCGGTAATTCACGACATCGTCCTCCTGTGAAGGAAAGCCTGCCTGCAGACAGGCAACCATCCCGCACAGTAGCCGCGATACACGCTAGCCAGGGGAGGCGATCGACGTGCCACTTACCGGGCACCACGGTCCATCGCGATCGGGGCGCAACCTTTACGGTCCCCCTTCGGGCGAGTCGGTGCCGTCGTCCGCAGTCCGTCGGCAGTAGTTGCGGAAACCGCCGTCACTGGTAACAGCCAGCCAAATCTTTGACCTGCGGGTTCTTAACGCAGTCAACGCTTTCGGTCCAGCTAAACCTCCAGCAAGGAGTTCCGGTTCAACGTGTAACCGCTACGTCCGGGGTGTGGGTCGGTCGATCCGGCGGGGCGCCGGTGACGCGCAATTCGTGGGTCGCGGTGACCAAAACTCACCGACGCGTCCCGCAGTGCCCGATGATCGCGGTATGGACCGTTTTCGGCGCGGCGACCTGGTTTTCGACCTCGACGACCGTGGGCCGGCCGATGCGCCCACCGTCATCCTGTTGCATGGCCACCCGCAGACTGCGGCGGCTTGGGACGGCGTGATTCCGCGGCTGCTCACTGCGGGATATCGGTGTCTGGCGCCGAACCAGCGGGGGATATCGCCGGGGGCTCGGCCGCGGCGACGTCGCGACTACCGGATGGCCGAACTGGTCGGCGACGTGGGCGCCTTGGTCGATGCGAGCGGTGCATCGAGTGTGCACCTGGTGGGTCACGACTTCGGCGGACTTGTCGCGTGGAGCTTCGCAGCGCAATGTCCGGAGCGGGTTACTACGTTGTCCGCGCTGTCCAGCCCGCATCCGCGCGCGCTGCAGCAGGCGATGTTGACGAGCAGGCAGGGCATGTCGTCGTGGTATGCCTTCGCCTACCAGCTGCCGAAGCTACCCGAACGGTTCTATCTCGGAGCTGACGGCAAGGGGGTGAGGTTGGCGCGGATGCTGCGATCCGGCGGGCAGCGACCCGATCTCGCCGACCGCGACGCCCGATTCATGGCCGAGCCGGGTGCGTACCGGGCTGCGCTCAACTGGTATCGGGCGGCACCTTTAGCGGGACGTGTCGGCGTGGTGGCGGTTCCGACACAGTTGGTCTGGAGTGACCGTGACAAATACATTCTTGAGAGGGCAGCGCGCAGGTCTGAACGCTATGTGACCGGTGACTTTCGCTTTGTGGCGCTCGCGGGGTCGCACTGGATCCCCGATGAGCAGCCCGAGGCGGCAGCCGATCTGCTGCTCGATTGGTTTGCCCGCTACCGGTGACCACCGGCTACCTCGAGGGAGTTGACTGTTGTCCGATCAGTTGCCGCCGTGCCCCGCCTGCAACGAGGCGTACACCTACGAGCAGGGCGCGCTGCTGGTGTGCCCGATGTGCGCGCACGAGTGGACGGCCGATGACGCCGGCGATGGCGGGGCGCAGGATTCGGATGCGGCGATCGTGGACTCGGTCGGTAACCCATTGGCCGACGGCGACACGGTGACCGTGGTGAAGACCGTCAAGGTCAAGGGCGGCGGAGGCGGGGTGATCAAGGCCGGCACCAAGGTGCGGGGCATCCGGCTCATCTCCGATGGCGTGGGCGATCACGACATCGACGCCAACGTCCCCGGATTCGGCCGTATGCAGCTCAAGTCGAGCGTGGTGAAGAAGGTCGTCTGACCTCGATGACAGCGGATCACGGCCTAGTCGATCTGTTCACGCCGGTCATCGATCAGGCCTGTGCGAAGTTCGGCCTCTGAGCAGGATCGCCCATCCGGTATTCACGCTAGAATTCTGTACATGACGACGTTGCCCTTGGCTGAGGTTCGGGCAAACCTGTCCAAGCTGGTCGATGAGGCTGTCCGCACGCATCAGCGGGTCGAAGTCACCAGGCAGGGCAGGCGGGCCGTCGTGATCCTTAGCGCCGAAGACTACGACTCCCTCATGGAAACGCTGGACGTCTTGAGTGATTCGGAGTTGGTGCGCGAGATTCGGGACGCCGAGGATGCAATCGAGCGCGGCGAAGTCTTCACGCTCGACGAGGTGGCCGAGGAGATGAGGGCTGCCGGGCGGCTGCCTAGGTGACGTATCGCATTGAATTGTCTGGTGCCGCCAAGCGGGCGTTGACCACCGGGCTCCCCGAGGCTGTTGCGGCCGCCTGTTGGGAGTTCATTTGTGGCCCGCTTGCCGAGGAACCACGTCGAGTGGGTAAACCGCTGCGCGACCAGTTGGCAGGCCGATACTCAGCGCGACGTGGCGAATTCCGGGTTATCTACCGGATTATCGATGACCGAGTTGTCGTGGGTGTCATCCACATCGTGCACCGGCGCGACGCCTATCGGACCTAGGCGGCACCAAGCAGCCTTTCCAGTCTCCGTCATTTTTACTACGTTGCGTAGTAATTGGCTTTGGGGGCGGGATGAGATGACGCGGCGTCAGTCGCGTTGAGTTCGCGGTCTTGGATTACGGCGAGTCCCTGGCCTTCTATGACGGGTTGTTCGGCTGGCTCGGCTACAGCAACTACATGACGAATCATCCGAGCCCGCACAGTTATATCGGCATCCAGCCGGCTGGGAGCCGGCCTGGCCGCCAAGGCCTCCCGCCCGGCGGCTACCAGACGACGGCGAGGCCCGCCGCGGTCAGGACCAGCGCCCCGGCGGCATAGAACAGCGCACGGGGCGCCTCACCGGAACGGCGTTGGCGGGCCCGCCCGATGCCGAGCACGGCGCCCAGCGCGATCAGGATCACCAGCTTGGTCTCGATCTTGGGGTAGTTGAGCACCACTCCCGCGGGCCAGGGGGCGGCCAGGGCCAGTCCGGTCAGCAGGGACAGTCCCACGCCGTAATCCATGACCGGGGTGAGCTGAAAGCGTCGCGCCGCAGCCTCGGCGAACAGGGCGCCAAACGTCACCGCGAAGCCGATGATGTGCAGCAGAACTATTACGTGCCGTAGTACCTCCACGTGGCACAGGTTAGCCGCTGGCGGTGGCGAATGGTATTCGATCCCGCGTACTAGTGGCCCGGGTTGCGCGAGTCGTCGGGGCTCAGCAGTGAGCTCAGGAGTTTGCGCAGGTCGGCCAGTTCGCGGATGGCCAGCGAGAGCTGTTGTCGGGGGTCGGTTTCCGTGGCGGTCGGCATCGCAGAATCTCCCTAGTTTCTTCGATGGGCTTACTGGTACCACCACGGTACACAAACAAGGAAGGAAGGCCATCAAAGAAAACTGATGAACGGTCTATCGGACAGCAATGGATAGCGTAGAAACGACCGACGAATCTTTCATGTGGCCTCCGTCGGGAGCCTTTCGCCGCAAGGTCTCTACCCTGACTGCTATGACCTCCTCGACTACCCGTCTCGCCGCCGTCGTCGCCGCCACCAGTGACCCGGCCGCCGCCGACTCGGCCGGCTCCCAGGTCGTCTTCCGCGCTTCGGCCGTCGCCCACGATGCGGTGGCCAGCACCGTCACCATGGGCCGCTACAGCGTGGAAGTCGACGAACCGCCCGCCCTGGGCGGGGAGAACACCGCACCCAACCCGGTCGAGTACTACCTCGGCTCGCTGCTGTCCTGCCAGGTCGTCACCTGGCGGTACTGGGCCGAGAAGCTGGGCATCGCAGTCGATCAGATCACCGGGCGCGCTGAGGGAGACCTCGACGTACGCGGCTTCTTCGGCCTCGCCGACGACGTCCGTCCCGGCTTCAAAGAGGTGCGCGTGGTCATCACCGTGACCGGCCCGGACACCGAAGAGCGCTACCGGGAACTGCACCAGGTGGTCGAAAAGCACTGCCCGGTCCTGGATATGACCACCAACGTCACCCCGGTGCACAGCACCCTGGAAATCGGGTAGCCGCCGTGATCTTCATCGTCGTCAAATTCGCGGTCAAGCCGGAATGGGCGGAGCGCTGGCCGCAGTTGGTGGCCGCCTTCACCGAAGCGACCCGCGCCGAACCGGGCAACCTGTGGTTCGACTGGTCGCGCAGCCTCGACGACCCGTGCGAGTACGTGCTCGTCGAGGCGTTTCGGGACGGCGACGCCGGCAGCGCGCACGTCAACAGTGACCATTTCAAGCAGGCCATGGCCGACATGCCCCAGGCGCTGGTGTCCACGCCGAAGATCATCAGCCAACAGATCGAGGCCACCGACTGGTCGGCGATGGGTGAACTGACCATCGACTAGGGCACGACGGAGATCTCCCGACCGAGCTGATAGCCCGGGGCCAAGGGCAGGATGTCGCCGCTCCAGAACGACCCGGGGTCGAACCAGTTCGAGTTCTTGTCGGTCGACAGCAGGCCCATCTCCTCGTAGGTGATGGCGACCGTCTCGGCGCAGTAGGCCGTCTGCAGGGCTACCTTGCGGTGGCGGGCTTTGCGACGCTGACTGAGTTCGTGGACCTTGCGATCCAGAACCGGGATGCCGCGGGTCCAGTCGCTGGCGGTCGGCAGCCGCCCCCGCAGCCACCGGCCGGTGAGCCGTGCCGTGGTGGGGAAGGCGGTGCCGTCCATCCGGGCGATGGCACGCAGCAGCTGATCCTCCTGTTCGCGGGTGACGGTCCCGCTGAGCTGGCGGAACCAGCAGCGCTGCTCGTAGCGGCCCAGCCACTGTTCGACGGCAGCACGGGCGTCGTTGAGCTGGACACCGCGGTGATTGGTGCCGGTCCAGTAGTCGAGCAGTTTGTCGCCGAGTTCGGCGTGCCAGATCAGCGGGGGCAGGTCGTCGAGCGCCACCGTCATCCCGACGTGGTTCACCGGGGCGTTGGACAGCGTCTGGATGGCGCGGTCCGGTCCGGAGCGCCCGCGGAACAGCCAGATGTCACCGGTGCGGGTCTCGGCCAGCACACGTTCCAACGTCACGGTGTGTTCGTCCACGACAGCACCATAGGGTGTGAGCGTGCGCAGCATCTGGAAATGGATCGGCCTGGCCGGCGTGGTCGGCGTCGCCGCCGGGGGAGTGCTGGTGGTGCGGGACCAGCGCCGGCGGCGGGCCTATACGCCCGAGGAAATCCGGGCCCGGCTTCATCAGCGGTTGGCCGAAGCTGACGGCGACGCCTGACAAACGGGGTTAACCGCAGTCCACCGCGTAGAGCCGGTGGGTGCCGGCGAAGCCCTTCAACTCGGCGTCGCGTCCGGCGCCGACGGTGATGTCGTCGCGGTCTTTGACCGCGTCACGGACCGGGCCGCTGATCAGGATCTGCCCGCCCTCGGCGGCTGCCGCCACTCGGGCGGCCATCGCGACGTTGCGTCCGAACAGGTCGTCGCCGCGGCGCACCGAACGGCCCATGTGCGCCCCGATCCGGACCTTGATCGGATGCTGCGGTTTGCGGCCGCGCGGCGACGCCAGCGCGTGCTGGATGTCGACGGCACAGCGCACCGCCTGCTCGGGCTGCGCGAACGCGATCATGAACCCGTCGCCCTGACTCTTGACGACATGCCCACCGTGCCGGGTGACCATGCGCTGCACCATTTCGTCGTGCCGGGCGATCAGCTTCACCCAGGCGCGGTCGCCGATCCGTTCGTTGAGCGCCGTGGATCCCTCGATATCGGTGAACAGCACCACCACATGCCCGTCGGGGGTCAGCCGGGCCAGGTCGGGCCGCTCCACCTCCGCCCAATCGGCGAGGTCTTCGATCGAGCTGCGCACCGCTGCACCGAATCCCTGCTTGCGCACCAGGTTCGCGGTCTGCCACATGGTTTTGACGGCTTCACGCCCGCCGCTGAGCAACAGATTCCGGGTGTCGACGCGGCCGCGCAGGTCCGCCACCTCGGCTTGGACCCGCCGCAGGCGTGCGGTCAACACCGCCAGCGCGACGCCCTCGCCGACGGCCAGAGCCGCCAGCGCGTAGGCCGCGAGCATCGGCGGCGCGAACCACCCCGTCAAGGGCCGGACACGAACTCGACGACCGCGGCGCTGAAGGCGTCGTTGTCGTCGCCGGCCGCGGTGTGACCGGCCCCGGACAGTTCGACGAACCGCGCACCGGGAACCTTGGACAGGAAGTCGTCGACGCCTTCGGTGCTCACCACGTCCGACAGCTTGCCGCGGATCAGCAGGATCGGGATCTGCAGTCCGATGGCCGCCGACTCGAGTTTCTCGGTGCGCAGCGCCGGATCGTCGCCGGGTTTGGACATCATGGCCGGATCCCAATGCCAGTACCAGCGGCCGTCGCGGAACCGCAGATTCTTCTTCAGGCCCTCGGGGCTGCGCGGCTTGGCTCGGTGCGGCAGGTATTCGGCCACCGCCTCGGCGGCCTGCTCGAGGGAATCGAAGCCGTCGATGTGGCTCAACATGAAGTCCCGAATCCGGGCGCTGCCGTCCTTCTCATAGCGGGGCACCACGTCGACCAACACCAGCTTGGACACCCGCTGCGGACCGGCCTGGTCGGCGACCATGATGCCGGTCAACCCGCCCATGCTGGCCCCGATCAACGCCACCGGTCGGCCTATCGCGTCGATCACCGACAGCGCATCGGCGGTCAGGGTCTCCAGGGAGTAGTCGGCGTTCGGTGAGCGGTCACTGTCGCCGTGGCCGCGGGTGTCCAGGGCGACGACGTGACAACCGCGCCCGGCCAGGATCTGGCCGGTCTTATGCCAGGAATACCGATTCTGGCCGCCGCCGTGCAGCATCAGGATCGTCGGATACCCGGCGGCGTCCGGGGCGCCCCGGTTCCACTCATCGGCGGCCAGCGTGACTCCGTTGACGCCGTCGAACGCGACCGTCTGGGCTGTGCGCATCTCAAAGATGGTAGATAGGTTGGACGACAGCGCGGACAGAAACGCCCGCCGGTGCGGTCTGAGGGGTATGCGATGAGTGAACCGCGGTGGATCGACGTGACGGCGCCCGAGGTCGAGCTCAAAGCCTTGAGCTGGGGAACACCGGGTAATCCGGTGGCGTTGTGCCTGCACGGTTTTCCCGACACCGCCTACGGATGGCGACGGGTGGCGCCCGCACTGGTCGCGGCCGGTTGGCATGTGGTGGCGCCGTTCCTGCGGGGCTACGCACCGTCGGCGATACCGACCGACGGCAGCTATCACCTCGGGGCGCTGATGGACGACGCGCTGCGGGTTCTCGACGCCGTCGGTAGGACGGGCCGCGACGTGGTGATCGGCCACGACTGGGGGGCGATGACGGCCACAGGACTGGCTGCCATGCCGGACAGCCCGTTCACCAAGGCGGTGATCATGTCGGTGCCCCCGCCGGCCGCACTGCGCGGGGTCCGGGGCGTCGGCCGGTTGGCCGTGGCCCGATACCTGCCGGCCCAGTTGGTGCGCAGCTGGTACATCAGCTATTTCCAACTGCCCTGGCTGCCGGACCGCTCCGCCTCCTGGGTGCTGCCCCTGTTGTGGCGTCGGTGGTCACCGGGATACGCCGCCGAGGACGACCTGCGGCACGTCGACGCGGCCATCGGGACACCGGACGGCTGGCGTGCGGCACTCGGCCCCTATCGGGCGCTGCGCAGCCTGCGTGCCCCGGCGCGCTACGCCGGCCTGCACCCCTACTGGCTGCAGCTCCCGACGATCCCGAGCCTGTATCTGCACGGACGCACCGACGGCTGCATGACGGCCGCTTTCACCCGCTGGGTTCCGCCGGCACTGCCTGCGGACAGCGCGGTGGCGGTCGTCGACAACGCCGGCCACTTCCTGCAACTCGAGCAGCCCGACGAGGTCTCCGAGCGGATCCTGCGATTCCTGGCCTGATGCGCGGTCGGCCGATGACCGCGATCGACGCGCAGTTCTACTGGATGTCGGCCAAGATCCCCAGCGACCAGTTCCTGCTGTACGCGTTCGCCGGGGTACCGGCCGACCTCGACGGCGCTATCGCCGAGGTGCTCGAGCGGGCCCGGGCGGTGCCGGACCTGACGATCCGGGTGGCCGACGCTTGCGCGCTTCGCTATCCGCGGTGGGTACCGATGACCGGCGGCGTCGCCGCGATGCGGCACCGGGTGGCCGACGACAGCTGGACCGGGTGCCTGGATGCGATCGTGGCGCTGTCCGACGACCAACTCGACGCCGCCGTGGCGCCGTGGCGGCTGCACGTGTTCGCCCCCGTGCACGGCATTCCCGGTCACCCCGGCGCCGGCAGCGTGGCCGTGCTGCAGGTGGCCCACGCGCTCGCCGACGGGGGACGGGCGTCGGCGCTGGCGGCCCGGTTGTTCGGCCGGGCGGCCACCGTCGCCCCGCTGCGTGCACCCGGCCGTGACGTGCTGCCGTGGCGTGCGGCGGTGGCCGCGCGCGCCCACCGAGACCGTGTCGACGCCACCCGGGCCGGACTGCTGCCGCCGCCGGTCGGGGACCGCCCACCGTTGGCCACCAACAACCGGCCCGGCGGTTCCCGGACCGTGCGCACCCTGGTGCGCCGCCGCGACGACCTGCGCGGGCCGACCGTGACGGTCGCGGTGCTCGCGGCGGTGTCGGCGGCACTCTCGGACTACCTCGGCGAACCCTGCGAGCAGCTCGGTGCCGAAGTGCCGATGGCCAAAGCCGGCACCCGGCGCGCACACAACCATTTCGGCAACGTCCCGGTGGGCCTGTACCCGTCACTGCCGCACGATGCCCGCTGCGCACGGATCGCCGCGGATCTGACGGTCGGCCGGCTGCGCGGCCGCCATCCCGCGTCGGCCGCAGCCGACCGGGCTTTCGCCGCGACGCCCGCGGCGCTGCTGCGCTGGGGTGTCCACAATTTCGACGTCGACGCCCGACCGGCACGGGTCGCCGGCAACACCGTGGTCTCCAGCGTGCACCGCGGCGCCGCCGATCTGCGGTTCGGTGCCGCGCCGGTATCGCTCACCGCGGGATTCCCCGCGCTGTCCCCGGCGATGGGCCTGACTCACGGGGTGCACGGTATCGGGGACGGCGTCGTGGTCAGTGTGCATGCGGCCGAATCGGCGATCGCCGATATCGAGGGTTATCTACGACTGTTGGACGCCGCGTTGTAGTTTGGGCCAATGGCCACTGCTACTGACGTCGCGTTGCTGCTCCTGCGCCTGGTCCTGGGTCTGACCATGGCGGCCCACGGATTCAACAAGTTCTTCGGAGGGGGCCGGATCCCGGGCACCGCCAGGTGGTTCGAGAGCATCGGCATGAAGTACGGCAAGTTCCAGGCGGTGACGGCCGCCGTCGCCGAGATCGCCGCCGGCCTGGGTATCGCCGTGGGCTTGTTCACCCCGATCGCCGCCGCGGGCTTTGTGGCGTTGATGACGGTCGCGGCCTGGACGGTGCACCGGGCGAACGGATTCTTCATCGTCGGTGAGGGCTGGGAGTACAACCTGATCCTGGCCACCGGCGCCGTCGCGATCGCGATGATCGGGCCGGGTCACCTCAGCGCCGACCACCAGATCTTCTGCCACTGCTGGCAGAACGGTTGGCCGGGCCTGGCGATCTCGCTCGGTCTCGGCCTGGCCGGCGCTATCGGCCAGCTGGCCCTGTTCTATCGGCCGGTCAAGTCCGAGGCGACCGGCGAGTAGGGCAGCCCGCTGCCGGCGTTCTCGTCCACCACGACCCGCCGGCCCAGATAGGGGAAGGCCCGCTGCGGGCAGGCCTGCCGATCGCAGATCTTGCAGCCCGCACCGATCGGCACCACGGTCGCGTCGTCGTTCAGCGCGACCCCGGTCGAATACACCAGCTTGTCGGCGTGCGCCAGATCGCACCCCAGTCCGATGGCGAAGGTCTTGTGCTGTCCCAGATAGCCGCGGCCCTCGGGTGGGGTGGTGGTGGCGATCCAGAAGTACTTGCGCCCGTCGGGCATCTGCGCCACCTGGGTGACGATCCGGCCCGGCTGGCTGAACGCGTCGTGCACCACCCACAGTGGGCAACTGCCGCCGACCCGGCTGAAGTGAAACGCGGTGGCCGACTGCCGTTTCGAAATGTTGCCGGCCTTGTCGGTGCGCACGAAGATGAACGGCACCCCGCGTCGGCCCGGCTGCTGCAGCGTGGACAACCGATGGCACACCATCTCCAGCCCCACCTCGAAGCGACGCCCCAACAAATCGATGTCGTAGCGCAGATCGGTCGCCGATCGCTGGAACTGCCGGTACGGCAACAGGAATGCACCCGCAAAATAGTTGGCCAGGCCGATCTTGGCCACCCCGCGGGATTCCGGGCTCAACGACTGGTCCCGGGCCACGATGTCCGACATCAACTCCTGCTGGGTCAACAGCGCCAACTGCGTGGCGATCTGGAAGGCCCGCTGACCCGCCAACAGCCGGCGCGCGATGCGTAATACCCGTGTCTCGGGGTCGAAGACGCGTTTGATTCCGGTCGGCAGATCATCGACGATGGCCACGGTGACACCCAAGCTGTCGGCCATCAGCGCCGAAAGCTGAATATCCAAGCCGCCGAACCGCATCCCCGAATCGATGAACAACTGCTCGGCGGCGTTGTCGAGTTCACCGATGTAGTTGTTGCGGTCGTAGAAGAAGTCTCGGACCTCCTCGAAGGGCATCGGGCGTGCCGCGGCCTGGGCGGTGTCGCCGGAGACCCGCGACCGGTAGGACTCCAATTCCTCGGTGGCGGCGCGCAGTTGGCGATGCATGGTGAGCAGGCTGTTGCCGATATCGGGCATGCGTGCGACGAGTTCTTCGATCTGGCCGTCGCTGGCGGCGTGTTCGCCGGCCGTGGCGGTGAACATGTCCCGCAGGTCGGCGACCAGCCGGGCATCGGCGTCCGCGGAGAAGTACTGCGCGGGCAGGCTGAACCGGTCGGTGAGCGCCAGCAGCACCGGGACGGTGATCGGCCGCTGATCGTTCTCGAGTTGGTTGACGTAGCTGGTCGACAGGTTCAGTGCGCGGGCCAGCGCCACCTGGGTCAGGCCGCGTTCCTCCCGCAGACGTCGCAGCCGCGCACCGGCGAAGGTCCGGGTGGTCGAGGGAGCCATGGCAGGCAGCGTAACCCGGCCGGGCATTCGCAATGTTTGCAAAAGGGGTGGACTCAGGACGCGGGAATACGCATTTCCCATGCATGTCGGTGCTGCATGAGCGTGCGTAGGGTGTGGAATATGCAGCTACACGACGTGAAGACCCGACGCAGCGCCGAAGAGTTCCCCCGGGAGGAACACCTCGCCTGGAAGATCGCTCAGGTGGCAGCCGACCCGGTCGCCGTCCCCGACGACACCGCGGCCATGGTGATCAACCGGATCATCGACAACGCCGCCGTCAGCGCGGCCTCGGTGCTGCGCCGCCCGGTTACGGTGGCCCGCCGGCAGGCGCAGGCGCACCCCTCGGCGCCGGGTGCGGCGGTCTTCGGCGTCGAGGGCAGCTACTCGGCGGAGTGGGCGGCCTGGGCCAACGGCACCGCAGTGCGTGAGCTGGACTTCCACGACACCTTCCTGGCCGCCGAATACTCCCATCCCGGGGACAACATCCCGCCGCTGGTCGCCGTCGCCCAGCAACTCGGGGTCAGCGGCGCCGACCTGATCCGTGGCCTGGCCACCGCTTACGAGATCCAGGTCGACCTCGTCAAGGGAATCTGCCTGCACGAGCACAAGATCGACCACGTCGCCCATCTCGGGCCGTCGGTGGCCGCCGGTATCGGCACCATGCTCAAACTGGACCCCGAAGTGATCTACTCCGCGGTAGGACAGGCGCTGCACCTGACCACCGCCACCCGGCAGTCCCGTAAGGGCCTGATCTCCAGTTGGAAGGCCTACGCCCCCGCGTGGGCCGGGAAGGTGGGCATCGAGGCCGTCGACCGGGCGATGCGCGGCGAAGGCGCCCCGGCCCCGATCTGGGAGGGCGAGGACGGGGTGATCGCCTGGATGCTGTCCGGCAAAGACCACACCTATCGGGTACCGCTGCCCGGTCCCGGCGAGGCCAAGCGCGCCATCCTGGACACCTACACCAAGGAGTACTCCGCCGAATACCAGAGTCAGGCCCTGATCGACCTGGCCCGCCGACTGCGGGACCGCATCGGTGACCTGAGCCAGGTGGCCACGATCCGACTGCACACCAGCCACCACACCCACTACGTGATCGGCACCGGTTCCGGCGACCCGCAGAAGTTCGATCCGGACGCGTCGCGGGAGACCCTGGATCACTCGGTGATGTACATCTTCGCGGTCGCCCTGGAGGACGGCAGCTGGCACCATGTGCGGTCCTACTCCCCGGAGCGGGCACACCGCCCCGAGACCATCGCGCTGTGGCACAAGATCTCCACCGTCGAAGACCCGGAGTGGACCCGGCGCTACCACTCGACCGACCCGGCCGAGAAGGCCTTCGGCGCACGTGCCGAGGTGACCCTGGCCAGCGGCGAAGTCATCACCGACGAGCTCGCGATCGCCGACGCGCACCCACTGGGAGCCCGGCCGTTCGAACGCAAGCAGTACATCGGTAAGTTCACCGAACTCGCCGAGGACGTGGTGAGTCCCGCAGAGCAGGAACGCTTCCTGGGTGTCGCCGAGGGATTGGCGGGCCTGAGCGGGGGCACGCTGGGCGCATTGAACATCGTCGTCGACCCGGCACTGCTGGCGACCGCCCCGGCGACCCCGGACGGGATCTTCCGGTGAGTGGGCTGATCGGGGCCACCGTGTCGCCCGCGGAGAAACGGACGGCGTTCCGGTTCGGTCTGCAATCCGGTCAACTGCAACGGATCCCGGGCGCCTTCTCGCCGCTGGTCGCCAAGCTGATCGCCGAGATCGGCTTCGACGGCGTCTACGTCTCCGGCGCGGTGCTCTCCGCCGACCTGGGGCTGCCCGACATCGGGCTGACCACCCTGACCGAGGTGGCCGGGCGCGGCGCGCAGATCGCCGCCGCCACCGACCTGCCGACCTTCATCGACGCCGACACCGGATTCGGTGAACCGATGAGCGCGGCCCGCACCGTCACGGTGCTCGAAGACGCCGGGCTGGCCGGCTGTCACCTCGAAGACCAGGTCAACCCCAAACGGTGCGGACACCTCGACGGCAAGGCCGTGGTGCCGACGAGCGAAATGGTCAAGCGACTGCGGGCGGCGATCGCCGCGCGACGCGACCCGAACTTCATCGTCTGCGCCCGCACCGACGCCGCCGGCATCGAGGGCCTGCCGGCCGCGATCGACCGCGCCAAGGCCTACGTCGACGCCGGGGCGGACCTGATCTTCACCGAAGCCCTTTCCGGGCCCGCCGATTTCGAGAAATTCCGCGCCGCGGTGGATGCCCCGCTGTTGGCCAACATGACCGAGTTCGGCAAATCGCAGTTGCTGACCGCCGCGCAACTATCCGAACTGGGCTACAACGCGGTGATCTATCCCGTCACCACACTCCGGCTGGCGATGCACGCCGTCGAGGTGGGCTTGCGGGAGATCGACACCGTCGGAACGCAATCCGGACTGCTGGACCGGATGCAGCACCGCAGCCGGCTCTACGAACTGCTGCGCTACGCCGAATACAACCGATTCGATGACGACATCTTCAACTTCACGTTAGGAGCGTCCCAATGACCATCGCCTCCTCAGAAGCCGCCGCAGCCCCGGAGATCCGTAAGGGCCTCGCCGGTGTCGTCGTCGACACCACCGCGATCTCCAAAGTGGTGCCCGAGACCAACTCGCTGACCTACCGCGGCTACCCGGTACAGGATCTGGCCGCGCACTGCAGCTTCGAGCAGGTCGCCTACCTGTTATGGCACGGCGAGCTACCCACCCCGGCCGAACTGGAGCTGTTCTGCCAGCGTGAGGGGGCCGCCCGCCGGGTGGACCGGTCGATGCTGTCGCTGGTGGAAAAGCTCCCGGACAACTGCCATCCGATGGACGTAGTACGTACCGCGATCAGCTACCTCGGCGCCGAGGACGCGCAAGAGGACGACCCGGCCGAGTCGGCGAATTTCGCCAAGGCGCTGCGGATGTTCGCGGTGCTGCCGACGATCGTCGCCGCCGACCTGCGCCGCCGCCGCGGACTGGCACCGATCGCCCCGCACAGTCAGCTCGGCTACTCCGAGAACTTCCTGCGGATGTGCTTCGGTGAGGTGCCCGACCCGGTGATCGTCTCCGCGTTCGAGCAGTCGATGATCCTCTACGCCGAGCACAGCTTCAACGCATCCACCTTCGCCGCCCGCGTCGTCACCTCCACCCGGTCGGACATCTACAGTGCGGTCACCGCTGCCATCGGCGCACTCAAGGGATCACTGCACGGCGGCGCCAACGAGGCCGTCATGCACGACATGATCGAGATCGGCGAGCCGGACAAGGCCGCGGAGTGGTTGCACGGCAAGCTGTCCCACAAGGACAAGGTGATGGGCTTCGGTCACCGCGTCTACAAGAACGGCGACTCCCGGGTGCCGACGATGAAGGCGGCGCTCGAGCGCGTCGCGGCGGCGCACGACGGCGGGCGATGGCTGGACATCTACCGGATCCTGGAGACCGAGATGTTCGCCGCGACCGGGATCAAACCCAACCTGGACTTCCCGACCGGACCCGCCTACTACCTGATGGGTTTCGACATCCCGATGTTCACCCCGCTGTTCGTGATGAGCCGCATCACCGGGTGGACCGCGCACATCATCGAGCAGACCGCGTCCAACGCGCTGATCCGCCCGTTGAGCGCCTACTCGGGAAGCCCGCAGCGCCCGCTCAAGGCGGGCTGAACCGATCGGGGATAGTATCCCGCCATGTCGCAACTGTTCCCCGATTACCGCCCGTCCTGGGAGACCGACCAGCACCGTGAACTGCGTAAGCACGCCGCGGAATTCCTGCGCAAGGAGGCCACTCCGAACCAGGAACGCTGGGTCGCCCAACACGGGGTGGACCGCGAGTTCTGGAACAAGGCCGGCGACGCCGGGCTGCTCGGCCTGGATCTGCCCGAGGAGTACGGCGGTGCCGGCGGCGACTACGCCATGCATGCGGTGGTCCAGGAAGAACTCGTCTACGCCCACGACCAGGGGTTCGGATTCTCGGTGCACTCACCGATCGTCACGCATTACCTGTACGCCTACGGCAACGACGAGCAGCGCCGACGGTGGCTGCCCAAGGCCATCAGCGGTGAGGCGGTGCTGGCCATCGCGATGACCGAACCGGGCACCGGATCGGATCTGCAGTCGGTGCGCACCACCGCGGTCCGCGACGGCGACCACTACGTCATCAACGGTTCGAAGACGTTCATCTCCAACGGCACCCACTGCGACCTGGTGGTGATCGTGGCCAAGACCGATCCTTCCCAGGGCGCCGCCGGGGTGTCGCTGATCGTCGCCGAGACCGAGGGGCTGGCCGGGTTCGAACGCGGCCGGGTGCTGCAGAAGATCGGCCAGCACGGCCAGGACACCCGCGAACTGTTCTTCACCGACATGCGGGTCCCGGTGGCCAACCTGCTCGGCGAGAAGGAGGGGCTGGGCTTCTACCAGTTGATGGAGCAGCTCGCCCGGGAGCGGCTGATCATCGCGACCGTCTGTTCGGCGCTGGCCGAAGCCGCCGTACTCGAAGCCATCCGCTACTCCAGGGAACGTGAGGCGTTCGGCCGGCCGATCGGCAACTTCCAGCACACCAAATTCGTGCTGGCCGAATGCAAGACCGAGACGCTGGCGATCAAAACCCTGGTCGACTACGCGATCAGCCAGTACGTCGACGGTAACAACGACCCGATGACCGCCTCGATGGCCAAACTGTTCGCCGCCGAGAAATCCGATCAGGTCATCGACAAGTGCCTGCAGATCTTCGGTGGCTACGGCTACATGGCCGAGTACCCGATCGCCAACATGTACACCGGTTCGCGGGTGAACCGGATCTACGGCGGCACCAGCGAGATCATGAAGGAGATCATCAGCCGATCGCTGTGAGTGCCTGACGCTGCGACCCGCAGCGACGCCGTGTCGGGGCCCGGTTCCGGCCCGTCGATCTAGAACACGTTCTAGTCTGGCGGGCATGGGATTTCTCAAACAGGACACCCCCGAGATCGACTTCGAGGAGTGGAGTAAGGGCACCCGCGCGGAGAAGATCATCCCGATGGCCCGGCACTGGGCCGAGGTCGGCTTCGGCACCCCGGTGCTGCTGCACCTGTTCTACGTCGTCAAGGTCGCCCTCTACATCCTGGGCGCCTGGCTGATCTGCCTGAGTACCCGCGGCATCGACGGCTTCACCGACGTCACGCACTGGTACGCCGAGCCGATCGTGTTCGAGAAGGTCGTGCTGTTCACCATGCTCTACGAGGTGGTGGGCCTCGGCTGTGGCTTCGGCCCGCTGAACAACCGGTTCTTCCCGCCGATGGGGTCGATCCTGTACTGGCTGCGGCCCGGCACCATCCGGCTGCCACCCTGGCCGGGACGGATCCCGCTGACCTCCGGCGACCGGCGCACCCCCATCGACGCTCTGCTCTACGGCGCGCTGCTGGTGCTGCTGGTGATCGCGCTGTTCTCCGACGGCACCGGACCCGATCCGGCGCTGGGGACGACGGTCGGCGTGCTCCCGACTTGGCAGATCGCCGCGGTGCTGGGGGTGCTCGCAGTACTGGGCCTGCGCGACAAGGTCATCTTCCTGGCCGCCCGCGGCGAGGTGTACGGCTCGCTCACGGTCGCCTTCCTGTTCGCCGGGCACGGGGTGGACCTGATCCTGGGCGCCAAACTGGTCTGCCTGGTGATCTGGCTGGGTGCGGCGGTCTCCAAACTCAACAAGCACTTCCCGTTCGTGATCTCCACGATGATGAGCAACAACCCGGTGCTGCGGCCGCGGTTCATCAAACGCAAGTTCTTCGAGAACTTCCCCGACGACCTGCGGCCCGGCCGACCGTCGCGGTGGCTCGCTCACCTGAGCACCGTGGTCGAGGGCGTGGCCCCACTGGTGCTGTTCTTCAGCCACGGCGGCTGGCCCACCGCGATCGCCGCGGTCGTCATGCTGTGCTTCCACTTCGGCATCCTGTCGGCCATCCCGATGGGTGTTCCGCTGGAATGGAATGTGTTCATGATGTTCGCGGCATTGGCGCTGTTCGTCGGCCACGCCGACGTCGGCCTGGCCGGCCTGAGCACGCCCCTGCCGATCCTGCTGTTCGTCGTGGTGGCCGGAACCGTCGCTCTGGGAAACCTTTTCCCGCAAAAGATCTCGTTCCTGCCCGGGATGCGCTACTACGCCGGCAACTGGGACACCACACTGTGGTGCCTCAAGCCCTCGGCCGAGGAGAAGATCGCCCGCGGGATCGTCGCGATCGCCAGCATGCCCGCCGCCCAGCTGGAGAAGTTCTACGGCAGCAAGGAAGCCGCGCAGATCCCGATGTACATGGGATACGCGTTCCGCTCCTTCAACAGTCACGGCCGCGCACTGTTCACGCTGGCGCACCGGGTGATGGCCGACGGAAACGAGGACGACTACACGCTGACCGACGGAGAACGGATCTGCTCGACGGCCATCGGCTGGAACTTCGGTGACGGCCACATGACCAACGAGCAGTTGATCTCCGCGCTGCAGCAGCGCTGCGGATTCGAACCGGGGGAGGTGCGCATCGTCATCCTCGACGCCCAGCCCATCCACCGGCAGACCCAGAACTACCGGCTGGTGGATGCCGCCACCGGCGAGTTCGAACGCGGCTACGTCAAGGTGTCAGACATGGTCACTCGCCAGCCCTGGGACGACGAGCTGCCGGTCTACGTCGAGTCGCGAGTGGAGCCGCGATAGGAAACGCGGCGCGATGGCCGATGCGGTGGTGGCGACCGCCGCCGATCCGAGTGCCTGCGACCAGCCGATCGGGCCGAGCGGGGTGCAGCCGAGGAACTGGCTGACTCCCGGTGTGCTGATCAGGACCGCCAGCGCCGCAAAGGAACAGCCCGCGGTGGCCGCCACCAACGGTGAGCGCGACTCCAACAGCGTCTGGGACAGCTGGGTGGTGACGAACGCGACCAGAGCGACGGTGGCGGCGCGGCGGGGAAACCCGGTGAGCCGGGCCATGAACCACGCCGCGACCGTGGCACTGGTGGTGGTGCCGGCGCGCAGGGCCACCGCCCGCATCAGCGCTTTCTCGTCGGGTCCGCGACCGGAGAACGGGATCGGGCGCCGTGGTTTGCTGATCGCCAGTGCGGTCGCGGGGAACGCGTCGATCACGACGTTCACCAGCTGCAGCTGGCGGGTGTTGAGCGGTGCCCGGCCGGTCAGCGCGGTCCCCAGGAGTGCGAACAGTGCGCCGCTGGCGTTGCCGCCCAGTAGTACCGCCACTGCGGCCTGGACTCGTTGCCACAGTTGGCTGCCTTCGTTGAGGGCGTCGAGCAGCATTTCGATGCGGCCGTCGAGGAGCACGACGTCGGCGGCGGTGTGGGCGGCGTCGCTGCCTTGGGCGACGATGCCGATGCCGACGGTGGCGGCGCGGATGGCGGCGGCGTCGTTGGCGCCGTCGCCGACCATCGCCGAGACTTTGCCGCTGCGTTCGAGGGCTTGCACCACCTGGACTTTGTTCGCCGGTGACATGCGGGCGAAGACGACCTTCTCGGCTACTGCGCGTTCTTGGTCCTTGCCGGACAGGGATTCCCATTCGCTGCCGGTGATGACCTGTTCGGTGGTGACGGGTAGGCCGAGTTTGCGGGCGATGGCGCGGCCGGTGGTGGGGTGGTCGCCGGTGATCATTCGGACCGGGACGTCGCGGCGGTGTAGTTCGGCGAGCAGGCCGGCCGATCCGGTGCGTGGGGTGTCGGCGATGCCGACGAACCCGAGCAGGCTCAGCCCGTCGCCGCAGAGTTTGGTCATCGCGGCCAGTTGGGCGTCCGGGTCGTCGGGGTCGGCCGCCAGCAAGCGGAGGTGGTCCTCGTCGAGGTCACGGCGGGCCACCGCCAGCACCCGCAGCCCGTCGTCGGCCAATTGCTCCACCACGTCGTAGAGGTCACCGGGAACATCGCCGCAGGCCGCGAGCAGCACCTCGGGGGCGCCCTTGACGGTCAGTTCGGCCCCGCATACCGACGCCGCGAACGGACGCCCGGAACGGAACGGCAGATGGATGTCGACGGCATCGGGCACCGAGCCGGCGGCCGCCGCGATTGCGGCATCGGTGGCGTCGGGATGGCCGTGGTCCTTCGCCGGCGGTGTCGCCTGTGCGGCGCAGCGCAGCAGTTCGGCACGGGAGTGACGTCCCGCCGTGCGCACTTCGGTGACCTGCAGCCGGTTCTCGCTGAGGGTGCCGGTCTTGTCGAAACACACCACGTCGACCCGGCCCAGTGCCTCCACCGCACGCGGCACCCGCACCAGCACACCGGATTCGGTGAGCCGACTCGCCGATGCCTGCTGCGACAGTGTCGCCACCACCGGCATGCCCTCGGGCACCGCGGCGACGGCGACGGACACCCCGTCGGCGGCGGCCGGGTGTAGCGCGGTGCCGCGCAACATCCCGAGGGCGCCGACCAGTCCGCCGGCCACCATGCTCAGTGGCCAGATACGGGTGGTGATCGCACCGAGCTGGTGGCCCAGCCCGATGTCGGTGTGCCGGCTGGTGACCAGATCGGCGGCGCGGCGTACCTGGGTGTCCGGGCCCACCGCGGTCACCAATGCCAGGCCGGTGCCGGCGGCCACCGTGGTGCCGGCGAAGAGCATGCAGCGACGCTCGGCCACTTCGGCGCCCGGGGTGGCGTCGACCTGCTTGGTCACCGGCAGCGACTCCCCGGTCAGGGATGCCTCGTCGACCTCGAGCTTCTCCTGCTCTATCAGCCGGGCATCTGCCGGCACCACGTCGTCGGCCCGCACCTCGATGAGGTCACCGCGCCGCAACTGTTCGGGGCACACCTGGACCCGCTCCCGGGTGCCGTCGGGTCGGATGGTGACCTTCCAGGCGGGCGGAATCTGTTCGGCGAGTAGCCGGTTGAGTCGAAGCTCGGTGCTCAACCGCTGGCCGGCGGCCAACACGGCGTTGCTGACCAGCACCGAACAGACCATGGCCGCATCGATCGGCGAGCCCAGGATCGCGGTGGCCGTGGCGCCCAGACCCAGTACCGCGGTCAACGGGTCGGACAGTTCGTCGCGCACGGCATCGACGAACTGGAAGATCAGGTGGCGCTGCCCGGCGTCGGCGGGGTGTGTGGCATCGGCGTCGTCGGCCGAGCGGGCCAGTGCGGCCCGGACCTGCTCGACGGACATGGCGTGCCACTCATCGACCGGCACCGGGCGCGGCAGCGGAGCATTGAGCACCGAACGTGCCAGCGAGTATCCGGACCACAGTCCGCTGGCCGCGCCCACGACCACGGCTTCGGGTCCCCGGCCGGAAACAGTCGGAATCAGCATCAGCGATCCCATCGCCGTTGCGCCGATGGACAATTCGACACCACGTTTGGCGGCGGCCTTCGCCGCGGGCACCGCATGCAGCACCCGCCATACCCCGGCGAGATCGTCCACGATCAGGTCCGCACCCCACGGTTGCGCCTGGTCGTGGGAGGCGGGCAACATACCGATCCCGAGATCGGCCGCCGACAGCGCCTGGGTGGCCGTCGAGGAGACCACCGCGACGGTGTGGCCGTCGCGCTGGTAGCGGCGCACCGCGTCGAACAGGGCGCCGTCGACGGAACCGCGGCCGGCGGCAACGATCTCGTCGAACGCCGGGCGCAGCTCTCCCAGGCCGGCGGTGTCTTCGACGGTGACGGTCTGCACGTCGGCGCGCTGGGTCTCGGCGAGTGTCGCCGCCGCCAGCGGGTGCGGCGCCGGCGCGAACAGCGCCTCGGTGCCGGAACGTCCCCGGCCGGGGACCGGATGCCAGCCCGGCCGCAGGTCGGCGTCGGCCAGCATTGCCTGGGCACGCTCCCAGGCGGCCAGGTCCTTCTCGCCGCCCCCGCTAAGGCGCACCAGGCGCAGCGAATCGGTGCGCAGCACCCGCGGATCCAGGATCACTACGTCGACCCGGTCGAGTTGCCGCACACTGTCGGGATGGAGCTGCAGGGCCTCGTCGTTGTCGGCGAGCCCACGGACCAGGGTCGCGGCGAAGGATTCCCGGGTGGACCGGACGGCTTTCGGCACCGCGACCAGTGCGGCGGTTCCGGCCAGATTCACATCACGGCTGACGACACCGGTCACCGCCGCGCCGATCGCCTGAATCCAACTGCCGCGCAGCAGATGCTGTTCGACCGGGCCGGCCGGCCGCGGTTCGGTTCGGGGAGCGGGCAGCGCGTGCGGCCGGCCGGTCAGGCGGGCCAGCTGCGGTTCGCGTCGCGACCGTGCCCGAGTTTCGGCACGTGTCTCGGCGGCCTTGAAGGTGTTGATCGCCAGGTCGATCGCCACCATGGAGGGCGCCGCGGCGAGCGCGTTGGCGGCGGTGCTCGCCAATCCCAGTGCGGTGTCGGTGGCACGTTTGCCGATGCGTTCCTCGAGTAGGCGGCGCACCTTCGGCTGGTGATCCAAGGCGACCACCGCGCCTTGGATACCGGCCGGCAACCGGGGAATCCGCAGGACGCGGCCGGCCAGTGCGATACCCATGCCGACGGCGGTGATGCCCGCCATGGCCGCGCTGCTGACCGCGAGCAGGCCGTCGCCCGGCTCATGGGTGGAGCGAATTGGTCGCCCCTCGGTGACGACATCGTGGTCGCCGAGGGGCGGTGGACTATCGGGGTCTTCGTCTGCCTCGTAGAGCTCGTCGGTCGCCGGGAACAGGTCGTCGGCAAGAACAGGCATCGCGGGGGGCATCGGTCTCCTTTGCTCGGTGACCGAAATCTGCCCGGCGAGTCCGTCGACGGGTTGAACGTCGGCGAGATTCGACTTGAAATGCCGGTGAATGGTTACTGCGGGCGGACCCAGTCGTCGTAGAACGGCGGCATCTGCGAAGCCCGCGAGGTGAAGTCGGGGGAGCGCTTCTCGAGGAAGGCGCGCACACCGTCGGCACCGTCTCCGATGCTGGTGTAGAACATCGCCAGCGAGTCGATGCGGTGCGCCTCGACCGGATCGGGCTGTGCCGAGTTGCGGTAGAGCATCTGCCGGATCAGGGCGAACGAGACCGGGGAGCGGCCCTTGGTCCAGGCGTCGGCCAGGGCGCGTGCGTCGGCCAACAGGGCGTCGGGTTCGTGGACGGACGCCGCGATGCCACACCCGCGTGCCGCGTCGGCGTCGAGGATCTCGGCGCGGTAGAGCAGATCCAGCGCGGTGGGCACCCCGACGATCCGCGGCAGGAACCACGTCGAACAGGCCTCCGGGGTGATACCCAGCTTCCCGAACACCAGACCGAACCGCGCCTTGGTCGAGAACAACCGGGCATCCATCGCCAGCATCATGGTGGCGCCGATCCCGACCGCGGCACCGTTCACCGCGGCGATCACCGGCTTGCGGCAGGCGTAGATCGCCAGGGTCAACCGCCCGCCGGTGTCGCGCACCCGGACCAGTTCGGGATCGTCGAGGTCGGCCATGTCGGCCAGCGACGGCGACTTGGACTCGTCGAGGCCGAAGACGTTGCCGGAGCCGGACAGGTCCATGCCCGCGCAGAACGCGCGGCCCGACCCGGTGACGATCACCGCCCGGATCGAATCGTCGTCGTTGACCTCGGTGAAGGTGCGCTCCAGCTCCTCGGCCATCTCGACGGTGAACGCGTTGAGGTTGTCCGGGCGGTCGAGGTACACCGTGAGGATGCCGTCGGTGACCTCGTGGCGGATCGTGTTGAAGTCCATCAGCCGAGATTAGTTTCCTCGGCACGGCCCCCGAAGAAGCGGGGCGCGATGGCCGATGCGGTGGTGGCGACCGCCGCCGACCCGAGTGCCTGCGACCAGCCGATCGGACCGAGCGGGGTGCAACCCATGAACTGGCTGATCCCCGGGGTGCTGATCAACAGCGTCATCGCCGCAAACGATCCACCGGCCGTGACCGCCACCAATGGTGAGCGCGACTCCAGCAGCGTCTGGGACAGCTGAGTCGTCACCAACGCGACCAGAGCAACCGTGGCGGCACGGCGGGGAAACCCGGTGAGCCGGGCCAGATACCAGGCTGCGATGGTGGCGCCGGCCGTCGTCGTCCCGCGTAGCGCCACCGCCCGCATCAACGCTTTCTCGTCGGGTCCGCGACCGGAGAACGGCATCGGGCGCCGCGGTTTGCTGATCGCCAGTGCGGTCGCGGGGAACGCGTCGGTCACCACGTTCACCAGCTGCAGCTGGCGGGTGTTGAGCGGTGCCCGGCCGGTCAGCGCGGTCCCCAGGAGTGCGAACAGTGCGCCGCTGGCGTTGCCGCCCAGTAGTACCGCCACTGCGGCCTGGACTCGTTGCCACAGTTGGCTGCCTTCGTTGAGGGCGTCGAGCAGCATTTCGATGCGGCCGTCGAGGAGCACGACGTCGGCGGCGGTGTGGGCGGCGTCGCTGCCTTGGGCGACGATGCCGATGCCGACGGTGGCGGCGCGGATGGCGGCGGCGTCGTTGGCGCCGTCGCCGACCATCGCCGAGACTTTGCCGCTGCGTTCGAGGGCTTGCACCACCTGGACTTTGTTCGCCGGTGACATGCGGGCGAAGACGACCTTCTCGGCTACTGCGCGTTCTTGGTCCTTGCCGGACAGGGATTCCCATTCGCTGCCGGTGATGACCTGTTCGGTGGTGACGGGTAGGCCGAGTTTGCGGGCGATGGCGCGGCCGGTGGTGGGGTGGTCGCCGGTGATCATTCGGACCGGGACGTCGCGGCGGTGTAGTTCGGCGAGCAGGCCGGCCGATCCGGTGCGTGGGGTGTCGGCGATGCCGACGAACCCGAGCAGGCTCAGCCCGTCGCCGCAGAGTTTGGTCATCGCGGCCAGTTGGGCGTCCGGGTCGTCGGGGTCGGCCGCCAGCAAGCGGAGGTGGTCCTCGTCGAGGTCACGGCGGGCCACCGCCAGCACCCGCAGCCCGTCGTCGGCCAATTGCTCCACCACGTCGTAGAGGTCACCGGGAACATCGCCGCAGGCCGCGAGCAGCACCTCGGGGGCGCCCTTGACGGTCAGTTCGGCCCCGCATACCGACGCCGCGAACGGACGCCCGGAACGGAACGGCAGATGGGCGTCGGCCGGTTCGGACGCAACGACGTCGACCACCGACTCGGCGGCCGCCATGATCGCGGCATCGGTGGCATCGACGTGCCCGTGGTCCTTCGCCGGCGGCGTCGCACGCACCGCGCAGCGCAGCACCTCGTCACGGGAGTGACCTCCCGCCGTGCGCACTTCGGTGACCTGCAGCCGGTTCTCACTGAGCGTGCCGGTCTTGTCGAAACACACCACGTCGACCCGGCCCAGTGCCTCCACCGCACGCGGCACCCGCACCAGCACACCGGATTTGGTGAGACGGTGCGCGGAGGCGTGCTGGGCCAGCGTCGCCACCACCGGCATGCCCTCGGGCACCGCGGCGACGGCCACCGAGACCCCCTGCCCCACCGCCTGCTGCAGCGGGGTGCGATGCAGCACCCCGAGGGCACTGACCAGCCCGCCGGCCACCATGCTCAACGGCCACGTCTTGGTGGTGATCGCACCGAGCTGATGGCCCAGGCCGATGTCGGTGTGCCGGCTGGTGACCAGATCGGCCGCGCGCCGCACCTCGGTGTCGGGGCCCACCGCGGTCACCAATGCCAGACCGGTGCCGGCGGCCACCGTGGTGCCGGCGAAGAGCATGCAGCGACGCTCGGCCACGTCGGCGCCCGGGGTGGCGTCGACCTGCTTGGCCACGGGCAACGACTCACCGGTCAACGACGACTCATCGACCTCGAGCTTCTCCAGTTCCACGATGCGGGCGTCGGCCGGCACCACATCGTCGGGACCCACTTCGATCAGGTCGCCACGCCGCAACTGCTCGGGGAGCACCTGGACGCGCTCCCGGGTGCCGTCGGGCCGGATCGTGACCTTCCAGGCCGGCGGAATCTGGCCGGCGAGTAGGCGATTCAGGCGCAGCTCGGCGCTGAGTTGCTGGCCGGCGGATAGGAACGCGTTGCTGACCAGCACCGAGCCCACCAGGAGCGCGTCGATCGGCGAGCCCAGGATGGCGGTGGCCGTGGCACCGAGCCCGAGCACCGGGGTCAGCGGATCGGAGAGTTCGTCGCGCACCGCATCGAGGAACTGCCGGACCACGTGGCGCTGCCCCGCGTCGGCGGGGTGTGGGGCGCCGGCGTCGTCGGCCGAGCGGGCCAGTGCGGCCCGGACCTGCTCGACGGACATGGCGTGCCACTCATCGACCGGCACCGGGCGCGGCAGCGGAGCATTGAGCACCGAACGTGCCGAGACGTACCCGGACGCCAGGCCCGCCGCCGCGCTCACCACCACCGGTTCGGGACCGCTGCCCCGCACGGTCGGAATCAGCAGCAGTGACCCCAACGCCGATCCGCCGATGGACAGATCCACACCGCGCCGACTGGCTTCCTTGGCCGCCGGCAGCGCATGCAGAATCCGCCACACCCCGGCGAGATCATCCATGATCAGGTCCGCACCCCACGGTTGCGGCTGATCGTCACGGTCGGGCAGGATGCCCACCCCCAGATCGGCCGCCGACAGCGCCCGGGCGGCCAGCGCGCTGATCACCGCCACGCAGTGGCCGTCCCGCTGATAGCCGTGCACCTTCTCCAGCAGGATGTCGTCGATCGAATCGCCTGTCGCCGAGAAGATTTCGTCGAAGGCGGGGCGCAGTTCTCCCAGGCCCGTGGTGTCTTCGACGGTGACGGTCTGCACGTCGGCGCGCTGGGTCTCGGCGAGCGTCGCCGCCGCCAGCGGGTGCGGTGCCGGCGCGAACAGCGCCTCGGTGCCGGAACGTCCCCGGCCGTGGCGCGTCCCGGGGACCGGATGCCAGCCCGGCCGCAGGTCGGCGTCGGCCAGCATCGCGTGGGCACGCTCCCAGGCGGCCAGGTCCTTCTCGTCACCGCCGCGCAGCCGCACCAGGCGCAGCGAGTCGGTGCGCAGCACCCGCGGATCCAGGATCACCACATCGATCCGATCCAGCCGGCGCAGGCCCGCCGGGTCGATCTGCAACGCCTCGTCCCGGTCGGCCAACCCGCGGCCCAGCGTCGCGGCGAAGGATTCCAGGGTGGACCGGGCGGCCTTCGGCACGGTGGCCAACGCGGCGTTGCCGGCCAGGTTCGGGTCCCGGCCCGCCACCCCGGCCACGACGGCGCCGATCGCCTGAACCCAGCTGCTGCGCTGCAGGTGTAGTTCGACCTCGCCGTCCGGCGCGGCGAGCGGGCGGGCGTCCGAGTCGGCGCCCGTTCGGGCGACGGGGCGGGCCAGTTCGGGTTCGCGGCGCGACCAGGCCCGCGAGTCGGCGCGGGCCTCGGCGGCCAGCAGGGTGTTGATCGCCAGGTCCACCGCGAGAATCGACGGTGCCGCGGCCAGCGCGTTGGCGGCGGTGGAGGCCAATCCCAGCGCGGTGTCGGTGGCGCGCTTGCCGATACGTTCCTCGAGCAGGCGGCGCAGTCGCGGTTGGTGCTCCAGGGCCACCACGGCGCCCTGGACACTGGCCGGTAGCCGCGGCACTCGCAGGACGCGCCCGGCCAGTGCGAAGCCCAGCCCGACGGCGGAGATTCCCGCCATGGCCGCCTTGCTGACCGCGATGAAACCGTCGCCGGGTGCGGGTGCCGCAGGGGGAGTGTCGTCGATCGCGAGGCGTTCGGCAGCGGCGATCGCGGTGTGCGATTCCTCCACTGCCGGTTCGGCGTCGTCGATCAGGAGGGGAATCGAGGGGGCCATCGGTCTCCTTGGCTCGGCGACCGAATCCGCTGCGATCATCCGCGGAGCCTTCGGCCGACATGGTTCATCGTCCGAAGGTCTCGCTCACGGAAATGTGCTGGCTCCGCTGAATGACCGGGCGGGCGGACCCGCCGTATTGACGACCATTCACAACCGCCGGCCGGCGGTATGGAACTACTCCCCTTCACCGGCGAAGCTAGAGCGGCTAAGCGGCGGCGGGCTGAACGCCGACCGGAATCGCCTTGAAATGCCGGTGAATTACGGGCTACCCGCCGTTCACGCCTCCGGTGACCAATAGGCGAGCATCTCGGCGAAGGTGTCGAACGCCGGTTGCGACACACCGTAGGGCGCTTCGAAGTGCAGGCTCAACGGGTAGCCCAACTCACCCACACCGTCGATCACCCGCTTGTACAGGTCGAGCAGCTTCCGGCGTTTGACACCGGGTTCGCCGGCCGCCAACATCCGGACGAAGTCCTGCTCGGCGGCGACGGCCTCGTTGCCCGGATCCTGGATCAGCCAATCGATCAGTCCGACCCTGTCCTCCATCTTGGGCACGAAGCCGAACGACAACAGCACCTCGGGACGGTGCTCACTGACCTGGGCGAAATCGCGCAGGAAACCGACGATCGCATCCGAATAGAGCAACTGCGTCATCCCGAAGGTGGCGCCCCGGTCACATTTGAAGGCGAAGCGTTGCTGCTCGCCGTCCCGGGTCGGGATCAGGATGACACCCCGGTCGTCGACCAGGCCGTCGAACTTCGACAGCGCGTCGGTGGGGGTGACGCCACCGCCCTCACCGTCGTTCAGCGTGCGGGGGACACCGACGAAGATGATCCCGTCGAACCCCGCCTGACGGAGCCCCTCGAGTCGCGTCCGCAGCGCGGTCTCATCGAGGAATGCGGTTACCTGCGTGCACAATCCGCGGACACCGGGCAGTTCGGGTCCGATGATCGACCAGAAATCCGGGACATCGAGTTTGGGTTGCATCGCAACCGGCCGGTCGTCGTCTTCGGGGATCAACCCGGGGATCATGACGTGACCGATCCGGCCCGCGATACCCGCTTGGGCTGACAGTTGCAGGACTTTGTGTGCCTCGTCGCGGGCGTACTGGGCTCCGCGATCGGTGTTGGGCGGTACCAGTTCCAGTGCGATGGTGTTCAGGGCCACCAGAAACCTCCGATTCGTTGGCGCGCCGAACGTGCACCCACTGCGACATCGGGACGACTTTTTCGCAGTGGGCGCACGTTCGGCGGTGGGTCAGGACGACAGGCCGGCGCGCGCTTCCCTGGCGGCTTCGACCAGATTGGTCAGCGACGCGGTCACCTCGTCGGTCTTGCGGGTCTTGAGGCCGCAGTCCGGGTTGACCCAGAGGCGTTGCGCGGGAACGGCATCCAGTGCCTCCCGCAACGACGCCGTCATCTCCGCGGTGGACGGCACCCGCGGCGAGTGGATGTCGTAGACGCCCGGGCCCACCCCGTTGGAGAACCCGATCGCGTTGAGGTCGTCGAGCACCTCCATGTGCGAGCGGGCCGCTTCGATCGAGGTGACGTCGGCGTCCAGGTCGGCGATCGCCCCGATCACCTCACCGAACTCCGAATAGCACAGGTGGGTGTGGATCTGCGTCGCGTTCGACACCCCCGAGGTGGACATCCGGAACGAACCGACCGCCCAGTCCAGATAGGCCGCCTTGTCGGCGTCGCGCACCGGGAGCAGCTCCCGCAGTGCGGGCTCGTCGACCTGGATCACCGCGATACCGGCGGCTTCCAGATCCACCGTCTCCTCGCGGATCGCCAGCGCCACCTGGTAGGCGGTGTCGGCCAGCGGTTGGTCGTCACGGACGAACGACCAGGCCAGGATGGTGACCGGGCCGGTGAGCATGCCTTTGACCGGCTTGTCGGTCAGCGACTGGGCATAGGTGGCCCACTGGACGGTCATCGGGTGCGGGCGGGTGACGTCACCGAACAGCACCGGCGGGCGCACGCACCGGCTGCCGTAGGACTGCACCCAGCCGTTCGCGGTGGCGAAGAAGCCATCGAGCTGCTCGGCGAAGTACTGCACCATGTCGTTGCGCTCCGGCTCGCCGTGCACCAGCACGTCGAGGCCGAGGTCCTCCTGCAGCTTGACGACGGCGGCGACTTCGGCCTTCATCTGCTCGGTGTACGCCGCCTCGTCGATCTCGCCGGCCACCAGTGCGGCGCGGGCCTTGCGGATCTGCACCGTCTGCGGGAACGAACCGATGGTGGTGGTCGGCAGCGGCGGCAGGTGCAGCCGCTCGTCCTGTGCGGCGCGCCGCTCCTCGGCCGAACCGCGTTGGACACCCGCCCGCGCTATCTCGGCGATCTGTGCGCGCAACGCGGTGTTGTTCAGCCGCGGATCGGACGTGCGGGAGGCGATCGCCGCGTCGGAGGCGGCGACGGCGTCGGCGACGGCTTCGCGGCCCTCCCGCAGCGCTCGGGCCAGGACGGCCACCTCGGTCACCTTCTCGGCGCCGAACGCCAGCCAGCTGCGCAGCGCGTCGTCCAGGCCGGTCTCGGGTTCCAGCGAGTAGGGCACGTGCAGCGTTGAGCACGATGTGGAAACTGCCACGGCGGCCGCACTTCCCGCCGCCGCCGCCAGCTTGTCCAGCGCGGCCCGCAGGTCGGTGCGCCAGATATTGCGGCCGTCGACGACACCGGCGACCAGCGTCTTGGACGACAGCTCCGGCACCGACCCGAGAGCGGCGGCCAGGTCACGCGGGCCGTAGACCAGGTCGACGCCGATCGCCTCGACCGGGGTGCGGGCCAGGGCCGGAAGCCCGGCACCCGGGTCGCCGAAATAGGTGGCCACGAAGATCGACGGTCGCTCGCTCAGCCCGCCCAGGCGGTGATAGACCCGCTCGGCCAGCGCCGGGGCGTCGGCGCAGATGTCGGTCACCAGCACCGGCTCGTCGATCTGCACCCACTGCGCGCCGGCCTTGGCCAGCCTGCCCAGCAGGTCGGCGTAGACCTCGGTGAGCTCGTCGAGCCGGGAGATCGGCGCGGCCGCACCGTCGACGGCCTTGCTCAACAGCAGGAACGTCACCGGCCCGATGATCACCGGGCGCGCCACGTTCCCGCCGAAGCCCTGCTCGGTGGCCTCGGCGAGTTCGGTGAGCACCTTGGCCGGGTTCAGCGCAAACGTGGTGTCCGGGCCGATCTCGGGAACGATGTAGTGGTAGTTGGTGTCGAACCACTTCGTCATCTCCAGCGGCGCGATCTCGGCGTTGCCCCGGGCCGCGGCGAAATAGCGGTCCAACTCGTCGGCGACGCCGGACACCCGAGCCGGGAGAGCCCCCAGCAGTACCGCGGTGTCGAGCATCTGGTCGTAGTAGGAGAACGTGTTCACCGGCACCGAGTCCAGCCCGGCGGCGGTCAACTGCGCCCAGGTGTCGCGGCGCAGGCCGGCGGCGACGTCGGCGAGTTCGTCCCGGCCGATGCGACCGGCCCAGTAGCGTTCGGTGGCGCGCTTGAGTTCGCGGTTGGGGCCGATTCTCGGTGAGCCGAGGACGGTGGCGGTAAAGGGTTGAGCGGTCACGACGTGATCCTTTTTTCAGAGGGTGGGCCAACGCCAGCAGTCGCCCAGCTGATCCGGTCCCGTGCCTATATAAAGCACCATAACCCTCAAAACCAGACGCCTATTCCGCGAGGCGTTGATCCGCCGGACGCGGCGCGCCCGGCACAACAGGCAGGTATTCGGACTCGCAGGCGCGCACCGAGGTGCTCCTAATGGCCGTCGCTTCCCAGTCGGTGGGTCAACCCGTGACCAGTGCTTATGACGGCGGTCGTTCCTGCATACCGCTGCGGGACAGTCCCGGATTCTCACCGGGTTCCCTCTTGCGCGCCGCGGAAAACCGGCTGGGAAATCCACGGCGCGCTCGATGCCGAGGCCGCCCGGAGGTGGCAACGGCAGACCAGTTGCGTTATCGAGGCTACCCGGCTCAGCCCGCGCGCAGGGCCTGCGGGATCGGGGTCGGGCCGTCGTTGAACTCGATGGTGCGGCCGATGGTCGCATCATCCGACAGGCATGCGGCGACCACCTGCGCGACGTTGGCCCGCGACACCTCGCCTTTGCCGGTTCCCGGGCCGACGGCGATCCGCCCGGTCGCCGCCTTGAGCGTGAGCCGGCTCGGTCCCAGCACCGTCCAGTCCAGATCGGTGGCCCGCAGGTGGGCGTCGGCCGCGGCCTTGGCCTGGGCGTAGGGGAAGAACGAATTTCCCTCCGGGACACCGTGATCGGGGCCGGCGCCGAAATAGGAGACCATCACGAAACGGCGCACGCCGGCCTTCGCGGCGGCGTCGACGCAGCGGATGGCGGCGTCGCGGTCGACGGCATAGGTGCGGGCCGGGTTGCCGCCGCCGGCGCCGGCGGAGAACACCACCGCGTCGTGGCCGGCCAGCAGCCCGGCGAGTGCGTCGGTGTCGAGTTGCTCGATGTCGGCGACCAGTGGTTCGGCTCCGGTGGCCGCGACCTCCTCGGCGTGGTCGGGGTTACGGAAGACCGACCTGGCCTGGTTGCCGGTTTCGGTCAAGATCGGGGCGAGCAGCAGGGCGACCTTGCCGTGGCCGCCGACGATCACGATCCGTGCCATGGGTTCGACGGTACGCACCGATCCTGGAGTGACCCCCCTTGACACCCGTCGAGAGCGTCGGTCGACAATCGAGGCAAGAACCCCGAACCTTAAGGAGCACCCCATGGCTGAAGCCGTCATCGTCGAAGCGGTGCGCGCGCCCGTCGGCAAGCGCAACGGTGGACTGTCCGGGGTGCACCCGGCGGAACTGTCCGCCCAGGTGCTCAACGGGCTGGTCGAGCGGGCGGGCGTGGACCCGGCGCTGGTCGACGACGTGATCTGGGGCTGTGTCATGCAGGCCGGCGAGCAGGCCCTCGACATCGGCCGCACCGCCGTGCTCAGCGCGGGCTGGCCGGAGACCGTGCCCGCGGTGACCGTGGACCGCCAGTGCGGATCGAGCCAGCAGTCGGTGCACTTCGCCGCCGCCGGCGTGATCGCCGGGCACTACGACGTCGTCGTCGCCGGCGGTGTGGAGTCGATGTCGCGCACCCCGATGGGCTCCTCGCTGGCCAACGGCGGGCGCCCCTACGGGGAATCCTTCAAGGCCCGCTACAGCCAGACCCCCAACCAGGGCATCGGTGCGGAGATGATGGCCGAGAAGTGGGGCCTGTCCCGTACCGCGCTGGATGAGTTCGCGCTGGCCTCGCACGAGAAGGCCGCCTCGGCACAGGATGCCGGTGCCTTCAAGGACGAGATCGTCTCGATCAAGGACGCCGAGGGCAATCTGGTGAGCGAGGACGAGGGCATCCGTCGCGGCACCACGCTGGAGAAGATGGGCCAGCTCAAGCCGGCCTTCAAAGAGGACGGCGTGATCCACGCCGGTAACTCCAGCCAGATCTCCGACGGCTCGGCGGCGCTGCTGTTCATGTCGGCGGCCAAGGCGCGTGAGCTGGGACTGACCCCGATCGCCCGGGTGCACACCGCCACGCTGGCCGGCGCCGACCCGGTGATGATGCTGTCCGCGCCGATCCCGGCCACCCAGAAGGCGCTGCAGCGCTCCGGCCTGAGCGTCGACGACATCGGGGTGTTCGAGGTCAACGAGGCCTTCGCCCCGGTGCCCATGGCGTGGCTCGCCGAGATCGGCGCCGACCCGAAGAAGCTCAACCCCAACGGCGGGGCGATCGCGCTGGGCCACCCGCTCGGCGGCTCCGGCGCCCGGATCATGACCACGATGCTGTACCACATGCGCGCCAACGGGATTCGCTACGGCCTGCAGACCATGTGCGAAGGCGGCGGCCAGGCCAACGCCACCATCCTGGAGCTGCTGTGAGTGACGCGGCCGTTCTGACCGAGCGGCGCGGGAACGTCCTGCTGATCACCCTCAACCGGCCCGAGGCCCGCAACGCGGTCAACGGTGCGGTCAGCGCCGGACTGGGCGACGGTCTTCAGCAGGCGCAGGACGACGACGAGGTGCGCGCCGTGGTCATCACCGGTGCCGGCGACAAATCCTTCTGCGCCGGAGCCGATCTCAAGGCGATCGCCAACCGGGAGAACATCTACCACCCGCAGCACCCGGAGTGGGGATTCGCCGGCTACGTGCAGCACTTCATCGACAAGCCGACCATCGCCGCGGTCAACGGCACCGCACTGGGTGGCGGCACCGAGATCGCACTGGCCAGCGACCTGGTGGTCGCCGAGCGCAGCGCACAGTTCGGGCTACCGGAGGTTAAGCGCGGCTTGATCGCCGGTGCGGGAGGGGTGTTCCGCATCGTCGACCAACTGCCCCGCAAGGTGGCGCTGGAACTGCTCTACACCGGTGAACCCATCTCGGCGGACGACGCCGCCGGCTGGGGTCTGGTCAACCGCGTGGTCGAGGACGGTAAGGCGCTGGAAGCCGCACTGGAGCTGGCCGAACGGATCACCGGCAACGCTCCGCTGTCGGTGCGGGCCAGCAAGCGGATCGCCTACGGTGCCGACGACGGCGCAATCCCCGGCGAGGCGGACGGCTGGGCGCGCACCGGCCGGGAGTTCGCCACCCTGCTGCGCACCGAGGATGCCAAGGAAGGCCCGCGGGCGTTCGCCGAGAAGCGCGCACCGGTATGGAAGGCGCGTTGAGCGACGTGCCGGAACCGTTGATCATCACCGTTCGCGGGCATGCCCCGCAGTTGTCGCCCGAGGCCTGGGTGGCTCCCAACGCCAGCCTGATCGGCCAGGTCAGCCTGGCCGACGGGGCCAGTGTCTGGTACTCGGCGACGCTGCGCGCCGAGATCGAACCGATCGAGATCGGCGCCGGCAGCAACATCCAGGACGGGGTGACCGTCCATGTCGACCCCGAATTCCCCTGCCGGGTCGGGGCCAACGTCAGCGTCGGTCACAACGCGGTGCTGCACGGCTGCACCGTCGAAGACGACTGCCTGATCGGCATGGGTGCGATCGTCCTCAACGGTGCCGTCGTGGGGGAGGGCTCGTTGGTGGCGGCCGGTGCCGTCATCCCGCAGGGGATGGTGGTGCCGCCGCGCTCGCTGGTGGCGGGCGTGCCGGGCAAGGTACGACGGGAACTCAGCGAGGCCGAGGTCGAAAACAACCGCAACAACGCCGCGGCTTATCGACTGCTGACCGAGGTCCATCGGGCGAACTAGCGCATTCGGGCCACCGGCCGCCGTTTCGCGGCTACGTTTTAGGGACGTTGCTCAACCCGCCGCTGAGGGGACGTCGTCCTATGACCCAGATCAGTTCAGCTCACCCCGGCCTGCTGCGCGAGATCAGCGAGATCGTCACCAGGGTCGCCCTGCCGTATCACGAACCGAGGGCGGTGGTGCGGCGGCGGCGTGTCGTCGTCGCAGTGGTGGTGCTGATCGGGGCCGCGGTGCTGGCCTCCATGCACGACAAGCTGCCCGGCGACCCGGCGTTCTACTGGCTGTCGCTGGTGCTGGCCGCGGTCTGGTCGGTGGGCGCGGTGGTGGCCGGCCCGCTGCACCTGGGGGTGTTGCGATTCCGGGGCCGCAACGAGCGACCGGTGTTCACCGGAACCGGCGTCGGCCTGGTGCTCGGCGGGATATTCATCGTCGGCGCGCTGGCCGCGAAGGATATTCCGGCGATGGCGCACCAGGTGGCCGCCGTGTTGGCCTTCACCACCGAGATGTCTTGGCGGCTGGTGGTGTTGATCGCCATCGTCAACGCGATCGCCGAGGAGATGTTCTTCCGCGGTGCGCTGTTCAGTGCCTTCGGCCGGCACTCCCCGATGGTGCTGTCGACCCTGCTTTATGTCGCGGCGATGATGGCGGCGGGCAACGTCGCGGTGGGAATCGCCGCGTTGGTGCTCGGCACCGTCTGCGCCATGGAACGCCGTGCGACCGGCGGTGTGCTGGCACCGGTGCTCACCCACCTGGTGTGGGGGCTGATGATGGTGCTCGCACTGCCGCCGATCTTCGGCATGTAGCTCGCGTTAGCGGGCGCTCGCCCGGTGATCAGGAGTCGGTGAAGGTCGGCGAGCGCCGCTCCTGGAATGCGCGGGTGCCTTCGCGGAAGTCGTGGGCGTTCAACAGGATCGACTGCCCGACGTACTCCCGGTCCAGGGTGCTGTCGAGCTCGGTCAGCGTCGCCGAGTTGATGGCGTGCTTGGTCTTGGCGAAGGCCGCGGCGGGCCCGGCCAGCACGCTCGCCAGCAGCTTGTCCACCTCGGCGTCGAACTCATCGGCGGGGTGCACCGCGCTGATCAGACCCCACTCCAGGGCCTCGGTGGCCGAGAGTCGTTCGGCCAGCAACGCCAGGCGCATGGCGCGGATCCGGCCGACGGCCGCGGCCACCAGCGCCGAGGCGCCGCCGTCGGGCATCAGCCCGATCTTGGTGAACGCCAACAGGAAAAAGGCTTTGTCGGAGGCGACGACCAGGTCGCAGGCCAGTGCCAACGACACCCCGATGCCGGCGGCCGGCCCCTGGACGACGGCCACCACCGGCCGCGGCAGCGCGACGATGGCCCGCATCAAGCGGTTGGCCTCGACGATGATCTCCGTCGGAACCCCGTCGCCGGCGTCGTCGGCGCTGATACCGGCCCCGGAGCAGAAGCCGCGACCGGCCCCGCCGAACCGCACCACCCGCACCCGCGGGTCGCGGGCGGCGGCCTCGAACGCGTCGGCCAGACCGGCCAAGACCGGGGTGGTCACCGAGTTCAGGCTGTCGGGGCGGTCGATGGTCACCGAGAGGATCCCGTCGGTCAGGGTGACGGACACACCCTCCACCGGAGTCAGCGAGTCGATGCCGGAGTCGATAGCAGTCATGGCACTCACCTTAGGATGCAGATCACACACGCTTACGACGAGGAGGCAGATATGGCGGGACCACTGGCGGGGCTGCGGGTCATCGAACTGGCCGGGATCGGGCCGGGGCCGCACGCGGCGATGATCCTGGGTGACCTCGGCGCCGATGTGGTCCGGGTGGACCGGCAACCGAAATTCGGGGGCGGGCCCAGCAAGGACGCCATGCTGCGCAACCGGCGGTCGGTGACCGCAGACCTGAAATCCCCGGAAGGCCGTGACCTGGTGCTCAAGCTGGTCGCCAAGGCCGACGTGCTGATCGAGGGGTTCCGTCCCGGCGTCACCGAGCGGTTGGGGCTGGGTCCGGAGGACTGCGCCAAGGTCAACGAACGGCTGATCTACGGCCGGATGACCGGCTGGGGGCAGGAGGGCCCGCGTTCGCAGCAGGCCGGTCACGACATCAACTACATCTCGCTGACCGGTGTGCTGCACGCGATCGGGCGCAACGGCGAGAAGCCGGTGCCGCCGCTGAACCTGGCCGGTGACTTCGGTGGCGGGTCGATGTTTTTGCTGGTCGGGATCCTGGCCGCGCTGTGGGAGCGGCAGACCTCCGGCAAGGGCCAGGTCATCGACGCCGCCATGGTCGACGGGGCGAGCGTGCTCGCATCGATGATGTGGAGCTTCCGGGCGCAGGGGATGTGGAGCGACGAGCGCGGGGTCAACATGCTCGACACCGGCGCGCCCTACTACGACACCTACGAGTGCGCCGACGGCCGGTACATGTCGGTGGGCGCCATCGAACCGCAGTTCTACGCCGAACTGCTGGCCAAGCTGGGGCTGGACACCGCAGAACTGCCGGCGCAGAACGACGTCAGCGGCTGGCCGCAGCTGCGGGCGAAGTTCACCGAGGTGTTCGCCACCCGGGACCGGGACCACTGGGCGCAGGTGTTCGCCGGTTCGGATGCCTGTGCGGCACCGGTGCTGGCGTTCGGTGAGGTGCAGTCGGATTCGCACATCGCCGAGCGCAACACCTTCTACGACGCCAACGGTTACCTGCAGCCGATGCCGGCGCCGCGGTTCTCCCGCAGCGCGACCGACGTCCCGACGCCGCCGGTGGATCTGGGAGCCGACAACGACACCATTCTGAACGACTGGGTATAGTCCCGACCAACTAGACGGTTGGGTGATTGGAGCGTGTGAATGCAGATCAAAGATGCGGTTGCGGTTGTCACCGGCGGGGCGTCCGGGTTGGGCCTGGCGACCACCAAGCGGCTGCTGGATGCGGGCGCCTCGGTGGTGGTCATCGACCTGCGCGGCGCCGACGTCGTCGCCGAGCTCGGTGACCGGGCGAAGTTCGTCGAGACCAACGTGACCGACGAGGCCGCGGTCACCAAGGCGCTCGACGTCGCAGAGTCGATGGGCCCGCTGCGGATCAACGTCAACTGCGCCGGTATCGGTAACGCGATCAAGACGCTGAGCAAAGACGGCGCCTTCCCGCTGGATGCCTTCACCAAGATCATTCAGGTCAACCTGATCGGCACGTTCAACGTGCTGCGGTTGGCCGCGGAGCGGATCGCCAAGACCGAGCCGATCGACGGGGAGCGTGGCGTGATCGTCAACACCGCCTCGGTGGCGGCGTTCGAGGGCCAGATCGGCCAGGCCGCCTACTCGGCGTCCAAGGGCGGTGTGGTCGGTATGACGCTGCCGATCGCGCGGGACCTGTCGCGTGACCTGATCCGGGTCTGCACCATCGCCCCGGGTCTGTTCAAGACCCCGCTGCTGGGTTCGCTGCCCGAGGAAGCACAGCGCTCGCTGGGCCAGCAGGTGCCGCACCCGGCCCGGCTCGGTGACCCCGACGAGTACGGCGCGCTGGCGGAGCACATCATCAGCAACCCGATGCTCAACGGCGAGGTCATCCGCCTCGACGGCGCGATCCGCATGGCCCCCAGGTAGAAGGAGTCCAGATGTCTTTGACGACGAAGTTCACCGAGGTGTTCGGGGTCGAGCACCCCATCGCCCAGGGCGGTATGCAGTGGGTCGGGCGTGCGGAACTGGTCGCGGCGGTCGCCAACGCCGGTGCGCTCGGTTTCCTCACCGCGCTCACCCAGCCCACCCCGGCCGACCTGGCCAACGAGATCGCCAAGACCCGCGATCTGACCGACAAGCCGTTCGGGGTGAACCTCACCATCCTGCCGACGATCAACCCGCCGCCCTATGACGAGTACCGCCAGGTGATCGTCGACGCCGGCATCAAGATCGTCGAGACCGCCGGCTCCAACCCGGCGCCGCACCTGCCGATGTTTCACGACAACGGCATCAAGGTGCTGCACAAGTGCACCTCGGTGCGGCACGCGGTCAAGGCGCAGAGCCTCGGCGTGGACGGCATCAGCATCGACGGCTTCGAATGCGCCGGGCACCCGGGTGAGGACGATGTGCCGGGCCTGGTGCTGATCCCGGCGGCGGCCGCCCAGATCGAGATCCCGATGATCGCCTCCGGTGGTTTCGCCGACGCGCGCGGCCTGGTCGCGGCGCTGGCGTTGGGCGCCGACGGCGTGAACATGGGTTCGCGGTTCATGTGCACCGTGGAGTCCTGCATCCACCAGAACGTCAAGGAAGCCATCGTCGCCGGCGACGAGCGCGGCACCGAGCTGATCTTCCGCAGCCTGCGCAACACCGCTCGGGTGGCCTCCAACGTCGTCTCGCGTGAGGTCGTCGACATCCTCAACAAGGGCGGTCAGTTCCCCGACGTGCAGGAACTGGTGGCCGGTGTGCGGGGTCGCAAGGTGTTCGACGAAGGCGACATCGACGCCGGCATCTGGACGGTCGGCACCGCGATGGGCCTGATCAACGACATCCCCACCGTCGGCGAACTGGTGTCGCGGATGGTGTCGGAGGCCGAGGACATCATCACCGGACGCCTGGGTGACATGGTCGTCGACTCCGACGACGAGGAGAACGTCGCCTGAGGACCGGGCGATAGGCCCTCGGCCTGACGCTTCAGACGCGCCGAACGTGTAACCATTGCGAGATTCTCGGTGAATTCTCGCGGTGGTTACACGTTCGGCGTTGTCGTTTGCGAGGCAGAGGAAGGCCCAACCTGAATGCAACAGAAATTAATGACTTATCTAAAGGGCGGCCCACCCAGATGAGGGCGGCGGCCGTCGCGCGATGACGCGACATTGACGGGCGCCGCTCGGGCGGCGCCGATCAATCAGCTGGCCAGCGGGTGCCAGTCGTCGAACTGCTCCGAGGTGTCACCCTCTACCAGGACATCGCCGTGGTACAGAGCCTCGAAGTCGACCTTGATTACGTCGGCACTTGAGTCGTCGATCCACATGACACTGAGCGTATGGGTCACTATTAAGGAATCATTGAGTCACGTTTCGGGAAATGGTGGCAATATTACCGACCGGTAGCGTTTGCCGGTTTTTTCACCGAGACGGGCCGCACGGATGCTCCCTCGCTGCGATCGGGGTCACTGCCGTTGGACGCTAGGGTGAGGTCCATGACCGCACCGCAGACCGTCGACAATCCGCTGTTCGCCCGGATCTGGACCTACATGTCCAGTCACGAAACCGACTGGCTGCGGGACCGTCGCCGGGAGAACCTGGCGGGCCTGGCCGGGCGGGTCCTGGAGGTCGGCGCCGGCACCGGAAGCAACTTCGCGTTCTACCCGCAGACCGTGACCGAGGTGGTGGCCGCCGAACCCGAGGTGCGCCTGCGCGATGCCGCGCTGGCCGCGGCGGCCGCGGCGCCGGTACCGGTCACCGTGCTGGCCAGCACCGTCGAAACGCTGGCCGCCGGGGAACCCTTCGACGCCGTCGTCTGCTCCCTGGTGCTGTGTTCGGTGGACCGGCCCGAGGATGTGCTGAGTCAACTGTTCGCACTGCTCAAGCCCGGCGGTGAACTGCGCTACTTCGAACACGTCGCCAGCACCGGGATGCGCGGTGGCCTGCAACGGCTGGCCGACGCCACCTTCTGGCCCCGCCTGTTCGGCAACTGCCACACCCACCGAGACACCGAGCGGATGATCACCGCCGCGGGCTTCACGGTCACCACGTCACGGCGGGGGCAGCAATTCCCGGCGTGGGCGCCGGTCCCCGTCTCGGAGTTCGCGCTGGGCTCGGCCAACCGGCCGGCCTGACGCACCTCAATTCAGCAGGAACCGCAACCGCTGGACCATGCCGGGTAGGGCGGCCGACGCGGTGGTGCGCAGGTACCGGGTCGCCCGGTCCGACAGCGGCGTCGGCTCGGGGTTGACCTCGATGACGGTCTTGCCCAGTTCCAGCGCCCGCTCCGGCAGGCCGGCCGCCGGATAGACCACGCCCGACGTGCCCACCACGATCACCACGTCGGCGGTTTCGATGGCCTCGACCGCGGCGTTCCAGGGGCCCGCGGGCAGGTCTTCGCCGAACCAGACGATGTCCGGCCGCACCAGACCTCCGCAGTCGCAGACCGGCGGTGCCACTTCCAGTTCCGGCTCTTTCATCACCGGCAACTGCTCGGTGTAGGGGACTCGGCAGTCTTGGCAGAAGAACTTGAACATGCTGCCGTGCACATGGTGCACCGTGGAACTTCCGGCGCGTTCGTGCAGGTCATCGACGTTCTGGGTGATGATGTGGACGTCGGCGTGCTGTTCCCAGTCCGCGACCGCGTAATGGCCCAGATTCGGTTTGACGCTGCTGCCCATCTGGTGACGCCACAGGTACCACGCCCAGACCAGTGCCGGATTCCGGTTCCAGCCGTCGATACTGGACACCTCGTAGGGGTCGTAGTTCGCCCACAGGCCGGTCTCCGCGTCGCGGAAGGTCGGCACCCCGCTCTCGGCTGAGATGCCCGCACCGGAGAACACCGCGATCTTCACGCGACCAACATAGCGGGATACTGGCCGAGTGGACTTTTCCGACCTGCTGAAGACCGATTCGCACGCCGCCGCGCCGTTGTTCGAGCAGATCCGGGTCGCGTTGATCGAAGCGGTCCGATCCGGATCGGTACCGGCGGGCACCCGGCTCCCGACCGTGCGTGACCTGGCCGGTCAGTTGGGCCTGGCCGTCAACACCGTCGCCCGGGCCTACCGCGAACTGGAAGCCGGCGGAGTGGTCGAAACCCGCGGCCGTTTCGGCACCTTCATCGCCGGCAGCGACCCCGCCGACGCAACGATGGCGCAGGCCGCGCGGGCCTTCGCCGCCGCGGCGCACGCCGTCGGCATGGGGAAGGCCGACGCATTGCGGTACCTCGATGCCGCCTTCGCCAACGTCGCCGGCGCCGGGCCGAATACCGGTTAGCCGAATTCCAACAGCGTCAGCGAGGGCCGGAGCGGATCCAAGAACCGCAGCCGGTAGGCCGCCGAGAGCAAGGTGTTGAACAGCAATCCGCGGCCGGCCGGCATCGGCAGATCGCGCACCGCCCGGATCCCGGGCATGGTGTTGACCAGATCGGCGGCCTCGCTCACCGACAGGTTGAACGGCATCGGCGGCGCCTTGTAACGCAGCGACGTCCGTACCCCGCGACGGATCACCGCGGCCATCCAGGGCGGCGGCACGTCGAAGAGCATCCGGCCGCCGGGGAAGCGGCGTGCGCACTCTTGGATCAGGCCCAGCGACTGCTCGGGCTGCAGGTACATCAGCAGGCCCTCGGCGCTGATGAACACCCCGTTGTCCGGGTCGACCCGATCCATCCAGCTGTAATCCAGGGCGGACTGGGCGCAGACCGAAATCTTGGGCGCCGCAGGGAGAAGCCGACTACGGATCTCGACGATCGGCGGCAGGTCGACGGTTAGCCAACGGAACCCGGTGTCGGGCACACCGGCGCTCACCCGCCAGTAACTGGTCTGCAAACCTTCGGCCAGTGCCACCACGGTACCGGTCGGGTGCTGCCGAAGAAACCGGCGGGTCTGATCGTCGAAGGCCAGCGCGCGCAGTGCGATGTCCTGGCGGGTCGGCCCGAACTTGGAGAAGTCGTAGTCGATCGAATCGGCGAGGGTGATCGCCAGCGGATCCTCGAGGATCCCGTCGGAACGACGGGCTTCGACCGCTCGAGCGTTCAGGGTCAGCAGTGCCGTCTCGGAAACCCCGGTCAAGGTGACTTTCTCCGCCTGGCTCACCCGTGCGACCTTACCGGTGGGCGGCCGCGTCCAGCACCTTGTGCAGCGTGCGCAGATTGCGGGTGGTGGTCGTCGACTTGTACCGGCTTTTGCCCATCGTCTTGCCCACGGTGCTGGTCACGGTATCGCCTTTGGGGACCTGCCAGTAGAGCACCCCGGCACCGGCAACGGCTTTCTCGCCGGGGGTCCGGGTCAGCTCGGCCAGTTCGGCCAGCACCGCGTCGTCGGCGACGAACGTGACATAGCAGTGCAGGCCCGGCGCGTCGGTCGCAAAGGGATAGGCCGCCACGATCTCGCGCAGCGTGGCGACGTCATACACCAGCACCCAGGCCGGGTACCCGAAGTTCTCCCGCAGGGCCGCCTCGGCGGTGGCCCGGACGGTGGCGGCATCGGCGGTCGACTCCACCAGTACGTTCCCGCTGGCGAGTAGCGTGCGGACCGCGCCGAACCCGGCGACCGACAGTGCACCGGCGACGTCGGCCATCTTGAGGTTGACTCCGCCGACGTTGACGCCGCGGAGAAACAGCGCGTAGCGGGTCACGGCGGCGATCTCCAATCCAGCGAGAACGATGGTAACGGCCGGCCGCGTCGGTAGTCTTCGAGTATGGGACGCCAGGTTTTCGACGATAAGTTGTTGGCCTTGATCAGCGGGAACTCGCTGGGCGTCCTGGCCACGGTCAAACAGGACGGACGTCCGCAACTGTCGAACGTGCAGTACCACTTCGACCCGCGTGCGCTGGCACTGCAGGTGTCGGTGACCGAACCGCGCGCCAAGACCCGCAACCTGCGCCGTGATCCCAGGGCATCGCTGCTGGTCAGCTCCGACGACGGGTGGTCCTATGCCGTCGCCGAAGGGGACGCGCAGCTGACACCGCCGGCCGCAGCGCCCGGCGACGACACCGTCGAAGCGTTGATCGCGTTGTACCGCAACATCGCCGGGGAACACCCGGACTGGGACGAATACCGCCAGGTGATGGTCACCGACCGCCGCGTGCTGCTGACCCTGCCGATCTCGCACTTGTACGGCATGCCCCCGGGGCGGCGCTGAACGTGCGCTGAAACCCGTGCACCCCGGCTAGAGTTCAGGGCATGCCCGAATCAGAGTCCGCCGCAGACGAGAACAAGCGCAAGTTCCGAGAGGCCTTGGAACGCAAGAAGGCCAACGCATCGGGCGGTTCCGCGCACAAGGACGGCGGCGCCAAACAGTCGCGGTCGCACGGCCCGCTGGAGAGCCGCCGGGAGTTCCGCCGTAAGAGCGGGTAGCTCGGGGTAGCTACTGCACCGGGCAGGCGTAGGTGCGGGCCACATCCATCAGTCGCTGGCCGGCGCCCGGGCCGATGACTCCCTGTGCGGTGAGTTCCCACCCGATCAGACCCGCGGCCCCGCCTTCGCAGGCCTGGTGGGCGACCCGCCAGGCGGTGTCCGGATTCAGGTTGAACCCGTTGCGTTCCAGGCCCTGCATATAGGTGTCGAACTCCGGGGTGCCCTGGTCGGGGATCGCTCCGGCTGTGGCGGCCAGGGCCGTCGCGGCGGCCATCGCGGCGATCAGAGCTGTCACTGCGCGTTTCATGGCTGACACGTTTCCACATTCCACCGACATAGACCACGGGACGGATTCGGTCGCCCGGGGCACACTCACCAGCGGTGCCGTTCCCGGTCGATGTCGGCTTGTCGACGCCGCCAGGTGTCCTCGGTGGACCTCGAGCCCCCGGCGGTGTCACAGGTCGAACGCTCACCGCGCAGGATGTGCAGACGGGAGTCGGCGTCGACGTTGCCGTTGGCGTGCTGAACGACGTGCTGCCGACCGCGGTGCATGCACGGTACGGCGTCGGCCTGCGGGGGCGGCGCAACCAGCAGGCCCGCGGCGGCGACCAACAGGACGGCGACAGCTCTGATCATCTAGCGGTGCTCCTTCGCTCTCGGATGGCAATGCCCGCGATTGTGGCCCGGGGCACCGACAAGGGCGTCGACGTCGACTAGGTGCGGCCGCGGATTCGGGGCGTGGTTACGCTCTCCCTGGTTGTGTGACGCGGACGTTCAGCCGTCCGCTCTTCAGCGAGAGGTGACGCAGTGACTCCGAATCTCTGCCTCGCGCAAGAGCCTGAGGCGGATGCCCTGCTGGCAACCGACCCGTTCGCCCTGTTGACCGGCATGCTGCTCGATCAGCAGATCTCGATGGAGCTCGCGTTCGCCGGCCCGAAGAAGATCGCCGATCGGATGGGCGCGCTGGACCCGCACGAGATCGCCGAATGCGACCCGGAACGGTTTGCGGCCCTGGTCGCCGAAAAGCCTGCGGTCCACCGTTTTCCCGGTTCGATGGCGGGCCGGATACAGGCGCTGGCCCGTGCCGTCTGCGACCAGTACGGCGGCGACACGGCCGCACTGTGGACGGTCGGTGATCCCGACGGGGCCGAGGTCTACAAGCGGCTCAAGGCATTGCCCGGTTTCGGCGAGCAGAAGGCCCGGATCTTCGTGGCGCTGCTCGGCAAGCAGTACGGCGTGACCCCGTCGGGGTGGCGCGAGGCCGCCGGAGCATACGGTGAGCCGGGGAGTCGCCTGTCGATCGCCGACGTCGTCGATGCGGCGTCACTGCAGCAGGTGCGCTCCACCAAGAAGGCCCAGAAATTGGCTGCGAAGCAGGCCCGGGAAAACAAGGGAAAGGCGTGACATGAAAACTCATCTGAACTGCCCGTGTGGTGAGGCCATCGTCGGCAAAGACGAGGACGACCTGGTGGACCTGGCCAAAAAACACCTGGCGGACGCCCATCCCGGCATGGACTACGGCCGCGACGAGATCCTGTTCATGGCGTACTGACGCCAGACGCCCCGCGGGTGCGAAATCCCGCGGGGCGTGGCGTCGGTAACCGGTCTGCGGCGCCGTCGGCGTCGTGTCAGGGCACCACCGTCGAACCGATGGTGGGCAAGAAGTTGCACTGGTGGTCCTTGGTGGTGACCTGACCGAAGATCGTCGACATGATGCTGCCCGACCCGGTGTCGACGATCGCGGTCAGTGTCGTCGGGCCCTCCGGGTTGATGTCGGTGCGCGGCTGCAACGTGGCGCTGCCGGACTTGCCGGTGGTCAGATTCACCCAGGTGACGTTCAGCGGCAGCTTCTGGGTCTCGGCCGGCCCCGGGGTGCCCACCGCGGTGAACACATAGGCGGTCTGGCCGGGCTTCGGCCCGGGGGTGGGGATCGGTGCCGGGCCGGCCACCGACAGCGCGGTGGCGATCACGTTGCCGCCGTCGGCCAGGCAGTTCTGTCCGATGGACGGGTACATGAAGTCCTGCGTGGGCGGCGCGTCCGGGCCGAAGCCCGCGTCGGCGCCGGGCGCGCCGCCGCCGGGTCCGGCGGTGTCGGCCGCGGCCAGCGCGGCGGCGTCGGGTGCCGCCGCGATTGCCTCGGGGGCTGCCGGGATCGCCTCGGGCAGTGCGTCGGGAAGGGCCTCGGCGGGTGCCGGGATCGCCTCGGGAGCACTCGGCGCGGTCTGTGCGATCGGACCCACCGACTTGGCCGGGTTGACGCCGCTGGGCAGGTGAGCCACCAGACCGGGCTCCGAGCCCGCGGTCGGGACGTGCTGGCCGGGAAAGACGTCCGGGGGAGCCTGGACGAACTGCGCCACCGAATCGGCCACCTGCCGCGCGTCGGCGGGAGCGGCGGTGTTTCCGGTGAAGGCCGCCGCCGCGGCCATCAGCAACGACGTCGCGCCGGCCGGGTCGGCGGCCGCCTGCTGGATGACCGGGCTCAGCTGTTCGAGTGCCGGCAGGCCGGGCAACCCGGCGGTGGGCAACGGCAGCACCGGCAGGGCCGGGTCGGCGCAGGCCACCCCGGTGACGCCGCCGAAGGCCAAGGCGGCCGACGAGACGACTGCGAGACCCGCCTTGCTGGTGGCGCGCCGCAGCGAGAACTGCGGTGTGCTGAACGGCGTCCGGAGGCGCGACATGATTTCCCCAATCGTCGGCGGTGGCTGCTATGCAAACCGAAGCTAGTCTGTTGCTGGTGAGGCTCAAGTGACACGTGTGTCATTTATGGAACCGTTACGGACCCGCACCGCGACGGTGACCTGTCGGCTGTTCGCTAAAGTCGTGCCGGTAGACACCACCCGTACGTCCCCGGCCGCCCGTTCGTGGGCTCACCGCCTGACTGCGTGGGCTCCGCTGCTGCTGTTGATCGCCGTCGCGGCGCGGCTCGCCTGGACCTACCTCACCCCGCGCGGCGCCAACTTCGTCGACCTGCACGTCTATATCAGCGGGGCGGCCGCGTTGACCGCGCCCGGCGGACTGTACGACTACGTCTACGCCGAACAGACGCCGGACTTCCCGCTGCCGTTCACCTATCCGCCGTTCGCCGCGGTGGTGTTCTACCCGCTGCACTTCCTGCCGTTCGGGCTGGTCGCCCTCGGATGGCAGCTCGGGACGGTGGTCGCGCTCTATGGCGTGGTGCGGCTGTGTCAGCGACTCATCGGTATGGCGGCCACCGAAGGGCGCCGTATCGCGATGCTGTGGACCGCGATCGGGATCTGGACCGAGCCGTTGCGCAGCACCTTCGACTACGGCCAGATCAACGTGATCCTGGTGCTGGGGGTGCTCTATGCGGTGTACAGCCGACGCTGGTGGATATCGGGACTACTGGTCGGACTGGCCGCCGGAATGAAGCTGACCCCGGCCATCGCCGGTGTCTATCTGGCCGGCGCCCGACGGTGGGCCGCGGCACTGTTCTCGTTCGTGGTCTTCGTCGGCACCATCGCGGTGTCGGTCTGGGTCACCGGCGATCAGGCCCGCCGGTACTTCACCGAACTGCTCGGCGACGCGCACCGGGTGGGCCCGATCGGAACGTCGTTCAACCAGTCCTGGCGCGGCGGGATATCGCGCATCCTCGGCTACGACGCGGGCTACGGCCCGCCCGTGCTGATCGCAATCGTCGTCACCGCGGTGGTGGCGGTATTCGCCTGGCGGGCGCTGAACAGTGTCCACGGCAAGCCGGATCCGCTGGGGTCGCTGCTGATCGTCGAGTTGTTCGGGCTACTCGCGTCACCGATCTCCTGGACCCACCACTGGGCGTGGGTGGTGCCGCTGATGATCTGGCTGCTGCACGGCCCGTGCTCGGATCTTCCCGGCGCGCGGCTACTGGGGTGGGGCTGGCTGGCGGTGACCCTCATCGGCGTGCCGTGGCTGCTCAGCTTCGCCCAACCGAGCATCTGGCAGGACGGTCGGCCCTGGTATCTGGCCTGGGCGGGACTGGTCTACATCGTCGGGGCGCTGGTCACGCTCGGCTGGATGGCGACGGTACGGGTCAGGGCGCCACGATCCGGTCGATCTGGCCCGCCATCGCCACATCCTTCTCGGTGATGCCGCCGGCCGAATGCGTGACCAATACGAACGTCACCGTGCGCCAGCGAATGTCGATATCGGGGTGGTGATCGGCCGCCTCGGCGCACTCGGCCACCCGCCGCACCGCGTCGATGCCGGCCGGAAACGAGTCGAACGTGACGGAGCGCCGCAGCACGCCGTCGGTGTGCTCCCAGCCGTCGAGGCCGGTCAACGCCGCATGCACCTGATCGTCGGTCAACAAAGCCATACCCGACCGTAGGACGGTATAGCCTCACACGCCATGTCCCCCCAGATCGTCGTCGCCGGAGCCGTCATCACCGAATCGTCGTCCGGGCGGCGGGTGCTGATCGCGCAGCGGCAACGCCCACCGGAGTTGGCCGGCCGCTGGGAGCTGCCCGGCGGCAAGGTCGTCCCGGGCGAGAGCGAACCCGACGCCCTGGCCCGGGAACTGGCCGAAGAACTGGGCCTGGACGTCGACGCGATCGAGGTGGGCGAGCGGCTCGGGGACGAGGTGGTGCTCGATTCCGGAATGACGTTGCGCGCCTACGTGGTCCGGCTGCAGCACGGTGAGCCGCAAGCGCACGACCATCAGGCGCTGCGCTGGGTGACCGCTGTGCAGTTGGACGGCGTTGACTGGGTACCGGCCGATCGAGCTTGGCTATCGGACCTCGCTCGGGCACTGTAGAAGGAACAGCTCTGTAAATCTTGCCGACGTATTCGGCTCCACAGTGAGGTATCCCGCTACGCTGGTGTTTCGGGTCTGAAATGGTGCGTTGCGGCGGCTCGGGAACGGGTGTGAACCGCTGCGGCGCGGCGACCGGCGAAGGAGACCCCGGATGACGCGTGCAGCACGACCGCGCAACCCCGCAATCGGCGGTGCGCTCGAGGAACTGCTGCAACGCAGCGGCCGCTTCTTCACACCGGGCGAGGTCTCGGCGGACCTGCGCACCGTCACCCACCGGGGCGGCCGCGAAGCCGACATCTTCTACCGCGACCGCTGGAGTCACGACAAGGTCGTCCGCTCCACCCACGGGGTGAACTGCACCGGGTCGTGCTCGTGGAAGATCTTCGTCAAAGACGGCATCATCACCTGGGAGAACCAGGCCACCGACTATCCCTCGGTGGGCCCGGATCGGCCGGAATACGAGCCCCGCGGCTGCCCGCGCGGCGCCTCGTTCTCCTGGTACTCCTACTCGCCGACCAGGGTGCGCTACCCCTACGCGCGCGGCGTGCTGGTGGAGATGTTCCGCGAGGCCAAGTCGCGGCTGGGCGATCCGGTCCTGGCCTGGGCCGACATCCAGGCCGACCCGGAGCGCCGGCGGCGCTACCAGCGAGCGCGCGGCATGGGCGGGCTGGTCCGGGTGACCTGGGCCGAGGCGACCGAGATGATCGCGGCCGCGCACGTGCACACCATCAAGACCCACGGCCCGGACCGGGTCGCCGGCTTCTCGCCGATTCCGGCCATGTCGATGGTGTCCTTCGCGGCCGGTTCCCGGTTCGTCCAGTTGCTCGGCGGGGTGATGACGTCGTTCTACGACTGGTACGCCGACCTGCCGGTCGCCTCGCCGCAGGTGTTCGGCGACCAGACCGACGTCCCGGAATCCGGCGACTGGTGGGACGCGGCCTATCTGATGATGTGGGGCTCGAACGTTCCGATCACCCGCACCCCCGACGCGCACTGGATGACCGAGGTGCGTTACCGCGGCACCAAGGTGGTCAGCGTCAGCCCCGACTACGCCGACAACACCAAGTTCGCCGACGAGTGGATGCCCTGTGCGGCCGGCACCGACGCCGCGCTGGCGATGGCGATGGGGCACGTCATCCTCACCGAGTGCTACGTCAAGCGGCAGGTGCCGTTCTTCACCGACTACGTGCGCCGCTACACCGACCTGCCGTTCCTGATCAAACTGGAGGAACGCGACGGCCACCTGGTGCCGGGCAAGAACCTCACCGCCGCCGACCTGGGCGCAGACCTCGCCACCACCGAGAACGCCGCGTTCAAACCGGCCTTGCTCGACGAGGCCACCGACACCGTCGTCGTACCGCACGGCTCGCTGGGCTTCCGGTGGGGCGACGAGGGGATCGGCAAATGGAACCTGGACCTCGGCGACCTGCAGCCGGCGCTGACCGTGCTGGACCCCGGCGCGCACAACGGCCACCGGCGCGCCGCGGTCGTCTCGCTGCCCGCGTTCGACGCCGTGACCGGACAGGGCACCGTGGTGCAGCGCGGAGTGCCGGTCCGCCAGGTCGGTGAGCACCTGGTCTGCACCGTCTTCGACCTGATGCTGGCGAACTATTCGGTCGGTCGGCCGGGCCTGCCCGGACCGTGGCCCACCGGCTACGACGACGGCGCGCAGGTCAACACCCCGGCCTGGCAGGAACCGATCACCGGTGTCTCGGCGGCGCAGGCGATCCGGATCGCACGCGAATTCGCCCGCAACGCCGAGGAATCCGGCGGCCGGTCGATGATCATCATGGGCAGCGGAATCTGCCAGTGGTTCCACGGCGACGCCACCTACCGGGCGGTGCTGGCGCTGTTGATGCTCACCGGGTCCATGGGGCGCAACGGCGGCGGCTGGGCGCACTACGTCGGCCAGGAGAAGGTCCGCCCGCTGACCGGTTGGTCCACGATGGCCGCCGGCAGTGACTGGTCACGACCACCCCGGCAGGTGCCCGGCACCTCGTATTGGTACGCCCACACCGACCAGTGGCGCTACGACGCCTACGGCGCCGACAAGCTGACCACCCCGCTCGGGCGGGGCCGGTTCGACGGCCGGCACACCATGGACATCCTGGCGTCGGCCACCGCCATGGGATGGAGCCCGTTCTATCCGCAGTTCGACCGCTCCAGTCTGGACGTGGCCGACGAAGCCGACGCCGCCGGGCGGGAAGCCGGGGAGTACGTCGCCGAGCGCCTCGCCGCCGGCGATCTGAAGCTGTCGGTGACCGATCCGGACAACCCGGTGAACTGGCCGCGGGTGTTGACGGTGTGGCGGGCGAACCTGATCGGCGCGTCCGGCAAGGGCGGGGAGTACTTCCTCAAGCATCTGCTGGGTACCGATGCCGGCGTGCTCGGCGAGCCTCCGCCCGGCGGCGTGAAGCCGTCGGATGTTCGCTGGGACAGCGACATTCCCGAAGGCAAACTCGACCTGCTGATGTCGATCGACTTCCGGATGACCTCCACCACGCTGATGTCCGACGTCGTGTTGCCGGCCGCCACCTGGTACGAGAAGGCGGACCTGTCGTCGACCGACATGCACCCCTACGTGCACTCGTTCAGCGCGGCGATCGACCCGCCGTGGGAGACCCGCAGCGACTACGACGCGTTCGGCGCGATCGCCCGGACGTTCAGTGCACTCGCGGTCGACCACCTCGGCGTCCGCAACGACGTGGTGCTGACGGCCATGCAGCACGACACCCCCGACGCGATGGCCTACCCCGACGGCACCGAACACGATTGGCTGCGTACCGGCGAGACGCCGATTCCCGGCAAGACCATGCCCAAAGTGACGGTGGTGCAACGCGATTACACCGCAATCGGTGACAAATGGCAGTCACTTGGTCCGCTGGTGGACACCCTGGGGATGACGATCAAGGGCTATACGGTGTTCCCGCACGACGAGGTCGAGGACCTGGCCGGCAGGTTCGGGGTGATGAGATCCGGTGCCGGGGAGGGACGCCCGGCGCTGACCACCGCCATCCGGATGGCCGATGCGGTGCTGGCGCTGTCCGGCACCACCAACGGCCGGATCGCGACGGCGGGTTTCCGGGAGTTGGAGAAACGCACCGGTCGGCGACTGGCGCACCTGTCGGAGGGCAGCGAGGAGAAGCGGATCACCTACGCCGACACCCAGGCGCGCCCGGTGCCGGTGGTCACCAGCCCGGAGTGGTCGGGCAGTGAGACCGGTGGACGGCGCTACGCACCCTTCACGATCAACATCGAGTGCCTCAAACCGTTTCACACCCTGACCGGCCGGATGCACTTCTACACCGCGCACGACTGGATCGAGGAACTCGGCGAGCACCTGCCGGTCTACCGCCCCCCACTGGACATGGCGCGACTGTTCGACGCCCCCGAACTCGGCGAGAGTCCCGGCGGGATCGGGATCACCGTGCGCTACCTGACACCGCACTCGAAGTGGTCGTTCCACTCCACCTACCAGGACAACCTGTACATGTTGTCGCTGTCCCGGGGCGGCCCGACGATGTGGATGAGTCCGGGAGACGCCGCGAAAATCGATGTCAGGGACAACGATTGGGTCGAGGCGGTCAACGCCAACGGCGTATTCGTGGGCCGCGCGATCGTGAGCCAGCGGATGCCCGACGGGGTGGTGTTCGTCTACCACGTCCAGGAGCGCACCGTCGACACCCCGCGGTCCGAGGCCAACGGCAAGCGCGGCGGCACCCACAATTCGCTGACCCGCATCCGGGTCAAGCCCAGTCACCTCGCCGGCGGCTACGGCCAGCACGCGTTCGCGTTCAACTACCTGGGGCCGACCGGCAACCAGCGTGACGAGGTGACCGTGGTGCGGCGCCGCAGTCAGGAGGTCCGTTACTGATGAAGGTAATGGCGCAGATGGCCATGGTGATGAACCTGGACAAATGCATCGGATGTCACACCTGCTCGGTGACCTGCAAGCAGGCGTGGACCAACCGCGAGGGCACCGAGTACGTCTGGTTCAACAACGTAGAAACCCGCCCCGGCGGCGGGTATCCGCGTACCTACGAAGATCAGGACCGCTGGAAGGGCGGTTGGACCCTGGACCGCAAGGGGCGGTTGCGACTGCTCGCGGGCGGACGATTGCACAAGCTGCTGAACATCTTCGCCAACCCCAACCTGCCGCAGTTGACCGACTACTACGAGCCGTGGACCTACGACTACGAGAACCTCACCGCTGCGCCGCTGGGCGATGCCATTCCCGTTGCCGCGCCGAAGAGTTCGATCACCGGTCAGCCGATGAAGATCGAGTGGGGTCCCAACTGGGACGACAACCTCGCCGGCGCGCCGGAGACTCTGGCCAACGACCCGATCCTGGCGAAGGTCGGTGAACGGGTCAAAAGCGAACTCGAAGAGACCTTCATGTTCTACCTGCCGCGGATCTGCGAACACTGCCTGAATCCGTCGTGCGTGGCGTCGTGCCCGACCGGGGCGATCTACAAGCGCGAAGAAGACGGCATCGTGCTGGTGGACCAGGATCGCTGCCGGGGTTGGCGACTGTGCGTGTCGGGCTGCCCCTACAAGAAGGTCTACTTCAACCACAAGACCGGCAAAGCCGAGAAGTGTCACTTCTGTTATCCGCGTATCGAAGTCGGACTGCCGACGATCTGCTCGGAGACCTGCGTGGGGCGGCTGCGCTATATCGGTCTGGTGCTCTACGACGTCGACCGGGTGCTCGAAGCGGCGTCGGTGGAGAAAGACACCGATCTGTACGAGGCGCAGCGCGGCGTTTTCCTGAATCCGTCCGACCCGCAGGTGATCGCCGGCGCCCGGGCCGAGGGCATCTCCGACGCCTGGATCGAGGCCGCCCAGCGTTCTCCGATCTACGCCCTGATCAACACATACAAGGTGGCGCTGCCGCTGCATCCGGAGTACCGGACCATGCCGATGGTCTGGTACGTGCCGCCGCTGTCACCGGTGGTCGACGCGGTCAGTCGTGACGGCCACGACGGCGAAGACCTGGGAAACCTGTTCGGCGCGCTCGAAGCACTGCGCATCCCGATGACCTACCTGGCCGAACTGTTCACCGCCGGAGACACCGGTGTGGTCGAGGACGTGCTGCGGCGACTGGCCGCGATGCGCTCCTACATGCGCGATATCAGCCTCGGGCGCGAGACCCAGCCGCATATCCCCGCCTCGGTCGGCATGACCGAGGAGCAGATGTACAACATGTACCGGCTGCTGGCGATCGCGAAATACGAAGAACGCTATGTGATTCCGACCGCCTACAGTCAGCAGGCACACGAACTCGAGCACATGAGTTGTTCGATCACCGGTGGGCCCGATGGTTACGAGGATGATCCGTTCGCCTCCGGAACCGAGCCGCAGTCGTCGTTCCACATGGTGGACAACGGCGGACCCGCCGGGCGGCCGCGGGGCCGGACCAACCTGCTCAACTGGGGCGGCGGCGACCGCGCGGTGCCCGAGATGTTCCCGGAGCACAAATGAAGCGCCTCCTGTCGGGGCGGCGCCGCCCCGGCGCCCGGCCCGCGGACCGTGCGGTGTGGCAGGCGGCGTCGTTGCTGTTGTCCTACCCGGATGCGCAGCTGGGCGCACGCCTGGACACCGTCGAGGCCCTGTTGGCCCACACCGGGCCGGCCGCCGCGGACCTGCTGCGGCGCGCGGTGGGTGCACTGCGCGACACCGAGCCGATGACCGCCGCCGTCGACTACGTCGAAACATTCGACATGCGCCGGCGCTCGACGATGTTGCTGACCTACTGGACCGGCGGAGACACCCGCAATCGGGGGATGCAGATGCTGGCGTTCGCCACCGCCTACCGACAGGCGGGCGTGCCGCCGCCGACGAGTGAGGCACCCGACCATCTCCCGGTGGTCCTGGAGTTCGCCGCCACCGTCGACCCCGAGGCCGGCCGCCGGCTGTTGCTGGCGCACCGGACGCCGATCGACGTCCTGCATCGCGCGTTAGACGATGCGGGGTCGCCGTACGCCCATGTCGTCGCCGCGGTGTGCGCCACGCTGCCGGCGGCGACCGACCAGGAGGTGCGTAACGTGAGTCAGCTGCTGACGTCCGGTCCGCCTGCGGAAGCCGTTGGGCTGCAACCGTTCACAGCGTCCGTCTCGCTGGGCATGCCGAAGGTGCCGGCCCGATGACGCTGATCAACGACGCCGAACTGTGGTGGGACATCGGACCGTACTTCGTGCTGGCCATCGCCGGGGTGGCCACCTGGTGGCGCTATCACTACGACAAATTCGGCTGGACCACCCGCTCGTCGCAGCTGTACGAGTCCCGACTACTGCGCATCGGCAGCCCGATGTTCCACTTCGGCAGTTTCGTGGTGATCATCGGACACATCGTCGGCCTCATCATCCCCGAGTCGTGGACCCGCGCCATCGGGATGAGTGATCGGCTCTACCACCTGCAGGCGATGATCCTTGGGATTCCCGCGGGCGTCGCCACCCTGGTCGGGGTGGGGCTGCTGATCTACCGGCGCCGTACCGAACGTTCGGTGTTCAAGGCCACCAGTGTCAGTGACAAGCTGATGTACGCGGTTCTGGGGTGTGCGCTGGTCGCCGGGATGAGTTGCACGTTGATGGGGACCACGGCCTACGGCGAGCAACACGACTACCGCGAGACGGTGTCGGTCTGGTTCCGGTCGATCTGGACACTGCAACCGCGCGGTGATCTGATGTTGCAGGCACCGCTGTATTTCCAGATACATGTCATGATCGCCTTGATGCTGTTCGCGCTCTGGCCGTTCACCCGGCTGGTCCACGCGTTCAGCGCGCCGATCGGCTATCTGTTCCGGCCCTACATCGTCTACCGCAGTCGCGACGTCGCAAGGAGGAACCAGCCGATGGGTTCACGTCCACAGAGGAGGGGCTGGTGAGGATCCGAACGGCGCTGCTGGGCGCCCTAGCCGCGGTCTGCGTAGCCGGGCCGGCCCACGCCGACCCCGTCGGCAGTGACGCTGACGCCGCCTTCCTGGGATCGTTGACGGCGGCCGGCATCACCTACAGCTATCCGGATCAGGCCATCATCACCGCGAAACTGGTCTGCAAGCTGATCGCGCAGGGTAAGCCCAGTGCGGAGGTGCTGGAGGGGCTCAAGGAACGCAACCCGGGGCTGACCACCGAACACGGCACCCAGTTCGTCGGGATCGCCGCTCAGCTGTACTGCCCGGATCAGCTGGTGCGGAACGACACGACGGGCGCCGCCTGACGAGGGGGCATAAGCTACGTGATGTGGCACTGCCTGACGACGTCTATTCCCGGCTGCTCGCGTTCCGTACGCGACTGCGGCAGTTCGAGCGTTGGAGTGCCGACCAGGCCCAAGCCGCCGGGCTGACCCCCGCGCAGCATCAGCTTCTGCTGGCGATCCGGGGCCACAGCGACTCCCGGGGACCCACCGTCGGCGAGGTCGCCGAATACCTCTTGCTGCGCCACCACAGCGCCGGCGAACTGATCCAGCGGGCCGAAGCCGCAGGCCTGGTCGTCCGGGTCCGCGACAGCGGTGACCAGCGGGTGATCCGGCTGCAGCTGACCGAGACGGCGGCGCAGTGCCTGCAAGCTCTGACCGAACTGCACCTCGAGGAACTGGAGCGGTTCAGCGCCGAAACCCCTCTGGGGTTGCGTCCCGCGCTGTGATGTATCTTTCACGTTTTCGCGATTGCCAGGTAGCGCTGGCAGAATCGCCCGGTGAACTTTCGTAACGTCGCCATCGTCGCGCACGTAGACCACGGCAAGACGACTATGGTCGACGCCATGCTCCGCCAGTCCGGCGCTCTTGCCGAGCGCGGTGAGGCGCAAGAGCGGGTGATGGACTCCGGTGATCTGGAGCGGGAAAAGGGCATCACGATTCTGGCCAAGAACACGGCCGTGCATCGCCACCACCCGGACGGGACCGTCACCGTCATCAACGTGATCGACACCCCGGGCCACGCCGACTTCGGCGGGGAGGTGGAGCGGGGCCTGTCGATGGTCGACGGGGTCGTCCTGCTGGTCGACGCCTCCGAAGGCCCCCTGCCGCAGACCCGCTTCGTGCTGCGCAAAGCGCTGGCGGCGCATCTGCCGGTGATCCTGGTGGTCAACAAGACCGACCGCCCCGACGCCCGTATCGCCGAGGTCGTCGACGCCAGCCACGACCTGTTGCTCGACGTCGCCAGCGACCTCGACGACGCGGCCCAGGCCGCCGCCGAGCATGCGCTGGGACTGCCGACGCTGTACGCGTCCGGTCGTGCCGGGGTGGCCAGCACCACCGCGCCCGCCGACGGCCAGATTCCCGACGGCGACAACCTGGACCCGCTGTTCGACGTGCTGCTCGAGCACGTGCCGCCGCCGTCGGGCGACCCGGAGGCTCCGCTGCAGGCGCTGGTCACCAACCTCGATGCCTCGGCCTTCCTGGGCCGTCTCGCACTGATCCGGGTCGCCAACGGCCGCATCCGCAAGGGCCAGCAGGTCGCCTGGATGCGCGAGGTCGACGGTGAGCCGGTGACCACCACCGCCAAGATCACCGAACTGCTGGTCACGGTGGGGGTCGAGCGCACTCCGACGGAAGAGGCCCGCGCCGGGGACATCGTCGCCGTCGCCGGGATTCCCGACATCATGATCGGCGACACCCTGGCCGACCCCGCGGCACCCCACGCGCTGCCGCGGATCACCGTCGACGAGCCGGCGATCTCGGTGACGATCGGCACCAACACCTCGCCGTTGGCCGGCAAGGTCTCCGGTCACAAGCTCACCGCCCGGATGGTCAAGACCCGGCTGGACACCGAGCTGATCGGCAACGTCTCGGTGCGGGTCGTCGACATCGGCCGGCCGGACGCCTGGGAGGTGCAGGGCCGCGGTGAGCTGGCGCTGGCCATCCTCGTCGAGCAGATGCGCCGGGAAGGTTTCGAGCTGACCGTCGGCAAGCCGCAGGTGGTGACCCGCAAGGTCGACGGCAAGGTGCACGAGCCGTTCGAGCACCTCACCGTCGACTGCCCCGAGGAGTACGTCGGCTCCATCACCCAGCTGGCCGCGGCGCGTAAGGGCCGGATGACCGAGATGGCCAACCACACCACCGGCTGGGTGCGGATGGAGTTCATCATTCCCAGCCGCGGACTGATCGGCTGGCGTACCGACTTCCTCACCGAGACCCGCGGCACCGGCATCGCCAACGCGGTGTTCGAGGGCTATCAGCCGTGGGCGGGCGAGATCCGCGCGCGGCACACCGGCTCGCTGGTCTCCGACCGGGCCGGTTCCATCACCCCGTTCGCGCTGATCCAGTTGGCCGACCGCGGGCAGTTCTTCGTCGAACCGGGCCAGGAGACCTACCAGGGCATGGTCGTCGGGATCAACCCGCGCGCCGAAGACCTCGACATCAACGTCACCAAGGAGAAGAAGCTCACCAACATGCGGTCCTCGACGGCCGACGTGATGGAGACCCTGGCCCGGCCGATCGAGCTGGACCTGGAGCAGGCGATGGAGTTCTGCGCCGCCGACGAATGCGTCGAGGTGACTCCCGAGGTGGTGCGGGTGCGCAAGGTCGAACTGGACTCGACGTTGCGGGCGCGGGCACGTTCGCGGGCCAAGAACCTCTAGATCGGTCAGCGGTCTTGCGCGCTGCCGCGCGTCGGTTTTCGCGCCGAAATCGTCCCCCGGATACCCTGGTGCCCGTGCCGAGACCAGCCCGCCGCGCCCGAGTCACGGCGGGGGCCCTGATTTCGGTGGCGCTGCTGGGTGCGGTGCAGGCCGTATCGGGGTGTGCGGTCAACCCGCCACCGGCGCCGCAGAGCACCGAGACGCCGAAGAGCGTCGCACCGCCGGCGCAGCGGATCAGCCAGATCATCATGGGCATCGACTCGATCGGCGCCGGTTTCAATCCGCACCTGCGTTCGGACCTGTCCGCGGTCAGCGCGGCAATCGGCTCGCTGGTGCTGCCCAGTGCGTTCCGGCCGATCCCGGACACCTCGACACCGACCGGCTCACGGTGGGAGATGGATCCCACCCTGCTGGTCTGGGCCAAGGTGACCTCCGAGGCGCCATTCACCGTGACCTACCGGATCCGACCCGAGGCGTCCTGGACCGATAACGCGCCGATCGCCGCCGACGACTTCTGGTACCTGTGGCAGCAGATGGTCACCCAACCCGGCGTCGTCGACCCGGCGGGCTACGACCTGATCACGGGCGTGCACTCCGTCGAGGGCGGAAAGCAGGTGGTGGTCACCTTCGCCAAGCCGTATCCGGCCTGGCGGGAGCTGTTCAGCAACATCCTGCCCGCACACATCGTCAAGGACATCCCCGGCGGATTCTCCGCGGGCCTGGCCCGGGCGCTGCCGGTCACCGGTGGCCAGTTCCGGGTGGAGAACATCGATCCGCAGCGTGACGCGATCCTGCTCGCCCGCAACGACCGCTACTGGGGACCCCCGGCCAAACCCGATCTGGTGCTGTTCCGCCGCGCCGGAGCGGCCGCCGCGCTGGCCGACTCCATCCGCAACGGGGACACCCAGGTGGCCCAGGTGCACGGCGGTTCGGCGGCATTCGCACAGTTGTCGGTGATCCCCGGTGTGCAGACCACCCGCGTGGTCACCCCCCGGGTGATGCAGATGGCCCTGCGGGCCACCGAACCCAAACTGGCCGACGTGCGGGTCCGCCGCGCCCTCCTGGGACTGCTGGACGTGGGACTGCTGGCCACGGTGGGCGCCGGCAGCGACAACACGGTGACCCTGGACCAGGCCCACGTCCGTGCACCCAGCGACCCCGGCTATGTGCCGACCGCGCCGCCGGCGATGTCGGAATCCGCCGCGCTGGCGTTGTTGCAGTCGGCCGGCTACCGGATCGAGAAGAACGCACCCCCGTCGGCGGTGGTCCCGCCCGCGGGCGCGACCGGCCTGCCGCATCCGCCGGAGATCACCCATGGCCGAATCAGCAAGGACGGTGAACAGTTGACGCTGGTCATCGGGGTGGCGGCCAACGACCCGACCTCGATGGCGGTGGCCAACACCGCCGCCGACCAGCTACGCAACAGCGGCGTCGCGGCCACCGTGCTGGCGTTGGACCCGGTGAAGCTGTACCGGGAGGCACTGGTCACCCACCAGGTGGACGCGATCGTCGGTTGGCAGCAGGCCGGCGGCGACCTGGCGACCCTGTTGGCATCGCGATACGGCTGTGGTGCCCTGGCCCCCACGACGGTGGCCACGTCGGGCGTGCCGGTTCCCGCCCCCGACCACGTGCCGACGTCCCGGCCGCCGTCAGCCACGCCGGAGCCCGGCCCGTCGACGCCGAACGTGCCCCCGCGTACCGCGCCCCCGCGGGCACTGGTGCAGGCCCCCTCCAACGTCACCGGTATCTGTGACCGCGCCATCCAGGCGGAGATCGATGCGGCACTCGACGGCAGCAAGGCCATCGGGGACGTCATCGCCGCGGTCGAACCCCGGTTATGGGCCATGGCGACGGTGCTGCCGATCCTGCAGGACACCACGATCGTCGCGGTGGGCCCGAGCGTGCGAAACGTCAGCCTGACCGGATCGGTGCCGGTCGGGATCGTCGGCGGGGCCGGTAACTGGGTGAAGTTGCCGTAGCGGCTCAGCGGACGCGCTACTCTTTCTCAATCCGAACGGCACCGGGGGAGGTCGCCGTCGGCTGACGACGGAGTTAACGGCGTCTTGCGCACAGGTAATTCTTGGATAAGATTAAGAAACCTGCGCGGGACACGTCGGAGGGGGACTGGGTACATGGAACACCTCATTCGCCGGAGCGCCGCTGTTGCGGCGTCGGCCCTGACTTTCGGTGGCTTGATCGCGGTCCTGACGCCGACCAACCCGGATCTACCCGAAATCCAGGTCCGTGGCGTCGATCTGGCTGCGGCGAACGTCGACGCGCATCCGGTCCTCGACATCGTGGAGAACCATGTCCGCCCCGACGTCATCGGCGATGCCGGCTACCAGGGACAGTACGTCGACATCGGTGAGTTGCTGTTCGGGCGGGGCGGTGAGAACGCGGGCGCCGGATCGGGGCTGGACGTCGACGCCCTGAGCCAGGACGAGTTGACCGAGCTCACCGGCGGCAACTTCGACCCGCAGAATCTGCCGCTCGGCTTGCAGTTCGACCCGGATCCGGGTGCGTTCGTCACCCCGGCCACCGGCGCGGTGGGCGGCGGCGAGCAGGCCGCGGGAACCGCCGCCGCCAGTGCCGCGGCCGGCATCGTGTGGATGATGCAGGCCATTCCGGATCTGCAGCAGGCGTTGAACAACGCGATCGTGGCGGCGGAGACGGAGTTCAACAGTGCTCTCGTCGCTGCGCAGCAGGCGGCCGCCGACCGCATCTTCGGTGACGATCCCGCCGTCAACGATGCCGTGACCTGGATCTTCAGCCTCAACAACACGGTGTTGGCGAACAATGAGGCCGCATTCAACAGCCTGTTCGGCATCGCCTACGACCCGCACACCACCCTGCTCGGGGGCTTTGCGCCGGAGATCGCCGCGGTGGACTGGGAGACCCTGCTGGGCTTCAGCCCGGACCAGTTCGACCAGATCATCGAGGCGCTGCAGGCCGACAACCTCGCGCTGTTGATGGGCAACCTCGACTGGGCGGGGCTGTTCGCGGGCCTGTTCTGACCGATCGCGGTCCGGCGGTCGATCCAGCACCGCGCGATAGGGTCTTGGCATGCCGGACCGTACTCCGCGGCTGCTTTTCGTGCATGCCCATCCCGACGACGAGACCCTCACGACCGGGACGACGATCGCGCATTACGCGGCCCGCGGGGCCGATGTACACGTCGTGACGTGCACACTCGGCGAAGAGGGCGAGGTGATCGGGGAGCGGTGGGCGCATCTGACCGTGGACCGGGCCGACCAACTCGGCGGGTATCGGATCGGCGAGCTCACCGAGGCGCTGCGGGCACTGGGGATCGGCGCACCGCAGTTTCTCGGCGGCGCCGGACGTTGGCGCGATTCCGGGATGACCGGAACCCCGGCGCGGCGACAGCAGCGGTTCATCGACGCCGAGCGCGATGAAGTCGTCACGGCGCTGTCGGACGTCATCCGGCGACTGCGCCCGCATGTGGTCGTCAGCTATGACCCGCACGGCGGCTACGGCCATCCCGATCACGTGCAGGCCCATCACATCACCACCGCAGCCGTGGCCGCGGCGGCGGACGGCGGTCGCGGCTGCGGAGCGGCCTGGGCCACGCCGAAGTTCTACTGGACCGTGATCGCCGACAGTGCCTGGCAGGCCGCCCGGCTCCGGTTGCGCGACGCCGATCGGTTCCCGCACTGGACGGTCCCGGCCGGTGCGGTGGCGGTGGGCGGCTACCCGGATGACCGCATCGACGCGGTGATCGAGGACGCCGGGGTGCGCCGGGCGAAAGTGGCGGCGATGACCGCACACGCGACCCAGGTGACGGTCGGGCCCACCGGGAACGCCTTCGCGCTGTCCAACGACATCGCCCAGCCGATCCTGGACAGCGAGCACTACGTGCTGGCCGCCGGTGCGGCGGGGCCGCGCGACGCGCGGGGGTGGGAAACCGATCTGTTGGCCGGACTGGGGTTCGATGCCGGGGTCGGCGCGGTAAGCTCCTGCTGACCAGCTTTTGTAGAGGCAAGGACTTAGGTGGTTTAGGCATGGATCCCGATCTGGACCCGAACTTGGAACACTGGCAGTGGTGGCTCGACAGCTTCCAGTGGATGGTCGGTTCCATGGTCAGCCAGCTGGAGAGCATTCCCACTTGAGCCCCGTCGCGCCGCACACCGTGCCCGCGATCCCTTCCCTTACACCGCATCCCGCTTTCAACGTGCCGGTGTTGGCACTGTTGGCCTTTGACGGGGTCCTCTGCGCGGTGGCGACCGCGTTGCTGTTGCCTGCGCACATCGGTGCCGTCCCTTTCCCGATCAGCGCGCTGATCGGGGGATTGGTCAACGCGGGCCTGGTCTGGGTCGCGCTGGGCTGCACCCACTCGTTGCGCGTGGCCGCGTTGCCGCTGTGGGGCTGGTTGCTGGCGATCGCGCTGATGACCCTCGGCGGGCCGGGCGACGACCTGATCTTCGCCGACCGCGGGCTGATGGCCTACGGCGTACTGCTGATGATCGTGGTGGGCAGTGCGCCGCCGGTGTGGGTGTTATGGCGTCGTCGCGAGGCGCTGGCCGCCGGAAACGCGCCGGCCCGGCAGAGCTGACGGGTTGCCGCGGCGTTCGCCGCGGCAACCGCGCCATCGCTGCTCGCCGTCGTGCTACAGGGCCATGTCCAGCAGCGATTCGACTGCGTCCTGGATCAGGATCCCGCCGTCGCCGAAGTCCGAGAGGTCACCGAATTCGAGGGCGGTACCACCGAGATCCGGCGCATCGGGGAGATCCAGGACAGCTCCGGGGTCGGTGGCCTCGGCGCTGAAGTCCGTGGCCTCGGCGTAGTAATAGAAGAACGGGACGTACGTCGTACCCACGAACATCTGCCAGATGAACCCCTCGACCATGCTGATCGGAGTCGTGACCACCGAATAGAGCGTGGGGCCGACGAACGGTATCGAGTAGAGGATCGACAACAGCGGTCCTACTACGGAGTTGAACATCGATATCGCACTTTCGACGAAACCCCCGAGCCCGAGGAATCCGTAGGCGGCCTCGCCGGGGATATCGAGCAGGTCTGGGGCGTTCTGCAGCGCGGAGTTCTGCAGCGCGAGTAGGTCCGGCCCCAGCGATCCCAGTAGATCGAGTGCCGATCCGCCCGCGGTCAAGGTCACCGCGGACGCCTGTACGTCGTTGTGTTGGACGACCGGAACCACTGCCGGGTTTGCCGCGAGGAAAGTTGCCGCGACCAGCGGGGCGAGCCAGGGCTTAGTTGAGATTTTCATTGCAACTCCTTGTTGTTTTGCTCAGTAAAGAACAGTCCCGTTTAGAGGTCAATAGTTTTATAAAAGGGAACTTTGCACACATAGAAGGCGTATGATTCTCGACATACCTGGGGTTGTCGGCGAAGCGGGCATCACGGCGACCGCCGGGGCAAACGATCGCGCGTCGTTGAACTGTGAAATTCTTAGGTTTTTCGACCCCGGGCTGCGGGTCTGTCCGCCCGCCGGGCCGACGTACCCTGGCTGGTGAATACGAGGCGGCTTTCCGGGGTCTGGAAAAGTATGGGGTGTGGGCAATGAACAGCAAGCTGTCCCGAGGGGTGGTGATGTGACGCCGCTTCCCGAGGGGCCTGGTGCGTCGCGTCGGCCGGTGGCTTCTCCGGTGACCGGATCGGCGCTTCGCCGTGTACTCCGACGGGCCCGCGACGGCGTGCTCCTCAATCCCGAGGAGACCGCCATCGCGATGACCGCGCGCGGCGCGGATCTGGACGATCTGTGCGCCAGTGCGGCCCGGGTGCGCGACGCCGGCCTGGTGTCGGGCGGTCGCCGCGGCGCGGGCGGCCGGTTGCCGGTCAGCTACTCGCGCAAGGTGTTCATCCCGGTCACCCATCTGTGCCGCGACACCTGCCATTACTGCACGTTCGTCACGGTTCCCGGCGTGCTGCGCGCGCAGGGCAAGCAGATGTACCTCAGCCCCGACGAGATTCTCGATGTCGCGCGCCGCGGCGCCGAATTGGGCTGTAAGGAAGCGCTGTTCACGCTGGGGGACCGGCCCGAGGAGCGCTGGCCCGAGGCGCGGCAGTGGCTCGATGAGCAGGGTTATGACACCACCCTCGCCTATGTGCGGGCGATGGCGATTCTGGTTCTCGAGGAGACCGGCCTGCTGCCGCATCTGAACCCCGGCGTGATGAGCTGGTCGGAGATGTCGCGGCTCAAACCGGTGGCGCCGTCGATGGGCATGATGCTCGAGACCACCTCCCGACGGCTGTTCGAGACCAAGGGCCTGGCCCACTACGGCAGCCCCGACAAGGACCCGGCGGTGCGGCTGCGCGCACTGGCCGACGCCGGTCGGCTCTCGATCCCGTTCACCACCGGGTTGCTGGTCGGTATCGGCGAGACCCTCGACGAGCGCGCCGACACGCTGCACGCGATCCGCAAGGTGCACAAGGAATTCGGGCATATCCAGGAAGTCATCGTGCAGAACTTCCGGGCCAAGGACCACACCGCGATGGCAGCCGCTCCCGATGCCGGTTTCGAGGAATTCCTGGCCACGGTGGCCGCCACCCGGCTGGTGCTGGGACCCAAGATGAGGGTGCAGGCACCGCCGAACCTGGTCTCGGCCGACGAATGCCTGGCGCTGATCGGCGCCGGGGTCGACGACTGGGGCGGGGTGTCGCCGCTGACCCCGGACCACGTCAACCCCGAGCGCCCCTGGCCCGCGCTCGACGACCTGGCCGCGGTCACCGAGCGGGCCGGCTACGACCTGGTGCAGCGACTGACCGCCCAGCCCGACTACGTCCAGGCCGGCGCGGCGTGGATCGACCCGCGGGTGCGCCCGCACGTCACCGCCCTGGCGGACCCGGAGACCGGCTGGGCGCGGGACGTCAACCCGGTCGGACTGGCCTGGCAGGAACCCGACGAGGTGGTCTCGGCCGGCCGGGTGGACCTGAACTCCGCGATCGACGTCGACGGCCGCAACACCGAGACCCGCAGTGACCTGGGCAGTGCCTTCGGAGACTGGGAGTCGATCCGCGAACAGATTCACGATCTGGCGGCCCGCGCGCCCGAGCGTGTCGACACTGATGTGCTCGCCGCGCTGCGTTCGGCCGAACGCGACCCGGCCGGTTGCACCGACGCCGAATACCTGGCGTTGGCCACCGCGGACGGCCCCGCGATGGATGCGGTTGCCGCACTGGCCGATTCGCTGCGGCGCGACGCCGTCGGCGACGACGTCACCTATGTGGTCAACCGCAACATCAACTTCACCAACATCTGCTACGTCGGCTGCCGCTTCTGCGCGTTCGCCCAGCGCAAAGGTGATGCGGACGCGTTTTCGCTGTCCAACGCCGAAGTCGGCGAACGTGCCTATGAGGCACACCTGGCCGGTGCCACCGAGGTCTGCATGCAAGGCGGGATCGACCCGGAACTGCCGGTCACCGGCTACGCCGACCTGGTGCGCGCGGTCAAGGCGCGGGTTCCCTCGATGCACGTGCACGCGTTCTCACCCATGGAGATCACCAACGGGGTGTCCAAGAGCGGTCTGAGTATCCGGGAGTGGCTGACCAGCCTGCGCGAGGCCGGGCTGGGCAGCATTCCGGGCACCGCCGCGGAGATCCTCGACGACGAGATCCGCTGGGTGCTCACCAAGGGCAAGCTGCCGACGTCGATGTGGGTCGAAGTGGTGACCACCGCACACGAGGTGGGACTGCGATCGAGTTCGACGATGATGTACGGCCACATCGATTCCCCGCGGCACTGGATCGGACACCTGCGGGTGCTGCGTGACATCCAGGACCGTACCGGCGGCTTCACCGAATTCGTGCCGTTGCCGTTCGTGCACCAGAGTTCACCGCTGTACCTGGCCGGTGGGGCACGCCCCGGCCCGAGTCACCGGGACAACCGCGCGGTGCACGCGCTGGCCCGGATCATGCTGCACGGTCGGATCCCCAACATCCAGACCAGTTGGGTCAAGCTCGGCGTGGAACGCACCCAGGTGATGCTCAACGGTGGCGCCAACGACTTGGGCGGCACCCTGATGGAGGAGACGATCTCCCGGATGGCCGGCTCCGAACACGGTTCGGCCAAGACCATCGCCGAGCTGACCTCGATCGCCGAAGGAATCGGACGCCCGGCCCGACAGCGCGCCACCGACTACGCGCCGCTGCCGGCCTGAGCCCCTTGCGATTTCGGCGCGTTTGGTCCCGCCGAGCGGGCATAATCGCGCCGAAATCGCGTTAGAGGTTAGAGGTTAGAGGCGGGCGGCCAGTTCGGTGCCCTGCTTGATGGCCCGCTTGGCGTCCAGCTCGGAGGCCAACGCCGCCCCGCCGATGATGTGCGGGGTCACCCCGCGCATCCGCAACCCGTCCTCGAGGTCGCGCACCGATTCCTGCCCGGCGCAGATCACCACATTGTCCACCGCCAACACCTGCGGCCGTGACTTCTTCGGGCCGTAACTGATGTGCAGGCCGTCGTCGTCGATGCGGTCGTAGTTCACACCGGAGAGCTGCTGGACGCCCTTGGCTTTCAACGCCGCGCGATGCACCCAGCCGGTGGTCTTGCCCAGCTTCCGGCCCTGCGCCCCCTCGGTGCGGGCCAGCAGATAGACCTGCCGGGCCGGCGCCGCCGGGTCCGGCGGAATCAACGCGCCCCGGGCCTCCCAGGGGTCGGCGACGCCCCATTCGGCCTTCCACTCTTTGAGGTGCAGCGTCGGCGACGACGCCGGCGCGTCCAGGACCAGGAATTCGCTGACGTCGAAACCGATCCCGCCGGCACCGACCACCGCCACCGCGGCGCCGACGGGCCGGCCGGTGATCGCGTCGGCGTAGGACATCACCATCGGATGGTCGATACCGGGGATCTGCGGAATCCGGGGCCTGACCCCGGTGGCCAGCACCACCTCGTCGAAACCGGTCAATTCCTCGACACCGGCGCGACTGCCCAGTCGCACGGTGACCGCGAACCTGTCCAGCATGGCGGTGTAGTAGCGGATGGTGCCGGCGAACTCCTCCTTGCCGGGAATCCTTCTGGCCAGATCGAACTGGCCGCCGATGAACTCATTCGCCTCGAACAGGGTCACCGCGTGGCCGCGCTCGGCCGCGGACACCGCCGTCGCCAGCCCGGCCGGGCCCGCGCCCACCACCGCGATGCGCCGCTGTCGACGGGTGGGGCCCAACACCAGCTTGGTCTCATGTCCGGCACGAGGATTGACCAGGCAGGACACCTTCTTGTGGGCGAAGACGTGATCCAGGCAGGCCTGGTTGCAGGCGATGCAGGTGTTGATCTCCGCGGCCCGGTTCTCGGCTGCCTTGCGGACCCAATCGGGATCGGCCAGCATCGGGCGGGCCATCGAGATCAACCGCACCGAGGTTTCGGCCAGCACCTGTTCGGCCGCCTGCGGCATGTTGATCCGGTTGGACGCCACCACCGGGATCGTGACGTGGTCGGCGATGGCATGGGAGACGTCGACGAATGCATTCGCGGGTACCGACGTCACGATGGTCGGCACCCGGGCCTCGTGCCAGCCGAATCCGGAGTTGATCATGGTGGCGCCGGCCGCCTCGACTTCGGTTGCCAGCGCGACGATTTCATCCCAGCTCTGACCTTCTTCGACGAAGTCGGCCATCGACAACCGGTAGCAGATGATGAAGTCGTCGCCGACGGCCGCGCGACTGCGCGCGACGATCTGCACCGGGAATCGTCGACGGTTGGCCGCGGTACCGCCGTAGCCGTCGGTGCGCCGATTGGTCCGGGGCGCCAGGAACTGGTTGATCAGGTAGCCCTCGCTGCCCATGATCTCCACACCGTCATAGCCGGCTTCCCTGGCCAGCTCAGCGGTGCGGGCGAAGTCGTCGATGGTGGATTCGACCCCGCGGGTGGACAGCGCCCGCGGCCGGAAGGGGTTGATCGGCGCCTTGAGGCTGGATGCGCTGACCGAAAACGGGTGGTAGGCATAGCGTCCCGCGTGCAGGATCTGCAACGCGATCTTGCCGCCGGCCTCGTGTACCGCGTCGGTGATGCGGCGGTGCCGCCGTGCATCGGCGCGACTGGTCATCGCCGCGGCGAACGGCAGCAGCCAACCCGACCGGTTCGGCGCATACCCGCCGGTGATGATCAGCCCCACCCCGCCGCGGGCGCGTGCCGCGAAATACTCGGCCAGTCTGTCGATGTCGCCGGCGCGGTCTTCCAGGCCGGTGTGCATCGAACCCATCACGACCCGATTGGGCAGCGTGGTGAACCCCAGATCCAACGGCGACAACAGCAGCGGATACGGGTTGGTCGATTCGGTCGTCATGATGCCTGATGCCCCCTTGATCTCAACAGCTCGATCGCCGCAGCGCCTCGTCGACTTCGTCGAGCCAGCCGATCGCGCTCTCCTCGGCACGGATGCCGCCGCGCAACACCAGGTGCTGATGCAGGGCGGCGCCCGACAACGCGGCGGGATCGGCGAACTGCTTCTTCTCCAGCACGCGGTAGACGTCCAGCCGCTCGGCGCGCTCGGCGCGCAGCGTCGCCACCTGCTCGAGAACCGCGGCCGTATCGTCGGGGCCGGCGCCGCGGATCTTGACCGCCAACTCGCGCAGCCGGTTGTCCGTCACCGAGTTTCCGCGCCCGGCCAGCGGTGCCGCGATCCAGCGGGTCAGTTCGGCGCGGCCGGCGTCGGCGACGGTGTAGACCTTCTTGTCCGGTCGGCCACGCTGGGCCACCTCGGTGACCCGCACCCAGCCGTCGGCCTCCATAGCGCGCAACGTGCGATAGATCTGCTGATGCGTGGCGCTCCAGAAGTAGCCGATCGAGCGGTCGAAACGGTGGGCCAGCTCGTAGCCCGAGCCGGACTGCTCGCTCAGCGACACCAGGATCGCGTGCGGAAGTGCCACGCGGGGCAGCATAGGCATCCGCAACGGTGATATGCAACTAGTTGCAGTGCAACTAACTGCATAGCCGGTCGCGGGCGTCCCACCGGCCCGGGTGGTGGGCGGCCCGCGGCGGCGGCCTCTACTATCAGGAACCGATGAATCCACCGTGCCTCGCCGCAGTCCCGTGAGCCCCCTGCCCGGCGGCAGATCGGCCGCACTGCCCACCTTCCCGTGGGACACCCTGGCCGAGGTGACCGCGCTGGCCAGGTCCCATCCGGACGGGATCGTCGACCTCTCGGTCGGCACACCGGTGGATCCCGTCGCACCGGTCATCCGCGACGCGCTGGCGGCGGCCTCATCCGCACCGGGCTATCCCACCACCGCCGGAACCGCCGCACTGCGCAACGCGGCGGTCGCCGCACTGCAGCGGCGCTACGGGGTCACCGGGCTGCGCGAATCGGCGGTGCTGCCGGTGATCGGCACCAAAGAGGTCATCGCGTGGCTGCCGACCCTGCTCGGCCTCGGCGAACAGCACACGGTGGTGGTCCCCGAACTGGCCTACCCGACCTACGAGGTGGGTGCCCGACTGGCCGGGGCCACCTGGATGCGCAGCGATACCCCGCAGTCCCTCGACGGCCCGGCACCGGCCATGGTCTACCTCAACTCACCCAGCAACCCGACCGGGGCGATCGCGACCGAGGCCGAACTGCGCGCCGTCGTCGACTGGGCCCGCGCACACGACGTGCTGGTGGTCTCCGACGAGTGCTATCTGGGTCTGGGCTGGGATGCCGAGCCGCGATCGGTGCTGCACCCGGCGGTGTGCGACGGGGATCACCGCGGCCTGCTCGCGGTGCATTCGCTGTCGAAGACCTCGTCGCTGGCGGGGTATCGGGCCGGCTTCGTCGCCGGTGACCCGGCCGTGGTGGCCGAACTGCTCGCGGTGCGCAAACACGCCGGGATGATGGTGCCGACCCCGATCCAGGCCGCCATGACCGCGGCCCTCGGTGACGACGCGCACGAACGCGAACAACGAGACCGCTACGCCCGCCGCCGGGCGCTGCTGCTGCCGGCCATGCAGGCGGCCGGATTCACCGTCGAGTTGTCCCAGGGTGGGCTCTACCTGTGGGCCACCCGCGGGGAACCCTGCCGCAACAGCCTGGAATGGCTGGCGCAGCGCGGCATCCTGGTGGCGCCCGGTGAGTTCTACGGGCCGAGCGGCGTGCAGCACGTGCGGGTGGCGCTCACCGCCACCGACGAACGGATCGCCGCGGCCGTCGCGCGGCTGGATTAGCCCCCGGGAGCGCCGCACTCCCCGGTGAGGATGCGTTCGATCGCGTCGTGCTCGGCCTGGGTGACCCACAGGCCGTAGCCCGCCTTGACCGCGACGATCCGAGAGACGTACTCGCAACGATAGGACCGGTTGGGCGGCAGCCACGTCGCGGCGTCACCGTCGCCCTTCTGATAGTTGACCGGGCCGCTGGTGGCCTGCAGATTCAGCGGATCGTTGGCGAAGTTGCGGCGGGTGATCTCATCCCACTGCTGGGCGCCCTTCTGCCAGGCGTCCGACAGCGCCACGATGTGGTCGATCTGCACCGCCCGCGAGGTGTCGGTACCCCGCTGGAAGGGGATCGCGGTTCCGGTGTAGGGATCGTTCAAGATGCCGGTGAGCACCACGCAGTCGTTCGTGCCCGGCTTCAGTTCGATGTCGACCAGGTCCCGGCGCAGGATGTCGTTGCGGGTGTCGCAGCCGTTGTGCCCGTAGGGCACCGCCACGTCGTCGCTCCACGCGTGGCCGAACAGTGCCCGCTGATATCCGGTCTTGGGTGCGCGGCCCTTGATGGGCAGGGATGCGAGCATGTCCAGGGTGGTCGATCCGTCGGCGGCACCGACCGGAATCGGCTCGGCCGCTGCGGTGCCTGCAGCGCCGATCAGCAGCGCCATTGCGGCGAACAGACCACCCAGGGCCCGCACCCGGCCCGGCCACCCGTGCCGTCGATCGGCCACGACACCTCCCTGACTCCGCGATATCGGCCCGGACGCTACCAGTGCGCACCGACGACATCGGCCGCCGAGCTTGCCGGAGCAATAGGCTGGGCCGGTGCGTGTTCATCCAGAGGTGGCCGAGGCGCTGGCCGCCGGGCGTGCCGTGGTGGCGTTGGAGAGCACCATCATCAGCCACGGGTTGCCCCGCCCGGACAACCTGTCGGTGGCCCGCGAGATCGAGAACGCGGTGCGGGCCGGCGGCGCGGTGCCGGCCACCGTCGCGATCCTCGGCGGCCGGCCCCACATCGGACTCGACGACGCCGCGCTGCACCGGATCGCCACCGGCACCGCGGTCAAGGTCAGTACCCGCGAGATCGCCATGCTGGCGGCCGCGGGCGGTGACGGGGCGACCACGGTCGCCGCGACCGCGCACCTGGCGGCCCGCGCCGGTATCGGCGTGTTCGCCACCGGCGGCCTGGGGGGAGTGCACCGCGGCGCCCGCGACACCTGGGACGAATCGGCGGACCTGACCGCGTTGTCGCGCACGCCGATCCTGGTGGTCTGCTCAGGGGTGAAGTCAATCCTGGACATCGGTGCCACACTCGAGCGACTGGAGACCCTCGGGGTGGGGGTGATCGGCTATCGCACCGACCGGTTCCCGGCCTTCTACCTGGCCGATTCCGGATACCGGATCGATTGGCGGGTCCAGACTCCCGGCCAGGCGGCCGACGTGCTGCGGGCCCGCGCCCGGGTGGGCACCGACGGTTACGGCCTGGTGCTGGCCAACCCGGTGCCCGCCGACGCCGAACTCGACCGCACATTGCACGACCGGGTGCTCACCGAAGGCCTGGCCGCGGCCGAACGGGCGCAGGTGCGCGGCAAGGACGTCACCCCGTTTCTGCTCGACTGGTTCCACCGCGGCACGCGTGGCGCGTCGGTGGCCACCAATGTCGCCCTGGTGCTGGCCAATGCGCGGCTGGCGGCCGAGATCGCGGTGGACTACGCCGCCGACTGACCGTGCTGCCCGGTCAGCGGCGAGTGATCTTGGCGATGCACACTTCCGGCTCGACGAACGGGGCGAGGTCGGTCTGGTCCCCGTCGTGGTCGGCGAGTAGCCCCCGCAACAGCCCCCGGTGCATGGCGCAGCTGACTTCGGGATGGGACCGTGCCAAGTCCCTGACCGGGCAGGCGTTGAGCTGGATCGTGCGCTGCCCGACGGTGTTGCGGGGGTCTGTGACGATCTCCGGGCCGAATCCCATGCGCTCGAAGACCTCGGTGATCCGGTCGGCACAGGCATCGACGCCGGACCCGTTCACCGCCCCCTTCCGGCCCGCGGGATCGTCGGCGGCGGCGGAAAGGATCCGCTCGGCCCAGCGCAGACCCGCCCGCTCGGCGCGCTCCCGGCGTTCGTCGGCGGTGTCGCCGAGCTCCATCGCGAGGATTTCGGCCAGGCTCCGGTAGTCCAGGCGATCACGGACGGCGATGTAGCCGGTCCGGGGCCGTCCGACTCCGTCCCGCTTGATCCGGGTACGGGCCACGGCCCCGTCCTCGCACAGCGCATCGAGATGAAACCGGACCGTCGTGACATGGAGTTGCATCCGCTCGGCGATCTCACCGGCATCCACCACCCCGTTGGCCGCACCCACCAACCGCAGCACCCGCTCGCGCTGCTGGTTGCGAGGCAACCGCGGGCTGCGCCGGGCCGGTCGCCGGGTGTCGGACTTGTCGTGCATCGGTGTGTCTTTCCGTGATGAGTTACCTTCAAAGATAAGGGAACCGACCCGTCGATACCACGTGCAGTGGTCAGGCGATGATCGAGGGATCGGTCAGGCCGAGGGTCGGCCCCGCGGTAACGGTAACGTCGCTGACGTGCTGCTCACCTCCCTGGCTTGCGACGACGCCAACATCACCGATATCGCCGATGCGGTGCGTATCGACGACACCACGCTCAGCCGTTCCGAATTGAGCGCCACCTCGGCCGGGGTGCTCGAAGATCTCGGCGGCGCACGGTGCGTCGCCGTGCTGGCCACACCGACGGCGGCCACCGTGCGGGCGGTGGCGGGCTGCCTGCTCGCCGGAGTGCCACTGGTGCCGGTACCCGCCGACGTCGGCGTCGCCGAACGCGAGCACATCCTGCGTGACTCCGGCGCGCAGGCCTGGCTGGGGGAGCGACCCGACGATGCGGCCGGTCTGCCGCACTTCGCGCCGCGCGCGGGCTCGGCACCGCACTGCGTCGACGCGGCCGACGACGACACCGCACTGATCATCTACACCTCGGGCACCACCGGCCCGCCCAAAGGTGTACAGCTGAGCCGGCGGGCACTGGCCGCGGATCTCGACGCGCTGGCCGAGGCCTGGCAGTGGAGCCCCGATGACGTACTGGTGCACGGGCTGCCGATGTATCACGTGCACGGCCTGGTGCTGGGCCTGCTCGGGTCGCTGCGCGTCGGCAACCGCTTCGTGCACACCGGCAAGCCGACTCCGGAGAACTACGCCGCCGCGGCCGGCACGCTGTACTTCGGTGTTCCCACCGTGTGGTCGCGGGTGGTGGCCGACCGGAGCGCGGCCGCTGCCCTGAGGTCGGCCCGACTGCTGGTCTCCGGCAGTGCCGCACTTCCCGTCCCGGTGTTCGAGGGCCTCGTCTCGCTGGCCGGCCACGCGCCCATCGAGCGGTACGGCAGCACCGAGTCGTTGATCACGTTGAGCACCCGGGTCGACGGCGAGCGTCGGCCCGGCTGGGTGGGACTGCCGTTGCAAGGGGTGCAGACCCGGCTCGTCGCTGAGGACGGCGGTCCGGTGCCGCACGACGGGGAGACGATCGGGCGACTGTCGGTGCGCACTCCGACGCTGTTCAACGGCTACCTCAACCGGCCCGACGCGACGGCCGAGGCGCTCGACGCCGACGGCTGGTACCGGACCGGGGACGTCGCGGTGATCGACGCGGACGGGATGCACCGGATCGTCGGCCGCGAGTCGGTCGATCTGATCAAATCCGGGGGGTTCCGCATCGGTGCCGGTGAGATCGAGACCGCGCTGCTGGGGCATCCGGGGGTGTCCGAGGTCGCCGTGGTCGGCCTGCCCGACGAAGACCTGGGGCAGCGGATCGTCGCCTTCGTGGTGCCGCCGGCCGGCGGCACCGTACCGCCCGATGAACTGATCGACTATGTGGCCCAACAGCTTTCGGTGCACAAGCGGCCGCGTGAGGTGCGTATCGTGGAGGCTTTGCCGCGCAATGCGATGGGAAAAGTCCTCAAGAAGGCACTCCTGACGTAGGCTCGCGCATGCATGAGTCGACGCTGGAAGGGTGGCCGAAGTGAAACCTAGGATCCGATTCGGCCGCACCGCGGTGGCCGCCCTGCTGTGTGCGCCGATCCTGCTCGGCGGATGCTCGACGGTGGAGAAACTCACCAACAAGGGCGGCGACACGACGTGCGAGGATTTCAACGCCGACGACGCCGAGAAGCAGCGCTCCGCGGTCGCCAAGATGCTCGCCGACAAGAAGGGCGAGGAGCCGACGAACCTGGAGTTGTCCGGGACCCAGTTGGCGGTCAGCGCCTACTGCAAGACGATCGGCAAGGACAGCGACAAGATCAGCCGGGCGATGCTGTAGCGCCTAATTGGCGTGCAGTGCCTCGTTGAGCGCGATTCCCCGGCCATCGCGGGCGACCACCTCGACCGTCCCGCTCTGTGAGTTGCGGCGGAACAACAGGCTGTTCGCACCGGCCAGTTCGCGGGCCTTCACCGCGGCACCGTCGGGCAGCGTGACCTTGGTCCCCGCGGTGACGTAGAGGCCCGCTTCGACCACGCAGTCATCACCCAGCGGGATGCCCAGGCCGGCGTTGGCCCCCAGCAGGCAGCGTTGGCCGATCGAGATGACTTCGGTGCCGCCGCCGGACAGGGTGCCCATGATCGATGCACCGCCCCCGATGTCGGAGCCGTCGCCCACCACGACGCCCGCCGAGATGCGGCCCTCGACCATCGAGGCACCCAGGGTGCCCGCGTTGAAGTTGACGAACCCCTCGTGCATCACCGTGGTTCCCGAGGCCAGGTGCGCACCCAGCCGCACCCGGTCGGCGTCGGCGATACGCACCCCGGACGGCAGCACGTAGTCGACCATCCGGGGGAACTTGTCCACGCCGTAGACGGTCACCGGGCCGCGCCGGCGCAGCCGGGCCCGCGTCGACTCGAAGCCGTCGACGGCACACGGCCCGTAGTTGGTCCACACCACATTGGTCAGCACCCCGAACAGTCCACCGGCGTTGAGCCCGTGCGGCACGACCAGCCGGTGCGACAGCAGGTGCAGTCGCAGGTAGGCGTCGTAGGCATCGACGGCGGCGTCGTCGAGCGAACCGATCACGGTGCGCACCGCCACCGTCTCGGTGCCGCGGTCCTCGTCGCGCCCGAGCAACCCGGCCAACTCCGCGGGTACCTCGTCGGCGGCCAGTCGGGTGGTTCCGGCCTCACCCGAGCCGCCCAACTCCGGTGCGGGAAACCAGGTGTCGAGTACCGATCCGTCTGCGGCCAGCGTCGCTACCCCGACGCCCCAAGCTCCAGTCACGCCGGTCAGGCTACCCGGACCGTTAGGCTGGGGCGGTGCTGGACCTGCGTGCCGACCCGATCACCCTGACCGCGGCCCTGGTGGACATCCCCAGCGAATCGCGGCACGAAGCGCGGATCGCCGACGAGGTGGAAGCCGCGCTGCGGGCGCAGCTCCCCCCATCGTCGGGCTTCGAGATCATCCGCGACGGCGACGCGGTCCTGGCCCGCACCCGGCTGGGACGGCCCACCCGGGTGCTGCTGGCCGGTCACCTGGACACCGTCCCGGTGGCGGGCAACCTGCCCAGTCGCCGCACCACCGACGCCGAAGGCGACGTGTTGCACGGTTGCGGCACCGTCGACATGAAATCCGGGGTCGCGGTCTTCTTGCACCTCGCGGCCACCGTCGTCGCGCCAGCGCACGATCTGACCTGCGTGTTCTACGACTGCGAGGAGATCGAAGCGGCCGCCAACGGGTTGGGCCGCATCGAACGCAACCTGCCGGACTGGCTGACGGCCGACCTCGCCATCCTGGGCGAACCCTCCGGCGGCTACATCGAAGCGGGCTGCCAGGGCACCCTGCGCGTGGTGATCTCCGCCGCCGGCACCCGGGCGCACTCGGCGCGGTCCTGGCTCGGCGACAACGCCATCCACAAACTCGGCGCCGTCCTGCAGCGACTGGCCGCCTATCGGCCGCGCAGTGTCGACATCGACGGCTGTGTGTACCGCGAGGGGCTGTCGGCGGTACGCATCGACGGCGGGGTGGCCGGCAACGTCATCCCGGATGCCGCCACGGTCACGGTGAACTTCCGGTTCGCCCCCGACCGCACACCGGAGCAGGCCCTGGCCCATGTGCGCGAGGTCTTCGACGGCCTCGACGTCGACATCGAGCAGACCGACTCCGCGGCGGGCGCGCTGCCGGGACTGACCGCCCCCGCGGCCGCCGAACTGGTCACCGCCGCGGGGGGCCGGGTACGGGCCAAATACGGCTGGACGGACGTGTCGAGGTTCGCCGCCCGCGGCATCCCCGCGGTGAACTACGGGCCGGGGGATCCCAACCTGGCCCACAAGGTCGACGAGCGGGTGCCGGTGGACCAGATCACCGCGGTCGCCGACCTGCTGCGCGGATTCCTCAGCGCCCGGTAGCGCCCGGCGGTCCGGCGGTGCTCAGCCGGCCCCGGCCCGGGCCAACGCGGCGCGGCCGAACGCACAATCGACCTCGGCGCAGAGCCGGTCCAACGACTCCGCCGCCCGCGCATCCCCGAGTCGGGCGGCCACCTCCCAGGCCTGCAACGCCACCGCCGACTGCCCACTGCGTTCCGCCATCCGCGCTGCGTCCCGAGCCGCGGTGATCGCGCCGTGCCGATCGCGCATACCGGCCCGTTGCCAGGCCCGCGCCATCCCCAACTCGGGCGCGAACAGCGCCGACTTGGTGCCGTGTCGGGACTCCGCCCGCCGCAACGCTTTTGCCGCACCGGCGATATCGGACTGGCGGGCCGATGCGATGGCCAGCAGGGTCAACGACAGCGGACCCCAGGAGTAGCCGGTGCGCTCCAGGGCGGCCGCCGCCGGTACCAGCAACTCGGTCGCGGCAGGGAAATCCTCGGCAGCGATCAGCACCTGTGCCACCAGCACCTCGCCGATCGCCCGGCCGGGCTGGGCCAGCTCGGCGAAATCGGTGAACCGCGCGGCCAGCTCACGCGCCTCGGCGATCCGGCCGGCCATCAGCAAGACGCTGATCTGGGCCAGACCGACGGTGAACCGCAACACCCCGGGATGCTCGGCGTCGAGGGCCCGACGGGCCAGGGGATCGACGTCGTCGAATCGGCCGGCACGCGCCGCGCACAGGGCCGCGGCGCTGCCCGCCCAGGCCACCGCCATGTCGTCGGCGGCGGGATCGGCCAGCACCGCGGTGGCGGTCTCCACCGCCCGGCCGATATTGCCGGCGTTCATCGCGAAGGTGGCGCCCAGCGCGTCGAGAGTGACCTGCGGCCCCCGGCCGGTGACCCGGCCACGGGTGGCGGCCAGAAACGCCGTCGCACGCTCCGGCTCGCCCAGCATGAAGAACTGGTTGGCGGCCCGCGGCAGCGCCCAGGCCATCAGCTCCGGTTCGCTCAACACCGCCGGGTCGACCCCCGCCAGCACCTCGTCGGCGTCACGCCCCCGGCCCTGGAAGCCCAGCGCGTGCGCCAACACCAGCCGGGCCGGCAACCCGCCGCCGCGGTCCAGCGCGTGCCGGGCCAAGCGCTCGCACAGGCTCAGGTCACCCAGTCGCAGCGCCTGCCGGGCGGTGTCGACCACCGCCGCGGCGGGCTGCGGAGCATCGCTGTCGAGTGCCAGTGCCGCCAGCCGCAGCTGTTCGACGACGTGCTCGCCGGTCCGGGCGGCCAGCACACCCACCACCTCGGTGCGCCGGGCGCGAGCCGCCGGCCCGTCGGGCCCGCCCAACGCAACCCGGGCCCGTTCGGCGAAGAGTGGATGGGCGGTGTAGACCACCGGCTCCGGGCCGCGGCCGCCGCGGGTGCGGATCTCCACCGCGCCCAGCTCCTCGGCTCGGCGGACGGCGTGGTCGCCGGTGAGTCGGGTCAGGTCGGCCAACGCCAGCGGTTCGAAAACGGCCAGGTAGTCCAGCACCGCCCGCGCGTCGGCCGGCAACCCCGCCACGAAGGCCTCGATGTCGGCGACGTCGTCACCGGCTCCGCCCGGGCCGTCGGGAACGGTGATCTCGATGCAGGGCAGCAGGTCGTCGCCCCGCAGTGCGGTGATGGGGGCCGGGACCGCAGTGGGACTCTCGGTGCAGCCGGTGACGATCATCCGGACCGTGCCGGTCAGCGCCAGCTGGTAGACCAGCGTCGCCGACAGGATGTCGAGGCGGTGGGCGTCGTCGACCACCAGCAGCAGTTCGGCACCCTGTTCGGCCAGCGAGTCCCGCGCCGCACGCAGCAGGGCGGCCGGTTTGCCGATATCGGCGATCCGCACCAGATGGCCGAAGGCGCCGAACGGCACATCGCGTTCGGTGGGGGTACCGATCACCCAGCGGATCCGGGTTCCCGGACGGCGGGCGGCGTGTGCGTCGGCCGCCGATCGCGCCAGGGTGGACTTGCCGCACCCGTCGGGGCCCAGCAGCACCGCACCGGCCCGCGGCCGGTCGGCATCCAGAGTCGCGGTGAGCCGATCCAGGGCCGCCGACTGCTCGGGGACGTTCCACCGGATCGGCATCGCCGCGATTTTACGGTCTGAGCCAACCGCCCGATAGCCTTTCGGCTGTGGGGTCTGCTGTGGGGTCAGGGGAATGGTCGGTCTGCGTCTACTGCGCGTCGGGGCCGAGTGATCCGGCGCTACTGGCGTTCGCCGCCGACGTCGGCGCGGCGATCGCGGAACGGGGCTGGACGCTGGTGTGGGGCGGCGGCAACGTCTCGGCGATGGGGGCGTTGGCGGCGGCGACGCGCCGGCGCGGTGGACGCACGGTCGGGGTGATCCCCAAAGCCCTGCTACACCGCGAGGTGGCCGACGTCGAGGCCGATGAGCTGATCGTCACCGACACCATGCGGGAGCGCAAACAGGTGATGGACGAGCGGTCCGACGCGTTCCTGACCCTGCCGGGCGGGATCGGCACCTGCGAAGAACTCTTCGAAACCTGGACCAGTGGCTCGTTGGGCATGCACGATAAGCCGGTGGTGATGCTCGATCCCGACGGCCATTACGCGGGGTTGTTGACCTGGCTGGCGGGGCTGGCCGATACCGGCTACGTATCCGGGCGGGCGATGCAGCGACTGCTGGTGGTCGACGAGTTGGAGGCGGCACTGGCCGCCTGCGCACCCGGTACCGCCGGTATCGATTAGGCTCGCCAGGCCACCGATGTTCAGCGAAACGAGGCGATAACGTGTCCGACCACGATTCCGGCGCCGCCACCCGGGTAGGGCTGGCCGACCTGGTCACCCGTGTGCCCGGACTGCTCGTCGACGCCCCGGTGATCCTGCGCGGAGTGTGGACCGGCCTGCGGGCGCGCCCCACCTCCCCGGCGTCGATCGGCAAGGTGTTCCAGGACCGGGCGGCCCGATTCGCCGACCGGATCTTCATCCGTTTCGGCGATCAGCGGCTGACCTACCGCGAAGCCAACCAGACCGTCAACCGCTACGCCGCCGTGCTGGCCGCCCGCGGCGTCGGCCACGGCGACGTCGTGGGGATCATGCTGCGCAATTCCCCGGACGCGGTGCTGATGATGCTGGCCGTCGCCAAACGCGGTGGGGTCGCCGGCATGCTCAACTACAACCAGCGCGGCGACGTACTGGCACACAGCCTGGGCGTGCTCGACGCCGCGCTGCTGGTCGCCGAAGAAGACCTGGTCGACGCCGTGACCGACTGTGGTGCCGAGGCGGCCCCGGTGACCATCGAGGAGTTCCGGCGGCTGGCCGCCACCGCACCGGCGACCGATCCCGCCTCGGTCAACGCCGTGCTGGCCAAGGACACCGCGTTCTACATCTTCACCTCCGGCACCACCGGCTATCCCAAGGCCAGCGTGATGACGCATTACCGGTGGCTGCGGGCCCTGGCGACGTTCGGCGGCATCGGCCTGCGACTGCGCGGCGACGACACGCTGTACTGCTGCCTGCCGCTGTACCACAACAACGCGCTGACGGTCGCGGTCTCGTCGGTGCTCAACTCCGGTGCCACCCTGGCGCTCGGCAAATCCTTCTCCGCCTCCCGGTTCTGGGACGAGGTGATCGCCGCCGAGGCCACCGCGTTCGTCTACATCGGCGAACTCTGCCGTTACCTGCTCAACCAGCCCGTCAAGCCGACCGATCGGGCGCACAAGGTGCGGGTGATCGCCGGCAACGGTCTGCGCCCGGAGATCTGGGACGAGTTCACCCACCGCTTCGGGATCAAGCGGGTCTGCGAGTTCTACGCGGCCAGCGAGAGCAACAGCGCCTTCCTCAACGTCTTCAACGTGCCGCGCAGCACCGGCGTCTACCCGTTGCCGCTGGCCTACGTCCAGTACGACCCCGACACCGGTCTGCCGCTGCGCGGCGACGACGGCCGGGTGCGCCGGGTTCCGGACGGCCAGCCCGGGCTGCTGCTGAGCCCGGTCAACCGGTTCTCCCCGTTCGACGGCTACACCGACCCGGAGGCCAACGAGAAGAAACTGGTGCGCAACGCGTTCCGCGACGGCGACTGCTGGTTCAACACCGGGGACCTGATGCGGCCGCAGGGCATGGGGCACGCCGCGTTCGTCGACCGGCTCGGCGACACCTTCCGCTGGAAGGGCGAGAACGTGGCCACCACGCAGGTCGAGGCCGCGGTCTGCGCCGACGAGTCGGTCGAGGAGTGCGCGGTCTACGGGGTGGAGGTACCCGGGACCGGGGGCCGGGCCGGGATGGCCGCGGTCAAACTGCGGGACGGCGAAACGTTCGACGGGGCCGCGCTGGCCGAAGTGGTCTGCGATCAGCTGCCGTCCTACGCGGTGCCGCTGTTCGTCCGGTTGGTGTCCTCGATGGCCCACACCACCACGTTCAAGAGCCGCAAGGTGGAGTTGCGCGAACAGGGCTACGGTGCCGGCGGGGCGGTCATCGAGGAACCGCTGTACGTACTGGCCGGCCGCACCGAAGGCTATGTGCCCTTCTACGCCGAATACCCGGGCGAAGTGGCCGCCGGTCAGCGTCCGAAGGGCTGAGCGAGCAGGCCCGGACGGCAACCAGGCACCATAGACGGGTGCAGTCCCACTTCTGCGGTCGTCCGGTCGCGGCTGATCGTGCGCTGATCATGGCGATCGTCAACCGCACCCCGGACTCCTTCTACGATGCGGGCGCCACGTTCACCGACGAGGCGGCCAAGTCCGCCGTGCACGCCGCCATCGCCGACGGCGCCGATGTCATCGACGTCGGCGGGGTCAAAGCCGGGCCGGGGCAGACCGTCGACGCCGACACCGAGACCGCCCGGGTGGTCCCGTTCATCGAATGGCTGCGCAGCGCCTACCCCGACCAGCTGATCAGCGTCGACACCTGGCGCTCGGAGGTGGCCAAACGGGCCTGCGCGGCCGGTGCCGACCTGATCAACGACACCTGGGCCGGGATCGACCCGGAACTGCCCGCGGTGGCCGCCGAATTCGGGGCGGGCCTGGTCTGTTCGCACACCGGAGGTGCGGTGCCGCGCACCCGCCCGTTCCGGGTGCGTTACGGAACGACCGTCGACGGGGTGGTGCAAGCGGTGATCACCGAGGTCACCGCCGCCGCGGAGCGGGCGGTGGCGGCGGGGGTGGCGCGGGACCGGGTGCTGATCGATCCGACCCATGATTTCGGCAAGAACACCTTCCACGGGCTAGCGTTGTTGCGACATGCGGAGGACTTGGTCGGTACCGGATGGCCGGTGCTGATGGCGCTCTCCAACAAAGACTTCATCGGGGAGACTCTTGGAGTGGGTCTCACCGAACGACTGGACGGAACATTGGCGGCCACCGCATTGGCGGCGGCCGCCGGAGCCCGGATGTTTCGGGTTCACGAGGTCGGGCCGACCCGGCGCGTCCTGGAGATGGTGGCATCGATCCAGGGCGTGCGGACCCCGACCCGCACAGTAAGGGGACTTGCATGACCGACCTGGTCTCGGCGCCGGGTGACACCCGGCTGTCCGGGCGTACCTGGAGCCGCCCGAACTGGACGGTGGCCGAGCTGCTGGCGGCCAAGGCCAAGACCGGGCGCAGCATCTCGGTGGTGCTGCCCGCGCTGAACGAGCAGGCGACCATCGAATCGGTCATCGACAGCATCACGCCGCTGGTCGACAACCTGGTCGACGAGCTGATCGTGCTGGACTCCGGTTCGACCGACGACACCGAGATCCGCTCCATCGCCGCCGGTGCCCGGGTGGTCAGCCGTGAGCAGGCCGTGCCGGAGATCCCGCCGCAAGCCGGCAAGGGCGAGGCGCTGTGGCGCTCCCTGGCGGCCACCAGCGGTGACATCGTGGTGTTCGTCGACTCCGACCTCATCGATCCCGACCCGATGTTCGTGCCGAACCTGGTCGGGCCGCTGCTCACCGGCGACGGCGTGCACCTGGTCAAAGGCTTCTATCGGCGGCCGCTGAAGGTCAACGGCACCGAGGACGCCACCGGCGGCGGCCGGGTCACCGAACTGGTCGCCCGACCGCTGCTGACCGCACTGCGACCCGATCTGGGCGCCGTGCTGCAGCCGTTGGGCGGCGAGTACGCGGGCAGCCGCGAACTGCTGGCCTCGGTGCCGTTCGCGCCCGGCTACGGGGTGGAGATCGGGCTGTTGATCGACACCTACGATCGGCTGGGGCTGGAGGCGATCGCCCAGGTGAACCTGGGTGTTCGTGCACATCGGAACCGCCCGTTGGCCGAATTGGCGGTGATGAGCCGCCAGGTCATCGCCACCTTGCTGTCGCGCTGCGGGGTGCCCGACTCCGGGGTGGGACTGACCCAGTTCTTCGCCGGCGGCGCCGACGGCCTGGACTACCGGCCGCACACCACGCCGCTGTCGCTGGTCGACCGGCCGCCGATGAACTCGCTGCGCCAGCGCTGATCGGGTAACCGCGATCTCCACGGAGCGATGAGGCACTATCGAAACCGTGACACTGGTGTTGCTCTACCTCGTGGTGCTCGTCCTCACCGCGCTGCTGCTGTTCGGGGTGGCCAGCGTGCTGTTCGGCCGCGGGGAACAGTTGCCGCCGTTGCCGCGGGGCACCACCGCGACCATGTTGCCGGCCTCAGATGTGACCGGTGCCGATGTCGACGCGGTCAAGTTCTCCCAGGTATTGCGGGGCTACCACACCGGTGAGGTGGATTGGGTGCTGGAGCGCCTGGGCGCCGAGATAGACCTACTGCGCGGTCGGCTGGCGGCGGCGGAGGCGGCCGATGCTCCCGCTGCGGAGCCGCGATGAGCGGGGTCGCCCACGACGGCCGCACCCGGTGCGGTTGGGTCGACGGTGGCTCGGAGCTCTACCTCGACTACCACGACCGGGAGTGGGGGCGCCCGGTGCGCGATGCGGCCGCGTTGTTCGAACGGGTCAGTCTGGAAGCCTTCCAAAGCGGCCTGTCGTGGCTGGTGATTCTGCGCAAGCGGGAGAATTTCCGTCGCGCGTTCGCCGGTTTCGACGTCGAGACCGTCGCGGGGTTCACCGAGGCGGACGTGCTGCGGCTGATGGGCGATGCCGGCATCGTGCGCAACCGGGCCAAGATCGAGGCGACGATCGCCAACGCCCGCGCGACCCTCGAGCTGGGCACGACCGACCTGGTGGAGCTGTTGTGGTCGTTCGCCCCGCCGGCGCGCCCGCGCCCGATCGACCTGGCGGCGGTGCCGGCCGTGACTCCGGAATCGACGGCGATGGCCCGGGAACTGAAGCGCCGCGGGTTTCGTTTCGTGGGTCCCACCACCGCATATGCGTTGATGCAGGCCACCGGGATGGTCGATGACCACGTACAGGCATGTTGGGTGCCACCGATCAGCGGTTAGATCCACTAAAATGGACGGCGGAATTGGGTCTTGTGCACGCGCCGTCGCCGATAGGGAAGAATGGCGAAGTGAAATCGCAGTTCGATACCGGACGCTGTGACTGCCGTGCACGCCCGGTGGAGATCAAGGGCGCGGCCTGCGGGCCGGTACCTGGAGGGAGCACTCGATGGCGGCCATGAAGCCCCGGACCGGTGACGGTCCGCTGGAAGCGACAAAAGAGGGGCGTGGCATCGTGATGCGGGTACCACTCGAAGGCGGTGGACGGCTGGTCGTCGAGTTGACTCCCGACGAGGCCGCCGCACTCGGCGACGAACTCAAGGCCGTCACCAGCTAGAGACGCCGCCGGTTCGGACTGTCCGTCGGCTCAGCGGGCCGCCTACCGGTGGCCGGTCGGGTCGATCACCCCTGCCCGCGTCGGATCATCGACCCCGCGGTGCCGCACGCCGTCGTCTCCGGATCGACGATGCCCGACGATTCGTGCACCGACGGGCAGAACTGCTGTCGCCGAGAGTAATTCGCGGGTCTGCCGCGCCGGTGGTGTTTCCGGGGCACAACCGCCGTAGATCTTGGGCCGGTGTCCCGCGTCGACATCGCCGCCCGCACGACCGGCACGCTGGTGTTGCGCGGCCGTCGGCAGCGTGGCGGAGGGTGGAGCCCAACCTGTGAGAACCGTTCGCAATCGTGAAGTCGACCTGGCAGGGCCCCGACGCGGCCGATAGGTTTGTGGCCATGAGGGAAGCGCCGCATGTGCTGGGCATCGTTCTGGCCGGTGGTGAGGGCAAGCGACTGCATCCGCTGACCGTGGATCGGGCGAAGCCGGCGGTCCCGTTCGGGGGCGCCTACCGGTTGATCGACTTCGTGCTGTCGAACCTGGTCAACGCGCGTTATCTGCGGGTCTGCGTGCTGACGCAGTACAAGTCGCACTCGCTGGACCGGCACATCTCCCAGAACTGGCGACTGAGCGGCCTGGCGGGGGAGTACATCACCTCGGTGCCGGCCCAGCAACGCCTCGGCCCGCGTTGGTACACCGGTTCCGCCGATGCCATCTACCAGTCGCTGAACCTGATCTTCGACGAAGATCCGGACTACATCGTGGTTTTCGGCGCCGACCACGTGTACCGGATGGACCCCGAACAGATGGTGCGCTTCCACATCGACAGCGGTGCGGGCGCGACCGTCGCCGGGGTTCGGATACCGCGAGCGGAGGCGTCGTCGTTCGGATGCATCGACGCCGACGAGTCGGGGCGGATCCGTGGCTTTCTGGAGAAGCCGGCGAACCCGCCCGGCACCCCCGGCGACCCCGACAGCACGTATGCGTCGATGGGCAACTACGTCTTCACCACCAAGGTTCTAGTCGATGCGATCCGCGCCGACGCCGACGACGACCACTCCGATCACGACATGGGCGGCAACATCATTCCGCGCCTGGTGGCCGACGGGATGGCGGCCGTCTACGACTTCTCCGACAACGAGGTGCCCGGGGCCACCGAGCGCGACCGGGGCTATTGGCGCGACGTCGGGACCCTGGACGCGTTCTACGACGCGCACATGGACCTGGTGTCGGCGCACCCGATCTTCAACCTCTACAACAACCGCTGGCCGATTCACGGGGCGACGGAGAACCTCGCGCCGGCGAAGTTCGTCAACGGGGGCTCGGCGCAGGAGTCGGTGGTGGGCGCCGGCAGCGTCATATCGGCGGGCTCGGTGCGCAATTCGGTGTTGTCGTCGAACGTGGTGATCGACGACGGCGCCATCGTGGAGGACAGCGTGATCATGCCCGGGACCCGCATCGGTCGTGGCGCGGTGGTGCGGCACGCGATCCTCGACAAGAACGTCGTGGTCGGTCCGGGCGAGATGATCGGAGTCGACCTGGAGAAGGACCGGGAGCGGTTCTCCATCAGCGCCGGCGGTGTGGTGGCCGTCGGTAAAGGGGTGTGGATCTAGCGGGTCGCGGCTCGACGGGGCCTAGAACGGTTCCTCGGCGCCGCCGGGGTTGCAGCCGTTGGCGAGCAGGTTCAGGGTGCTCACCACCGGGCGCCACGGCTCCAGGTTCCAGCTGGTCTTGCCGGGGTTGATGAACTCGACGAACTGCCAATGGCAGATGAACTGCTCGCGCATGCCGGGCGTGTTGGCTTCCGGGTTGCGCTTGACGACCTCATCCCAGGCCTGCTCGCCCTGGCGCAATGTGCCCGGCACGCCGGCCTCACCGCGGGCGGATTCGGTCGGATAGACCCGCAGGCTGCTGCCGTCCTCGTAGGTCACCCACTCGGTGCTGCCGACATAGGGCGCCGCGCTGGTGCCGGCGACACCCAGCAGACCGGCCGCGCCGCCGAGGCCGCCCGCGCCGCCCTCCCCGCCGATGCCGCCGTCGCCGCCGCGGCCGAATATCCAGCCGCCCGCGCCCCCGTCGCCGCCGGTGCCGGCGTCGTCGCCACCGGCCCCGCCGACCCCGCCGATACCCAGCACCAAGCCACCGGTCCCACCGTCACCGCCGGCGAAACCGGCGAATCCCGCCCCGCCGGCGCCACCGACGCCGAAGATCCCCGCGTCGCCACCGGTACCGCCGTCGGCGTTGATTCCGGCGATACCGGTACCGCCGTTGCCGAACAGGAAGCCGCCGTCACCGGCATCGCCGAACCAGCCCGACTGGCCCAGCAGACTGGAATTGACGCCGTCGAAGCCGTCGAGACCGTCACCGATGAGGTCCCGGCCGAACAGCGTCACGAACGGCGCGTTGACGGCGTCGAGGGTGGCTTCGCCGAGCGGGGTGGCGAGCCATTCCCGCAGGGCGTCGTGCAGCGGGGTGTAGAGGTACTCGTGCACCCATTCGGCGACGTCGACGGAGTGCGTCGGCCCCGGCCATGCCAGGACCGCGTCGATCCCCTCAGACAGCTGCGCGTGGAACGCCGGGTCGAGTTGGCCGACGAATTCCCCGGCCAGGTTCATCAGGCCGCGCAGGCTGGTCACGTCGAATTCGCCCGCGGCGCTGGAGACGGCCGCCAACGGCTCGGCGTCGTCGAGCGCCCAATCCCAATCCGCTTGCGCGGCGGGGGCGTTCAGGGCGGGAGCGATGCCGAGGGCCAGGGCACCCGCCGTGGCGGCCAGTGCCCGGCCGGGAGAGTAGGTTCGGCGACCGACACGGCGCTGATCGGGTGTACGCATCGCTTATCTAATCTCCCTAACTGAAAAATAACAGCATTCGCTTAGGGGACTGTAAGCCATGTGGGGCGCGGTGGCCGCGTACCGTGCCGCTCACCGGATGTATGGAAGCAGACGATGGTGCACCCGTCGTGTACCGCGAGTTGGGCGCCGCCGCTGTACTTCTGCGAGCGAGCGTGTCTGTACGTCAAAACCCGGCGTGTCGCGTACAACTGCGCACGCTCACGCCCGGAAAAACGGCGGTCAGTCGCGGACGGCGGCCAGCAGCCCGTCGCCCAGTGGGATCAGAGCCGGAGTCAGGCGCTCGTCCTCGGCGATCAACCGGGCGGCCTCGCGCACCGCCACCACCTCGGCGTCGTTGGCCGACGGATCGCCGGCCCGGCCGCCCAGCGCGGCCCGGTGCACCACCACCACGCCGCCGGGACGCAGCAACCGCACGGCTTCGGGCACGTAACCGGGCTGGTCGACCGGGTCGGCATCGATGAACACCAGGTCGTAGGACTCGTCGGCCAGACGGGTCAGCACCTCTTGGGCGCGGCCGCTGATGAACCGGGTGCGGCCCGGCCCGATCCCGGCGTCGCCGAACGCCTGCTTGGCGGTGCGCTGATGCTCGGGTTCGATGTCGATGGTGGTCAGCACGCCGTCGTCGCCCATGCCGGACAACAGCCAGAGTCCGCTGACGCCGGCGCCGGTGCCGACCTCGACCACCGCCTTGCCGCCGCTGAGCTTCGTCAGCAGGCTCAACAGTGCGCCGACCGCGGCGCTGACCGATCCGACGCCGATCTCGCCGGCCCGGTCGCGTGCGGCGGCCAGGACCGCGTCCTCGGACATCGAGTTCTCGGCGTGCGCCAGCAGGGCGTCGGCCCGGCTGCGCGACTGCTCTCCAGAAATGTCGTCGGTGCTGGACATGTCCGCAGCGTAGGACACCGCCGGCCCGGCGCGCGCATCGGCGCGCCTTGCCGACACGCCCGGGCCGACGCCCGTGTCCGAACTGTTATCCGGGCCCATAACCGCAGTATCGGGCGCATTCGAACACAGGTTCACAGTCGCCGTTCAGTAGCAGCACAGAGCCGGCATACCGCGATAGGCAACGGTATCGGCATGGAACGAGGTATGAACCGGCCTCGCGACGCTCGGAATACGAGGGGCCCGTTGCATGTTGACCCCGATAACGCGCTGTCGTCATCGGACGGCGGCCCTGATGTGGAGGACGTCGCCATAACCACTTTGCTGCCCCCGGTCGCCATGTCGCACCCGACCACCCACTCGGACCGTTACTCCGACGCCGAGTGGGTGGAGCCGTCCGAGGAACCGCAGGGGACCGCGGTGTTCGACGCCACCGGAGACGTGGCGGCCATGCCGTCCTGGGACGAGTTGGTGCGTCAGCACGCCGACCGGGTGTACCGGCTGGCCTATCGCCTCTCCGGGAGTCAGCAAGACGCCGAGGACCTCACCCAGGAGACCTTCATCCGGGTGTTCCGGTCGGTGCACAACTACCAGCCCGGGACCTTCGAGGGTTGGCTGCACCGCATCACCACCAACCTGTTCCTGGACATGGTGCGCAAGCGCGGCCGGGTGCGGATGGAAGCGTTGCCCGAGGACTACGACCGGGTGCCGGCCGACGAACCCGACCCCGAGCAGATCTACCACGACGCACGGCTGGACCCGGACCTGCAGGCGGCGCTGGACTCGTTGGCGCCGGAGTTTCGGGCAGCCGTCGTACTGTGCGACATCGAGGGCCTGTCCTACGAGGAGGTCGGGGCCACCCTCGGGGTGAAGCTGGGGACGGTGCGCAGTCGCATCCACCGCGGACGCCAGGCGTTGCGCGACTATCTGGCCGCCCGCCCGGCGGCGCGCGACGGTGCCGCTTTCGGTGGCGCCGCCGGCTGACGTCCGCCGTCGCCGACACCCTCGGAGTTCCGCGTCGGCGGGCGATATCGCGCTACATTCTTGTCAGGGCGTAGTTCATTGGGGTCGCGCGATCGGAGAGGAGTCCGGTGTGACGGATCGCGGAGGTGTCTTCCGTCGCGCGTTCTCCTGGCTGCCCGCTCAATTCGCGTCGCAGAGCGACGCCCCGGTGGGCGCACCCCGGCAGTTCGGTTCCACCGAGCACCTGTGCAGCGAGGCCATCACCGCCTACGTGGACGGCGAACTGCGGATGAACGCCCATCTGCGTGCCGCCCACCACCTGTCGTTGTGTCCCGACTGCGCTGCCGAGGTGGAGTATCAGGGCAGGGCGCGTTCGGCCCTGCGGGATTCGCATCCGATCCGGATCCCGGCGGCACTGCTCGGCCAGCTGGCCCAAATTCCGGAGAAGCCGGGAGACTGTCCCCCCGACGAGCCGGCAGGGCCGATGCCCGCCCGGTTGGCCGACGGCAAACCTCAAGAACGTCGCAGACGTCGGTAAGGTGGATGCGGTGCGGCGCCAGCGCCAGGTAATGCTGTGCTCGCGGCGCCGGGAAGCGACCCAGGGGTGTACCCGGAAGAGGAACAGGTGAGCTCCAACAACGAGAACGCCGGCGGTAACCGCTTGGCGCCGCGTCCCGTCTACCGGCCCCCGGTGGACAGCGCGGCCCAGAAGACCTTCGGGCGGCCCGACGGCGTGCCCGGATCCTTCATCCCCGCCGAGGTGCGGCCCAAGCATTACCGCGAACAGGGCGAGTTCAGCCCCCGTGACCTGCCGCCGGACCCGGTGCTCAAGGAGGCCTTCGGCCGTCCCTACGGCAGTGGGCCCTCCCTGCAGCGTCATCCGGCCGACGCCGGTGCCCTGAACCGCAACGGCAAGTCCGGCGCGGCAGCGGCGCCTCCAGACCCGTGGCGTGACCCCGCGGCCGGTGCCGCGCTGGGCAGGCCGGCGATGATCCCGGCGGCACCGCGGATGGCCGGCGACGCCGGCGGCCGTCTCGGGGTGCGCGACGTGCTGTTCGGCGACCGGATCTCCTACCGGGCGCTGGGCGTGCTGGCCGCCATCGCCTTGGCGATCGGCATGGTCGGCGGCTGGGTCGGGCGCACCACGGCGCAGGTGGTGGAGGCGTTCACGACGTCGAAGGTGACGCTGTCGACCAAGGGCAACGCCGAGGAACCGGCCGGGCGATTCGCCAAGGTCGCCGACGCCATCGCCAACTCCGTGGTGACCATCGAATCCGTCAGCGACGATCAGGGCATGCAGGGCTCCGGGGTGGTCATCGACGGCAAGGGCTACATCGTCACCAACAACCACGTGATCTCCGAGGCCGCCAACAACCCCAGCAAGTTCAAGACCACCGTGGTGTTCAACGACGGCAAAGAGGTGCTGGCGAACCTGGTCGGTCGCGACCCCAAGACCGACCTGGCCGTGCTCAAGGTCGACAACGTCGACAACCTGTCGGTGGCCCGCCTCGGTGATTCCGACAAGATCCGGGTGGGCGACGAGGTGATCGCCGCGGGTGCGCCGCTGGGCCTGCGCAGCACCGTCACCCACGGCATCATCAGTGCCGTGCACCGGCCGGTGCCGCTCTCCGGGGATGACTCCGACACCGACACCGTCATCGACGCGGTGCAGACCGACGCCTCGATCAACCACGGCAACTCCGGTGGCGCGTTGATCGACATGGACGCTCAGCTGATCGGGATCAACACCGCCGGCAAGTCGCTGTCCGACAGTGCCAGCGGCCTGGGATTCGCGATCCCGGTCAACGAGATGAAGACGGTGGCCGAAGCGCTGATCAAAGACGGCAAGATCGTGCACCCCACGCTGGGCGTGAGCGCACGGTCGGTCAGCAATGCCATCGCCTCCGGGGCCCAGATCGCCAACGTCAAGGTGGGCGGCCCCGCGGAGAAGGGCGGCATTCTGGAGAACGACGTGGTGGTCAAGATCGGTGACCGCACCGTCGCCAACGCCGACGAGTTCGTGGTGGCCGTGCGGAATCTGGCCATCGGCAAGGAAGCCCCCGTCGAAGTCGTCCGCGACGGGCGTCACGTGACGCTGACGGTGACCCCCGCCGCCGACGGTTAAATGTTCGCGAACGTCGGGTGGGGCGAGATCCTCGTCCTTGTGGTGGTCGGACTGGTGATCCTGGGCCCGGAGCGGCTACCCGGAGCCATCCGATGGACCGCGGGCGCACTGCGGCAGGCCCGTGACTACGTCACCAACGCCACCGATCAGCTGCGGGACGAGATCGGACCGGAATTCGACGACCTGCGCGCACCGCTGAGTGAACTGCAGAAGCTGCGGGGCATGACACCGCGGGCCGCCCTGACCAAGCATCTGCTCGACGGGGACGACTCGCTGTTCACCGCGGTCGATTCCCTGGCCGCGGAACCGCTGCCCACGGTGGTCGCCCCCGCGGTGACGCCGAAACTCGTCGGGCCCGCCCCGTTCGACACCGACGCGACCTGACCCGCGGCCGGTACGGCCACCGCGCCCGCGGTGGGACGCCGGATCAGCGCCGGGTGGAACCGGTGTCCAGGCCCAGCGACATCCCGACCAGCCCGCGCTTGCGGGTGGCCAGCCGTTCGGCGATACGCCGCAACTCTTTGCCCGCTGCGGATTCCGGCGAGAGCACCACGGGGGACCCCGAGTCGCCGCCGGTGACCATCTCGGTGTCGATGGGCACCTGACCCAGCAACGGGACGTCGCGGCCCATCGCCCGGGTCAGCCGCTCGGCGACCCGCTCGCCGCCGCCCTCACCGAACAGATGCATGGTGGACCCGTCGGGCATGGCCAACCCGGCCATGTTCTCCACCACGCCGACGACCTGCTGACGGGTCTGCAGGGCGATCGCCCCGGCCCGCTCGGCCACCTCCGCGGCCGCCTGCTGCGGCGTGGTCACCACCAGGATCTCGGCGGAGGGCACCAGCTGGGCCACCGAGATCGCGATGTCACCGGTGCCCGGCGGCAGGTCCAGCAGCAGCACGTCCAGGTCGCCCCAGTACACGTCGGCGAGGAACTGCTGCAACGCCCGGTGCAGCATCGGGCCGCGCCAGACCACCGGGGTGTTGCCCTGGGTGAACATCGCAATCGAGATCACCTTCACGCCATAACCGATCGGCGGCATGATCATCGAGTCGACCTGGGTGGGCAGCGCGGTGACGCCCATCATCCGCGGTACCGAGTGCCCGTAGATGTCGGCGTCGAGCACGCCGACCGACAGGCCGCGTTCGGCGAGCGCGACCGCGAGATTGACCGTCACACTGGACTTTCCGACCCCGCCCTTGCCGGAGGCGATCGCATAGACCTTGGTCAGCGAACTGGGCTGGGCGAACGGGATGACCGGTTCGACGGTGTCGCCACGCAACTGTTTGCGCAGTTCGGCACGCTGCTCGTCGCTGAACACATCCAAGCTGACCTTGACCGGACCGGTACCGGGCACATCGTTGATCGCCCGGGTCACCATGTTGGTGATCTCGGCCTTCATCGGACAGCCGGCGATGGTCAGGTAGATCGTGGCGTGCACGCTGTGATCGGCTGCGATCTCGATGCTCTTGACCATGCCCAGATCGGTGATCGGGCGCCGAATATCGGGATCGAGCACGGTGCCCAAAGCTGCATAGATCGCGTCGTGCAGGGCGGCGGTGTCATCGGGATTCTGGGACATCGCAATCGAGTCTAGGCCAGTGCGCGTGCGCTGCTACCTGTGATCTTGGTCAGAACGGCGGGGCCGGAGGTGCACCGTCCGGCGGCGGCGTCGCATAAGCCTGCTGCGGAGCCGGTGCGGGCTGCTCGGGGGGAGCCGGCGCGACGGCGTACGCCTGCATCGGTGCAGGCTGTTCCGGTGCGGCTTCCGGGACGCCGAACGAGTCCGGCGGCAGCGCGGCCGGTGCCGGCGGAGCGCCCGCGCCTTGCGGTTCCAAGCAGATCATCCGGCAGGCCGCCGAGGGACGCGGCAGTTGCTGCTCGGCGGGAGTCATCCACGGTGCCAGCCAGGGCAGGCTGGCCATCTGGGTTTCAAAGCTCGGCTGGCCCAGGTCGATCAGCGTGGATCCCCCGGACTGTTCGGCCGGCGACATCCCGTGCATGGCAAGCGATTGCGGTCCCAGCCCCTCCGGGTGCTCCAGATGCTCCAGATGCGGATCGGCGATCGGCGGCGCCGGGCCCACGATCGGCGGCAGGTCCACGGGCGCGACCCCGGTCGCATAGGCCGCGGCCCAGCCCATCACGTTCTCGGCGTAGGCCATCGAATTGTTGTAGCGCAGGATCGCGCTCAGCACCTGGGACGGATCACGCAGGTTCATCCCGCCGCTGCACAGATAGCGCGCGGCGGCCAGCGTCGCGTCGTAGACGTTCTGCGGGTCCGCTTTGCCGTCGCCGTCGCCGTCGGCGGCGTAGCGGGACCAGGTTCCGGGCAGGAACTGCATGGGGCCCATGGCGCGGGCGTAGACGACACGGCCGGGCGCACTGCTGGCCACGATCACCTCGTTGCCGGGCAGGGTGCCGTCGAGTGCGGGGCCGTAGATCGGCTGGAGCACGTTGCCGCGTTCGTCGGTTGCGCCGCCGTTGGCGTGGCCGGACTCGATGCGCCCGATGCCGGCCAGCAGGTTCCAACTGATGCCGCATTCGGGGGCGGCGGTGGTCATCTGGTGTTCGGCGTTGCGGTAGGCCTGCAACGCGGTCTTGGGGATGCCCAACGTGCCCGGTGCGTAGACGACCGCTGCCGGCGGTGCCGACGGCGCACCGGAGGCCACCCGCAGGTTCGCCTGCGGACGCTGCACCGCGACCACCGACGGCCCCGAGGAACGGCCCGCCGACGAGGTGCTGACGGACGCGGCCAGCGGGGTGATCGCGGCGTTGCGCAGCGGCAGCGTGGTCGACGGAGTCCGGGGAGTGGCGCCTACCGCGCCGGCGAACACCAGCGGGGTGATGAATGCCAGTCCGAATGCCGGACGTAAAGCCGACCGGGCCGCCCGCCGCAACCTGGCAGCGCGCGACACCGATACCGGTGCGTCGCCCCCTGTAGGCACTCGGCCGCCCCTAATTCCGCGATGATGAAACCCGGCCGGGCTTCGTGAACTAGGTCACCATACCCAACGTCTGTCCCACCGGTGACGGTTATCCGGCTCAAACCGCCGGTCAGCTCGGTGCGTGCGGGCGCTCGCCGCGGCCGGGATCGGACTCGGGTTGCAGGGCTTCGAGCAGTTCCCGCACCCGCTCGAGCTCGTGGTGCAGGTAGTCGCGGGTGGGGACTTCGCCGACCGCCAGTCGCAGCGACGCCAGTTCCCGGGCAAGGTATTCGGTGTCGGCCTTGGTCTGCGCCGCGCGCCGGCGGTCTTCGTCGAGGCTGACCCGGTCCCGGTTCTCCTGTCGGTTCTGGGCCAGCAGGATCAGCGGGGCCGCGTAGGCGGCCTGGGTGGAGAACGCCAGGTTGAGCAGGATGAACGGGTACGGGTCCCATTTCAGGCTGACCGCGTAGACGTTCAGCAGGATCCATCCCACCACCAAGATGGTCTGAATGGCCAGATAGCGCCCGGTCCCGAAGAATCGGGCCACCGATTCGGTGAATCGGCCCAGCGCGTCGGGGTCCATCCGCAGGCCGGGCAGTCGCGAGGTGCGGGGGGTGGAGAGCCGCTGTGATGTCGAGCGGTCGGTCACTGCGTCCTCCCGGCGATTTTCGGCCCCAGGTCGGGTTCGGGCGTTTCCCGCCAGTCAGCGGGCAGCAGGTGATCCAGCACGTCGTCGACGGTCACCGCTCCCAGCAGGTGGTTCTGCTCATCGAGCACCGGCCCGCAGACCAGGTTGTAGGCCGCGAAGTACCGGGTCAACTGGGCCAGCGACACCTCCGGGTTCAGCACCGGCAGGTCGGAGTCGACGATCCCGCCGATGAGATCGGCCGGCGGCACCCGCAGCAGCCGCTGCAACGGGATGGAGCCCAGATAGTGTCCGGTCGGGGTGGCGGTTGGGGCGCGGGTCACGAAGACCAGCGACGACAACGCGGGGGTCAGGTCGGGGTCGCGCACCCGGGCCAGTGCCTCGGCGACCGACGTGTCGGCGGTCAGCACCACCGGGTTGGAGGTCATCAGGCCACCGGCGGTGTCGGGGGAGTGCTCCAGCAGTCGGCGCACCGGAATCGAGTCGTCGGGATCCATCCGGGCCAGCAGCGCCTCGGCCTCGGTGGGGTTCATCACGCCCAACAGGTCGGCGGCGTCGTCGGGGTCCATCTCTTCGAGGACGTCGGCGGCACGCTCGGTGCCCAACTGCCCGAGCACCACGGCCTGACGTTCTTCGGGCAGTTCCTGGAGGATGTCGGCCAATCGCGCGTTGTCCAGCGCGTGGATCACCTCGTAGCGGCGTTTGGGCGGCAGTTCGCGGATGGCGTCGGCGACTTCGATCGGACGCCAGCCCTCGAACTGCTGCAGCAGTTGCGCCACGCCCTGCCCCGGCATCGCCAGTGCCGACGGGGTCAGCCCCTGCACGTTCTGCCAGTCCACGATGTGTACCGCGGCGCGCCGGCCCAACCGCCGCGAATGGCGCACCGCGATCCGGGTCACCAGCCAGTCGCGCGTCCGGCTCTGCTCGATGGCCAAGTCGGTGATCGTCACGTCGACGTCGGCCAGTTCCGGCAGTTCCGGGTCGGTGACCCGGACCTTGGTGTCGAGCACCTGCCCCAGCACCAGCACCTCGCCGGGGCGCTGGTTGAACTTGCGCAGCGATACGCTGCCGGTGTTGAGAGTGACGGCGTTGGGTTCGATGGCGGCGACCCGCAGGATGGGCACGAAGATGCGTCGGCGGGTGGGTAGTTCCACCACGAGCCCCAGGACACGGGGCTGCTGGCGGACGATGCTCAGACTGACCACGACGTCGCGGACTCGACCCACGGATTCGCCGAACGGGCCCAGCACCAGCAACCGCGCGAGCCGTGCTGCGTAAACCCTGTTGCTCGACGCCATGGTTGAAAGGGTAGGAGTATTTAGGTGACCAACGCATATCGCCCCCGCCGTACCTGCCTGTCGGTCCCCGGCAGCAGCCAGAAGATGATCGACAAGGCCAAGGCCCTACCGGCCGACGAGGTGTTCCTGGACTTGGAGGACGCGGTCGCGCCGGCGGCGAAGGAGCAGGCCCGAACGCAGGTCGCCGCGGCACTCACCGCCCAGGACTGGACCGCCCCGCTGCTGGGGGTGCGGGTCAACGACTGGACCACACCGTGGACGCACGCCGATCTGATCGAGGTGGTTTCGGCCGTCGGGGCGGCCGGTAGCCGACTCGACGTCATCGTGTTGCCCAAGGTGTCGGACGCCTCGCACGTCCATGCGCTCGACCTGCTGCTCACACAATTGGAGACCACCTACGGGCTGCCGGTCGGCGGCATCGGGATCGACGCCCAGATCGAGGACGCGCGCGGACTGACCAACATCAACGCGATCGCCGCCGCACCCCGGGTGCAGGCGCTGGTGCTGGGTCCGGCGGACCTGATGGCCAGCCTCAACACCCGCACCCTGGAGGTCGGGGAGCAGCCGGAGGGCTACACCGAGGGCGACGCCTACCACCATGTGCTGATGACGATCCTGGTGGCCGCGCGGGCCCACGGGATCGCCGCCATCGACGGGCCCTACCTGAAGGTGCGCGATGTCGAGGCGTTCCGCCGGGTGGCCGGCCGGTCGGCCGCGCTGGGCTACGACGGCAAATGGGTGCTGCACCCCGACCAGATCGCGGCCGGCAACGAGATCTTCAGCCCGCGCCAGGCCGAGTACGACCATGCCGAGCTGATCCTGGAGGCCTACGCCTGGCACACCTCGCAGGCCGGCGGGGCCCGCGGCGCGGTGATGCTCGGCGACGAGATGCTCGACGAGGCGAGCCGCAAGATGGCGCTGGTGGTGGCGGGCAAGGGCCGGGCGGCCGGGATGAGCCGACAGGCACCGGCGTTCACCCCGCCCTCGCCGGCCTAGACCGGCCTGGACCGGCCGGGGTGTCGAGGCGCCGCTAGTTCACATTCATGGCGACCATCGACGCGATGATCCCCAGCAGCAGGGCCACACCGCCGACCGCGGTGCCGGCCACCGCCATGCCGTGGCCCGCCTGGCCGGTCGTCTTGATCTGGTTCAGCGCGACGGCTCCCAGGATGACCCCGGCCACCGCCAGCGGCCAGAACACCAGGCTCAGCACCGAGAGAACCAGCGAGCCGATCGCCAGCGCGCTGGTCTTCGGCTGCTGCCCGTCGGGAAGGTAGCCGCCCGGGTACATGCCATAGCCCGGCGGCGGGTGCCCGGTGGGCATGCCGAAGTCCGGCGGCGGATAACCACCCGGCGGGGGGTAGCCCCCCGGTGGCGGGTAACCGCCGGGTGGCGGATAGCCGCCGGGCGGCGGGTAACCGCCGGGCGGGGGAAACCCGGATTCCGGCGGCGGCCCGCCGAAGCCTGCCGGGTTGGCCCAGCCGCCCGGGGCGGGTGCGGGCGAACCCGGGTTGGTCCAGGGCTGATCGGCATGGCCTGGGGGATTCTCGCCAGGATCCCCTCCGGGAGCTGTCATGCTGTTCAACCTAGCCGATGCACTGTGACCGGCTTGTCGTCCGACAATCGGTTCCCGGAGCAAGGAGAGAGAATTTCGATGACCAGTCCTTTTCAGCCAGGACAAACACCCGATCCACTCGGTGGCCCCGGGGCACCCGGGCGCCGCGACGTGACGCGGCTGCCGACCCCGCCGAAGGGCTGGCCGATCGGGGCGTACCCCACCTACGCCGAAGCGCAGCGGGCGGTGGACTATCTGTCCGACCAGCAATTCCCGGTGCACCAGGTCACCATCGTCGGTGTCGATCTGATGCAGGTCGAACGGGTCACCGGCCGACTCACCTGGCCCAAGGTGCTCGGCGGCGGGGTGCTGACCGGCGCCTGGCTGGGCCTGTTCATCGGGCTGGTCCTGGGCATCTTCAGCGAGAACCCGACCCAGGCGCTGGTGACGGGCTTGGTAGCCGGGGTTTTCTTCGGCCTGATCACTTCATCGGTGCCCTATGCGATGGCCCGCGGTACAAGGGATTTCAGCTCGACCATGCAGTTGGTCGCCGGTCGTTACGACGTGCTGTGTGACCCGCAGAGTGCCGAACAGGGCCGGGATCTGTTGGCGAAGCTGACCCTCTGACTCCGCGTTGTTGCGTAGCGCAGGCAACCGGCCTTACCGTTCTGGCACGAACAGAGGGGAGGCTGGTGGCGTGGCGATTCGGCGCGGTCGCCTACGACGACTCGGTGCGGCCGCGTGCACGGCACTGACCGTCGCCTCGGCCGCATCGGCCTGCGGTTCGGTCGAGTCGGCCGGAAGCGGTCCGGTCATCAGCGTCTACATCCCGGCCAACAACAGCGCGACGTTCAGCACCCTCGCCCGGCGCTGCACCGAACAGGCCGGCGGCAGGTACCGCCTGCAGCAGTTCAGCCTGCCCCGCGCCGCCGACGATCAACGGCTGCAACTGGCGCGCCGGCTGACCGGCAACGACCGCACGCTGGACGTGATGGGCCTGGACGTGGTGTGGACCGCGGAGTTCGCCGAGGCCGGTTGGGCGCTCCCGCTCGCCGAGGACCCGGCCGGGAAAGCCGAGGCGGATGCGGTCGCCGACACCCTGCCGGGTCCGCTCGCCACCGCCCGGTGGCGCCAGCGGCTCTACGCGGCCCCGGTCGTCACCGACACCCAATTGCTCTGGTACCGCCCGGATCTGATCACGTCGCCACCGTCGACCTGGCGCCAGGTGCTGGGCGAGGCAGCCCGCCTGCACGCCGCCGGGCAGCCCAGCTGGATCGCGGTTCAGGCCAAGCAGTACGAAGGCCTGATGGTGTGGTTCAACACCCTGTTGGAAAGTGCCGGCGGGCACGTGCTGGGTGACGACGGCAACACCGTCACCCTCGTCGACACCGCGGAACATCGAGCCGCGACCGTGGCCGCCCTGCAGATCATGAAGGCGGTCGCCGAAGCTCCCGGAGCCGACCCGTCGATCACTCAGAGCGATGAGGCCAGCGCACGGCTGGCGTTCGAGCAGGGCAACGCCGCGTTGGAGGTCAACTGGCCCTACGTGCTGCCGTCGATGCTGGAGAACGCGGTCAAGGGTGGCGTGGGATTCCTTCCGCTGCAGCGACGTTCGGATCTGGCCGGCAGCATCGACGGGGTGGGCGCATTCGTGCCCAGTGAAGAGCAGTACCGGGCCGCCTACGACGCCAGCCGTGCCGTGCTGGGCTTCGCGCCATATCCGGAGGTGGTGGCGGGAGAGCCCGCCAAGGTCACCCTCGGCGGGCTGAACCTCGCGGTGGCCCGGACCACCCGGCACCGCGCCGAGGCGTTCGACGCGGTCCGCTGTCTGCGCACCGCGGCGAACCAGAAATACGTCGCGATCGAGGGAGGCCTGCCGCCGGTGCGCGCCTCGGTCTACGCAGACCCGCAGTTCCGGGAGAAATACCCGCAGCACAGCGTGATCCGTCAACAACTCACCAACGCCGCGGTGCGCCCGGTGACCCCGGTCTACCAGGTGGTGTCGACCCGGATCTCGGCGACACTGGCGCCGATCACCGCAATCGACCCGGAACGCACCGCCGACGAACTGGCGGTGCAGGTGCAAAAGGCCATCGACGGCAAGGGGCTGATCCCGTGACGTCGCATACCGGTTCGCGCGCCGACGACGTGCGCGCGCAGCGTCGGCTGGCCGTAGTGCTCGTCGCTCCCGCGGTGATCCTGATGCTGGCGGTGACGGCCTACCCGATCGGCTACGCGATCTGGCTGAGCCTGCTGCGCTACAACCTCGCGACTCCGGACGACACCGCCTTCGTCGGCCTGGCCAACTACCAGACCACGCTGACCGACTCCTACTGGTGGACTGCGGTCGGGGTGACGGTGGGGATCACCGTGGTCTCGGTGGCCATCGAATTCGTACTCGGCCTGGCCCTGGCGCTGGTGATGCACCGGAGTCTGTTCGCCAAGGGCATGGTGCGCACCGCCGTGCTGGTGCCCTACGGGATCGTGACGGTCGCGGCCGCCTACAGCTGGTATTACGCCTGGACACCCGGCACCGGGTATCTGGCCGACCTGCTGCCGGCGGGCAGCGCGCCGCTGACCCAGCAGTTGCCGTCACTGGCGATCGTGGTGGCGGCCGAGGTATGGAAGACGACGCCGTTCATGGCCCTGCTGTTATTGGCCGGTCTGGCGCTGGTCCCCGACGATCTGCTCAAGGCGGCACAGATGGACGGCGCCGGCGCGTGGCGCAGGCTGGTCAGTGTGATCCTGCCGATGATGAAGCCGGCGATCCTGGTGGCGTTGCTGTTCCGCACGCTCGACGCATTCCGGATCTTCGACAACATCTACGTGCTCACCAACGGTTCGAACGACACCGGTTCGGTGTCCATCCTCGGCTACGACAACCTGTTCAAGGGGTTCAACGTGGGCTTGGGATCGGCGATCTCGGTGCTGATCTTCGGCTGCGTGGCGCTGATCGCCTGGGTGTTCATCAAGGTGTTCGGCGCCGCGGCGCCGGGATCGGACCGGCGATGACCGACCTGCGCCGCCGCACCGCCTGGCTGATCATCGACCTGGCGGTGGTGGTCTACGCCCTGGTCCCGGTGCTGTGGATCTTCTCGCTGTCGCTCAAGCCGACGGCAACGGTCAAAGACGGCAAGCTGATTCCCTCGTCGGTCACCCTGGACAACTATCGCGGGATCTTCTCCGGCGACGTCTTCGGTTCCGCGCTGATCAACTCGGTGGGGATCGGCCTGATCACCACGGTGATCGCGGTGGTGATCGGAGCGATGGCCGCCTACGCGGTGGCGCGCCTGGAGTTCGGCGGCAAGCGCCTGCTGGTCGGCGCGGCGCTGCTCATCGCGATGTTTCCCCAGATATCGCTGGTGACACCGCTTTTCAACATCGAACGGGCAACCGGACTGTTCGATACCTGGCCGGGGCTGATCATCCCCTACATCACCTTCGCGCTGCCGCTGGCGATCTACACGCTGTCGGCGTTCTTCGCCGAGATCCCCTGGGAACTGGAGAAAGCCGCCAAGATGGACGGTGCCACCCCGGGCCAGGCGTTCCGCAAGGTCATCGCACCACTGGCGGCGCCGGGGATCGTCACCGCCGCGATCCTGGTGTTCATCTTCGCCTGGAACGATCTGCTCCTGGCGTTGTCGCTGACCGCCACCAAGGCGTCGATCACCGCCCCGGTGGCGATCGCCAACTTCACCGGCAGTTCGCAGTTCGAGGAACCGACCGGGTCGATCGCGGCCGGCGCGATGGTCATCACCGTGCCGATCATCGTCTTTGTTCTAATCTTCCAACGACGGATCGTGGCGGGACTGACCTCCGGTGCGGTGAAGGGATAGGCCGATGGCAGAGATCGAACTCCTCCACATCACCAAGAGCTACCCCGACGGCGCGGTGGCGGTGCAGGATCTGTCGTTGACGATCGCCGACGGCGAATTCATCATCCTGGTGGGCCCGTCGGGTTGCGGAAAATCCACCACGCTGAACATGATCGCCGGTCTCGAGGAGATCTCGTCGGGGGAACTTCGGATCGGCGGTCGACGCGTCAACGAGCGCGCCCCGAAGGATCGCGACATCGCCATGGTGTTCCAGTCCTATGCGCTCTACCCGCACATGACGGTGCGGGGCAATATCGCGTTCCCGCTGACCCTGGCCAAGATGAAGAAGCCGCAGATCGCCGAGAAGGTCGCCGAGGTCGCCAAGATCCTCGATCTGACCGACCTGCTGGATCGCAAGCCGTCGCAACTCTCCGGCGGGCAGCGGCAGCGGGTGGCGATGGGCCGGGCGATCGTGCGGCAGCCCAAGGCCTTTCTGATGGACGAGCCGCTGTCCAACCTCGACGCCAAACTGCGGGTACAGATGCGCAGCGAGATCGCCCGACTGCAGCGCCGGTTGGGCACCACCACGGTCTACGTCACCCATGACCAGACCGAGGCGATGACGCTGGGCGACCGCGTGGTGGTGATGCACGGCGGCATCGCCCAGCAGATCGGTACCCCCGACGAGCTCTACCAGCGTCCGGCGAACCTGTTCGTCGCCGGATTCGTCGGGTCCCCGGCGATGAACTTCTTCCCCGGCACCCTGACCGCGACCGGCGCCCGGCTGTCCTTCGGCGAGATACCGCTGGATGCGGCGACCCGCGAGGCGATCGGAAGACATCCCGCGCCGTCCGGCGGGGACGTGGTCATCGGGGCGCGTCCCGAGCACCTCGGCGACGCCGCGCTGCTCGACGAGGCCGGGCGCGACGCCGCGGTGACGTTCGCTGCGCGCGTCGACCTCGTCGAATCGCTGGGCGCGGACAAGTACGTGTACTTCACCCCGAACGGGTCCGCCGACGCGCCGGCCGACAACGGGCTGGTGGCCCGGGTTCCGGCCGAGTCGAAAGCCCATGGCGGTCAACCGATCGAGTTGGCGCTGGACCCCGGCCGGGTGGTGGTGTTCGACGCCAAGACCGGGGTCAACCTCAGCGTCGCACCGGCCGGACGGTGACGCGGCGGTGAGTGACGTTCTCGACCGGGTGCGCGCCCACGTTCGGCAGCACTTCCGCGCCGCGGGAATGGCGACCGAACCGGACACCGCGCGGATCACCTTCCTGGGCGTCGAGCCGATCGAGGTGTTGCGGTACGGGCCCGGCCCCGACCGCATGGTGCATTACGTGTCGGCGGGGTGTTCCCGTCATCCGATGGGCGATCCCGGCGAGATCCTCGCCGACCCGGTACACGGTCCGCGCGCTGAAATCGTTGTGCGACTGCGATCTTCGGGGACCGATACCGGGCTGGCCCGCAGCCTGGCCGCGATGGCCGCGTCGCCGGCGGTCGAAGGGGTGGTGTTGGCGCCGGACGGATTGATCGATCTGGGCGGGCCGCTGTGGACCGGGCCGTCCGGCCCGGTGCCGTTCACCGCGGTGTTGTTGGGGACCAGTGACATCGCCGACCTGGCGCTGGACGGGCCCCGGGAACCGGTGCGGTTCTTCTCGGCCACCCCGATCACCGCGACCGAAGCGGCCTGGGTGCGGTTGAAGGGCGCCGAGGCGATGCGTGAGGCCTGGCGGGTCGACGGTGTGGATGTGTGTGACCCCGCCCGCTCCGCCTCCCAACCCACCTAGCTCTGTCCCTGCCCCCGCCCCTGCCCCCGCCCCTGCCAACTGTCCCCGTCCCCGGCGAGCGGGCGTGTTTGCCCGTCGACACGCCGCGGTTTACGTACACCTGTGCACGCTCACGCAGGGGCGGGGTCCGCCGCAAACCTGAGGTCTTCGGAGTAGTCGGTGCGCGCCTACGACGTCGCGTTGGTTGATGAGCGTGCGTGGTTGCACGCTTTTCGACGGCGTGTCGACGGGCAAACACGCCCGCTCGCCGGAAGGGGGCGCGGGTGGGGCAGCAGGCGCGACTCAGAGCCAGCCGTTGCGGCGGAACGCGCGGTAGAGCACCGCGGAGATGACGGCCATGCCGGCGACGACCACCGGATAGCTGAACGCCCAGTGCAGGGCGGGCATCTGATCGAAGTTCATCCCGTAGATGCCCGCGATCATGGTCGGCACCGCGATGATGCCCGCCCAGGCCGACATCTTGCGCATGTCGGTGTTCTGCTGCATGCCCACCCGTGCCAGTGCGGCCTGCACCAGCGAGCTCAGCAACTCGTCGTAGCCGGCGATCTGCTCGGCGGCCCGGGTCTGGTGGTCGGCGACGTCGCGCAGGTAGCGCCGCACCTCCTTGGAGACCAGGTCCCGGTAGTCGGTCTGCATCCGCTCGAACGGCAGGGTCAGCGGGGCCACCGCGCGCCGCAGTTCGACGACCTCGCGTTTGATCTGGTAGATCGGCTCGACATCCGTACGGGTGCCCGGCGCAAACGCCACCTCTTCGATGTCGTCGATGTCGGTCTCCATGAGATTGGTCACCTCGACATAGCGGTCCACCACATAGTCGGCGATCGCGTGCATCACCGCGAACGGCCCCAGCCGCATCTGCTCGGGATCGTTGTCCATCCGCCTGCGGACGTCGGACAGGCTGCTGTGTTCACCGTGCCGAACCGTGACCACGAAGTTCTTGCCGACGAAGATCATGATCTCGCCGGTCTCGACGATCTCCCGCGGCAACCGCGCCGATTCGTGCGCGACGTAGTTGACGGTTTTGAGTACCAGGAACAGGGTGTCGTCGTAGCGCTCCAGCTTCGGCCGCTGATGCGCCTGCACCGCGTCTTCCACGGACAACGGGTGCAGCTGGAACGTCGCGGCCACCCCCTGCATCTGGGCCAGGCCGGGTTCGTGCAGACCGACCCAGACGAACGCCTCGCCGCCACCGGCTTCGATCTCGCGCACTTTGGCCCGCGCGCCGGCGGGGGTGAATTCGCCGGGAATCCGCTCGCCGTCGGCGTAGACGCCGCAGTCCACCAGCACCCGTGGTGTCGGGTCTTGCAACGCCGTCATGGCGGCTCTCCCTCCCGGAGCAGATGCCGGTCAAATGCTACGCGGTCGGCGCCGACCTGCACGGTGAGCACGATTGGCCGGCGGGTCCGGAGTTTCCGGGACGACGGTCGGTGCGCTAGTTTCGACCCGGACCGAATCCAGACTTGCCGAACCCGTTCGAGGAGCACTTGACGTGAGCACAACCCCACTCAAAGTGGCCGTCACCGGCGCCGCCGGCCAGATCGGCTACAGCCTGTTGTTCCGCCTTGCCAGCGGCTCGCTGCTGGGCCCCGACCGGCCCATCGAACTGCGCCTGTTGGAGATCGAGCCGGCGCTGAAGGCACTCGAGGGCGTCGTGATGGAACTCGACGACTGCGCCTTCCCGCTGCTGTCGGGCGTGGAGATCGGCTCGGACGCCAACAAGATCTTCGACGGCGCCAACCTGGCCCTGCTGGTCGGCGCCCGCCCCCGCGGTCCGGGCATGGAGCGCAGTGACCTGCTCGAGGCCAACGGCGCCATCTTCACCGCGCAGGGCAAGGCCCTCAACGCGGTCGCAGCCTCCGACATCCGGGTGGGTGTGACCGGCAACCCGGCCAACACCAACGCGCTGATCGCGATGAGCAACGCCCCCGACATCCCCAAGGAGCGTTTCTCTGCGCTGACCCGCCTGGACCACAACCGGGCGATCTCGCAGCTGGCCGCCAAGACCGGCGCCAAGGTCACCGACGTCAAGAAGATGACGATCTGGGGCAACCACTCCGCCAGCCAGTACCCGGACGTCTTCCACGCCGAGGTCGGCGGGCGCAACGCCGCCGAGGTCGTCAACGACCAGGCCTGGATCGAGAACGACTTCATCCCCACCGTCGCCAAGCGTGGCGCGGCGATCATCGACGCGCGCGGTGCGTCGTCGGCCGCGTCGGCCGCGTCGGCCACCGTCGACGCAGCGCGCAGCTGGCTGCTCGGCACCCCCGACGACGACTGGGTGTCGATGGCCGTGGTCTCCGACGGTTCCTACGGCGTCCCGGAGGGTCTGATCTCGTCGTTCCCGGTCACCACCAAGAACGGCGACTGGAGCATCGTGCAGGGCCTGGAGATCGACGACTTCTCCCGCGGCCGGATCGACGCCTCGACCGCCGAGCTCGCCGAGGAGCGCGAGGCCGTCACCGGCCTCGGCCTGATCTAGGGTTCCGGCACCCGAGCGGTGTCCTGCAGCAAGCACAAGCGCCCAGCCATCGGCTGGGCGCTTGTGCTTTGTGGGTCGGGTTCTCCGGTGGCCCACCATCCCCGCGAGGCCGCGGCCAACAGCCAGGAAACCGGGAAACGCCCATGTGGCGGCGTCGCCGCCGTGCCCGCACGGTCGGCAGCCCCAGCCGATAGCCGTGCTAGATAACCAGCGCAGTAGGCTGGACTACCGATGTCCGAGAACCTTGTGAACACGGTAAACAGCTCGCCGATCGTCATCGGCGACGAGGAGATCTTCGAAGCCCACATGGGCGGAAAGATCTCGGTCGAACTCAAAGCCCCACTGGACAGCCAGCGCGCGCTGTCGATCGCCTACACCCCGGGGGTGGCGCAGGTCAGCCGCGCTATCGCCGCAGACCACACGCTGGCGGCCCGATACACCTGGGCGCACCGCATGGTGGCGGTCGTCAGTGACGGCACCTCGGTGCTGGGTCTGGGCGACCTCGGTCCGGCGGCGTCGCTGCCGGTGATGGAGGGCAAGGCGGCGCTGTTCAAGACGTTCGCCGGCCTGGACTCCATTCCGATCGTGTTGGACACCAAGGACCCCGACGAGATCGTCGAGACCCTGGTGCGGTTGCGCCCGTCGTTCGGGGCGGTCAACCTGGAGGACATCTCCGCGCCGCGGTGTTTCGAGATCGAGCGTCGGGTGATCGAGGCCCTGGACTGCCCGGTGATGCACGACGATCAGCACGGCACCGCGATCGTCGCACTGGCGGCGCTGATGGGTGCGGCCAAGGTCCTGGACCGTGACATCGCCTCGCTGCGGGTGGTGGTCTCCGGTGCCGGCGCCGCGGGTGTGGCCTGTGCCAACATTCTGCTGTCCAAGGGCATCACCGAGATGGTGGTGCTGGATTCGCAGGGCGTGCTGCACCAGGGCCGCACCGACATGAACGACGTCAAGGTCGAGTTGGCGCAGCGGACCAACCCGCGCGGTCTGACCGGGGGCCTGGCCGAGGCGCTGAAGGACGCCGACGTGTTCCTGGGCGCTTCCGGTGGCGTGGTTCCCGAGGAACTGATCGCCACGATGGCCCCGGGTGGGGTGATCTTCGCGCTGTCCAACCCCGACCCGGAGATTCACCCCGACCTGGCGGCCAAGTACGCCGCGGTGGTGGCCACCGGCCGCAGCGATTTCCCGAACCAGATCAACAACGTGCTGGCCTTCCCGGGTGTGTTCCGGGGTGCGCTGGACGCCGGTGCGCAGCGGATCACCGAGGCCATGAAGTTGGCCGCCGCAGAGGCGATCTTCTCCGTCGTCGCCGATGATCTGGCCCCGGACCGTATCGTGCCCAGCCCGCTGGATCCCCGCGTGGAACCGGCGGTCGCGGCGGCGGTCGCGGCCGCGGTCTCGGCCACCTAGAGGACCCGGTGCCCGGGCCGCTCCGCCACCGCCTGCGCCGCCTGGTGCTGGGATGCGCGGCCCTGCTGATCGCCGGTTGCGGAGCCGGGCCGGAGGCGACGCCGCTGGGCGTGGGCGCCCGCCCGGATCCGCAGTCGCAGATCCTGGCCCACCTGTACGCCGGAGCGCTGCGCAGCACGGGTGCGACCGTACGCGTCGAGGACGTCGCCGACCCGATCGCCGAACTCGACACCGGCGGGCTGACCGTCGTTCCGGGCTTCAGCGGCCGGTTCCTGACGGTGTTCGCGCCCGGCTCGCCGGCCCGATCGGATCGGGCGGTCTACTGGGCACTGGCCGGCGCGCTGCCCGAAGGTCTCGCGGTCGGGGACTACGCGATGACGGCCGCGGACAAACCCGCGGCGGCGGTGACCGCAGCGACGGCTGCCGCTTGGGGTGGGACCGATCTGCGCACGCTGGCCCGACACTGCAGCGGGCTGGTCGTCGGCGGGGTGGCGGGCATGCCGTCGCCGCCGGCGGTGGGCCGGTGCAGACTCGGCGAACGACGCGAATTCCCCGATGATGCGGCACTGTTCGCCGCGCTGCGCGCCGGCCGGATCACCGTTGCGTGGACCAGCACGGCCGACCCGGGTGTGCCCGAGGACGCCGTGTTGCTCACCGACACCCGTCCCGCGCTGATACGCGCCGAGAACGTGGTCGCGCTGTATCGCCGCAACGAGTTGACCGAAGCCCAATTGCTGGCCGTCAACCAGGTGGCCGGGGTCCTGGACACCGAGGCGTTGGCCGACATGCGCCGACAGGTGGTTGAGGGTGCGGACCCGCGGGTGGTCGCCGACGCATTCCTCGACGAGCATCCGCTGGGCCGGTAGCGGGGCTACTGCGGCCGCAGCCTGGGCAACGCGAGGGCGAACAGCCGCTGGTATTTCGAGCCCAGGATGCGCACCAGCAGGTCCAGCGCGCGGGCGTCGTTGCCGATCAGCACCCGGTCCCGCTTCTTGCTGACCCCTTCCAGGATTACCTGGGCGGCCTTCTCGGCACTGGTGGAGGCCAGTCGGCGGTCGAAGAAGTCGGCCAACGCCTCCACGTCCATTCCCTCGACCGCGGTGGCGTTGCGGGCGATGGCGGTTTTGATGCCGCCCGGGTGCACCGTGGTGACCTTGACCGGGTGCTTGTTCATGGACATCTCCAGGTTCAGCGCCTCGGTGAACCCGCGGACGGCGAACTTGGCCGCGTTGTAGGCGCCCTGGCCGGGCATCGACAGCAGCCCGAAGAGGCTGGAGATGTTGATGACGTGCCCGTCGCCGGAGGCGATCAGGTGCGGCAGGAACGCCTTGGTGCCGTTGACCACGCCCCAGAAGTCGACGTCCATCACCCGCTCGATGTCCTTGAACGGGCTGACCTCGATGTCACCGTTGAACGCGATGCCGGCGTTGTTGTAGATCTGGTTGACCTTGCCGAAGTGCTCGTTGACCTCGTCGGCGTAGAGGAGGAACGCTTCGCGCTCGGTGACGTTGAGGCGGTCGGCTTTGACCGGCACTCCCAGCGCGGCCACCCGCTTCTCGGTCTCGGCCAGTCCCTCGGTGTCCAGGTCGCTGATCGCCAGTTGCGCGCCGGAGCGGGCGAGCTCGACGGCGAGCGCCCTACCGATACCCGAACCGGCGCCGGTGACGACGGCGACTTTTCCGGCGAATCCCTGCATGCGGTTCTCCCAGCGCTCGGTGGACCCTCAAATCCTATCCGGTACCGGTGGTACCGGGTTAATCGGCCACCGCGAGGGTGCGCAGTTGTACGTCACACCCCGGTGTGTCGGCGTACAGACACGCCCGCTCGCGCTGAGTGCGGGGGCGGCCCCGGGGTCAGCCGAATGCCTCGTCGATGATCTCCTGCTGCTCGACGGCGTGCACCTTCGACGACCCCGACGACGGTGCCGACATCGCCCGCCGCGAGATCCGCTTGATCCCGGTGAGCTTGTCGGGCAACAGCTCCGGCAACTCCAGACCGAACCGCGGCCAGGCACCCTGGTTGGCCGGCTCCTCCTGGACCCAGAAGAACTCACGGGCATTGGTGTAGCGGTCCAGGGTTGCGCTGAGCCGACGCTTGGGCAGCGGGGCCAACTGCTCGATCCGCACGATCGCGATGTCGTCGCGGCCGTCCTTGGCCTTGCGCGCGGCCAGTTCGTAATAGAGCTTGCCGCTGGTCAACAACACCCGGGTGACCGTGCTGCGATCACCCGTACCGTCCTCGTAGCCGGGCTCCTCGAGCACCGACCGGAACTTGACGTCGGTGAAGTCCTTCACCTCGCTGACCGCGGCCTTGTTCCGCAGCATCGACTTCGGGGTGAACACGATCAGCGGCCGCCGGATGCCGTCGAGGGCATGGCGGCGCAGCAGGTGGAAGTAGTTCGACGGGGTCGAGGGCATCGCGATGGTCATCGAACCCTCGGCCCACAGCTGTAGGAATCGCTCGATGCGTCCGGAGGTGTGGTCGGGACCCTGGCCCTCGTGACCGTGCGGCAGCAGCAGGACCAGGTTGGACAGTTGCCCCCACTTGGCCTCGCCGGAGCTGATGAACTCGTCGATGATCGACTGGGCGCCGTTGACGAAGTCGCCGAACTGGGCCTCCCACAGCACCACGGCCTCGGGGTTGCCGACGGTGTAGCCGTACTCGAAGCCGACGGCGGCGAACTCCGACAGCGGTGAGTCATAGACCCGGAACTGGCCGCCGGTGGGGGTGCCGTCGGGGTTGGTGGCCAGCGACTGCAGCGGGCTGAACTCCGCGCCGTTGACCTGGTCGATGATCACCGAGTGCCGCTGGGAGAACGTGCCGCGCCGACTGTCCTGCCCGGACAGCCGGATCAGCTTGCCTTCGGCCACCAGCGAACCCAGCGCCAGCAGTTCGGCGAACGCCCAGTCCACCTTGCCCTCGTAGGCCATCTCGCGGCGCCGCTCGAGCACCGGCAGCACTCGCGGATGCACGGTGAAGCCCTCGGGGATCGCCATGAAGGCATCCCCGATGCGGGCCAGCACCGCCTTGTCCACCGCGGTGTTCAACCCGCGCGGCACCTGCTGCTCGGATTCCACCGACTCGCTGGGCAGCGCGGCGTGCTTCTCCAGTTCGCGGATCTCGTTGAACACCCGCTCCAGCTGGCCGTGGTAGTCGCGCAGTGCGTCCTCGGCCTCCTTCATCGAGATGTCGCCACGGCCGATCAGGTCGTCGGTGTAGCTCTGGCGGACACCGCGCTTGGTGCCGATCACGTTGTACATGTAGGGGTTGGTCATCGACGGGTCGTCGCCCTCGTTGTGCCCGCGGCGGCGGTAGCACAGCATGTCGATGACGACGTCCTTGTGGAACTTCTGCCGGAAGTCCACCGCCAACCGCGCCACCCAGTCGCACGCCTCCGGGTCGTCGCCGTTGACGTGGAAGATCGGCGCCCCGATCATCTTGGCCACATCGGTGCAGTACTCGCTGGAGCGCGAGTAGTCCGGTGCGGTGGTGAACCCGATCTGGTTGTTGACCACGATGTGGATGGTGCCGCCGACCCGGTAGCCGGGCAGCAGTGCCATGTTCAGCGTCTCGGCGACCACACCCTGGCCGGCGAACGCGGCGTCGCCGTGCAGCATCATCGGCACCACCGAGAACGGCGGGTCTTCGTCGGTGCCCAGCGCGCCGCGGCCCAGCAGGTCCTGGCGGGACCGGACCAGGCCCTCCAGCACCGGGTCGACGGCTTCCAGGTGTGACGGGTTGGCGGTCAACGACACCTGAATGTCGTTGTCGCCGAACATCTGCAGGTACACCCCGGTAGCGCCGAGGTGGTACTTGACGTCGCCGGAACCGTGCGCCTCGGCCGGGTTGAGGTTGCCCTCGAACTCGGTGAAGATCTGCGAATACGGCTTGCCGACGATGTTGGCCAGTACGTTGAGCCGGCCGCGGTGCGGCATGCCGATGACCACCTCGTCCAGACCGTGCTCGGCGCACTGGTCGATCGCGGCGTCCATCATCGGGATGACGGTCTCGGCGCCCTCCAGCGAGAAACGCTTCTGGCCGACGTACTTGGTCTGCAGGAAGTTCTCGAAGGCTTCGGCGGCGTTGAGCTTGCTCAGAATGTATTTCTGCTGCGCCACAGTCGGTTTGACGTGCTTGACCTCGATGCGCTCCTGCAGCCACTGCTGCTGCTCGGGTTCGAGGATGTGGGTGTACTCCACGCCGACGTGGCGGCAGTAGGCGTCGCGCAGCACCGATAGGATCTCGCGCAGCTTGCGGATGTCGCCGCCGGGCAGGCCGGTGACCTTGAATTCGCGATCCAGGTCCCACAGCGTCAGACCGTGGCTCTGCACATCGAGGTCGGGGTGGCTGCGGAACCGGGTGTTGTCCAGGCGCAGCGGGTCGATGTCGGCCATCAGGTGACCGCGGTTGCGGTAGGCGGCGATCAACTCCACGACCCGGGCGTTCTTGTCGACGACGGAGTCCGGGTTGTCCGAACGCCAGCGCACCGGCTCATAGGGGATGGACAACTCGAAGAAGATTTCGTCCCAGAACGCGTCCGAGAGCAGCATCTCGTGCACGGTGCGCAGGAAGTCGCCCGATTCCGCGCCCTGGATGATGCGGTGGTCGTAGGTGGAGGTCAGCGTGATCACCTTGCCGACGCCGAGCTCGGCGATGCGCTGTTCGCTGGCGCCCTGGAATTCCGCCGGGTACTCCATCGCGCCGACGCCGATGATGGTGCCCTGGCCGGCCATCAGCCGCGGCACCGAATGCACGGTGCCGATGGTGCCGGGGTTGGTCAGCGAGATCGTCACCCCGGAGAAGTCCTCGGCGGTCAGCTTGCCGTCGCGGGCGCGACGCACGATGTCCTCATAGGCGTCGACGAACTGCGCGAAGCGCAGCGACTCCGATTTCTTGATGGCGGCCACCACCAGGGACCGCTTGCCACCGGCGCCGTGCAGGTCGATCGCCAGACCGAGATTGGTATGAGCCGGGGTGACCGCGTTCGGTTTGCCGTCGATCTCGGCGAAGTGCCGGTTCATGTTCGGGAACTGCTTGACCGCCTGCACGATCGCGTAACCCAACAGGTGGGTGAAGGAGATCTTGCCGCCGCGGGTCCGCTTGAGCTGGTTGTTGATGACGATGCGGTTGTCGATCATCAACTTGGCCGGCACCGCACGCACGCTGGTGGCCGTCGGCACCTCCAGCGAGCTGGACATGTTCTTGACCACCGCGGCCGCGGCGCCGCGCAGCACCTGCGTCTCGTCGTCGGCCGCCGGTGCGGGGGCCGAAGAGGCGGCCGGCTTGGCGGGCTGGGCGGGCCGGGACGCGGGAGCCGGGGCCGGGGCGGGAGTCGAAGTCGGGGTCGGGGCACTGGCCACAGGGGCGGGAGCGGCGGCGAGAGCAGGGGTGGGCGGTGCAGGCGGGGTCGCGCTCGGGGCCGGCGCGGCGGCGCCGTCGCCCGGTTGGTAGCCGGCCAGGAACTCGTGCCAACTCGCATCCACCGAGGAGGGATCCTCGCGGAATTTGCGGTACATCTCCTCGACTAGCCACTCGTTCTGACCGAAGGGTGAACTCATACCGCTCACGACAGCGTCTCGCCTCGATTCCTGGTCACCTGGCGAGGCAATTGCGCCGCGCCCACCTGCCTCATAAAGGCTAGCCTCTCCCGGATATTCCGGCAGGCCCGCGGCCCGGTATCCGCCGACCGCGAACGGGCCCGCTAGGCGGAGTCGGCATCGGCGTCACACAGAGCCGGCACCAGGTGCAGGTTCACCGGCCAATGATCGGCAGCCGGTCCGAACGCCTCACGGGTATTGCCGACGATCTTCTTGCCCATCAGACGGTTGCCGATCGCCCCGATCACCGCCCCCAGGCCGATCGGCAACACCTTGCCGAACGCCAGTGCGCCGCGGCGCAGCGTGAAGCGTTTGACGAAGTAGCCCAGCAGTCGTGAATTCAGTTCTTTGACCGCCGGCAGCGGCAGGGCGGCGACCCCCGCGGATCCCTCGGCCAGCCAGGCCCCGCCGGTGCGCCCGGTACCGAGCAGATCGGTAATGGCGCTCTTGCCCCGGTCACCCACCAACACCGCCAGCACCAGGGCGCGGCGCCGGTCCCGATCGTCGACGGGGATGCCGTGCACCTCGGCGACGGACAGCACGTAGAACGCGGTGGCCTCCAGGAAGACCGCGGTCTCGCCGGCCACCGCCGACAATGCGATCAGCGTGCCGATGGCGGGTACCGCCGCGGTAGCGCCCACCGCCGCACCGCTGGCCGTGGCCGCCGCCAGGTAGCGCTTTTCCAGCTTCGTCAGGATCTGCGCCGGGCCGGCGTCGGGATGGCGGCGCCGCAGGCGTTCGAGGTGGGCGCGTACCGCCGGGCCCTGCACACGCTCGCTGCGCTCGATGACCTGCGACAGCACCCGAGCCGCCATACCGGGCTTCTCCTCGGCGATGACGGGCACCGGCGCCTGCGCCGGCTTCCGCCGTCGAAAGATGCCCATGATTGCCTCCCGTGTCGACGCTCGTGATTTCAGGCTAACGGTCTGGTCGTGGTTACCCGTTTCGGCGGCCCCGGCCGCGAGGAGGCCGCCGACCGCGCACACCGGCGATGCGAGTTGTTCCCGACATCATCTGTCCGTAGCGTCGGATGAGGCGGCTTTATGCCCCGAACGGCAGCAGTGCGGCGATGGGAAGGGCGGCGCTTGAGTAGCACGAGTAGCCGGGCCCGGACCGGGGAGCGGATGCAACGCGCCGACGCTGCACGTCGCACGGGCGCGCCGCCCGCCCCGGTCGACGAGGTCAACCCGTGGAACGCCCTGTGGGCGATGATGCTCGGCTTCTTCGTGATCCTGGTGGATTCCACGATCGTGGCGGTGGCCAATCCGAGCATCATGGCGGCCTTGGACGTCGGCTACGACACGGTGATCTGGGTTACCAGCGCCTACCTGCTGGCCTATGCGGTCCCCCTGCTGGTCGCCGGACGATTGGGCGACCAGTTCGGGCCCAAGAATCTTTACCTGATCGGGCTCGCCGTGTTCACCGCGGCGTCGTTGTGGTGTGGGCTGTCCGGCAGCGTCGAGATGTTGGTCACCGCGCGGGCGGTCCAGGGCATCGGGGCCGCACTGCTGACCCCGCAGACCCTGGCGGTGATCACCCGGACGTTCCCGGCGGAGCGGCGCGGGGTGGCGATGAGCGTGTGGGGCGCCACCGCCGGGGTCGCGACGCTGGTCGGGCCGCTGGCGGGCGGGGTGCTGGTGGACCGGCTGGGCTGGGAGTGGATCTTCTTCGTCAACGTCCCCGTCGGTGCGGTGGGACTGGTGCTGGCCATCGTGCTGATCCCCGAACTCCCGGTGCACCGGCACCGTTTCGACGTCCTCGGGGTGGTGTTGTCGGGGATCGGGATGTTCCTGGTGGTCTTCGCCCTGCAGGAAGGCGAATCCCAGGGCTGGGCGGCGTGGATCTGGGCGCTGATCGCCGGCGGCATCGTCTTTCTGGCGGTCTTCGTCTACTGGCAGGCCGTCACCGCGGGCGAACCGCTGGTCCCGCTGCATATCTTCCGCGATCTGGACTTCGGCCTGTCCAACGCCGGCGTCGCCGTGATCGGCTTCGCCGCCACCGCGATGGTGTTGCCGGCGATGTTCTATGCGCAGGCGGTCTGCGGTATGTCACCGACTCGTTCGGCGCTGCTGACCGCGCCGATGGCGATCGCCTCCGGTGCCCTGGCGCCGGTCGTGGGGCGGATCGTCGACCGGGCGCAGCCCCGCACGGTCGTGGGGTTCGGCTTCTCGGTGTTGGCGATCGCGCTGACCTGGCTGTCGATCGAGATGACACCGGTCACGCCGATCTGGCGGCTGGTGTTGCCGTTCACGGCGGTCGGGGCCGGAATGGCGTTCATCTGGTCGCCGCTGGCGGCCACCGCCACCCGCAACCTCCCGCCGCATCTGGCCGGTGCCGGGTCGGGGGTCTACAACGCGACCCGCCAGGTGGGCGCGGTGTTGGGCAGCGCCGGCATGGCAGCCTTCATGACCTCACGGATCGCCGCGGATCTGCCGCCGATGTCCGGTGGATCGCGGCCCGAGCAGGCGTCCGCGGTGCTGCAGCTACCGGAGTTCCTGCATGAACCGTTCGCGGCGGCGATGTCGGAGTCGATGCTGCTGCCGGCCTTCATCGCCCTGTTCGGTGTGACCGCGGCGCTGTTCATGGGCGGGATCGTCATGGCACCGGCGCGTCGGGAGCCCCGGCCGAGGGACTCCGCCGACGCCGGCGCGGGCGGTAACACCGTGGCTGCCGCTGATCCCGGAGACCGCGCCGTCGTCGCGCCGGAACGGGTCAGCCTGCCCCGGCACTTCAGTGCCCGGACACCCGAACGCGACGCGCCGACCGACCCGATACCGGTGATCGCCGCGCCGCCGGCACCGGTCCCGTCGTCGGTCCGCGACGACGAACCGATCACCGAACCGCTCACCGTGGAGATCCCCCGGGCGGTGCCGGGATTTTTGGAAATGGAATCACATCCACTGCTGCACAACGGATTTCGCGTCGATGGGGGACGGCACGTCCGTCCGGCCGTCAACGGAGAGCCGGTGAGTGACGTACTGGCGAAGTTCGGGATCACCGCCGGCGGTGCGACGCGCCGTAATCGGCACTATCGGGAAGACACCGCAGACGCTCCCACCGCTGGTCGGCACGCGCGGCGCTGACCGGCGACCGGTTACCGCGCCGTGTTGCCGACGATGTCGACCCCGGTGCCGTTCCAGTGGAACTTCACCGTCCCGGTCACTCCGGGTATTCCGCTGGCGGTGCTCAACGCCACCGTGTCGGGCGTGCAATGCGCCAAGTCGATACCGCTGAATCCGTAGGTGTCCGGGACCGATTGGGGAAGGAATTCGCCGCGGTGAAACAGCACCGCCCGGGTACTCGGGTGGTCGGCGTTGGTGTTGGCCTTGACGATCACCGCCGACAGGTCCGCGCACTCGCTGTAGTTGCCCGCCAGCGGTTCGGGGTTCCACGGCTGCTTGCTGCGCGGGTCGGCCGGCAACTCCGACACGGCCTTGGCGATCGCCGGGGCGGCCAGATCGACCGCGCAGGGATCGGCGGGTGGGGCGCTCGATGGCGCGGACGCGGCCGTCGAGGCCTCCGGCGGTGCGGCGACCGGGCTGGTGTTCTGCGGGGTCTTGGCGACGGTCGAGTCGCCCGAGCCACAGCCGGCCAGCGTCACCGCGGCCAGCGCACCGATCACGGCAAACGGCTTCACGGCAACCCCCACATCGGGAACCGTACCGTCGGCGGTCGGGTGAACGCGGTAGGCGCGACCGACTCGGCGGCCGCACACCGACGCCTTCTACACGTGAGAATCAAGCGCGGCGATAACCGGCCGGTTTTGCCCGTAGACTGCTAAACGCTATGACCTCGCCCGATGCCCCCGTTGAGTCCTTTTCCGACCCGTCCACTCCGACCTTCGCCGACCTGCAGATCCACCCCTCGGTGCTGCAGGCCGTCGCCGATGTCGGCTATGAGACGCCGTCGGCGATTCAGGCCGCCACCATCCCCGCCCTGCTGGAAGGCTCCGACGTAGTCGGGCTGGCCCAGACCGGTACCGGTAAGACCGCCGCGTTCGCGATCCCGATCCTGTCGCGCATCGACACCAGCAGTAAGGCCACTCAGGCGCTGGTACTGGCGCCCACCCGGGAGCTGGCGCTGCAGGTCGCCGAGGCCTTCGGGCGCTACGGCGCGCATCTGCCGCGGATCAACGTGCTGCCCATCTACGGTGGGGCGTCCTACACCGTGCAACTGTCCGGGCTCAAGCGTGGCGCCCAGGTGGTGGTGGGCACCCCGGGGCGCGTCATCGACCACCTGGAACGCGGCAGCCTGGACCTGTCGCACCTGGACTACCTGGTGCTCGACGAGGCCGACGAGATGCTGCAGATGGGGTTCGCCGAGGACGTCGAACGCATCCTGGCCGACACCCCCGAATACAAGCAGGTGGCGCTGTTCTCGGCGACCATGCCGTCGGCGATCCGCCGGATCACCACCCGCTACCTGCACGACCCGGTCGAAGTCACCGTCAAGGCGAAGACCACCACCGCGGAGAACATCACCCAGCGCTACATCGAGGTCGCCGGCCCGCGCAAGATGGACGCGCTGACCAGGGTGCTCGAAGTCGAACCGTTCGAGGCGATGATCGTCTTCGTCCGCACCAAGCAGGCCACCGAAGAGGTTGCCGAAAAGCTGCGTGCCCGAGGATTTTCCGCGGCCGCCATCAACGGTGACATCGCGCAGGCGCAACGCGAGCGGACCATTACCGCGCTCAAGAACGGCAACATCGACATCCTGGTCGCCACCGACGTCGCGGCCCGCGGACTGGACGTCGAGCGCATCTCGCACGTGGTCAACTACGACATTCCCAACGACCCGGAGGCCTACGTGCACCGGATCGGCCGCACGGGGCGGGCCGGGCGTTCGGGAACCGCGCTGCTGTTCGTCAACCCGCGGGAACGGCACCTGCTCAGGCTGATCGAGAAGGTGACCCGGCAGAAGCTGGTCGAGGCCGAATTGCCCAGCGTCGACGACGTCAACGCTCAGCGGGTCGCCAAGTTCGCCGATGCGATCACCAACCACCTCGGTGCGCAGGGCATCGAGTTGTTCCGTCGCCTGGTCGAGGACTACAGCCGCGAGCACAACGTGCCGATGGCCGACATCGCCGCGGCGTTGGCGCTGCAGTCGCGTGACGGTGAGGCGTTCTTGATGGTGGAACCGCCGCCGGACAAGCGACGGGACCGGGCCAGGCCGGATCGCGACGGCGGCCGCGACGACCGCCGCGGGGAGCGCAAGGGTCCGCCGAAGGAGGGCTTCGCCACCTACCGGATCTCGGTCGGCAAGCGCCACAAGGTCAACCCCGGTGCGATCGTGGGAGCGTTGGCGAACGAGGGTGGCCTGAACCGCAGCGATTTCGGCAGCATCAGCATCAAGGTGGACCACTCGTTGGTCGAGTTGCCGGCCAAACTGTCCGGCAAGACCTTCAAGGCGCTCGAGCAGACCCGGATTCAGGGCCAGCTGATCAACCTGCGCCGTGACCGGCCGTCCGGTAAGCCCGATCGTCGCGGCGACGGAGGGTACCGGAAACGATCCGAATGACCCTGCCGTCCGACGAGGACGCCCAGGGCGGGCTCGAGCAGATCGATCACGTCGACCGCGTCGCCTCGCTCACCGGTGTGCGTGCCGTGGCCGCGATCCTGGTGGTGGGAACCCATGCGGCCTACACCACCGGCAAGTACACCCACGGCTATGCGGGACTGCTGGGTTCCCGGATGGAGATCGGGGTGCCGATCTTCTTCGTACTCTCCGGTTTCCTGTTGTTCCGGCCCTGGGTCCGGGCCACCGCCACCGGTCGGCCGGCGCCGTCGGTGCGTCGCTATGCCTGGCATCGGGTGCGGCGCATCATGCCCGCCTATGTCGTCACCGTGCTGCTGGCGTACGCGATCTATCACTTCCGCACCGCCGGACCCAATCCCGGGCACAACTGGATCGGGTTGTTGCGCAACCTCACGCTGACCCAGATCTACACCGACAACTACATGTTCGGCTATCTGCACCAGGGACTCACCCAGATGTGGAGTCTTGCAGTCGAAGTCGCGTTCTACGTGGTGCTGCCGGCGTTGGCCTACGTGCTGCTGGTCTGGCTGTGCCGGCGGACGTGGCGGCCGTGGCTGCTGTTGGCCGGCCTGACCGCGGCGGCGGCGGTCACCCCGGCCTGGCTGACGCTGGTGCACACCGTCGATTTCCTGCCCGACGGCGCCCGGTTGTGGCTGCCGGGCTACCTGGCCTGGTTCGTCGCCGGGATGATCCTGGCCGTGCTGCAGGCGATGCGGGTGCGCTGCTACGGCTTCGTGGCGATTCCGTTGGCGCTCATCTGCTATCTGATCGCCTCCACTCCGATCGCGGGGGAGCCCACCACGTCACCGGCTCAACTGTCCGAGGCGTTGGTCAAGGCAGGCTTCTACGCGGTGATCGCCGCCCTGGCGGTGGCGCCGCTGGCGTTGGGCAACCGCGGCTGGTACGCGCGACTACTGGCCAGTCGGCCGATGGTGTGGCTGGGGGAGATCTCCTACGAGATATTCCTGGTGCACCTGGTGCTGATGGAGGTGGTGATGGTCGAGGTGCTGCGCGCCCCGGTCTACACCGGATCGATGATCAACCTGTTCGTGGGCACCATGGTGGTCACCGTGCCGGTGGCGTGGCTGCTGCACCGCCTCACTCGGGTGCGGACCTGAACCGCTGCGGCGGCACCACCACCGGGACCACGAAATCTCTCAGCATCGCGAGTTCGTCCTCGGCGTCGCGGCCCGGGAAGCTCAACAGTGACGTCAGCACCCGCACCACCCAGCGGGCCCGCCGTTGCGTGTCGGTTGCGTCGGCGCCCAGCGCGTTCAGGAACGACGCGACCATCGCGGTGATGACATCGGACTCCGCGGCCATCGCGGTACCGATAGGTGGGCCGGTCTCGGCGAACCACGACAGCAGTGCCGGGTTGCTGCGCACCAGTGCCAGTGCTTCGGCGATGCCGATGGCCAGCTTCTCCGCCGGATCGTCGATACCGGCCAGCCGCCGGGTCAACACGTGAAAGAGCGCATTGGCCCACCGGTGCACGTAGGCGGTGTGTAGCGCCTCGCGGTTCTCGAAGTACCGATACAGCGTGGCGCGGGAACAGCCCGCCGCGCGGGCGATCTCGTTCATCCCCACCGAGTCGGGGGCCTGTTCGGCGAAGAGCGCCTCGGCCGCGTCGAGAATCTTGTCGGCGCCCAGCTCGCCGCGCCGGCCGGACAGCCAGGACCGCCCGGCCATCACGGACCCACGGCGAACGGCACCGACAGCGGGCGGCGCACGTAACTGCCTCCGGCCCAGGCGATCCCGGATTCGTCGACGCGGTAGTTCGGGCAGCGGGCCAGGACCTCTTCCAACGCCACCCGGGCCTGCATCCGCGCCGCCTGATTGCCGATGCAATGGTGGGCACCGTAGCTGAACGTCAGGATCTGGTGCGGCTTGCGCTGCACGTCGAGTTCGCCGGCGTCGGCCCCGAACTGGCGCTCATCACGGTTTCCCGAGCCGTAGAGCAGCAGTGTCTTGCGGCCCGCGGGAATGGTGGTGTCGTGCAGGGTCACATCCCGGGTGGTGGTGCGGGCCAGGCCCTGTACCGGCGAGGTCAACCGCAGCAGTTCCTCGACCGCGTCGCGGATCAGCTCCGGGCGCTTGACCAGCAGTTGGCGCTGCTCGGGGTATTGCTGCAGCAGTTGTACCGAGCCGCCGAGCATTCCGGTCGTGGTGTCGTTGCCGCCGGTGACCATGGTGAAGGTGAAGGCCAGCACCGACAGCAGGCCGGCGACGTCGCCGTCGGCGCCCAGGCCGGCTGCGACCAGATGGGAGACGGTGTCGTCCTCGGGTTCGGTGCGGCGGCGTTCGATGAGTCCGCCGAAGTACCCCATCATCTCGCCGACCGCGTCACCGGCCGAGGCCACCCCGTCCGGGCTGGTGGTGGCCGCCACGATCGCCTCGGTCCAGCCGTCGAACCGGGCACGGTCGGATTCGGGGACGCCCAGGTAATGCGCCACCACCATCGACGGCAGCGGCTTGAACAGTTCGGCGACGATGTCGCCGCCACCGTTGGCGCGCAACCGTTCCAGGCGCTCGACGACGAACGCGCGAACTTTCGGCTCCAGCGTCTCCACCTGGCGCGGCATGAAGCCGCGGGCCACCAGCTTGCGGAACTCGGTGTGCACCGGCGGGTCCTGCATCACCATCGGCGGATTGTCGGCCAGGCCGATCATCTCCAGTTCGCCGTAGTTGACGGTCAATCCCTGTGCGGAGGAGAAGGTCTCGTGGTCGGCGGCCGCCGACCAGATGTCGGCGTGCCGCGACAGCACGTAGTAGTCGTGGTCCGGTGCGCCGTCGGGGATGACGTGATGGACCGGGTCATGGTCGCGCAGGTCGGCGTACATCTGCCACGGGGCGGGCCAGGAGTGGGCATCGCAGAGCTCGAACTTCGGGTGAGACATCGTGGCCGTCATGTCTCATTAATACGACATGCCGTCGATCGGTGTCAATGGTCGCCATCTTCGCGGGTGTGAGTGCCCTCGGGCCGTCGAGGACGTTGTCGGGGGAGCCCCGCTCGCGGGATCCAAGATCTACCTCGCCGGCACCGCTGCCACCTACAAAGAGATCGCCGAAGGCGCCAAATGTGACCTGATGATCGCCGGAATCGCCGCGCTGGTCATCGTCGGCAACGTCGCCTTGTCTTCGGGGGCATCATTCCGCGCGGTCAATTGCGCCGTTCGAGAAAGCCTTCGGGCAGCTGCGACGGTGCGATCGCGATGACCGAGTCGTCGTCCTCGCCGACGTACTCGTAGAGCTGTATCTCGGCGAACTCGGGCACCACGTAGATGGGGTAGGTGGGGCCCTCGTCGCGGTATGCCCGCATCTGGTCGAGGTGGTCGTTCTGATACAGGACGGTCTTGGTGCCGTCCCGCCGAATCCACTCGGGGAAGAAGATCGTTCCGTGCAGTCGCCGGAGTGCCGGCATGACGTTGACCACCACGCAGGTACCGGTGGGCTCGGTCCAGGAGATCTTGTAGACCTGCGGGGCGATCTCCGCCAGATCGACGTGTTGGTCACGTACCCATCGCCCGCCGACATGGCCGGTGTGGATGCGGTAGTCGATGGTCGTCGGGTTCTTGACGTACATCTCGTAGGTCCACCCGTTGGCGTAGGTGTAGAGGAACCGGTGTCCCGGTAGACCTTTGGCGGGATCGATCGGTTCGGAACCGGCGGGCGCACTCACCGGATATGTTTAACACAAACAGTGTTTGATAGGAACGTATATGTCGGATCGAATCGACCGGGTCGCCGCCGACCTGGCCCGCGAGATCGGGCCGTTGCGCCGCGCGATGTCCCGGGCGACGCGGGGTGCCGAAGGGTTACCGGACCTGCCGGAGAATCAGATCGAGGTCCTGCGTGCCGCGGCGAGCGCGCCCGGAATCACCACCGGTGCCGTCGCGGCGCTCCTGCAACTCGCCCGCCCCACGGTGAGCAACCTGCTCAACGCCATGCGCCGTGACGGCTTGGTCGAGCTGAGGCGGCGCACCGACGATGCGAGGATCACCGAGGTTCATCTCACCGCGCGTGCGCGCCGACTGCTCGCCAGATATGACAGCGCGGCTTCGACCTTGGTGTATGCCGCCCTAAGCGAACTCGACGACACCCAGCGGCGGTCCATCGCCGCGGCGATTCCAGCACTGGCGCGGCTGCGCGAGATCCTCGGCTCCGGCTAGATCCCCGAGCCCGGGTTGAGGATGCCCAGCGGGTCGAGCGCGCCTTTGACCCGCTGGTTCAGCGCCATCACGTCGGGGCCCAACTGCTGGCCCAGCCACGGCCGCTTCAGCCGCCCCACACCGTGCTCACCGGTGATGGTGCCGCCCAGTCCCAGGGCCAGATCCATGATCTCGCCGTAGGCGGCCTCGGCGCGGCGCACCTCGTCGGGGTCGTTCGGATCGTGCACGATCAGCGGGTGGGTGTTGCCGTCCCCGGCATGCGCGATCACCGAGATCAGCAACCGCCGCTCGGCGGCGATCTTCTCGATCCCGGTGATGAGCTCCGCCAGGCGCGGCACCGGCACCCCGACGTCCTCGAGCAGCAGCGGCCCCTTGGCCTCGACGGCCGGGATGCAGAACCGCCGGGCGGCGACGAATCCCTCGGCCTCGACGGGGTCGTCGGTGGAGAACACCTCTTTGGCACGGTGCTCGGCGAACACCCGGGCCATCAGTTCGACGTCTTCGGCGCCGGCGGCACCCCGCTCGTCGGAACCCGCCACCAGCATGGCGGCGGCCTCGCGGTCCAGACCCATCCGCAGCTGATCCTCCACGGCGTTGATCGCCGCGGAGTCCATGAACTCCAGCATCGACGGCCGCAGCCGGCCGGAGACGTCGAGCACCGCGTCGGCCGCCGCGGTCACGGAGTCGAAGGTGGCCACCACCACCGAGGACGCGCTCTGGGCGGGCAGCAGTCGCAGGATCACCTCGGTGACCACGCCGAGGGTGCCCTCGCTGCCGACGAACAGCTTGGTCAGCGACAGCCCGGCGACGTCTTTGAGCCGCGGTCCACCCAGCCGCACCGCGGTGCCGTCGGCCAGCACCACCTGCAGGCCCAGCACGTAGTCGGTGGTGACGCCGTACTTGACGCAGCACAGTCCGCCGGCATTGGTGGCGATGTTGCCGCCGATGCTGCAGATCTCGAACGACGAAGGATCCGGCGGGTACCACAGGCCATGCGTGGCAACGGCTTTTTTCACCTCGGCGTTCAACAGGCCGGGCTGGCACACCGCGGTGCGGGTGACGGGGTCGACGGTGATCTCGCGCATCCGCTCGGTGCACAACACGATCCCGTCGTCGATCGCGGTGGCGCCACCGGACAATCCGGTGCCGGCGCCGCGGGTCACCACCGGCACCCGGTGCTCGGTGGCCCAGCGCATCACCTGCTGCACATCTTCGGTGCGCAGCGGCCGAACCACCGCCAGCGGCCGACCCGCCCGCGGGTCCAGGGCCTTGTCCCGTCGGTAACCCTCGGTGATCGTCGGGTCGGTCACCACCATGCCGTCGGGCAGGGCGGCGATCAACTGCGACAGTGCGTCGGCGTTCACGCAGGTGATCCTACGGAGGGTGCGGTGTCGCGCGAAGCCCCGAACCGGCACCCGGCACCATGGACACATGCTCAACCATCCCCGGACCGGTCAGGCGTTCGACTCCCCGGTACCGCCCGGTGCCGGCTGGCCCGGGGATCCGGCCACCCCCGCCACCCCGCCGGCCGCCGACGCCGCGGCCGTGACCGCGATGGCCGCCCAGGCGCAGTCGATCGCCGAACTCGACGCGCTGATCAGCGTCTGCCGGGCCTGCCCGCGGTTGGTGGCCTGGCGCGAGCAGGTCGCGGTCACCAAACGCAAATCCTTCGCCGACCAGCCCTACTGGGGGCGTCCGGTGCCCGGTTGGGGTGCACCGGAGCCCAAGATCGTCATCGTCGGGTTGGCCCCGGCGGCCAACGGCGCCAACCGCACCGGCCGGATGTTCACCGGCGACCGGTCCGGTGACCAGCTCTACGCCGCGCTGCACCGGGCCGGTCTGGTCAACCAACCGACCAGTGTCGACGCCGCGGATGGGTTGAGCACCGACGACATCAGGATCATCGCTCCGGTCCGCTGCGCGCCCCCGGACAACGCCCCGACCACGGTCGAACGCAACACCTGCGCGCCGTGGATCGACGCCGAATGGCGCCTGATCTCCCCGCACGTGCGGGTGATGGTGGCCCTCGGCGGCTTCGCCTGGCAGATCGCGCTGCGGATCGCCGCCGACGCGGTGCCCAAACCCAAGCCGAAGTTCGGTCACGGCGCCGTCGCCGAACTCGGCCCGAACCTGCGGCTGCTGGGCTGCTATCACCCCAGCCAGCAGAACATGTTCACCGGGCGGCTGACCCCGGCCATGCTCGACGACGTCTTCGGTCGGGCTGCGGAGCTGGCGGGACTATCCGACTGACGTCCGGTGTTGACTACCAACGTGCGTCTTTCCGTTCTCGATCTCGTCCCCGTTCGCACCGACCAGTCCACCGCCGATGCGTTGGCGGCGACGGTGCGGTTGGCGCAGGCCGCCGACCGGCTCGGGTTCACCCGCTACTGGGTGGCCGAACACCACAACATGCCGTCGGTGGGCGCCACCAGCCCGCCGGTGGTGCTGGCCTACCTGGCGGCGCAGACGTCGCGGATCCGATTGGGGTCGGGCGGAGTGATGCTGCCCAACCACGCGCCGCTGGCCGTGGCCGAACAGTTCGCACTGCTGGAAGCCGCCGCACCCGGGCGTATCGACCTGGGCATCGGGCGGGCGCCGGGGTCGGACCCGGTCACCTCGGTGATGCTGCGCGGCGGGCAACGCGGGATGGACGACGACGAGGTGGCACGTTTCCCGGATTATCTCGACCACGTGCGGGCGATGATGAGCAGTCGCGGCGTGCAGGTTCAACTGCGCGACGGGGACTATCGGCTCAAAGCCACCCCCGCGGCCGTCGGCGAACCTCGGCTGTGGCTGCTGGGATCCAGCATGTACTCGGCTCAGCTGGCGGCGGCCAAAGGGCTGCCGTACGTTTTCGCCCACCACTTCTCCGGGCAGGGGACCGAGGAGGCGCTGGACTACTACCGCTCCCATTTCACCCCGAGCGAGGTGTGTGCCGCCCCGACGACGTTCCTGACGGTCAACGCCTGCGTCGCCGAAACCCACGACGAGGCAATGGCGTTGGTGCTGCCCAACCTGCAGATGATGGCCCGGTTGCGGACCGGGCGGCCGTTGGGGTCGGTCGATCTGGTCGAGGACGCCCAGGCCACAGTGGTGTCCGACGCCGAGCAGCGCATCATCGACGGCGGACTGCGGCGGGCGGTCGTCGGCGCTCCGGCCGATGCCGTACGCCAACTCACCGCGCTGGCCGAGCACTTCGGCGTCGACGAGGTGATGGTCAACCCGGTCGCCTCGGCCTACCGCGGCACCGATCCGGCGACCGCGCCGGGGCGCGAGGGCACCTGCACGCTGTTGGCCGCCGAACTGCTGTAGGGCCTCAGCGGCTGATGATGGTCGCGCCGTAGCCGCTGGGCCGGTAGTCGATGTAGACCGGGTTCACCGAGAACGGATAGTAGCCGCTGTTGGCCGCCCCGCCGGAGGTCACATACGGGCCGTTGTTCGTGGTGACGTAGGAGTACAGCAGTGTTTCGCCATCGGAGGTGTACACCGAGATCTCGGTGCCGGCCGGCACCTGCGATCCGACCCCGAGCTGTGGGTACAGGAACTGCGGGATACTGCCGTACATGCCGCCGGAGTCGATCGACGTCGATACCGCGATCGGCGCCCCGCCGTTGATCGACACCATCGTGTCGACGAACGGCGAACCGGGCACCGAGATCTCCGACTCCAGCGGGTTCGGGCCGAAGGTGACCTGACCGGACTGTTCGTCGATCAACAGGCCCTGGTTGAGCGCACCCGGCAGCGCCGAGATGATCGTCGAGGTGCCGGCGTGGCCGTTGTTGGGGCCGACGCCCAGAACGCCGACGATGCCGTACCGCTCGAAGTAGTTCGTCATCAGCGTGTTCGACTCGGGGCTGATGATGTTGACCGACGTCGGATCGGTCACTAGGTCGTCCATGCAGGTGGTCTTGTCGCAGAAACCCACCGTGGTGTCGTAGGTCTGGAAGCGGTAACTGGAACCGTTCAGGCCCGCGTAGCTGGAACTGCCGGTCAGAAGCACCTCGCCCAACTCGTCGTCGTCGCCGACCGCACCGCCCAGAATCGTCAGACCCGTGGAACCGGTGTCGATCTGCACCGGGACCGGGGGACCGCCGTTGATCGAGATGTAGACGATCGGGCTGATGCCCCCGCTTTGCAGGTACAGCGGAATGGTGACGTTGGCCGGACCGTCCGGGCCACCGGCATCGCCGGCCGGCCTGCCCCCGGAGCCGGCGCCGCCGGCGCCGCCGGCACCGTTGGCACCGTTGCTGCCGATGACCCCGCCCTCACCGCCATGGCCGCCGTCACCGCCGTCGCCGCCGCGGGCACCGGCACCGCCCGCGGCCGTCGCACCCGCCGCCCCGCCGTCGCCGCCGTCACCGGCCGCGCCGCCGTGCACATTGGTTCCGGCGAAGACGGCATCCCCGCCGTCGCCACCGTCGCCACCGCTGCCGCCCGCCCCGGCATTGCCGCCGTGGCCCGCGTGGGCGCCGGTGCCACCGGCCCCGCCCGCCCCGGCCGCGCCGCCGTTGCCGCCGTTGCCGCCGTCGCCGCCGCTGGAACCCTGCGCGTAGTAGTCGCCGACGGCGCTGCCGCCGTCCGCACCGGCACCACCGACGCCGCCGTTGCCGCCGTTGCCGCCGCTGAACCGGGTGTCGCCGTGGCCGCCGTCACCGCCGGCGCCGGCCGCACCGCCGGCGCCGCCCGCACCGCCGATTCCGACCGGTGCCCGGTTGATCCCGGGTTGGGCGTTGTGCCCGGAGCCGGGTGCGCCGCCTTCACCGGCCGCGCCGCCGTTGCCGCCGTTGCCGCCCGTGCCGCCCGCAGTGCCGACTCCGGCACCACCGGTGCCGCCACCGCCGCCCGTGCCGCCGTCGCCGCCGGCACCGCCGTTGCCATTGGTGCCGAAGGTGCCGTGCTCGTGCAGGGCCACATTGCCGGTGTAGGTCGAACCGGCCGCGCCGCCGGCGCCACCGGCGCCGCCGTTGCCGCCGTCGAAGCCGGCACCGCCGCCCGATGCACCAGTGTCGCCGAGTCCGCCGTTGCCGCCGGCTCCACCGGCGCCGCCGTCGCCACCGCTGCCGTAGGGAACGCTGTTGGCCACGTCCAGGGTGGCGATGCCGTTGCCGCCGCCATCGCCGCCGGCTCCACCCGCGCCGCCGGCGCCGCCGTTTCCGGTGCCGGGGCCGTGCGCGCTCGCGCTGCTGCCGCCGGCACCGCCGGCACCGCCGGTGCCGCCGGTCCCGCCCGCTCCGGGCAGGGTGGCGCTGGCGGGCAGCTGCGACTGGTCCAGACCGCGGCCGCCGTCACCGGCATTGCCGCCCGCGCCGCCGTTTCCGCCGTTGCCGTCGCCCAGCGAGTGACCGCCGTTGCCGCCGGCCCCGCCGTTACCGCCGGCGCCCGCGTTGCCGTTGTCGCGGGCTGCGGTGCCGTTCGCGCCGGTCGCACCGTTGCCGCCGTTACCACCGTTGCCGCCGTTGCCGTGCAGGCCGCCGGTGCCGCCGTCGCCGCCTCTGCCTCCGTTGGCGCCTGCGGTCACCGCGTTGAAGCCGTTGCCGCCGTTGCCCCCGTTGCCGCCGGGCGCGCTCGACGCCGAACCGGTCGTTCCGCTGATACCGGTGGTGGAGCCGGTTCCGCCGGCCCCACCGAGGCCGCCGGCGCCACTGGCACCGCCGTTGCCACCCCGGCCGCCGTTGATGTGGCTGGAGTTGCCGTTGCCGCCGTTACCGCCGTTGCCGCCCGTCCCGCCGTTGCCGCCGTCACCGCCGTTGCCGCCCGCGCCGTAGTTACCCGCGGCGCCCTGGGCCGACGCGCCGCCGGCGCCACCGTTGCCGCCTACCCCGCCGTTGCCGCCCCGCACACCGTCGCCGCCGTTGCCGCCGGCCCCACCAGCGGTGGTGGCGTTGGCCCCGTCCGCCCCGTTAACGCCGGCGCCGCCGTCCCCGGCGTTACCGCCGGCACCACCCGCGCCGCCGCGGCCGTCCCCGAGCGAGGCACCCCCGGCCCCGCCGTGGCCGCCGTTGCCGCCGTTACCTCCGCCGGCGCCGTTGGCACCGTTGCCGCCGGCCCCACCGATTCCACCGTTGCCGTGCAGGCTGCCCGTTCCACCGTCGCCGCCGCGGCCACCATGGGTGCCCGGGGCGGCGTTCGGGTCCGCGGCCGCGTCGTAGCCGTTGCCGCCGTTGCCGCCGTTGCCGGCGTAGTCCGAGGGTGTCCCGGTCGCCCCGTCGACACCGCGGATGGAGCCCGCGCCGCCGTCGCCGCCCAAGCCTCCGGCGCCGAAGACGCCTCCGTCGCCGCCCCGTCCGCCGTCGGGATTGTCCGCGTCGCCGTCGCCGCCTCGACCACCGTCACCGGCGTTGCCGCCGGAGCCGCCCGCCCCACCGTTGCCGCCTGCACCCTGCAGGCCCGCCGCCCCGTGGGCCGACGTGCCACCGGCGCCACCGGTGCCGCCGTCGCCGCCGCTACCGCCCTGCATGCCGTTGCCGCCGTCGCCGCCGGCCCCGCCGGCGAGCGTCGCGTTCGCCCCGGCCGCCCCGAAGCCGCCGGCGCCGCCGGCGCCGCCGTTGCCGCCGGCCCCGCCGCGGCCGCCGTCGCCGAACTGCGCCGAGAGGCTGGATCCGCCCGCGCCGCCGTTACCGCCCAGCGAACCGTTTCCCCGGTAAAGCCCATCGCCCCGGCCAGGCCGGCCTCGCCGGCCCCGCCCGCGCCGCCCGCGCCGCCGTTGCCGAACAGCCAGGCGATGGCGTCGCCACCGTCGCCGCCGGCACCGGCGGCCTCGCCGCCGATACCGACGCCACCGACGCCGCCGACGCCGCCGTTGCCCATGATCGATCCGCCGGCGCCGCCATCGCCGCCGGCGGCACCTGCGCCGCCGGCACCGCCCGCGCCGCCGTCGCCGAACATGCCGGCGTTCCCGCCGTTGCCGCCGGCCATCCCGGCCTCGCCCTGGTCATAGCCGTCGCCGCCGTCACCGAACCACAGGCCCCCGGCGCCGCCGTTGGGATTCTCGAACGTGCCGTCGAGGCCGTTGCCGATCAGGTACTGACCGGACATGTCGTTGATCAGGTCGTTGATCTGCTCGCCGAACGGGCTGGTGATCCAGGACTGGATGGAGGCGTGCAGCGGGTCGTAGAAGAGTTGGTCGATCAATGCCGCGGAACCGAACGGATCGGTGTCGGCGGCCACCCCGGCGACCGGCGTGAACATGTCGACCAGCCAGTCGAAGTCCAGTCCGTCGGCGCGGGCCGACGGGGCGGCCGGGGCCAACCCGAAGGTGAGGAACGCGCCGAGGGCAGCGCCGGCGCCCACCACACGAGTTTGTGCCGACTTGCGCCTACCCAGCCTGACCTGACGACTCATCGCCCCAAAGTACTAGCTGAACGATAGCTGAGCAAAAGATAGAGAGAATCGGCGCAGGCCGAAAACGACGATTAACTTAACCGGCTTAAGCGGAGGTCACGGGCGTAAGTGCCACCACCGGGATCGGACGTGAGGTGCGGCGCTGGTAGGCGTCGTAGCGATCGGCGTTGTTGGCGTTCACCATCCGCCACAGGCGGGTGTAATCCGGGTCGTCGGGAAGCACCGGCCGGGCGATGGCTCGTAGCCGTTTCGGCCCGACGTTGATCTCGACTTCGGGGCGGGCTTTGAGGTTGTGATACCAGCCGGGGGAGCGCGGTGCCCCGCCCATCGACGCGACGACCAGGTACGCCTCGCCGTCGCGGGCGTAGGTCAGTGTCGTGGTGCGTGCCTTGCCGGTCTTCGCGCCGACGGTATGCAACATCAGGCTGGGTGGCAGACCCGGGAACCGGTGGCCGATCCAGCCGTTGGTCAACTGGTAGATCCGGTCATGCAGGCCCAGTACCCGGATGCCCACCTTTTCGATCGCGGGGAGATGATCCATCCGATCAGTCTGACGGTGCGGTGTCGCTGCCCGCCAGTGCCGCCCGCAGAATCTCGCCGGTGGCCTCCCGGTCCGGGTCGCGGCGCACCAACAGGCCCTTGGCGAACGACACCCGGTCACCGGCGCGGCGCGGCACCACGTGCAGGTGGATGTGAAACACGCTTTGGAACGCCGCCCGACCGTCGTTGATCACCAGGTTGTTGCCGTCGGCATGCAACCCGGAATCCCGCGCCGCCCGGCCGACCCGCTGCCCGATCGTGAGCATGCCGGCCAGGGTGGCGGCCGGCGTATCGGTGAGGTCGACGAAGTGCTGTTTGGGGATCACCAGGGTGTGGCCGCGGGTGAACGGCCGGATGTCGAGAAACGCCAGATAGTCGTCGTCTTCGAAGACCCGCACGGCCGGCGCGTCCCCGGCGACGACGGCGCAGAACACGCAGGACATGACTGCCAGGTTAGCCGCCGTCGCCCTCGCGGCGGCCTCGAGTTCAGCTCAGTGCACCGGCCATCGCGTCGATCGCCCGGTCCAGGATGACCCGGGTGGTCGCGAAGTTCAGTCGTGCGAAGCCCGGCCCGCCACCGAAGGGGATGCCCGGGCTCAGCGCCACCCGAGCGTCGGCCAGCAGGATCTCGGCCGGCTCGGCGGGCAGCATCAGGTTCCGGAAGTCGACCCACGCGAGGTAGGTGGCCTCCGGTCTGGTGACCCGCACCCCGGGGATCGCCGCGGGCAGGGCCCGGCTCAGGTGATCGCGGTTGGCGCGCAGCTGGCCCAGCAATGCGTCCAGCCAGGCCTCGCCGTGCCGATAGGCGGCGATGTTGGCGCGGATACCGGCGGTGGCCGCGCCCATGATGTGCAGGAAGTTGATCCGGTCCCAGTCGTCGGCGTCGCGCTGATTGGACAGCACCACCTGGGCACACATCAGCCCGGGCAGATTCCAGCCCTTGGAGGCCGACATCAGGGTGACGACGGTGTCGGCGGCGACATCGGACACCGACGCGGCCGCGACATGCGGGCGGTCGTAGACCAGGGGAGCGTGGATCTCGTCGGCGATCACCCGGGCGCCGTGCCGTGCGGCGATCTCGACGATCTCGCCGATCTCCGCGGCGGTGAACGCGGTGCCCAGCGGATTGTTCGGGTTGCACAGGATCAGCGATCCGGCGCCCGCGGCGAACGCCGCATCCAGTGCGTCCAGGTCCATCAGATAGCGTCCCGAATCCTGCTGCACCATCGGGATTTCCACCCGCTGGCGGCCGGTGACGGTCAGCAGGTCGAAGAACGGCATGTAGGCCGGGACGGGCAGCGCCACCGGGCTCTGCGGGCGGGTGAGGAATTCGATGACCACCTCCATGCCCTTGAGCACGTCGGGGACCACCCGCACCCATTCCGGGCGGGCCGCCCACCCGTAGCGGTGTGCGCACCACGCGGCGAGCGCCGTCGGCAGTGCTTCGGAATTCAGTGCCGGGTAGCCGAACTCCTCGCTGTCCACCCAGTCGCGCAGGGCGTCACGGATCACAGCAGCGGTGGGGAAATCCATCTCGGCGATCCACAGCGGCAGCACGTCGGGATCGAAGTGATTCCACTTGATCGTGTTACGGGCCCGGAGTTGATCCGGTGTCAAGGCATCGAAGACTTCAGCCACCCCGACAGTCTGCCGCGGGATACGTTTGCGGCGTGACCGATCCCGAGATCGAAGACCTGCTCGACGGCCTGCAGGGCGAGTTGCGCGCCCAACGCGCCGAGCTGATCGAATGGCTGCTCGGGCAGGGCATCGGTGCTGACGAGATCCGCAACACCGTCTCGCCGATGTTGTTGGCGTCGCGACGATCGGTCGGCGACGACGGCGAGTACGTCTCCGCGCGTGAGATGGCGGAATCCGCCGGTATCGATCTCCGGCTGCTGCAACGGCTCCTGCAAGCGGTCGGATTGCCGTGGGTGGACGATCCGGAGGCTGCGGTGCAGATGCGTGCCGACGCCCGCATCGCGGTACATGCGCGCCGCTTCATCGAGGCCGGTATCGAGCCCGAACATGCGGTACAGACGGCGCGGGTGCTCGCCGACGGTCTGGCGCAGACCGCGGAGGTCATGCGCTACACCGTGCTGGCCGCCATCGGCGAGCCGGGCGTCACCGAACTCCAGATCGCTCAGCGCTCGCAGCACCTGGTGGCCGAACTGGCGCCGTTGCTGGGCCCGTTCGTCCAGGACATGCTCTTGATGCAGCTGCGGCATCAGCTCGACATCGACGCGGTGACCGCCGGTGAACGCGCTGCGGGCACGCCGCTGCCGGGGGCTCGTCGGATCACCGTCGCCTTCGCCGATCTGGTCGGATTCACCCGACTCGGTGAACTGGTGCCGCCCGAGGAACTGGTCCAACTCGCCGAGCGGCTGGCCGGGCTGGGCCGCGACATCGCCGTTCCACCGGTGCGCTTCATCAAGACCATCGGTGACGCGGTCATGCTCGTCAGCCCGGAACCCGGGCCACTGGTCGAGGCGATGTTGCGGCTGGTCGAGGCGGCCGGGGCCGACGAGACCCTGCCGCGGTTGCGTGCCGGTGTCGCCGCAGGCGAAGCGGTGAGCCGGGTCGGCGACTGGTTCGGCAGCCCGGTGAACACCGCCAGCCGGGTCACCGGGGTCGCACGGCCCGGCACCGTGCTGGTCGCCGAGCCGGTACGAACAGCACTGGGCGACGACGGCGCCTTCCGGTGGTCGTTCGCGGGCGGACGCCGGCTCAAGGGCATCAAGGGCGAGGTGAACCTGTTCCGGGTGCGGCGAGCCGACCGTGACTGAGCGGGGCCCAATGCCGCACGACGGGGGACCAACGGCCCCTGGTGAGGCCGGCCCGGTGCTGGAATCGTTGAGGCCGACCGACCTGTGGGAGGTGGCTGATGCTGGACACGACTGTGGACGCCGAAGTCCTCGCCGAAGCGGTGCGCCTGGCCTGTCGAGCACCGTCACTGCACAACAGTCAGCCCTGGCGATGGGTGACCCACGGGGACCGTCTGGACCTGTATCTGGACTCCACCCGCGCGGTGCACGGCGACCGGTCGGCGCGCGAAGCCTTGATCAGCTGCGGTGCGGTCCTCGACCACCTGCGGGTGGCGACCGCCGCCGCGGGATGGACCGCTGAAATCGAGCGGTTCCCGGATGCCGCGCACCCCGAGCATCTGGCCACCATCGGGTTCAGCGAGTCCGAACGGGTTACCGCGGTACAGCGTTACCGCGCCAGCGCGATCCTGACCCGGCACACCGACCGACTGCCGTTCCTGGCGCCGGCCAATTGGGCACCCTTCGAATCGGTGTTACGGAATCAGGTCGAGGATCCGGTCCGGCTTTATGTGCTCGCCGACGAGCTGCGTTCGACCCTCGCGGAGGCGTCCCAGATCGCCGAGTCGTTGCGTCTCTACGATGCGTCGTATCACGCCGAACTCAACTGGTGGACAGCGCCGTTCGAGGTATCCGACGGCATCCCGCAGAGTGCGCTGATCTCGGCCGCCGAGAGCGACCGGGTCGATATCGGGCGGACGTTCCCGGTCACCCACAACCGGGAGCGGCGCCTCGAAGTCGGTGACGACCACTCCAAAGTCCTGCTCCTGTCGACCGCCGGCGACGATCCCGCCGACGCGCTGGCGTGCGGTGAGGCGCTGTCCACACTGCTACTGGAATGCGCCATGGTCGGGTTGGCGACCTGCCCGGTGTCGCATTTGACGGAGGTGCCGGCGGGGCGAGCGCTGCTCGCCGGGTTGGTCGGGGCCGACGATCTACCGCAGATCCTGGTTCGGGTCGGCGGCACTCCCGCGTTGGAGAAGCCGCCGGCGCCCACACCGCGACGACCGCTGGTCGACGTGCTGCAGGTCAAGGGGCTGACGGCGGGATCGAATTAGGGCAGGCCCGGACGGACGTTCGGGGGCGTCTGCATTTCCTGCGCGGCTGGCTTGCACCCACGGTTCCAGCTCTTCGGATCGGTCACGACCGGGCCTGCTTCGCCATCGAATCTACGCTTGCGGCCACCCGGCGGCAATGGGTCATCTCGGCTATTGCAGGACAACAGTTTCAGCGATGACGATGGTGAAGGCTGCGAGCTGTGTCCGATCCCGGAGTCAGCTGCTCTCCGTCATCGCCCAGTAGGCCCCGCGGCGGGCCAGCAACTCGACGTGGGTGCCCTGCTCCACGATCCGGCCGGACTGCATCACCAGGATCAGATCCGCATCGCGGATCGTCGATAGCCGGTGGGCGATGATGAAACTGGTGCGGTCGCGGCGCAGTTCGCCCATCGCCCGCTGGATCAGCAGTTCGGTTCGGGTATCCACCGAACTGGTCGCCTCATCGAGGACGAGCAGTTGCGGCCGGGCCAGAATCGCCCGGGCGATGGTGATCAGCTGCTTCTCGCCGGCGCTGATGGCGCCACCGTCGTCGTTGACCCGGGTGTCGTAGCCGTTCGGCAGGGCGCGCACGAACGGGTCGACGTGCGCGGCGCGGGCGGCTTCGATGATCTCGTCCTCGGTGGCGCCGGTCCGGCCGTAGCCGATGTTGTCGGCGATCGTCCCGGTGAACAGCCAGGTGTCCTGCAGCACCACGCCGATAGCCGAGCGCAGTGCGCAGCGATCGACGCCGGTGATATCGGTGCCGTCGACCAGGATCTGCCCACGGTCCACGTCGTAGAACCGCATCAGCAGGTTGACCAGGGTGGTCTTGCCGGCGCCGGTGGGTCCGACGATCGCCACCGTGCTGCCCGGCTCCACCGACAACGACAGATCCTCGATCACCGGCACCCCGGGCCGGTAGCCGAAGCTGACGTCCCGGAACTCCACACGGCCGCGCGGCGTGGCGGATTCGGGCCACAGCGGAACCGGCGGTGCGGGCGGTTCTTCGGCTTCGTCGAGGAACTCGAAGACCCGCTCGGCGCTGGCCGCGCCGGACTGCAGGGCGTTGAACATCGAGGCCAGATTCCCCAGCGGCTGGTTGAACTGACGGACGTAGGCGATGAACGCTTGGATGCTACCCAGGGTGATCTGACCGGTCGCGACCTGGAAGCCGCCGACGACCGCGACCGCGACGTAGCCGAGGTTGGCGATCATGCCGGTCGCCGGCGCCACCAGACCGGAGAAGAACTGCGCACCGAACCCGGCCCGGTACAGCTCGGAGTTGCACTCGTCGAACCGCTGCTGGGCCCAGTCGCGATGACCGAACGTCCGGACCAGGGTGAACCCGCTGTAGGTCTCCTCCAGATGCGCGTTGAGCCGTCCGGTGGCGGCCCACTGCGCGGCGAACAGTCGTTGCGAGCGCCGAGTGATCGAGCGCACCGCCAGCAGCGACACCGGGACGCCCACCAGCGTGATCGCGGCCAGCAGTGGCGAGATCGACAGCATCATGCCCAGCGTCACCAGCACCGTCAGCACCGAGGAGAACAGCTGACTGATCGTCATCGACACCGATGTGGCGGTGTTGTCGACGTCGTTGGTGACCCGGCTGAGCAGTTCCCCGCGTCGCTGGGTGTCGAAGTAGCTCAGGGGCAGCCGGTGCAACTTGTCTTCGACATCACGGCGCAGGGCCCGAATCGTACGTTGCAGGATCACGTTCAACAGCCGTGCTTGCGTCCAGATCGCCAGCGCCGCGACCAGATACAGCCCGACGGCCCATGCCAGTGTGTGCGCCACCGCGGTGAAGTCGATCCCGGTTCCGGGCACCGCGTCCGTGCGCGACAGCATGTCGGCATAGGTGCCGCGGCCCTGCTCGCGGGCGTCGTCGACGGCCTGTTGCTTGGTGATCCCGGCGGGCAGGCCACGGCCGAGGATGCCGTTGAGCACCAGATCGGTGGCATGGCCGAGGATGCGCGGTCCGGCGACGCCGATCGCGATACCGCACAACGACAAGCCGACGACGGCCGTGATCAAGCGGCGTTGCGCACCCATCCGGCGAGCCAGTCGCAGCGCGGTGGCGGAGAAGTTCGCGACCCCGGCGTCCCGGGGCGGCATCGGTGCGGTCACAGTCCACCGGTCCCGGCGGCCACCGACTGGGAGTCGGCGAACTCGGCGTAGATGGGGCAGCCCGCCAGCAGTTCGCGGTGGGTTCCGCCGCCCACCACCCGGCCGTCGTCGAGGACGATCACCTGATCGGCCGAGGTGACCGTCGAGATCCGTTGTGCCACGATGATGACCGTCGCATCGGCGGCCACCTCGCGCAGCGCCGCGCGCACCGCGGCGTCGGTCCGGGTGTCCAGGGCCGAGAACGCATCGTCGAAGACATAGAGCCGGGGTCGCCGGATCACCGCCCGGGCGATCGCGAGCCGTTGCCGTTGCCCGCCGGACAGATTGATGCCGCCCTGCGCCACCCGCATTTCCAGCCCGTCGCGGTGGGCGGCCACGAAATCGTCGGCGGCCGCCACCCGCAACGCCTCCCACAGTTGCTCGTCGCTGACCGGGACGTCGGCCGGAGCGCCGTAGCGAAGGTTGTCGGCGACGGTTCCGGAGAACAGATAGCCGCGTTGCGGGACCAGCCCGATGCCCGACCACAGGGCTTCGGGGTCGCGGTCGCGCACATCGATGCCGTCGATCAGGACCGCGCCCTCGGTCACGTCACGCAGCCGGCAGATCAGCGAGACCAGAGTCGATTTGCCTGACCCGGTGGAGCCGACCACCGCGGTGGTGGACCCGGGCATTGCGGTCAACGACACGTCGTGCAGCACCGAGCGGTCGGCCCCGGGGTAACGGAAGCCGACACCGTGCAGCCGGACCTCGCCGGTGACGGCCGCCGGCGTAGCGGGATGTGCCGGGGCACTGATCGTCGGCTCGGTGGACAGCACCTCGGTGATCCGTTCGGCGCAGACCGAGGCCCGCGGCAGGATGGCCAGCACCATGGTGGCCATCAGCACGGCCATCAGGATCAGCATGAAATAGGACAGGAAGGCGATCAGCGAGCCGACCTGCATCTGCCCGGCGTCGATGCGCAGGGCGCCGAACCAGATCAGCGCGACACTGGACGCGTTGATGATCAGCGTCGTGGCCGGCAGCATCAGCGCCTGCAGGTTTCCGACGGTCAACGATGCCTGCGACAGAGCCGCGTTGGCCTGCGCGAATCGGTCCCGTTCGCCGGCTTCGCGGGCGAACGCGCGGATCACCCGGATGCCGGTGAGTTGGTCGCGCAGCACCCGGTTGATGTTGTCGATCAACATCTGCATGCGCCGGAACAGCGGCAGCATCCGCACCACGATCAGATAGTTGGCGATCGCCAACAGCGGCACACTGACCGCCAGCAGCCAGGCCAGCCCGGAGTCCTGATGGATCGCCATCAGCACCCCCCCGACGCTCATGATCGGGGCGGCCACCAGGGTGGTGGCGCTCAACTGCACCACCAGTTGGATCTGCCGGACGTCGTTGGTGGTGCGGGTCAACAGGGTCGGCGCCCCGAAACCGGCGGTCTCGCGGTCGGAGAACCGGATCACCTGGCTGAACACCGCGCGACGCAGATCGCGTCCGAAACCGGCGCCGGTACGAGCCCCGAAATAGACCGCGGCGACCGCGCACAGAGCCTGCAGGGCGGTGACGGCCAGCATCACCGCGCCCAGTCGGGTGATGACCGAGGTGTCGCCGCGGATCACGCCGTCGTCGATGATCGTCGCGTTGACGGTCGGCAGGTAGAGCGAGGAGAGCGTGCTGACCAATTGCAGGGCCATCACGGCCGCGATCGGGCCGCGGTAAGGCTTGATGTAGCAGCGCAGCAGCGCCAGGAGCATGGGGCTACTGTCGCACACCGGTATCGCCCGGGCGTGCTCGCGGCGACGGTGGGCGACACAAACCGACTGGTCATCGCGGTGTCGTGGTTGACGGGCGGCGGTGCCGCTACAGTGCATCGTGTGCGGCTCAAACTGACGGTCCCGGCCTTGGCGGTCGCGGCCCTGATCCCGATGGTCGGCGGCTGTTCCGACTCCGACTCGTCGACCGAAGCTCAGTCCGGTCAGTCGTCTGCGCCGGCGTCCGAGCAGAGCACTCACGGACCGTCGTTCCCGCATTGCGGTGGCGTCAGCGAAGAGACGATGGCCAACCTCACCCGGGTGTCGGGGTTGGTCGGCACGGCGCAGAACTCGGTGGGCTGCCAGTGGCTGTTGCGTGGCGGCATCTCCGGCCCGCACTTCTCCTTCTCCTGGTATCGCGGCAGCCCCATCGGGCGTGAACGCAAGACCGAGGAGGTGTCGCGTACCTCCGTCGAGGACATCAACATCGACGGCCACAGCGGTTTCATCGCGATCGGAACCGCCCCGACGCTGGGCGACAACCTGTGTGAGGTCGGAATTCAGTTCAAGGATGACTTCATCGAATGGTCGGTGAGTTTCGCCCAGAAGCCGTTCCCGGACCCGTGCGACGTCGCCAAAGAGCTGACCCGCCAGTCGATTGCGAACGCGAAATGAGCCGCCGTACTCGCGCCGTATTCGGGGCGCTGGCCGCGCTGGCGGTATTGATCGCGTCGACCGGTTGCTCGCGTGAGGTGGGCGGCACCGCGATCAAGGCCGGTGCCGGTGATACCAAGCGCAACGACAACTCCGAGCGGCAGTACCCGAACCTGCTCAAGGAGTGCGAGGTACTGACCACCGACATTCTGGCCAAGACGGTGGGGGCCGACCCGCTGGACATCCAGAGCACGTTCGTCGGTGCCATCTGCCGCTGGCAGGCGGCCAACCCGGCCGGGCTGATCGACATCACCCGGTTCTGGTTCGAGCAGGGCAGCCTGGACAACGAGCGCAAGATCGCCGAATTCCTGCAGTATCAGGTCGAGAACAAGTCCATCGTGGGGGTGCCGTCGATCGTGATGCGGCCGGCCGACCCGAACGGCGCCTGCGGTGTCGCAAGCGATGCGGCGGGTGTGGTCGGTTGGTGGGTGAACCCGCAAGCCCCCGGCATCGATGCCTGCGAGCAGGCCCTCAAACTGATGGAACTCACGCTCGCCACCAATTCCTGATCGCTCAGGGCGGCGGCGGGTGACCGCCGCCGGCCAACTCGCGTAACTCCGCGACCGCCTCGGCGGCGGTCGGCGCACTCTCGGGGTCGATGAGTGTCTGGATCATCAGGCCCAAGACGACGGCCAGCGCCACCGAACCGCCCATCTCGGCGCGCGCCCGTTGCTGCCCTTCGGCCAGCCGGACCCGTAGTTCGTCGTTGCGTTGAGCTTGCACGATCGCTTCCAGGTGCGACGTCCACAGCGCCTTGTCGGTGGTGAAGGACTCGATCACCGCTCGCCAGCGGTCCATCGCCGACTCGCCTTCGGGTGCCATCCGGGCATCGAGTTCGTCGAGTTCCTCCAGCAGCGCCTGAACCAGGAGGCGTTCCCGGCTGCCGAAGTGATAGCCGATCGCGGCATGGCTGACGCCGGCGGCCGCGGCGATGTCGCGCACCGTGGTGTTGGCCCAGCCGCGTTCGACCAGGCAGCGTTTGGCGCCCTGCAGCAGATCCTCGCGGTTGCCCATCCGTGCAGGCTAGTCACCCGACGAGCCGTTGAACAAACGGTTTGACCAAATGGATTGACCATATGGTCAAAAAGGCGGTACGTTGCTCACAACAACGTGCACGACAAGCCGTCGTCGCGGTCCACAGATCAGGAGGTACCCGTCATGGCACACGTCGTCGTCGAGCGTGTCGAACAGATCGCCGCCAAGCTGGACGCCACCGCCGAGGACAGCGAACGGCTCGGCAAACTGTCCGACGAGTCGGTCGCGCTGATCCGCGAGGCCGGGGTGATGCGCATGCTGCAGCCGACCGATTTCGGCGGCTATGCCGCACATCCGCGAGACTTCGCCGAAGCGGTCATGGCGGTGGCGAAGCACTGCGGCTCCACCGGATGGGTGTGCGGGGTCGGCGGCGTGCATCCGTGGGAGATGGCGTTGATGGACCGCCGACTGCAGGCCGAGGTCTGGGGTGCGGACCCCGACACCTGGATCGCGTCACCGTATGCCGCGCAGGGCGTGGCGACCCCGGTCGACGGCGGCTACCGGCTGACCGGCCGATGGAACTTCTCCTCGGGCACCGATCACTGCAGCTGGATCTTCCTGGGCGCCCGCGTCGGCGGCGGCGACGGTGGACCACCGAAGGTGCTGCACGTGGTGTTGCCGCGCGCGGACTACACCATCGTCGACGACTCCTGGGATGTCATCGGGCTCAGTGGAACGGGCAGCAAGGACATCATCGTCGAGGACGCCTTCATCCCGGCCTACCGCACCATCGACTTCGAACACGTCGCCTCCGGTGCGCGTGCCGCCGAAGCCGCCGGGCGCAGCGAGACGCTCTACAAGCTGCCGTTCTGGACCATGTTCCCGCTGGGGATCACCGCGGCGCTCATCGGCATCACCGAGGGTGCGCTGGCCGCGCATCTGGATTATCAGCGTGACCGGGTGGCTGCGACCGGCACCAAGATCAAAGACGACCCCTACGTGCTGTACGCGATCTCTGAGGCGGCCGCGGAGATCGCCGCCTCCCGGGTGCAGCTGCTGGACGGCATCAGCCGGATGTACGACCTCGCCGACGCCGGCAAGGAGATCAGCTTCGAGGACCGGTCGGTGGTGCGGCGCAACCAGATCCGCAGCGCCTGGCGGGCGGTGTCGGCCGCGGATGCGATCTTCGCCCGCTCCGGCGGCAACGCTGCACGCCGCAACAACCCGTTGCAGCGGTTCTGGCGTGACGCCCACGTCGGACTGGGGCACGCCATCCAGACCCCGGGCACGATCTATCACTCGACCGCGTTGACCTCGATCGGAGTGGAGGCGCCGCCGGCGCTGCGGGCGATGATCTAGCGCGGCACGTGGAACCCGACCAGCGACGCCGACCCCAGCTCCACGTCCGACCAGCTCACGCTGATCTGCAGCACGGCGATGCCGGAGGTCGGGTACTTCTCCGAGATCCGTTGGGCCACCGCGGAATCAGATCCGGCACCGGCCAAGCCGAGGGCGACCGCCGACATCGCGGGTTCGTGGCCGATCACCAGCAGTGTGTCCACCTCGTCGCCGACGGTGTTGATGGTGGCGATGACGGTGCCCGGTGCAGCGTCGTAGAGGTCATCGACGTAACGGACCGGGGCGGTCAGTTCGGTGCGGGCATAGGTCTGCCGGGTGCGGGTGGCGGTCGAGCACAGCACCGCGTCCGGGACCGGGGCGTTGGCACGCAGCCAGTCGCCGGCCAGCCCCGCCTCGCGGATACCGCGCGGCGCCAGCGGACGCTCGTGATCTGCCGCCCCGGGCGGGTAGTCCGACTTCGCGTGCCGCAGCAGGATCAGGGTGCGGTGAGTGCTCATCTGATCCAGGGTAGGTGCCCGGGCCGGACCTGCCGGGCGAGGTCCGCGTGCTTGTCGGTGGCCGGTCATACACTCGCGGTGCTCGACTGGGAGCCGGAGGGAAGGGGACGCCGAATTGCTTGTCGTGCACGCCGCTGACATCCACCTGGACAGTCCGCTGCGCGGGCTGAGCCGGATCGGCGACGACCATGCGCAGGAACTCCGGCGCAGCACGCGGCGCGCGCTGGAGAACCTGGTCACGCTCACCATCGAGCGCCGGGCGGACCTGCTGGTCATCGCCGGCGACCTGTACGACGGCAGCTGGCACGACTTCGGTACCGGACAGTTCTTCATCGAACAGATGGTGAAGCTCAAGGAGTCCGGGGTCCCGGTGGTGATCGCCTCGGGCAACCACGACGCCGCCAGCCAGATCACCCGCTCGCTGACTCTGCCGGAGGGCGTCCATCTGCTGGCCACCGACAAACCGGAGAGCGTCGTCTTCGACGATCTCGGCGCGGTGGTGCACGGTCAGGGCTACGAGAGCCGCGACGTGCAGGAGAACCTCGCGGCGGTCTACCCGGACCGGATTCCCGACCTGGTCAACATCGGGGTGCTGCACACCGCGGCCACCGGGTCGGCCGAGCACGACACCTACGCGCCGTGCTCGGAAGCCGACCTGACGGCACTGCGCTACGACTACCTCGCGCTCGGGCACATCCACCAGCGCGGTCCGGTGGTCGACGGGGAGTTCCCGGCGTACTTCAGCGGCAACCTGCAGGGGCGCAACCCGCGCGAGACCGGCGCCAAGGGAGCGCTGCTGGTCGAACTCGAAGCCGGCTCGCCGGCCCAGATCGCCTTCGAGCCGTGCGATGTGGCGCGCTGGGATCGGCTCGAGATCGACGCCGACGGGATCGCCGACCACGACGATTTGGTGGCAGCCGTCCGGGAGCAGATGCGCGCCGCGGTGCGCGATGCCGCGGGGCGCAAAGTGGTCGTGCGGGTAGCGATCACCGGCACCACGAAGCTGGCCTCGCAGCTGTCGGATGACGACTGGTTGCAGGCGGAGCTGACCGGGATCGCCACCGATGTCGGTGCGTTGGTGGACAAGACGACGGTGCGGGTGCGGCCGCCGCTGCCGCCCGACCCGGAAGCACAACGGCTGCGCGAAGCCGTCGCCGAGGCCGCCGCGGCGTTGGCCGGTGATCGGGAGCAGAGCAGAAAGCTGATGGCCGCACTCGACCGCGAGATCCGCGACATCGCCCGGGGGGAAGACGGCCGCGGCCTCAACCTCGCCGACGACGGTGTGCTGGGCGAACTGTTGGAACGCGCGCGCGACGGACTCGACGCACGGCTGGCGGAGAGGCAGGGCTGATGCGGATCACGCGTTTGACCTTGGCGGCCTACGGGCGCTGCCGCGACGTCACCGTCGACATCGGCGACGGGGTGACGGTGGTGCTCGGCGCCAACGAAGCGGGTAAGTCGACGTCACTGGATGCGCTGAGCGACTTCCTCTGGGGGATCCCGGCCCGAACGTCGCGCGCCGCGGAATGCCCGCGAGCGCAACTGCGCATCGATGCGGTGCTGGCCGGTGATGGTGAGCCCTACACGGTGGTGCGCAAGGCGAACGGACTGTTCGACGGCGACGTCGTCACGCCGCGCCAGGCACCGTGGAATCCGGAGAATCGGCTGTCGGCGCAGTGGTGGCGGACACGACTGGGCTTCAATCACGAGGATCTACGGCGCGGCGGAGACGCGGTATTCGCCGGCAGCGGCGACCTCGCCGACATCATCTTCGCCGCACGCGAAGGCCGCAGCGCCCGCGAAGTGCTGGACGACATCACCGACCAGGCCGACAAACTCTTCAAGTCCGACGGCCGGTCGAAGAAGGTGCACCTGCGCGTCGCGGCAGGAGCCTACAAGCAGGCCGTCACCGATCGGGACAGCCTGCTGACCCGTGCGGACGGAGTCGTAGAGCAGCGCAGAGTCGTACAGGAACTGCAGGACAAGCATCGCCGTCTCCGCGACGAGGTCACCGCGACAGCCCTGGAGGTCAAGGTCGCCGAAGAGAACCTCCGGGTGATCGGCAACGTTCTGGCGTTCAGCCAGGCGACCCGTGAGCTCGAACTCATCGACGGCGAAGGGGATCGGCTGACGCCGTCGGAACTGGTGGATTACGACCGGGCCGGTGATGAGCGGCGCCGCGCACAACAGCGCGCCACCAAGCTCGACGACGACATCGCCTCGATCACCGCGGCTGTCGAGGCGCTGTCGATAGACGACGGCCTGCTCGACGACCGCGAAACCTTCACCCGGCTGAATTCCGAGGTGAAGGTGCGTATCGAGGGCCTGCGCCGCGCGGGTGAGGAGTTCGCGCCGGCGGTCGCGGACGCGGCGACGAAATTGCGGGGTCTGCTGCGCAGTATCGGCATCGACGAGGTCGACGACATCGACACGGCCGTAGCCGAAGCCAGGGTCCGCGAGGACCATGCGGCCACTCTGGACGCACTGGCCGACGAAATCGATGCACTGGAAGACAAACGCCGAGAGGCTCGCGACCGGCACGACACGGCCGTGGCCGCACTGTTGTCCAAAGGCGTCACGGTCGACGTCGCCGCGTCCGAACCTCCCGATGAGGACGCCCTCGCCAAGCGGCGCGCCGAGTTGATCGGGGCGCGCGATGCCGAACGTACGGCACGAACCCTGCACGCCGAGGCGGCCGAGACCGTGCGGAACATGCAATCCGATACGGCCGCCGCACATGCCGGGGCCGCACTGACCCACGACGCCGTCGTCGACGCTCGCCGCAGCCGGGACGACCAGTGGCACACGATCCGACGCTCCTGGGTGACCGGGGAGCTGCCCGGCGCCGATGAACGAGTCGACATGGCAGCCGAATTGGATGCTCGAGTGGTCTCCGCGGACCGGTGCTCCGACGACGAGGCAATGGAGCGTTCGCGCATCGCCGCGCTGGATGCGCGTGCCGAGATGCAGGTGGAGGGGCTTGAGGCGGCCCGCCAGAAGGAACTCGAAGCGGCATCGACCCTGGCCGTCGCGGCCGAGGACACTGGCCGCGCGACCGACGAATGGGCGCAGCTGTGGGCCGGCCTGGGGATCACGGCCGTCCCCGACGTCGACTCCAGTGGCACCGTCGCCGAACTTCTCACCACCGCACACGTCGCCCATGCCCGAGTGCGGTCGCTTACCGATCAGCTCGGCGACCTAGACAGTTCCTGGTGTGCCGCAGCGGAACTCGCCGGGCTGCCGGTGACGACCGCCACGGCCGCGTGGCACCGGCGTTCGCAGGTGCTCGAAGACATCGTGGCCGTCGACGAACAGCGCGCCAAGAGCCTGCAGGGCGAACAGCAGGCCCGTGGTGCCTGGGAGACGTTCCTCGCCGAGGCCGTCGAGTTGCTCCGGCGGCACCGCGTGCTCGATGACGATCAGCAGCTGACGCCGACACTCATCGAGCAGGGTTTCACCCGGCTCGGGCGCGAACTCGAGTCGGCCACGACGGCGCAGGGCAAGCGTTCGACCTATCTCGAGCAGCTCGAAGGTCTGCAGACCGAGCGGGCAGAGGTGCTGCAGGCGCAACAGGCCGCATCGGCGGAGTTGCAGCGACTCGTCGACACCCACGGGCTGGCAACCGAACAGGATCTCGGAGTGCTCGTCGACCGGGCCCTGCGGGCAGCGGAACCGCTTGAGCGGCAGGATGACTCGGCCAAGGCCATCAAGAACGGTTTGGACTCGGGCAGCGACTTCCACCACGTGGTCGACCGGTTGACGGGCCGCGACGAGGTGACGATCGGGCAGGAGTTGGCCGACGCACGCCTGCGCGCCGAGGAGGCGGGCCGGGCAGCCGACGACATGTTGAGCCGATGCACGTCGGCGCGTGACGAGCTCAAGAACCTCGAGGCGGCCGCCGGGGCCGCCGCGGCCGAGGCCGAGGTGGCGGACCGGCAGGCCGAGGTGGCCGATCTCGCGGAGCGGTGGGCGATCCTCGCCCTGCAGCGCAAACTGCTGGAGACCATCCTCGACGGTCTGGGGGCGGGGGATACCCGACCGCTGCTGGACCACGCCGGTCGGCTTCTGGAGCGGCTCACCGACGGGCGTTGGGTGGCGCTGCGTGCCGAGGACGACGGCGCGGTGCGCACGCTGCGGGTCATCCGCTCCGACAACACACCGTGCGACACCGCGGCGCTCTCCGAGGGCACCGCCGATCAGGTCTTCTTCGCGCTGCGGCTGGCGGCGGTGGCCGAGCTGCATCGCGAACGCACCGATGCCGGCGAGGAAGCGCTGCCGCTGGTCCTCGACGACGTGCTGATGGCCTTCGACGAAGAGCGTGTGCGGGGCGCGCTGCAGATCCTGACCACATTGGCTCCCGGCCTGCAGATCATCGTGTTCACCCATCACCAGCATGTCGCCGAAGCCGCCGCCGACGTCGGCGGGATCACCGTGTCGGAGCTGCCGGCGCCCGCATCGATCTCGGATTCACTGGACGGCGAGCTGATCCGCGCCCGGGCTCAACACGGTGGCGTCGAGCTCAGTCCCGCATGAACCCGATCACGGTGTAATCCAGGTCGGCCAGTCCCGGTGCGCCGTAGTTCGCCAGCGAACTGCGCACCGCCACGTTGCCGGTGGTCTGGATCAGCGGCAGGCTGAACCCTTCGGCCCACAGCAGCGTGTCGACTTCGTTGGCCCTGGCTCGGGCCACCGCGGGATCCAGCGCCTCCAGGGTCTCTTCGATCTTGGCGTCGATGGCGGGGCTACCGATCTTGCCGAAGTTGGCCTCGCCGTAGGAGGCGGAGATCTGGTTCAGCCCGGCCAGGGGGAAAGCATCACCGACCCAACTGAATTGGGCGATGTCGAAGTCGCCGACGTTGACGTAGTCGGTGAAAAAGCCGCCACCGGCCTTGGCGTCCAATTGCAGCTTCACCCCGATCTGAGCCAGGTTGTGCTGGGCCACCTGGGCGAATTGTCGGGTGCTGGAGGCGTCGTAGAACAGGTGTCGGATCACCAGCGGCCGGCCGTCCTTCTCCCGGAACTGCCCGTTGAGTTTCCAGCCGAGTTCGTCGAGTTCGCGGGCGGCGCGCTGCGGGTCGTAGGCCACCACGGTGCTGTTGTCCTGGTAGCCCTCCTGGCCGGCGACGTAGATGTGGTTGTTCAGCGGCACCGGGTCCGCGGTCAGTCCGCGCTGGGTCACCTTGGCGATCGTGGACCGGTCGATACCGCGCATCACCGCCAGCCGCAGCGCCTTGTCGGACAGGATCGCCCCCGGTGCACCGTTGAAGGTGAAGTGGCTCCAGGCCGGGGTCGGCGCTCGCCTGATCGCGATGCCCTCGGTGCGCCGCGCGATCGTCAGTTGGTCCAAAGTGGCGACCCCGGTGGCGTCGATGGTGTGGTTCTGCAGCGCCGGCATCCGTGCTGCCTCGTCGAGCACCAGGTAGGTGATGGTGTCGAGCTTCGGCGTACGGCCCCACCAGGAGGGGTTGCGGACCAGGGTGATCCGTTGGCTGGTGCGATCCAGCGTCGACAGCACGAACGGGCCCGCCGACGGGCCGGGCCGGCTCAGCTGGGCCTTGTTGAAGGTGTCCGGGTCGCCGGTCATGCTGGCCGGCAACAACATCGAGTTGCCGGCGAACATGCCGCGCCATTCCGCGTAGGGCTTGGCGAAGCGCATCACCGCCTGCCGGTCGTCGACGCCGCGGGTCACCGAGGCCACCCGTTCGGCGCCGTTGGTGGTCGCGATCGCGAACTCGGGGTCGGCGCCGCTGGTGGCGTGGATCTGGCTGGCGATGTCTTTCCAGGTCAGTGGTGTGCCGTCACTCCAGGTGGCCTTCGGGTTGATCGTGTAGGTGACCACCTGCGGATTGGTGCCGGTCAGTTCCACGCTGGTGAAGTAGTCGGTGTCCACCGTGGCCGAGCCGTCCGGGCCGATGACGAACGCCCGCGGCATGGTGGCCTTGAGCATGGCCGCGTTCTCCGCCAGGTTGCCATCGATGTGCAGCGGGTTGAAGTTCGGCGGAAACTGCGTCATCGATAGGCGCAGGTTGCCGCCGTCACGCAGGTTCGCGGGATCCTGCGGGTTGATGTCGCTGGCGGTGCCGACCGTGGCGGCGCCCTCCGGGGCGGTGATATCGACCGCCGTGCACCCGCTCAGTGCCAACGCGGCAGCTAACACGGTGGCCACCACCCCGTTGACTCTGCGCTCAGGGCGGCCTCTTCTCGCACAATGCCGCCGTGAGCGCAGAGTCAACGTGGGGGTCATGAGCGCACCTCGGGCTGCGGCACCGCGGCCAACAGGCGCCGGGTGTAGTCGTGTTGCGGATTGCCGAACACGTCGTCGGACTCGCCCTGTTCGACGATCTCCCCGGCGAACATCACCGCGACGCGGTGTGCCAAATGTTTCACCACCGACAGGTCGTGGGACACGAACAGATACGACAATTCGAGTTGTTCCTGCAGGTCCAGCAGTAGGTTGATGATCCCGGCCTGGATCGACACGTCCAACGCCGACACCGGCTCGTCGAGCGCCAAGATCTTCGGCTGCAACGCCAACGCCCGGGCGATGCCGATCCGCTGCTTCTGCCCACCGGAGAACTCCGCCGGATAGCGCTGCGCGTCGCCGCGGCGCAGCCCGACCAACTCGAGCAGTTCGGCGACCCGATTGTTGGTGGCGGTCTTGTCTGATCCGTTGGCGCGCAACGGCTCAGCCAAGATCTCGAAGACCGGAAGCCGTGGATCCAGCGAGGCCACCGGATCCTGGAACACCACCTGCAGATCGCGGCGAAGCGCACGCCGGCCGTCCCGTTTGAGGGTGGCGACGTCGGTGCCGAGCACTTCGATCGACCCGGACTGCGGCGCAACCAGTTCCAGGATCTGGTGCAAGGTAGTCGATTTGCCCGAACCGGACTCGCCGACGATGCCCAGCGTGCGGCCCTGCTGCAACTCGAAGCTCACGCCGGCGACGGCACGCACCTCACCGGTCCGTCGCCGCAGCACCCCTTTGGTCAGCGGATAGGTCTTGACCAGATCACGGACCCGCAACACGGTGGGGGAGTCGCCGGATACCGGCGCGGTCACCTCGGTGCGTACGCGATAGATGTCGGCGGCGCTGCGGCCCTCGACCCGGTCGGTGTGAATGCACGCCGCGGAGTGCGCGGCTCCGACCTCGAGCAACTCCGGCTCGTGCACCCGGCAGGCGTCGTCGGCCAGCGGGCAACGCGGCGCAAACGGGCAGCCCGGCTCCGAGCCGGCGGTCAGCGATGGCGGCGCACCGGGGATCGGCACCAACCGGGTGCCCTGCGCGGCGTCCAACCGCGGCGCGGACCCGAGTAGCCCCACCGTGTAAGGCATCCGCCGCGCCCGGTACAGGGTCTGCACCGGCGCGGATTCCACCACCCGCCCGGCGTACATCACCAACGCGCGGTCGGCGAACTGGGAGACCACGCCCAGATCGTGGGTGATGATCAACACCCCCGCACCGGTGACATCACGCGCGGTCTTGAGCACGTCGAGGATCTGCGCCTGAACGGTGACGTCCAGCGCGGTGGTGGGCTCGTCGCAGATCAGCAGGTCCGGGTCGCAGGCGATGGCGATCGCGATCACCACCCGCTGGCGCTCCCCGCCGGACAGTTCATGCGGAAACGCCCGCGCGCGCTGTGCGGGTCGGGTGATGCCGACCAACTCCAGCAGTTCCACCGCGCGCCGGCGGGCCGCCGCGCGACCCAGCTGCGGTCGATGTACCTCGAGGGCTTCGGCGATCTGATCGCCCACCGTGTAGACCGGCGTCAGCGCCGACATCGGATCCTGGAACACCATCCCGATCGAGGCGCCGCGGAACTTCGACATCGCGGCGTCGTCCAGGCCGATCAGTTCGGTGCCCTGCAGTCGCACCGAGCCGGATACCCGCGCGTATTCGGGCAGCAGCCCCATCACCGCCATGGCCGCCGCGGACTTGCCCGACCCCGACTCGCCGACCATCGCCACCACTTCGCCGGCGTCGACGTGATAACCGATGCCGCGCACGGCCTGCACCGCATCGCGTCCGGCGCCGAACGTCACGGCCAGGTCGGAGACTTCCAGCAGCGGCGTCATCGGCGTCCCCGCAAGGTGGCCGCGTCGGGGTCCAGGGCGTCACGCAGACCGTCCCCGGCGAGGTTGGCGCAGACCAGGATCGTGATCAACACCCCGGCGGGGAACAGGAACACCCACGGGAAGGTGATCGCCGAGGAGGTGCCGTCGGCGATCAGGGTGCCCAGCGATACGTCGGGAGGCTGGATGCCGAAACCCAGGTAGCTCAGCCCCGTTTCGGCCAGGATTGCCATCGCGACGTTGAGCGCGGTGTCGATGATCAGGATCGAGGCCACGTTGGGCACCACGTGGTCGAGGATGATCCGGCGGCTGGAGACGCCCATATAGCGTGCGGCACGGATGAATTCACGCTCCCGCAGGCTCATCGTCAGCCCGCGCACCATCCGGGCGCTGATCATCCAGCTGAACCCGGCCAGCAGCAGCACCAACAGTGCGATGTTGCCGCTGTTCTTGGTCCGCGGGGTGATGATTGCGATCAGGATGAACGACGGGACCACCAACAGCAGGTCCACCAGCCACATCAGTGCCCGGTCCCGCCAGCCGCCGAAGTACCCGGCGATCGCCCCCACCGTCGCGGCGATCACCGTGGAGATCAACGCGACGCACACGCCGATCAGCATCGACTTCTGCATGCCGCGCAGGATCTGGGCCAGCAGGTCCTGGCCGAGCGCATTGGTGCCCAGCCAGTGCCCGGAGCCCGGCGGAACCAACAGCGCGTCGTAGTCGAGGTCGGTGTAGGAGTAGGGCAGCAGCCCCGGCAACGTGTCGCAGCCGACGAACATCACCACCAGCAGGGCCAGCGCTACGACCGCGGTACGACTGCGCAGAAACCGGCGCAGCACCAGGGTGCGCCGGGAGGCGAATTCCACCGTGGCGCTCATGACACCCGCACCCGCGGGTCCAGCAGCGCGTAGATGACATCGGAGAGCAGGCCGGCCAACAGCACCACCGCCCCGGTGAACACCGTGATGGCCGCGACGATATTGGTGTCTTGGGTGGCCACACCCTGCACCACCCATTCGCCCATGCCGTGCCAGCCGAAGATCTTCTCCACGAACACCGCGCCGGTGACCAGGCCGGCCACCCCGTAGGCGAACAGTGTCGCCATCGGGATCAGCGCGGTCCGCAGCCCGTGTTTGAACAGGGCGCGCCGGCGGGTCAGGCCCTTGGCCCGGGCGGTGCGGATGAAATCCTGCCCGAGCACATCGAGCATGGCGTTGCGCTGGTAGCGGCTGAAACTGGCGGCCGCGCCCAGCGCCAGGGTCAGCGACGGCAGCACCAGGTGCTGCAGACGGTCGACGAGCCCGGGCCAGAATCCGGTGACCAGCCCGGGGGAGGTCTCCCCGGTGTAGTCGAACAGTTGCGCGCCCAGCGCCCAGTTCACCCGCAACGCACTCAGGATCACCAGGTTCGCCAGCACGAACGTCGGCACCGACAGCACCAGCAACGCCGCCAGGGTGATGACGCGGTCGGACAGCCGGTACTGGCGCACCGCGCCCCAGGCGCCGGCCACCACACCGATCACGGTGCCGGCCAGCGAGCCGACCACCAGCAGGCGCAGGCTGACGCCGATGCGCCGGCCCAGCTCCTCGGAGACCGGCTGGCCGGTGACCGTGACGCCGAAGTCGCCGCGCACCGCGTGTGAGGCCCAGTGCGCGTAGCGCAGCGGAATCGGCTTGTCCAAGCCCAGGTCTGCGGCCTTGGCGTCGATGACGGCCTGCGGCGGCCGCGGGTTGCGCTGCATCAGGCTGTCCAGCGGTGCGAACGCCAGCGAGGTCAGGCAGAAGGTCAGGAATGACGCGAGGCCCAGCAGCACCAGGTAGTTCAGTGCCCGGCCGGCCAGAAACCGCATCATGGCCCAAAGGGTAGAGGTCCTCGGCGCGAGCGTGCGTGTCTGCCCGCGACACACCGTGAAAATCTGTACAGCTGCGCACGTTCACCGCAGAACACCAGCCGTCAACAGATGATTTTGCGATGATTTTTATCCGTGGAATCCGCGGCCTTCTTCATTAGAATCCGGGCGACGACGACAGAGGGAGAAGACCGGTGACCGTTACCGACGACTACTTGGCGAACAATGCGGAGTACGCGAAGACCTTCAAAGGTCCGCTGCCCATGCCGCCGAGCAAGCACGTCGCGATCGTCGCCTGCATGGACGCCCGCCTCGACGTCTACCGGGTGCTGGGCCTCAACGAGGGCGAAGCGCACAGCATCCGCAACGCCGGCGGCGTGATCTCTGAGGACGCGATCCGCTCCCTGGCGATCAGCCAGAAGTTGCTGGGTACCCGCGAGATCATCCTGATCCACCACACCGACTGCGGGATGCTCACCTTCACCGACGACGAGTTCAAGCAATCGATCGTCGAGGAGACCGGTATTCGCCCGAGTTGGGCGGCCGAGGCGTTCGCCGATCCCGCCGAGGACGTTCGGCAGTCGCTGCGGCGGGTCAAGGCCAGCCCGTTCATTACGCAGACCACCTCGTTGCGCGGATTCGTCTTCGACGTCGCCACCGGCAAGCTCGAAGAAATCACCCTGTAAGCGGGCCCTGCCTCACCCGTTCCGCCCTCCCGCGAGCGTGCGTGTCTGTCCAGCGACACGCCGCAATCGGCGTACAACTGTGCACGCTCGCGGCGGGGCGGACGGGGGACCGGGAGGCCATTGCACGACGCCGCCGGTGACGCCTCCGCCGTCCGCGCGGAGATCACATTGACAGCACCACCGGGCGACTGGTTCGATGTCCAGCTATAACCAACAAATATGGTAAGTCTCACCAAGATTATCGGGTATCCCTGGCAAGGAAGTCATGACCAGTAACATCACCGCGCCCCCGGGAACGTCGACGGCCGGGCATTATCAGCTCTCGCAGCTCCGCACCCTGGAGGCCGAGGCCATCCACATCATTCGGGAGGTGGCCGCGGAGTTCGAGCGGCCGGTGCTGCTGTTCTCCGGCGGCAAAGACTCCATCGTCATGCTGCATCTGGCGGTCAAGGCGTTCGCGCCGGGCCGACTGCCCTTCCCGGTGATGCACGTCGACACCGGTCACAACTTCGAAGAAGTCATCGCCACCCGCGATGAACTGGTCGCCAAGACTGGGATCCGACTGGTCGTCGCATCGGTGCAAGAAGACATCGATGCCGGCCGCGTGGTCGACAACGGCCCGTCGCGTAACCCGCTGCAGACGGTCACCCTGCTGCGCGCCATCCGCGAGAACAAGTTCGACGCGGCGTTCGGCGGCGCCCGCCGCGACGAGGAGAAGGCCCGCGCCAAGGAACGCGTCTTCAGCTTCCGCGACGAGTTCGGCCAGTGGGACCCCAAGGCGCAGCGGCCCGAACTGTGGAACCTCTACAACGGCCGGCACCGCAGCGGCGAACACATTCGGGTGTTCCCGCTGTCGAACTGGACCGAGTTCGACATCTGGTCCTACATCGGCGCCGAGGAAATCACGCTGCCGTCCATCTATTTCGCGCACCAGCGCAAGGTGTTCCGGCGTGACGGAATGCTGTTGGCCGATCACGAATTCCTGCAGCCCGCCGACGACGAGGAGGTGTTCGAGACCACGGTCCGGTTCCGCACCGTCGGCGACGTCACCTGCACGGGTTGCGTCGAATCCACCGCGGCCACCGTCCAAGAGGTGATCGACGAGACCGCGGTCTCGCGGCTGACCGAGCGCGGCGCCACCCGCGCCGACGACCGAATCTCCGAAGCCGGTATGGAAGACCGCAAGAGGCAGGGGTATTTCTGATGAGCGCGCCAACCACGCTGCTTCGGATCGCGACCGCCGGTTCGGTCGACGACGGCAAGTCCACGCTGATCGGCCGGTTGCTGTTCGACTCGAAAGCCGTCATGGAAGACCAGCTGGCCTCGGTCGAGCGCACCTCCCGTGAGCGCGGAAACGACTACACCGACCTGGCATTGGTCACCGACGGGTTGCGGGCCGAGCGTGAGCAGGGCATCACCATCGATGTCGCCTACCGCTACTTCGCCACGCCCAAGCGGAAATTCATCATCGCCGACACCCCCGGGCACATCCAGTACACCCGCAACATGGTGACCGGTGCGTCGACCGCACATCTGGCGATCGTGCTGGTGGACGCCCGCCACGGCCTGCAGGAGCAGTCCCGTCGGCACACCTTCCTGGCGTCCCTGCTGGGAATCCGGCACATCGTGTTGGCCGTCAACAAGATGGACCTGATCGACTGGGACGGCGACAAATTCCAGGCGATCCGCGACGACTTCCACTCGTTCGCCACCCGTCTGGACGTGCACGACGTCACGACCATCCCGATCTCGGCGCTGCTGGGCGACAACGTGGTGACCAAGTCCGACAAGACGCCCTACTACGAGGGGCCGTCGCTGCTGTCGCACCTCGAAGACGTCTACATCGCCGGTGACCGCAACCTGGTCGACGTGCGATTCCCGGTGCAGTACGTGATCCGCCCGCAGACCCATGAGCACGCCGATCACCGCAGCTACGCCGGCACGATGGCCAGCGGCGTGCTGCGCCCCGGCGACGACGTCGTGGTGCTGCCGTCGGGCAAGCCCACCAAGATCGCCGAGATCCAAGGGCCCACCGGTGTCGTCGACGAGGCGTTCCCGCCGATGTCGGTTTCGGTGAGCCTCACCGACGACATCGACATCTCGCGCGGGGACATGATCGCCCGCACCAACAACCAGCCGCGGGTGACCCAGGATTTCGACGCGACGGTGTGTTGGATGGCCGACGGTGCGACCCTGCAGCCGGGCAACGACTACCTGATCAAGCACACCACCCGCACCACCCGGGTACGGGTGATGGCGCTCGACTACCGCCTGGACGTCAACACACTGCACCGGGACAAGGAGGCGAACACGCTGGGGCTCAACGAGCTCGGCCGTGTCTCGCTGCGGGCCCAGGTCCCGCTGATGCTCGACGAGTTCAGTCGCAACGGTTCCACCGGGTCGTTCATCTTGATCGACCAGGCCACCAACGGAACCGTGGCGGCCGGCATGGTGCTGCGTGACGTATCGCCGCGCGCGGCGAGCCCGAACACGGTGCGCCACGATTCGCTGGTCACCGCCTCGGACCGGTTGTCGAAGGGCCGCACGGTGTGGCTGACCGGACTGTCCGGTGCCGGCAAGTCGTCGGTGGCCATGCGCGTCGAGCAGATGTTGCTCGAAAGGGGCACGCCCGCTTACGTTCTCGACGGCGACAATCTGCGCCACGGCCTGAACGCGGACTTGGGTTTCTCGATGGCCGACCGCGCGGAGAACCTGCGTCGTCTGGCGCATGTGGCCACGCTGCTCGCCGATTCCGGTCAGGTGGTGTTGGTCCCGGCCATCAGCCCGCTCGAGGAGCATCGGCAGGCGGCCCGGCAGGTGCACACCGACGCCGGCTTCGACTTCGTCGAGGTCTTCTGTGACACCCCGCTGGAGGAATGCGAACAGCGCGATCCCAAGGGGCTCTACGCCAAAGCGCGCGCCGGCCTGATCACACACTTCACCGGTATCGACAGCCCTTATCAGCGGCCGAAGAATCCCGATGTGCGGTTGAGCTCGCAAGACGGTCTCGACGAGCAGGCCCGTCAGGTCATCGCGGCGATCGACGGCCGGCGGTGAACGACCACCAGTTGGCGGCTCACCTCGCCGCTGAGGCGGGCAGGCTGCTGCTGGGGGTTCGTGACGAGTTGGCCGACGCCGGCGAGGCGGAGCGGAAGGCGGCGGGCGACAGGCGTTCGCATGAGTTCCTGATGGCGGCGTTGGCGGTCGAGCGTCCGGAAGACGCGGTGCTGTCCGAGGAGGGCGCCGACGATCCGGTTCGGCTGCGATCGGATCGGGTCTGGATCGTCGACCCACTCGACGGCACCCGGGAGTTCAGTGAACTCGACCGCGACGACTGGGCGGTGCATGTGGCGCTGTGGCAGTCCGGTGAGCTGACCGCCGGTGCCGTAGCGTTGCCGGCCCGCGGTATGACACTGGCCACGCCGTCGGTGCCCGCCCCGCCGGAACACCAAGGCGCGCCGCGGATCGCGGTGTCACGCAGTCGGCCCCCGGCGGTCGCCGAGACCGTCCGCGAGCGGTTGGACGCCGTGCTGGTGCCGATGGGCTCGGCGGGGGTGAAGGTTGCCTCGGTGGTGCAGGGCACCGCCGACGTCTATGTGCATGCCGGCGGTCAGTACGAGTGGGATTCGGCCGCCCCGGTAGCGGTGGCCCGCGCCGCGGGTCTGCACACATCGCGTATCGATGGGTCGCCGTTGATCTACAATCGGCCGGATCCGCTGCTGCCCGATCTGCTGGTGTGTCGCCCCGAATACGCGGAAGCCGTACTCGCAGCCATCAACTGACTCCGCAGTCCCGACGGGAGGATCCCCACATGCGTATGTCGGCCAAAGCGGAGTACGCGGTTCGGGCGATGGTGCAGCTTGCCACCGCGGAGCCCGGAACCCTGGTCAAGACCGATGAAATCGCTGTCGCGCAGGGTATTCCGGCGCAGTTCCTGGTCGACATCCTGTCCGATCTGCGGACCGACCGACTGGTCCGCAGCCAGCGTGGCCGCGACGGCGGTTACGAACTGGCCCGGGCGGCCACCGATATCAGCGTCGCCGATGTGTTGCGCTGCATCGACGGCCCGTTGGCCAGCGTCCGGGACATCGGCTTGGGCGACCTGCCCTACACCGGACCGACCGCGGCGCTGACCGATGTGTGGCGGGCGTTGCGGGCCAGCATGCGCTCGGTGCTGGAGAAGACCAGCCTGGCCGACGTGGCCGCAGGTGCGCTGCCCGCACACGTCGCGGAGTTCGCCGCCGAGTACCGCGCGCAGGAGCACGAGCGCGGCCACGACGGCTGAGCCCCACGACGGCACCGCTCAGCCGCCTGACCCGTACGGGCGGGTCAGGATCTCCATGTTGTGACCGTTCGGGTCACGGAAATACACCCCGCGCCCGCCGTCCCGGTGGTTGATCTCGTCCGGGTGTTCGCCGCGCGGATCGGCCCAGTGCGCCAACCCGCGCGCGGCGATCTTGCCGTAGATGGCATCGAAGGCGGGCTCCGACACCAGGAACGCGTAATGCTGCGGGTGGATCTGCTCGTCGGCGGGCACCTCGGCGTAGTCCAGGCTGGCGTCATGGTCGAGTGCGACGACCTGGAAGTGCCCGAACGGTTGCGGTGCGGGTAGTCCGAACAGTTCGGCCAGAAACTCGGCCGACGCCACTTTGTCGTGCGCTGCCACGATCGTGTGATTGAAGGCGATACCCATTCCTCCAGTGTCGGCCGCATACGCCCCGCGTGCCACAATCGCGGATATGCGCGTCGGGATGACCATGCCGGTGATGGAACCGGATCTGAACGCGTCGTTGCTGCGGGATTGGGCGCGCACCGTCGACGACGGGCCCTACTCGTCGCTGGCCTGGGGCGAGCGGATCGCCTTCACCAATCCCGACAGTCTGACGCTGCTGGGGGCGCTATCGGCCTGGACCGAGCGGGTGCGGTTGGTGACGACGGTGATCATCGCGCAACTGCACGACCCGGTAATGCTGGCCAAAGCACTGGCCACCGCGGACGTGCTCAGCCAAGGCCGCCTCACCGTCGGTCTCGGGGTGGGTGGCCGGGCAGAGGATTACCGTGCCGTCGGCGTCGACCCCGTGAAGCAGACGATGGCCGAGATGGCGGCGGTGGTGACGACCATGCGGCGTGTCTGGGCGGGGGAGAAGACCGCCGAGTCGGTGGTACCGGTCGGCCCGCCGCCGATACAGCCCGGTGGGCCGCCGTTGTTGGTCGGTACCACCGGCCCCAAGACGTTGCGCCACGCGGCGAGCTGGGCCGAAGGACTGGCCGGCATCACCATGGACCTCGATGTCGTCAAGCAGAACGAGCTGTTCGATGTGGCCCGGGACGCGTGGCGGCAGGCCGGCCGTCCCGAGCCGTATCTGGCGACGTCGTTCTGGTTCGCGTTGGGGGACCGCGACCAGGCCCGCGATCAGGTGCGACGGCATCTGCTGCGCTACATGAACTGGGTTCCGCCGCGCTACGTCGAGTCGATCGCCCCGACCACCGGCTGGGCCGGCACCGAGGACGAGTTGGCCGAGGTACTGCGCGGTTTCGCAACGGTGGGCACCGACGAGGTCCACCTGATCCCCACCAGTTCGGACCTCGGGCAGCTGCGTGCTGTGTCCGATGTCGTCGCCGAGGTCAACCGCGGGGGCTGACCCGTAGAGAGGCGAAGCCGGACCGGCGCATCCGGCGCATCCGACCCGGCGATCCTCGGGTTGCGACACCGTCACGGATGCGTCTCTATCCGCTTCCCATCGGTCACATGGGCCTCAGGAATCACTAGGGTCGCTGGGGTGGAGGTCCCGGGACCGGGTCCCCGGGGAAAGGTGTGACATGTCGGCGACGCGTCGAATCGTCTCTGCGGCAATGGTGCCGGCCGTCGTGCTCGGGCTGGTGATGGCCACCGCGCCCGCGGCCACCGCGGCCACCTGCAATGCCCCCGAGGCCAACATCGACCCGCCGCCCGGCTCGCCGACGACCGGTGCCGGTCAATTGCCCAGTGGACGTCGGCCCCGCGGTACCAATGACCAGGCCCCGCTGCCCAAACTCGGCCCGCTGATCGCGGCACTGATCAACCCCAACGGCGTGATCCGGCAGCAGGCGGCCGCGGTGCCCCCGGCGCCGTATCCGGGCGGCCAGGCCGTGCCGGAGGTCGCCCAACCGGTCCAGCCCGTCCCCAATGCCGGCGCGGACCCCGGGTTGTCGACGGCAGACCCGGGCGGGGCCATCGCCGGTGCCCAGACGTCGTTGGTGGAGTGGGTGACCGGCCCGAACAGTCCCAACCAGACCCTGCAACGCTTCGGAATCTCCGGCACCGACCTCGGAATCCCCTGGGATAACGGGGATCCCGCCAATCGTCAGATTCTGATGGCCTTCGGCGACACCTTCGGCTATTGCCGCGTCCCGGGAAAGCAGTGGCGGCAGAACGTGCTGTTCCGGACCCAGGACAACAACCTGGCCGACGGGATCACCATCGGGCCGGGGGCGGTCGGCAACAGGTACTCGGGTTCGCCGCTGCGCCAAGCGAACTTCTCCAAGCAGATTCTGCCCGCCGTCCAACTGGCCCCGCACCAGGAGGGCATGATTCCCACCGCCGCGATCGGGATCGCAGGCAACCAGTACATGAACTTCATGTCGATCAAGAAATGGGGCCGCGACGGCGAGTGGTCGACCAACTACTCGGCGTTGGCGGTCTCCAACGACAACGGCGAGACGTGGGGTGTGTATCCGGGCACGGTGCGATCGTCGTCGCCGGAGAACGTCCCGCGGGCGCGCTACGTCCCCGGCAATGAGAACTTCCAGATGGGCGCATTCCTGCGCGGCAACGACGGGTACCTGTACTCCTACGGAACGCCAGCCGGCCGTGGCGGATCGGCCTACCTGTCCCGGGTGCCCGAGCGCGTCATCCCCGACGTCAGCAGGTACCAGTACTGGAACGGTGACAGCGGATCGTGGGTGCCGAACAACCCGGCCGCGGCCACCCCGGTGATTCCCGGCCCGGTCGGTGAGATGTCGGTGCAGTACAACACCTATCTCAAGCAGTACCTGGCGCTGTACGGCAACGGCGGCAACGACGTCGTGGCCCGGACCGCGCCGACACCGCAGGGCCCTTGGAGCGCCGAGCAGACACTGATCCCCACCGGCCAGATCCCCGGCGGCATCTACGCGCCGTATATGCATCCCTGGTCGACGGGCAAGGACGTCTACTTCACGCTGTCGCTGTGGAACGCCTACGACGTGATGCTGATGCGCACGGTGTTGGGCTGATCCCGGCCCGCCCGCCGTCAGGCGTCGAGCACCGCGCGGATCGCCTGGCCGACCTCGGTGATCACGCCGGGCGTGTAGCCGGGAATGTTCAGAGTCACCCCGCCGATGCCGGCGTCGAGCACCTTGGTCTTGATCTGCTCGGCGATCGCTTCGGGGCTGCCGGTCACGGTGCGCTGCTTGAGGTCGTCGGGCAGTTGATCCGCGGGGAAACCGGTGGGCAGCACGGTGATCAGCATGGTGGTTTCCAGGGTGGCCGGGTCGCGGCCGATGTCCTCGCAGGTGCGCCGGACCACGTCCATCTTCGCCTTGGCCTCGTCGAACCGGATGATCAGGTTGAGGTGATCGAAGTGGCGTGCCGCCAGCGGGATGGTCTTCTTCTCGCCGCTGCCGCCGATCAGCAACGGAATATGGTCGCGGAAGCGGGGTTCGGCCGTCGCCTCACGGGCCCGGTACCACTTGCCCTCGAACGTCGGCCGTTCGCCTTTGATCATCGGCAGGATGATCTCCAGCGCCTCGTCGAGGCGGTTGAACCGGTCGGTGAAGGTGCCGAATTCGAATCCCAACTGCTCATGTTCGAGCTCGAACCATCCGGTGCCGATACCCAGCACCGCACGTCCGGCGCTGATCACGTCGAGCGTGGTGATGATCTTGGCCAGCAGGGTGGGGTTGCGGTAGCTGTTGCCGGTCACCAGGGTGCCCAGCTGAACCGTCTCGGTCGCCTGCGCCAGCGCGCCCAAGGTGGTGTAGGCCTCCAGCATCGGCTGGTCCGGGGCGCCCAGCATGGGCAGTTGGTAGAAGTGGTCCATCACGAACACGGTGTCGAACCCGGCCGCCTCGGCCTCTTGGGCCCGGGCGATGACGGTGGGGAACAGCGTCGAAACGTCTTTGTCGTAAGCGAAATCGGGGATCTGGAAGCCGAGGCGAATAGTCACGCGGTTGACCTTAGGGCGGCTAAACGTCTCGCGGGGCGATTTGCGCTCTACGAGAAGCTGAACTCCTCGTTGACTCTGCATCCAGGGCGGGCCCTACTCGCATTTTTGCGCCCTGGTCGCAGAGTCAACGAGGGGTGGTCGGGCCCGCGGCGCCCGCGCGGCGGGTCAGATGGTCGATCTGCAGATAGGTCGCATAGATCACCAGCGGCGGCAGCACTATGAACGGGACGTTCTCGCCGATGAACTTGAACCAGAAGCCCCAGCTGCCCTGCCCGATGTCGGCGAACCCGGCGCCCACCTCGCTGAGGAAGTAGACGGCGGTGCTGCTCATCAACACCGAGATGCCGACCGCCACCACCCACAGGCACCGAATCCGGGACTCCAACGGCAGGGCCGAGCGCAACAGCTTGGTCCATGCCACGAAGACGGTGATGCCGGTGGCGACGCCGACCACCTCGAGGGCGAACACCCAGTGATTGCCGCTGACGTAGCGGGTGTCGGCCAGACCGTACTGCCACCACAGCCATTTCCAGCCCGGGTCGTCGGTGGGGGCCCACCAGCCCAGCGGCTGGCCGATCAAGAACATCAGCTCGTAGCCGATCTGGCTGGCCGCGGTGAACGGGATGTAGAACAGCGTCAGCTCGGCGGCCTTATCCAGGCGGGTGCGGTGTTCGCCGGGTGCATCCCAGAGGATCACGAAGGGCAGCACCATGACCGGGATCCCGAAGATCATGTTGGCGATCACGTCCACCCGGAAGCTTGCCGGGACGAGATGCACACTCACCGCGAGGGTCAGCAGCGCGAACATGCCCAGTACGAACAGGGCGGTGCCGGTATAGATCCGCAACCGGTGCGGGGCCCAGGGCCGGGCGAAATCGGTCTCGTGGTCGACTACGGCAGTCATCGGCGTCCCTCGTGGCGCAATCTCAACTACTTGCTATCGAAGGGGAGCGTATCGCGACGGGTTGAAGAACGGTGGAGTTTTGAGCGGGGGTGCGGTGTCGTGCAACCGACAGCGTCAGCCGAATCGCATATCGCCAGGTGGGAATGGGTGCCCCCGGCAGGATTCGAACCTGCGGCCTTCTGCTCCGGAGGCAGACGCTCTATCCCCTGAGCTACGGGGGCGCTCGTACTACGGGCGCCAGGTGGGCTTTGACAGAGTAGCGCATGAATGCCCGGACTCGAGAACCGGACGGATTCGGGGCCTGACCACGTCAGACCATAGGATGGGACCTCGTGACACCTGCCGATCTGGCCGAATTGCTCAAGACCACCGCAGCTGCGGTGCTGGCCGAGCACGACCTCGACGCCTCCGCGCTGCCCGCAGCGGTGACGGTCGAGCGCCCCCGTAATCCCGAACACGGTGATTACGCCACCAACCTGGCCCTTCACCTGGGCAAGAAGGTCGGCGCCAACCCGCGCGAGCTGGCCGGTTGGCTGGCGGAGGCGCTGGCCAAGGCCGACGGGATCGCCGCCGCCGAGATCGCCGGCCCCGGCTTTGTGAATCTGCGCATCGAGGCCGACGCGCAGGGCGCGGTGGTGGCCAACGTCATAGCCGCCGGCGCCGACTACGGCCACTCCGGCCAGTTCGACGGTCTCAACGTCAACCTGGAGTTCGTCTCGGCCAACCCCACCGGCCCCATCCACATCGGCGGTACTCGGTGGGCCGCGGTCGGCGATGCGCTGGGCCGGCTGCTGAGCACCCAGGGCGCCCAGGTCACCCGCGAGTACTACTTCAACGACCACGGCGCCCAGATCGACCGGTTCGCCAACTCGCTGATCGCCGCCGCCAAGGGCGAGCCGGCCCCCGAGGACGGCTACGCCGGTGCCTACATCACCGATATCGCCGCCGCGGTGCAGGCCAAGGCGCCCGACGCCCTGAATCAGCCCAAAGAGCAGGCGCAGGAGATCTTCCGCGAGATCGGCGTCGACCTGATGTTCACCCACATCAAGTCCTCGCTGCACGAGTTCGGCACCGACTTCGACGTCTTCACCCACGAAGACTCCATGCACACCTCCGGGCGTGTCGACCAGGCCATCGAACGGTTGCGCGCCAACGGCAACATCTACGAACAAGACGGTGCCACCTGGCTGCGCACCAGCTCCTACGGCGACGACAAAGACCGCGTGGTGATCAAGAGCGACGGCAAGCCCGCCTACATCGCCGGCGATCTGGCCTACTACCTGGACAAGCGCGAACGCGGCTTCAACCTGTGCATCTACATGCTCGGCGCCGACCACCACGGTTACATCGCCCGGCTCAAGGCCGCCGCGGCCGCCTTCGGTGACGACCCGGCTACCGTCGAGGTGCTGATCGGGCAGATGGTCAACCTGGTCCGCAACGGCCAGCCGGTCAAGATGAGCAAGCGCGCCGGCACCGTGATCACCCTCGACGACCTGGTCGAGGCCATCGGCGTGGACGCCGCCCGCTACAGCCTGACCCGGTCCTCGGTCGACACCTCGATCGACATCGACCTGGAACTGTGGTCGTCGGCGAGCAACGAGAACCCGGTCTACTACGTGCAGTACGCCCATGCCCGGCTCTGTGCGCTGGCCCGCAACGCAGCCGAACTGGGCCTGGCACCCGACACCGCCAACCTCGGGCTGCTCGGCCACGACAAGGAGGGTGCGCTGATCCGCAACCTCGGGGAGTTCCCCCGGGTGCTGGAAACCGCTGCCGCGCTGCGTGAACCGCACCGCGTCTGCCGCTACCTCGAAGATCTCGCCGGTGACTACCACCGGTTCTACGACAGCTGCCGGGTGCTGCCCCAAGGCGATGAAGAACCCGGCGACCTGCACGCCGCGCGACTGGCGTTGTGCCAGGCCACCCGCCAGGTGATCGCCAACGGTCTCGACATTCTCGGCGTCAACGCACCGGAGCGGATGTGAACGCACACCCCGCCGGTCCGCGGCACGCCGACGAACTGCACCACGACGGGCTGCCGCCGCGGCCGCAGACCCCGCAAGAACTGCTGGATCTGGCCCCGAACGTCTGGCCGCGCAACACCGTTCGCAACGACGACGGGGTAACTCAGATCGCCGGGGTGACGCTGACCGACCTGGCCGCCGAATACGGCACCCCGCTCTATGTCATCGACGAGGACGACTTCCGCGGCCGGTGCCGCGAGATCGCGACCGCGTTCGGCGGTGGCGAACACGTGCACTATGCCGCCAAAGCGTTCCTGTGCAGCGAGATCGCCCGCTGGATCGACCAGGAGGGCCTGAGCCTGGACGTCGCCACCGGCGGTGAACTGGCCGTCGCACTGCACGCCGGTTTCCCCGCCCACCGGATCACCATGCACGGCAACAACAAATCGGTCGCCGAGTTGCAGACCGCGGTCGACGCGGGCGTCGGCCACATCGTGCTCGACTCGCTGATCGAGATCGACCGGCTCGACGCGGTCGCCGCGAAAGCCGGCGTGGTCCAAGACGTGCTGGTACGGGTCACCGTCGGTGTGGAGGCGCACACCCACGAGTTCATCTCCACCGCGCACGAAGACCAGAAGTTCGGGTTGTCGTTGGCCAGCGGTGCGGCCATGGAGGCCGTCCGGGCGGTGTTCGCCACCGAGAACCTGCGGCTGGTCGGCCTGCACAGCCACATCGGCTCGCAGATCTTCGACGTCGCCGGATTCGAGTTGGCCGCCCACCGGGTGATCGGGCTGCTGCGTGACGTGGTCGCGGAGTTCGGCGTCGACAAGACCGCGCAGTTGTCGGTCATCGACCTCGGTGGCGGACTGGGCATTTCGTATCTGCCGCAGGACGATCCGCCGCCGATGGGCGAGCTCGCCGAAAAACTCACTGCCATCGTGCGCGACGAGGCGGCCGCGGTCGGTGTGCCCACCCCGCAGCTGGTCGTCGAACCGGGCCGGGCCATCGCGGGCCCGGGCACCGTCACCCTCTATGAGGTCGGCACCGTCAAAGACGTCGCGGTCAGCGCAACGGCGCACCGCCGCTACGTCAGCGTCGACGGCGGTATGAGCGACAACATCCGCCCCGCGCTGTACGACGCGCATTACGACGTCCGGCTGGTATCGCGAGGTCCGGAGAGCCTGGACGGTTCCGACGGCGCCCCGGAGTTGGCGCGCATCGTCGGCAAGCACTGCGAAAGCGGCGACATCATCGTGCGTGACACCTGGGTACCCCGGGGCATGGCTCCTGGCGATCTGATCGCCGTCGCGGCCACCGGCGCCTACTGTTACTCGATGTCGAGCCGGTACAACCTGCTCACCCGCCCGGCGGTGGTGGCGGTACGCGACGGGAAAGCTCGCCTTATGCTGCGGCGAGAGACCGTCGAAGACCTGATCAGCCTGGAGGTGAGTTAGCAGTGGCGGGTTCAAAGGAGTCCGTGCGGCCGGTGGGGGTCGCAGTCCTGGGCTTGGGCAACGTCGGCAGTGAAGTCGTCCGCATCCTCAACGACAGTGCCGATGATCTGGCTGCCCGTATCGGGGCTCCGCTGGTGCTGCGCGGGGTCGGGGTTCGCCGGATCGCCGACGACCGCGGTGTGCCGACCGAGCTGCTCACCGACGACATCGACAGCCTGGTTTCGCGCGAGGACGTCGACATCGTGGTGGAACTGATGGGTCCGGTCGAGCCGGCCCGCAAGGCCATCCTGTCGGCGATCGCGCACGGCAAGTCCGTCGTCACCGCCAACAAGGCCCTGCTGTCGCAGTCCACCGGCAAGCTGGCCGAAGCCGCCGAGGCTGCGCGGGTGGATCTGTATTTCGAGGCGAGTGTGGCCGGTGCCATCCCCGTCATCCGGCCGCTGACGCAGTCGCTGGCCGGTGACACCGTGCTGCGGGTGGCTGGAATCGTCAACGGCACCACCAATTACATCCTGTCCGAAATGGACTCCACCGGAGCCGACTACGCCAGCGCGTTGGCCGATGCGAGCGCGCTGGGCTATGCCGAGGCCGACCCCACCGCCGACGTGGAGGGCTACGACGCCGCCGCCAAAGCCGCGATCCTGGCGTCGATCGCCTTCCACACCCGGGTGACCGCCGACGACGTCTACCGCGAGGGCATCACCGGGATCAGCCCGGCGGATGTGACCACCGCGCGTGAACTCGGCTGCACCATCAAACTGCTGGCCATCTGCGAACGCATCACCAAGGGCGGCAAGCAGCGGGTCTCGGCGCGGGTGTATCCGGCGCTGGTGCCGCTGACCCACCCGTTGGCCACCGTCAACGGCGCGTTCAACGCGGTGGTGGTCGAGGCCGAAGCGGCCGGTCGGTTGATGTTCTACGGGCAGGGTGCCGGTGGTGCACCGACCGCCTCGGCGGTCACCGGCGATCTGGTGATGGCCGCCCGCAACCGGGTGCAGGGTGGTCGCGGCCCGCGTGAGTCCAAGTACGCCAAGCTGGCCATCGCGCCAATCGGCGACGTCCAGACCCGCTACTACGTGAGCATGGACGTCGCCGACAAGCCGGGTGTGCTGTCCACGGTGGCGGCCGAATTCGCCGCCCACGAGGTGAGTATCGCCGAGGTGCGCCAGGAGGGCGTGGTCGATGACGACGGTCAACTGATCGGGGCGCGGATCGTGGTTCTCACCCACCGGGCCACCGATGCGGCATTGTCGAAAACCGTTGCGGCGCTGGCCGAGCTGGACGCCGTCCAGCGGATCGCCAGCGTGCTACGAATGGAAGGAACAGACTAGTGAGCTCCACCGGGAAGCCGACCCACACCCCGTGGCCCGGCTTGATCGAGGCCTATCGCGACCGGTTGCCCGACGCCACCGACTGGACCCCGGTCACTCTGCTCGAGGGCGGCACCCCGCTGATCCACGCCAAGCGGATCTCCGAGCAGACCGGCTGCACCGTGCACCTGAAGGTCGAGGGGCTCAACCCGACCGGCTCTTTCAAGGACCGTGGCATGACGATGGCGGTCACCGACGCGGTCGCGCGGGGCCAGAAGGCCGTGCTGTGTGCTTCGACCGGCAACACCTCGGCGTCGGCGGCGGCGTATGCCGCGCGTGCGGGCATCACCTGCGCGGTGCTGATCCCGCAGGGCAAGATCGCGATGGGCAAGCTCGCACAGGCGGTCATGCACGGCGCGAAGATCATTCAGATCGACGGCAACTTCGACGACTGTCTGGAGTTGGCCCGAAAGATGACCACCGACTTCCCGACCATCTCGCTGGTGAACTCGGTGAACCCGGTGCGAATCGAGGGCCAGAAGACCGCCGCGTTCGAGATCGTCGACGCGCTGGGCACCGCGCCCGACATCCACTCGCTGCCGGTCGGCAACGCCGGCAACATCACCGCGTACTGGAAGGGCTACCGCGAGTACCACGCCGACGGTGTGACCGACAAGCTGCCGAAGATGCTGGGTACCCAGGCCGCCGGTGCCGCACCGCTGGTGCTCGGCGAGCCGGTCGCCAACCCGGAGACCATCGCCACCGCCATCCGGATCGGCTCGCCCGCATCCTGGACTCAGGCCGTGGAGGCGCAGCAGAACTCCGGTGGACGTTTCCTGGCCGCCACCGATGACGAGATCCTGGCCGCCTACCACCTGGTGGCGCAGTCCGAAGGTGTGTTCGTCGAGCCGGCCTCGGCCGCCAGCATCGCCGGGCTGCTGAAGTCCGTCGAGGACGGATGGGTGCCGCGGGGCTCGACGGTGGTCTGCACGGTGACCGGCAACGGCCTCAAGGACCCCGATACCGCGCTCAAGGGCATGCCCGAGGTGGCTGCACTGCCGGTCGACGCGGCCACCGTGGTCGCTGAGTTGGGGCTGGCCTAGTGGTCCAACTGCTGCCAACCGGGCTCTCGGCCAGCGTCGCGGTCGCGGCGTCCAGCGCCAACCTGGGGCCCGGGTTCGACAGCTTGGGCCTGGCGTTGGGCCTTTACGACGAGGTGATCGTCGAAACGGTCGACTCCGGCCTGGTGGTACAGGTCGAGGGGGAGGGCGCCGGTCAGGTGCCGTTGACCGCGGATCATCTTGTGGTCCAAGCGATCCTGCGCGGAATGCGTGCGGCCGGCGTGCAGGCGCCCGGGATGGTGGTGCGTTGTCGCAACGCCATCCCGCATCAGCGTGGTCTGGGTTCCTCGGCCGCTGCGGCGGTCGGCGGGCTGGCCGTGGTGAACGGTCTTGTGTCACAAGTGGATCTGCCCGGGCTGTCGCAGGACCAACTGATCCAGCTCTCCTCGGAGTTCGAGGGCCATCCCGATAACGCGGCCGCCGCCGTATTGGGTGGCGCCGTGGTCTCGTGGACGACGGACGGCGCCGGCGGCGCGGTCGACTACGCGGCGGCGGGGGTGCGGTTGCACCCCGATATCCATCTGTTCCCGGCGATCCCGCAGCTGCGCTCGTCGACCGCCGAGACCCGCGCACTGCTGCCCGACCAGGTCAGCCACCGCGACGCCCGGTTCAACCTCAGTCGTGCCGCACTATTGGTGGTGGCACTGACCGAGCGGCCCGACTTGCTGTTGGCCGCCACCGAGGACGTGTTGCATCAGCCGCAGCGTGCCGCCGCGCAGCCCGAGTCCGCGGCTTTCCTGGACCTGCTGCGCAGAAACGGCATCGCGGCAGTGCTCTCCGGCGCCGGACCGGCGGTGATCGCGCTGAGCACCGGCGAGCTCCCCGCTGAAGTGCTGGAATACGGTGCGGCGCACGGGTTCACCGTCGCAGAGATGCCCGTCGGCGATGGGGTGCGCTGGACGTCCGGCGTCGCAGTGGCACACTGAGCCGGGCCGTCGCAGGTGATGTTCGGTGTTGCCCGGGCGGGGGCACCGGCTTGGCTTCCGGTGGGGCGCGGGCCCGCCCCGGCAGGCCAGACGGCCGAAATTTCCGCCCGCGACACCGTTGCCCCGCTGTTGCGCGAGGTTGCGAAGCGCGTTATTCTCGGTTTCGTCCCGCATTCGCGGCATCAGCACCTGAATCAGACTGCGATGTCACCGGGATGCCACCAAATTCTTCCCGTATCTGATGGCGCGCGCTATCACGCCGTCGATATGGGTAAAACACCGTTAAACAGTCGACGGTGACACGCACTCGGCGAGTCCGCTGAATGCAACCAACCCCTCGCGTGAGAAAACCGACGAGGGAAGAAAGGAAATCCGTGACCGAAACGGACCTCTTCACGGCTGAAGGCAGCGCTGATTCCGACGCGCCGTCGACCCCCCAGAACGCTCCCGAGACCAGCCAGGATGCAGCAGTCGGCGGCATCGAAGCCGCCGCGCCGTCCGCCTCGGACTCCACCCCGGCCGCCGCACCGGAATCCGGTGCCGCGACCCCCACTCTGGACGCCTCGCTGTCGGCGATGGTGCTGCCCGAACTGCGGGCACTGGCCAACCGCGTGGGGGTCAAAGGCACGTCGGGAATGCGCAAGAGCGAACTGATCGCCGCGATTCGTGAAGTCAGCGTGGACGGCGGAGCGGTGCCGAGTGCGGCACAGCCGACGAACGGCGAGGCCGGCGGCGTCGAATCCGCGCAGTCGAGCGAACCCGCCCCGGCGATCGAGCCCGTTGCCGAGGCGCCCGAGGCGCCCGAGGCGCCCGCGGACACCGAGGCGGCCCAGGTCACGGAGTCAGAGGCCCCCGCGCCGCCGCGGCGTCGGGAACGGCGCGGCGCCAGCCGTGCGACCGGTGCTCCCGCGGCCAACGGCGAAGAGACGGGCGCGCCCGCAGAGCAGGACAAGCCCGCCCAGCAGGACAAGCCGGCCGAGTCGGACGCGCCGGGCGACACCGAGGCGCGCGGTGAGGCGCGCAAGCAGGGCCGCGGCGACGACCGGAACGACCGGGCCGACAAGAGCGACAAGAACGACAAGGCCGAGCAGTCCGGCGGACGGCGCGAAGGCGCCAAGAACGACGCCAAGAACGACGACGGCGCCCAGGCCAAGAACGACGCCAGGAACGACGACCAGGGCGGCGACCAGTCCAACCGCGGCGGTGGCGACGACGACGAGGGCCGAGGCGGCCGCCGTGGGCGCCGCTTCCGCGACCGGCGTCGTCGTGGTGAGCGCGGCGGCGACGGCGGTGCCGGTGGCGACGCCGAACTGCGCGAGGACGACGTCGTCCAGCCGGTCGCCGGCATCCTCGACGTGCTGGACAACTACGCGTTCGTACGCACCTCCGGCTACCTGGCCGGCCCCAACGACGTCTACGTCTCGATGAACATGGTCCGCAAGAACGGGCTGCGCCGCGGCGACGCGGTGACCGGTGCGGTCCGGGTGCCCCGCGAGGGCGACGGCGGCGACAAGAACCCGCGGCAGAAGTTCAACCCGCTGGTGCGGCTGGACTCGGTCAACGGTGGCCCGGTCGAGGACGCCCGCAAGCGTCCGGAGTTCTCCAAGCTGACCCCGCTCTACCCGAACCAGCGGCTGCGCCTGGAGACCTCGACGGAGAAGCTGACCACCCGCGTCATCGACCTGATCATGCCGATCGGCAAGGGGCAGCGCGCCCTGATCGTGTCACCGCCGAAGGCCGGTAAGACCACGATCATGCAGGACATCGCCAACGCGATCACCCGCAACAACCCGGAATGCCACCTGATGGTGGTGCTGGTCGACGAGCGTCCCGAAGAAGTCACCGACATGCAGCGTTCGGTGAAGGGCGAGGTCATCGCCTCGACCTTCGACCGGCCGCCGTCGGACCACACCCAGGCCGCCGAGCTGGCCATCGAGCGGGCCAAGCGCCTGGTCGAACAGGGCAAGGACGTCGTCGTCCTGCTGGACTCGATCACCCGACTGGGCCGTGCCTACAACAACGCCTCCCCGGCGTCGGGCCGCATTCTGTCCGGTGGTGTGGACTCCACCGCGCTCTACCCGCCCAAGCGGTTCCTGGGCGCGGCCCGCAACATCGAGGACGGCGGCTCGCTGACCATCATCGCCACCGCGATGGTCGAGACCGGCTCCACCGGTGACACCGTCATCTTCGAGGAGTTCAAGGGCACCGGCAACGCCGAGCTCAAGCTGGACCGCAAGATCGCCGAGCGCCGGGTGTTCCCGGCCGTCGACGTCAACCCGTCCGGCACCCGTAAGGACGAGCTGCTGCTCAGCCCGGACGAGTTCGCGATCGTGCACAAGCTGCGCCGCCTGCTCTCGGGCCTGGACTCGCATCAGGCCATCGACCTGCTGATGAGCCAGCTGCGCAAGACCAAGAACAACTACGAGTTCCTGGTCCAGGTCTCCAAGACCACGCCGGGAATGGACAACGACTGATCGGCGTTTTGGGGGAGCGACAGCGTAGCTGGCATAATCGACCACCTCAGGTTCCGGTTCACGTGCGCCGCCTGTTGAGCGGCGTGCGACCCGGCGACCAACGATTGAAGAGGACATCATGAAATCTGGCATTCACCCGGCCTATGTCGAGACCACCGTGGTCTGCGGTTGCGGCAACAACTTCACCACCCGCAGCACCAAAGAGGGCGGCCACATCGTCGTCGAGGTCTGCTCGCAGTGCCACCCGTTCTACACCGGCAAGCAGAAGATTCTGGACAGCGGCGGCCGGGTCGCGCGCTTCGAGAAGCGCTACGGCAAGCGCAACGCGGGCGCCGCAGCCGGCGCTGCAGCCGACAAGTAGCTCCCACACCGACGCCCGGAACGTGCCAGCACGTCACCCGGGCGTCGGTTTGTGTCCGGGGATGGAGGTGAGATGACCCGCAGTGTGCAGACGATCGACGCCCTGTTGGCCGAGCACGTAGCCCTGGAGACGCAGCTCTCCGATCCGGAGTTGCACAACGATCCGGCCGAGGCACGCCGGGCCGGTCGGCGCTTCGCGCAACTGGCGCCCATCATCGCCACCCACCGCAAGCTCGAGTCGGCCCGCGGCGACCTGGAAGCCGCCCGTGAACTGGCCGCCGACGACCCGTCGTTCGCCGCTGAGGTCCCCGAGTTGGAGGCCCTGGTAGCCGAACTCGACACCACGCTCACCGATATGTTGGCGCCGCGCGACCCGCACGACGCCGACGACATCGTCTTGGAGGTCAAGTCCGGCGAGGGCGGCGAGGAATCGGCACTGTTCGCCGCGGACCTGGCCCGGATGTACATCCGCTACGCGGAACGCCAGGGCTGGAAGGTGACCGTTCTCGACGAGACCACCTCGGACCTCGGCGGTTACAAGGACGCCACGTTGACCATCGCCGGCAAAGGCGATACCGCCGACGGCGTCTGGTCGAAGATGAAGTTTGAGGGCGGGGTACACCGGGTGCAGCGGGTGCCGGTGACCGAATCGCAGGGCCGCGTCCACACCTCGGCGGCGGGTGTTCTGGTCTATCCGGAACCCGAAGAGGTCGCCGAGGTCGCCATCGACGAATCGGACCTGCGTATCGACGTCTACCGGTCCTCCGGCAAGGGCGGTCAGGGCGTCAACACCACCGACTCGGCGGTGCGCATCACCCACCTGCCGACCGGGATCGTCGTGACGTGCCAGAACGAGCGGTCCCAGTTGCAGAACAAGGCCCGCGCGCTGCAGGTCCTCGCGGCGAGGTTGCAGGCGCTCGCCGAGGAACAGGCGCAGGCGGACGCGTCGGCCGATCGGGCGAGTCAGATCCGCACCGTCGACCGCAGTGAACGCATCCGTACCTATAACTTCCCGGAGAACCGGATCACCGATCACCGCATCGGATACAAGGCGCACAACCTCGATCAGGTCCTCGACGGGGATCTCGACGCGATGTTCGACGCGCTGGCAGCCGCCGACAAGGAAACCCGGTTACAGGGGACTTCGTGAGCAGTGTCCGGGATGTGATCGATTCCGCCGCAGCATATTTCGCCGAGGTTGGGATCGATTCCGCCCGCTACGACGCCGAGGAGCTCGCAGCCCACGCGGCCGGGACGGATCGCGGCCGGCTGGCGCTGTTGGATGCACCCGGCGATGAATTCTTCGGGCGTTACCGGGAACTGGTCGCCGCGCGCGGCAGTCGCATCCCGCTGCAACATCTGCTCGGGACCGCGGCGTTCGGTCCGGTGACGCTGGAAGTAGGGCCGGGGGTGTTCATCCCGCGTCCGGAGACCGAAGCCATGCTCGAATGGGCGATGGCGCAGCGGCTGCCGTCGAATCCGGTGATCGTCGATGCCTGCACCGGTTCGGGTGCGCTGGCGATCGCCTTGTCGCGCCTCGTAGCGGGTGCCCGGGTGATCGCGATCGACGATTCCGAGGCGGCGCTGCGCTACACCCGGCGCAATTGTGCCGACACCGCGGTGGAGGTGATCTGCGCCGATGTCACCGCGCCGGACCTGTTGCCGGAGTTGGACGGCGGGGTCGATCTGTTGGTCAGCAACCCGCCCTACATTCCCGACGGCGCAGACCTGGATCCCGAAGTGGCCCACCATGACCCCGAGCATGCGCTGTTCGGCGGCCCGGACGGGATGGCGGTGATCGCCCCGTTGGCGAGGCTCGCCGCCCGGCTGCTGCGCCCCGGCGGCCTGTTCGCCGTCGAGCACGACGACACCACTCCGACCGCTACCGTTGCGGCCGTGCGTGACACCGGAATGTTCGACGACGTGGTGTCCCGGCCGGACCTGGCCGGTCGACTCCGGTTCGTCACAGCGGTCAGGAGCGGTCGACCATGACAGAGATCTTCGATTGCTCCGACGCCGACCGGCGGGCCGCCGGTATCGACGCGGCCGTCGACGCGATCCGCGGCGGTCGCCCGGTGGTGCTGCCCACCGACACCGTCTACGGGATCGGCGTCGACGCGTTCAACGCCGCCGGTGTCACCGCGTTGCTGGCCGCCAAAGGCCGCGGCCGCGATATGCCGGTGGGTGTGCTGGTCGGCTCGTGGAACTCCATCGACGGCCTGGCGCTGGTGGTGCCCGACACCGCCCGCGAGCTGATCCGGGCGTTCTGGCCGGGCGCGCTGAGCCTCATCGTCACCCAGGCGCCGTCGCTGCACTGGGACCTCGGCGAGGCCCGCGGCACCGTCATGGTGCGGATGCCGTTGCATCCGGTCGCCCTGGAGGTGCTCAAGGCGGTGGGGCCGATGGCGGTGTCGAGCGCCAACATCTCCGGTGGCGCGCCCGCCGTCGACGCCGAGGCCGCACATGAGCAACTGGGGGACTCCGTCGCGGTCTATCTCGACGCGGGTCCCGCCGAGCGGGGGACGGCCTCGACCATCGTGGATCTGACCGGTCCGGCGCCGCGGATCGTGCGGGCCGGGCCCGTCACCGCCGAGCAGATCGGCGCGGTGCTCGGTGTGGACCCGCAGTCGCTGACGGAGACGCCGTGACCAGCGTGCTGGCCCTCGCCGACCGCGGTGCCGGCGTCCCGCTGCGGGAACTCGCGCTGGTGGGCCTGACCGCGGCGATCATCACCTACTTCACCACCGGGCCGGTCCGCTGGCTGGCGACCCGGATCGGCGCGGTGGCCTACCCGCGTGAACGCGACGTCCATGTGCGGCCGACCCCGCGGATGGGCGGTCTGGCGATGTACGTGGGGATCGTGGCCGCGATCTTTCTGGCCTCCCAGCTGCCCGCCCTGACCCGTGGCTTCGTCTACTCCACCGGGATGCCCGCGGTGGTGCTGGCGGGCGGCGTGATCATGGGGATAGGCCTGCTCGACGACAAGTGGGGCCTGGACGCGTTGACCAAATTCGCGGGCCAGATCACCGCCGCCAGCGTGCTGGTGACCATGGGGGTGGCCTGGAGCGTGCTCTACATCCCGATCGGCGGTGTCGGCACCGTGGTCCTCGACCAGGTGTCGTCGATCCTGCTGACGTTGGCGTTGACGGTGTCGATCGTCAACGCGATGAACTTCGTCGACGGACTCGACGGGTTGGCCGCCGGCTTGGGACTGATCACCGCGCTCGCCATCTGCGTGTTCTCCGTCGGGGTGTTGCGCGACCACGGCGGTGACGTGTTGTTCTATCCGCCGGCGCTGATCTCGGTGGTGCTGGCCGGCGCCTGCCTGGGATTCCTGCCGCACAACTTCAGCCCCGCGAAGATCTTCATGGGCGACTCCGGGTCGATGCTGATCGGATTGATGCTGGCCGCGGCGTCCACCACCGCCGCGGGACCGATCTCCCAGACCGCCTACGGGGCCCGGGACGCGTTCGCGCTGCTCTCGCCGTTCCTGCTGGTGGCCGCCGTGATGTGCGTGCCCGCCCTGGATGTCCTACTGGCAATAATCCGCCGCACCCGCGCCGGCCTGAGCCCGTTCAGCCCGGACAAGATGCACCTGCACCACCGGTTGCTGCAGATCGGCCATTCCGACCGCCGTGTGGTGCTGCTGATCTACTTGTGGACCGGGATCGTGGCCTTCGGGGCGGCGAGCACCATCTTCTTCGATCCGCGCTACACCGGGGCGGTGATGCTGGGTGCCATGCTCATCGCGATCGTGGTTACGCTCATTCCGTTGCTACGCCGGGACGACGGCCCGGAAGACGCCCCCTACGACGCGCGGTAGTAGCACCGTTTAGGATGGTGTCGTAGGTGGTTCCACAGTGCGTTCGGGCATCCGATACGCTCGGCGGGCGAAGTCACGACAGTGACGCAGGGCAGATTCAGATTGGGGTGAGGCGGTGACGACACCAGCGCAGGATGCGCCGTTGGTGTTGCCGTCGGTGGTATTCCAGCCGATTCGGCTGCTGCTCATCTGTATCGCCCTGACCGGCGTCGCCACCGCGGTGGCCGCCTTTGTCGGCTGTTGGCCGTTCGGGGCCTACTTCGGCTTGGGGCTCGCGCTGGGACTGGGCAACGCGATGTTGATCCGCCGGTCCGCGCTGAAGATCACCGCCGAAGACCATCCGCTGAAGAAGAAGATGGCGCTGAACTCGGCGTCCCGTCTCCTGGTGATCAGCGCGATCGGCCTGGGTATCGCATACCTGTTCCGGCCGGCTGGCCTTGGAACGCTGTTCGGATTGGCTCTGTTCGAGGTGGTGCTGGTGATGACCACCACGCTGCCAGTGGTAAAAAAGCTCCGCGCGCAAGCGTCAGAGTCAGGCGCTGAAGGGACGGGAAATGACTGAGTCGTTCTTGGCGGGCGACGTCAAGATTGAGGTCGGCCACCACGAGACCGCGGTGTGGCCATTGGTCGGTGAGGTCAACATCGACACCATCACCTCGACGGCGATCGGCGCGGTGATCGTGATCGCGCTCGCGCTGTTCCTGCGCGCCAAGGTCACCTCGACCGGCGTACCCAGCGGTGTGCAGCTGTTCTTCGAGGCGATCACCGTCCAGATGCGCAACCAGATCGAGGGTGCCATCGGGATGAAGATCGCGCCGTTCGTGTTGCCGCTGGCGGTCACGATCTTCGTGTTCATCCTGATCTGCAACTGGATGTCGGTGTTCCCGTGGCAGTACCGGGACGGCGACGACCTGCACGAGGTACTGGCACCCGCGGCCGCAGACATCAACTTCGTGCTGGCCCTGGCTCTGTTCGTCTTCATCTGCTACCACGCCGCGGGATTCTGGCGTCGTGGCCTGCTGGGCCACCCGCTGCGGGTGCTCAAGGGCCACGTGGCGGTGCTGGCGCCGATCAACCTGGTCGAGGAGATCGCCAAGCCGGTCTCGCTCTCCCTGCGTCTGTTCGGCAACATCTTCGCCGGCGGCATCCTGGTCAGCCTGATCGCGTTGCTCGGACCGTATTTCATGGTGCTGCCCAACGCGGTCTGGAAGTCCTTCGACCTGTTCGTCGGACTGATCCAGGCGTTCATCTTCGCGCTGCTGACCATCTTGTACTTCAGCCAGGCCATGGAGCTCGAAGAAGACCACCATTAGTACTTGCACGACCTGTTAGGAACCACAAAGACCCTGGTAGCGCAGCTACCAGTTAGCAAGGAGGAAAAAGAGAATGGCCGACGCAGCAACGAACGCCACCATCATCCAGGGTGCCCTCATCGGCGGTGGCTTGATCATGGCCGGTGGCGCCATCGGCGCCGGTATCGGTGACGGTATCGCCGGTAACGCACTGATCTCGGGTATCGCCCGTCAGCCGGAGGCCCAGGGCCGCCTGTTCACGCCGTTCTTCATCACCGTTGGTCTGGTGGAAGCCGCGTACTTCATCAACCTGGCCTTCATGGCGCTGTTCGTCTTCGCCACTCCCGGCCTGTCGTCCTAATCCAGCGACATGGGTGAACTGACCGCCATCATCCTGGCCGCCGGCGAGGGGCTTGAGGAAGCCAAACCCAAGAGCTTCCTCATCCCCGACGGCACCTTCTTCGTCGTGCTCGCGATCTTCCTGATCGTGCTCGGCGTGATCGGCACGTTCGTCGTGCCGCCGATCATGAAGGTGCTGCGCGACCGCGAGAACATGGTCACCAAGACGCTCGCCGACAGCAGGGAAGCGGCCGAGCAGTTCGCGGCCGCCGACGCCGACTACGACAAGCAGATGGCGGCGGCGCGCCTTGCGGCCACCACCGCACGGGACGAAGCCCGTGCCGAAGGCCGCAAGGTGATCGACGAACAGCGGGCGGCGGCGGAGTCGGAGGTGGCCTCGACGTTGCAGGTCGCGTCCGACAAACTCAAGCAGGAAGGCGACGCGGTGAGCGGCCAGCTGCAGACCCGGGTGGAGACGTTGTCCGCCACCCTGGCCAGCCGGATCCTCGGCGTGGACGTCTCGACGGTAGGACGGTAGCCGGCAAATGGATGTATTTCTCGGGCAGCTGGTCGGCTTTGCCCTGATCGTGTGGCTGTTGGTCAAGTTTGTGGTGCCCCAGGTCCGCAAGCTGATGGCCAATCAGCAGGAGTCGGTGCGCAGGCAGCTGGAGGAGGCGGCAGCCGCCGCAAGCCGGCTGACCGAGGCCGGTCAGGCGCACTCCACCGCGGTGGCCAAGGCCACCGCCGAAGCCGAGCGGGTCACCGCCGAGGCGCGCTCCGATGCCGAGCGCATCGCCGAGCAACTGCGTGGGCAGGCCGGTGTCGAGGCCGAGCGCGTCAAGACGGCCGGCGGTCAGCAGGTCGGCCTGATGCGGGCGCAACTGATCCGCGACCTGCGGTCCAACCTGGGCGCCGAGGCCGTTGAGCGGGCCGGCGAACTGGTTCGCGAGCACGTCTCCGACCCCCAGCGCCAGGCGGCCACCGTGGACCGCTTCCTCGATGAGCTCGACGCCATGGCGCCGAAATCCGTCGAGGTCGCATCGCCCGTCCTGGCCCGGCTGCGGTCCGCCAGCCGACAGGCACTGGCCGGTCTGCAGGACAAGTTCGGCGAGGTGGCCGGTGGACTGGATCAGCAGGGCCTGGCCACGCTGGCCGGTGACCTGACCGCGGTCGCCGAGCTGCTCGAGAAAGAGAACGTCGTCACGCGGCACCTGACCGTGCCGGCCGATGACGCCGCGCCGAAGGTGCGCCTGGTGCAGCGGTTGTTCGCCGACAAGGTCGGTGCGCCCGCGCTGACGCTGGTCGCCGATGCTGCCGCGGCTCGGTGGTCAAACGGTGGTGACCTGATCACCGCCATCGAGCACATCGCGCGGCAGGCACTGCTGGTGTCGGCCGAAACGGCGGGAAACCTCGACGAGGTCGAGGACCAGCTGTTCCTGTTCTCCCGGGTACTGGACGCTCAGCCGCGGCTGGACATCCTGCTCGGCGACACCGCGGCTCCGGCCGCCGGCCGGGTCGGGCTGCTGCGCAACGTCGTCGGAGGTGCCAGCGGCGCCAACCCGACCACATCGGCGCTGCTGGAGCAGACGGTTCGGTTGCTGCGTGGCCAGTCGGCGCACCAGGCGATCACCGAGCTCGCCCAGATCGCCGTGGCACGCCGTGGCGAACTGGTGGCCCACGTCGGTGCCGCCGCCGAACTGAGCGAGGCGCAGCGCAGCCGACTGAACACCGTGCTGAGCCGGATCTACAGCCACCCGGTTCGAGTGCAGGTCGCCGTCGACCCGGCACTGCTGGGCGGACTGTCGATCGCGGTCGGCGACGAGGTGATCGACGGCACGCTGTCGTCACGCCTCGCGGCCGCCAAGACGCAGTTGCCCGACTGACCAAGACCTAGACCATCACCCATTTCGAAGGCAGGAAGACGAAAAGCCATGGCAGAGTTGACAATCTCCTCTGACGACATTCAGGGGGCGATCGAGGAGTACGTGAGCTCCTTCAGCGCCGACACCGCGCGCGAGGAGGTCGGCACCGTCATCGACGCCGGTGACGGCATCGCACACGTCGAGGGCCTGCCTTCGGTGATGACCCAGGAACTCCTCGAGTTCCCCGGCGGGGTGCTGGGCGTGGCCCTGAACCTCGACGAGCACAACGTCGGTGCGGTCATCCTGGGTAACTTCGAGAACATCGAAGAGGGCCAGCAGGTCAAGCGCACCGGCGAGGTTCTCTCGGTGCCGGTCGGCGACGGCTTCCTCGGCCGGGTGGTGAACCCGCTCGGTCAGCCGATCGACGCCCGCGGCGAGATCGAGGCCGAGACCCGTCGTCCGCTGGAGATGCAGGCCCCCTCGGTGGTTCAGCGCCAGAGCGTCGGTGAGCCCCTGCAGACCGGTGTCAAGGCCGTCGACGCCATGACCCCGATCGGTCGCGGCCAGCGTCAGCTCATCATCGGCGACCGCAAGACCGGCAAGACCGCGCTGTGCGTGGACACCATCCTCAACCAGCGTCAGAACTGGGAGACCGGCGACCCGAACCAGCAGGTCCGCTGCGTCTACGTCGCGATCGGCCAGAAGGGCACCACCATCGCCAGCGTGCGTCGCGCGCTGGAAGAGGGCGGCGCCATGGACTACACCACGATCGTGGCCGCCCCGGCTTCGGACTCCGCCGGCTTCAAGTGGCTGGCCCCCTACACCGGCTCGGCGATCGCCCAGCACTGGATGTACTCGGGCAAGCACGTGCTGATCGTCTTCGACGACCTGACCAAGCAGGCCGAGGCCTACCGCGCCATCTCGCTGCTGCTGCGCCGTCCGCCGGGCCGCGAGGCGTACCCCGGTGACGTGTTCTACCTGCACTCGCGGCTGCTGGAGCGTTGCGCGAAGCTCTCCGACGAACTGGGCGGCGGCTCGCTGACCGGTCTGCCGATCATCGAGACCAAGGCCAACGACATCTCGGCCTACATCCCGACCAACGTCATCTCGATCACCGACGGTCAGTGCTTCCTGGAGAGCGACCTGTTCAACCAGGGTGTTCGCCCGGCCATCAACGTCGGTGTGTCGGTGTCGCGTGTCGGTGGCGCCGCGCAGATCAAGGCGATGAAGGAGGTGGCCGGCTCGCTGCGTCTGGACCTGTCGCAGTACCGCGAGCTGGAGGCCTTCGCGGCATTCGCCTCCGACCTGGACGCGACCTCCAAGGCGCAGCTCGAGCGTGGTGCTCGTCTGGTGGAGTTGCTCAAGCAGCCGCAGTACGCGCCGATGCCCGTCGAGGAGCAGGTCGTCTCGATCTTCCTGGGTACCGAAGGGCACCTGGACTCGGTGCCGGTCGAGGACGTGGGCCGGTTCGAGGCCGAGCTGCTCGACCACATCCGGGCTTCGGAGAACGACATCCTGACCGGGATCCGCGAGTCCAAGAAGCTCTCCGACGAGGCGAGCGAGAAGCTGGTCTCGGTGATCAACCAGTTCAAGAAGGGCTTCGCCGCCTCCGACGGCAGCTCGGTGGTTCCCGACGAGCACGTCGAGGCCCTCGACGAGTCCGAGCTCGGCAAGGAAGCGGTGCAGGTCCGCAAGGCCGCACCGGCGAAGAAGTAACACCGCCATGGCAGCCACACTTCGCGAACTACGCGGGCGTATCCGCTCCGCCGGGTCGATCAAGAAGATCACCAAGGCCCAGGAGCTGATCGCCACCTCGCGTATCGGCCGGGCTCAGGCCCGGCTCGAAACGGCCCGTCCGTACGCCGCCGAGATCACCCGGATGCTCACCACCCTGGCCGCCGAGGCGGCCCTGGACCACCCGTTGCTGGTCGAGCGCAGCGAGCCCAAGCGGGCGGGTGTGCTGGTGGTGTCGTCCGACCGTGGTCTGTGTGGCGGCTACAACGCCAACGTCTTCCGGCGGGCCGAGGAACTGTTCTCGCTGCTGCGTTCCGAGGGCAAGGATCCGGTTCTCTACGTCGTGGGACGTAAGGCACTGGCCTACTACACCTTCCGGAACTGGGCGGTGACCCAGTCGTGGACCGGCTTCTCCGAGCAGCCGACCTACGAGAACGCGGCCACCATCGCCTCGACCCTGGTGGAGGCCTTCCTGGCGGGCGCCGACGACGACGGCGACTACCCGGGTGCCGACGGCAAACTGGGCGTCGACGAACTGCACATCGTGTCCACCGATTTCCGGTCGATGCTGTCGCAGTCTGCGGAAGCGCGGCGGATCGCTCCGATGCTGGTGGAGTACGTCGGGGAGGAGACCGGTCCGCGGACGCTGTACTCCTTCGAGCCGGACGCCACGGCGTTGTTCGACTCGCTGCTGCCGCGGTACCTGACCACCCGCGTGTACGCGGCGCTGCTCGACTCGGCCGCCTCGGAGCTGGCTTCGCGTCAGCGCGCGATGAAGTCGGCGACCGACAACGCCGACGATCTGATCAAAGCGTTGACCCTTGAGGCCAACCGCGAGCGCCAGGCTCAGATCACCCAGGAAATCAGCGAAATCGTCGGCGGCGCGAACGCGCTGGCCGACGCCGCCCGGTAAGTCCCCAAGGAAGCGAAGAAGATAATGACTGTTACCGCAGACAAGACAACCGCCGGCCGCGTGGTGCGCGTGACCGGCCCCGTCGTCGACGTCGAATTCCCCCGGGGCGCGGTGCCCGAGCTGTTCAACGCGCTGCACGCCGAGATCAGCTTCTCGGAGCTGGCCAAGACCCTGACCCTGGAGGTCGCCCAGCACCTGGGTGACAACCTGGTGCGCTGCATCTCGATGCAGCCGACCGACGGCCTAGTCCGTGGCACCGAGGTCAGCGACACCGGCGCGGCGATCTCGGTTCCCGTTGGCCACGAGGTCAAGGGCCACGTGTTCAACGCCCTGGGCCACTGCCTGGACAAGCCCGGCTACGGCGAAGAGTTCGAGCACTGGGAGATCCACCGCAAGCCCCCGGCCTTCAACGAGCTGGAACCGCGCACCGAGATGCTCGAGACCGGTCTGAAGGTCGTCGACCTGCTCACCCCGTACGTGCGTGGCGGCAAGATCGCGCTGTTCGGTGGTGCCGGCGTGGGCAAGACGGTGCTGATCCAGGAGATGATCAACCGTATCGCCCGCAACTTCGGTGGTACCTCGGTGTTCGCCGGCGTCGGTGAGCGCACCCGTGAGGGCAACGACCTGTGGGTCGAGCTCGAGGACGCCAACGTGCTCAAGGACACCGCCTTGGTGTTCGGCCAGATGGACGAGCCGCCGGGCACCCGTATGCGGGTCGCGCTGTCGGCGCTGACCATGGCCGAGTGGTTCCGCGATGAGGCGAACCAGGACGTGCTGTTGTTCATCGACAACATCTTCCGGTTCACCCAGGCCGGCTCCGAGGTCTCGACCCTGCTGGGCCGCATGCCGTCGGCCGTGGGTTACCAGCCCACGCTGGCCGACGAGATGGGCGAGCTCCAGGAGCGGATCACCTCGACCCGTGGCCGGTCCATCACCTCGATGCAGGCCGTGTACGTGCCCGCCGACGACTACACCGACCCGGCGCCGGCGACCACGTTCGCGCACCTGGACGCGACCACCGAGTTGTCGCGTGCGGTGTTCTCCAAGGGCATCTTCCCGGCGGTGGACCCGCTGGCCTCCAGCTCGACCATTCTGGACCCGGCCATCGTCGGTGACGAGCACTACCGGGTCGCCCAGGAGGTCATCCGGGTGTTGCAGCGTTACAAGGACCTGCAGGACATCATCGCGATCCTCGGTATCGACGAACTGTCCGAAGAGGACAAGCAGCTCGTCGGCCGGGCGCGGCGTATCGAGCGGTTCCTGAGCCAGAACATGATGGCGGCCGAGCAGTTCACCGGTCAGCCCGGTTCGACGGTGCCGCTGAAGGAGACCATCGAGGCCTTCGACCGGCTGACCAAGGGCGACTTCGACCACCTGCCCGAGCAGGCGTTCTTCCTGATCGGTGGTCTCGACGACCTGGCTAAGAAGGCCGAGAGCCTGGGCGCCAAGCTGTGACCCGGAATCTCTTGACGGCGAAAGGTGGTGAGTAATGGCAGAGCTTGACGTCGACATCGTCGCGGTGGACCGCAAGGTGTGGTCGGGCAAGGCCACATTCATCTTTACTCGGACCACCGTCGGTGAGATCGGCATCCTGCCGGGGCATATCCCGGTGGTTGCCGAGCTCGTCGATGACGCCATGGTGCGTGTGGACCGTGTCGAGGACGACGAGCTGCGGCTCGCCGTCCACGGCGGGTTCCTGTCGGTGACCGACGAAGGTGTCAGCATTCTGGCCGAATCGGTCGATTTCGCAGCGGAGATCGACGAGGCGACCGCCCGGCACGAGGCTGCGTCCAATGACCCCAAGACGGCGGCGCAGGGCAGGGCCCGGCTGCGCGCCCTGGGTGTGATCGACTAATAGGCATGGACCGATGAGCACGCCCATGATGTACATGGTCGTGCTCGTCGGCGTGCTCTTATCCGCAGTGGTGGCTTTGAGCTACCGGCTGTGGAAGCTGCGCCGGGGCGGTACCGCGGCGATCATGCGTGATCTGCCCGCGGTCGG